>CAZKZB010000148.1:0-1577 GCA_964557135.1 uncultured Petrimonas sp. | reverse complement strand
GAATAACTCCTCCGTTTCGGAGTGTTTCAATGGCTTTTTTAATATCTTGTTGCATCATAATACGGGTTACGAGTTACGAGTTGCGGGTTATGAGTTGCATAACAATCACATTTTGATACGATGTTGAATAAGAGAGCCAATCTTTCAGCACGGCAGTTTTTTCATACCCTGCCTTGGTGAAAAGGGTAAGGCTGGGAATATTTTTTTCGGGTACGAAAGCGTACAGTTGATGGAGTTTCAAGTGGATGAAAGCGTACTTCCCGATACATTCGAGCGCTTGCAAGCCGTATCCGTTTTGTCGATAATCTTCGTCCACCAAAATTCCGATTGCGGCGCGGCGATTCAATTCATCGTATTCGTACAAATCGATTGTCCCGACAGCAATATCGGTTTCTTTTTCCACCATCATCATGCGTAACTGCTTGGTCTGAAAAATATCCTGCATCGAATCGGCGATATATTGTCGGATAACAAAACGCGAAAAAGGAGTTATCGAACCACCGTTCCGCCACAAACGCGTATCGTTTTCCCAGCGGTAAAGCACGTCTAAATCTTCGGGTTCAACGGCTCTCAAATAAATATCTTTATTGATAAAAAAATCGGTCATATTGCCTCAGGTATCAGTCAGACGTTGAATCTTCGCTCACGACATTATCATCTCTCGTCACGCTCTCCAACTCCGATTGCGATGCTTTGCAAAACGCAAAAACGACAAACAAAACTACCGTAAGCCACACGAAATTCTGACTTCGTGAAAGCGCGTACAAAACAATATTCCCCAACGTAACGATGTTGACCATATACAAACGCAGAAAATAAGCGTTTTTATACGATTGAACGGCTTTACTCTTATCTGTTTCTTTCGCTGTTCTTTTCACTTTATCAGCAAACATCCTCAGCGCTAACGGAATGGCTACAAGCGTTATAACAATTGCGTACATTTCGGCTGTCGTGGTTACCGGAATTACAGTTTTAAAGCCTAGCAGCTTAAAAACCACGAGTAAAAACAAAACCGCCAAAACAATAATGCTGCCGTAAAAATGTGTATTTAGTTCTTTTATGGTTTTTGTCATTTTTATGATTAATAATTTCAGACGCAAAGCATCGCGTCTCATCATCCGTCATCCATCATCTGACTCCCGTCGTCAATCTATACGATTCATCAAACGGCGTACGGTTTAATATAGACCGTCCGAGCGTGACTTCATCGGCATATTCAATCTCATCGCCCACAGAAACACCTCGGGCTATAATACTCACTTTCACATTATAAGGTTGAAGTTTACGATAGATGTAAAAGTTGGTGGTGTCACCCTCCATAGTGGCGCTCAGCGCTAAAATCACTTCTTTCACTTGCCCCGACTTCAATCGTTCTTCCAGTCCGGCAATATTCAAATCGGAAGGACCAATGCCGTCGATGGGCGAAATTATGCCGCCCAGTACGTGATACAAACCTCGAAACTGCACCGTGTTTTCAATGGCCATCACTTCCCGAATATTTTCTACCACACAAAGGGTGGAAGCATCCCTCGATTTATCGGAGCATATTCCGCACAATTCGCTGTCGGAAATATTGT
>CAZKZB010000147.1:0-1592 GCA_964557135.1 uncultured Petrimonas sp. | reverse complement strand
GCTGTTGGCGAAAGGCGCTTCACTTCCGTTGTCAACAGTTTCAATCAATCAAAAATTAAAAACAGAATTACCATGATGTTACGAAAAGAATCATCCGCGTGGGCACGGCTTAAAGTGTTGTTCGTCGTGCCGTTGGCTGTAGTTGCTTTGCTGGCATTTGCGCAGCCCGAAAATGTTGAACCGCTCATAGATTTTCAAGCCAAGAAAAAGGCCGCAAATTATTTTCTTTCCATCCCTGAAAATCTGAGCGAAGACTATATGGCACTTTTGTATCTGAATGCAAAGGGACAGCTTTTTATGATGCAAGAGAGGAAGGATAATTCCGAAATCGTAGTTTTTGAAAGTCAAAACGAATCGGAAATTGCGAAAACGTTAAGCGATGCAATAATTCGCGGAATACGTGAAGATGAGTCGAAACCTGTGCATTTCATTATTGGAGCTGAAAACGATACAAAAATGAAAAATGTGACAACGGTTAAGAATGCTCTTAGAAAAGCGTATGAAATGTCGCTCGAAACTATGGATGATGAAATTGGTGAAAAACGCCTCTTGTCAATTACTTACACCACTGTTCAGCCTGATGTGTCCGAAAGTTTGACAAAACAGGTGCAATTCAATCCGTTTTTTTATTGGGAGCAGGTGCGGAATTATTGCATGGAGCGCGGTATTGAACCCAAGGATTTGAGAAAAGAAATCGAGGCTAAAAACCGAAATTTGGTGATAATTCTGGTAAATTCGGAAAATCAGGTAATGATCACAAACCATACAGGAAGTGTTTGGGCAAAAAACAAAGCAGGCGGATTGAGCGAAAAGACCGTGCAAGCGCTTAAAAAAATGATTGTTGAAACCATCGATAAAAACAAGAATAAACCTTTCTTTGTTTCTTTTCAGAACGACATGATTGCATCTAACGACTTTGTAATTCGCTTTATCAATCAGGTTATTCCCGTAGCTTACGAAGAGGCGCTGAAAGAAATTTCCGGCAGGGATAATATCGCTTACGGTGAATTGAAAAAGGAAAAACCGCTGTTGCTTCTTTATTCAATTCCCAGAGGTTTCGGAATTAAGAACAATGTCCGTAGCAATAGTTTAAGCAAAGATGGCGGGGAGTTTCAGATTCGCGTAACAACTCAAAAAGGCGACATGGAAGAGATGGGTGTTTTCTCCGGAATTCGTGTAAGAGAAGGAGTCGGCACAGAAGTTGTTTCGTTGAAGTGGGAACCGTTGCTCGAAAATACGGACAAGCTGAAAGCGCAAGGCATCATACTTAAAGAATCAACCTTATATAGTCCGGCGGATAAAGCCTTGGTGGCTCTTAGTGAAAAAATGGATGAAAAAGATGCAGAAGGCATTAAAATGATGTTGGAAAAAGAAGATCGGCTCGCGATAAAAGAAGCCACTTTTGTTTTTAGCTTGTCGAATTAGTGATTTTCGGACGTTGTGAAAGAGCGGTTGCCAAAAAGAGAGAAGTTTTTTGGTGACCGCTTTTTTTGCTCATTATCTTCATCAGTGTTACTGTTTTGTTACTCGTTCAAAGAAAAAGCCCTATAACCGATTGATTATAGGGCTTGCTTTCCTTGTACCCAGAGCCG
>CAZKZB010000146.1:0-1615 GCA_964557135.1 uncultured Petrimonas sp. | reverse complement strand
CCGATGCAGTGATATTATCAAAGGAACCGATAATCTTGTGTCTTTGCCCCGGTGTTGTGGGCTTTAGTTTACGTATAGCCATTTTTTAATTAAATATTGCTGAATAAATCGATTGTTTCACCTTTTCTCAAGGTTACAATTGCTTTTTTATAGGATGGCGTACGACCGGTTACAACACCGGATTTAGTGTAGCGACTTTTCAGTTTGCCATCATATTTCATCGTATTCACTTGTTCCACGTGAACATTATAGAGTGATTCAACTTCGTTTTTGATTTCTACTTTGTTAGCGCCGGGAACCACAATGAAACCGTAACGATTCTCGAACTTGTCGGTCATCTCGGTTTGTTTCTCCGTAAATATTGGTTTTATAATTACTCCCATTGTTTTTGTCTCCTTATGCTTTAAGTAAATCATCAATTACAGCAACAGACGATTCTGTGAGCACTAAATTCCCACAGTTCATGATTTTGTATGTATTTATGTCTGAAGCAGTTATAATTTCTACACCCTGCAAATTTCGAGCCGACAAATATACGTTTTTATTTTGACTTGGCAAAACGAAAAGTAGCTTTTTATCAGCCAGTTGCAGTTTTTTTGTTAGCTCTGCAAAATTCTTTGTTTTGGGAGCATCGAAGTTAAAATCTTCCACTACCAAAATAGCGTCGTTCTTCGCTTTCAGCGAAAGAGCCGAACGGCGAGCCAATGCTTTTTCCTTTTTGTTGAGCTTAAAACCGTAATTTCTTGGTCTGGGACCGTGAGCTCTACCTCCACCTACCAAAAGTGGCGATTTAATATCTCCACGACGGGCACCGCCGCTGCCTTTCTGGCGAATAAGCTTGCGGGTGCTCCCGGCAATTTCGTTTCTTTCTTTGGTCTTATGTGTGCCCTGACGCCGATTGGCCAAATATTGCTTCACATCTAACCAGATAACATGATTATTGGGTTCAATTCCGAAAATGGAATCATTGAGTGTCACCTTTTTATCTGTTACCTCTCCTTGAATGTTGTATATGCTTAATTCCATTTTATTTTTCAATTAATACGATTGAACCTTTACTTCCCGGAACCGAACCTTTCAACATTAAAAGATTGTGTTCGGGTATCACTTTGATCACCTGAAGGTTTTGAACGGTTACCCGTTTGTTACCCATTTGGCCACCCATTTTCATTCCTTTGAATACTTTACTCGGCGATGAACCGGCACCGATAGAACCCGGCGCACGCATGCGGTTGTGCTGACCGTGTGAAGATTCACCCACACCTGAAAATCCGTGACGTTTCACTACGCCCTGAAAACCTTTTCCTTTCGATGTTGCGCTTACGTCCACGTAAACGACGTCTTTGAAAAGATCAACAGTGATTTCGGAACCCAACTTGTAGTCGTTTCCAAATCCTTTGAACTCGGCCAAGTGTCTCTTGGGGGCAACTCCGGCTTTTTTGAAATGACCTTTTTCAGCGTTGGGCGTGTGTTTGTCTTTTTTATCGACAAACCCGAGCTGAACGGCATCGTAACCGTCGGTTTCAACGGTTTTAACCTGAGTAACCACGCAAGGACCTACTTCGATAACAGTGCATGGAATGTTTTTTCCCTCGGCACTGAAAACGGATGTCAT
>CAZKZB010000145.1:0-1617 GCA_964557135.1 uncultured Petrimonas sp. | reverse complement strand
TTAATTATTTTATTGATTATAAAGAAATTATATATTTTTCAGCAGACCCTAAGTAAATGCGCCGTGCAAGTTTTGTTGCACGGCGCATATTAGTTATTCGAATTATGTTTTGGGACTTAATCAACGTTCCGTTTTGGCATTATGTTGATAAACTCAATTATAGGTCCAGATTTTATGAGGTCACACAATCCAATCAGTTTTTTTATAATTTCACTCTAAAGAAAATATGTCCATACGCATTTCTTCTATTGTACTCGGCAACCACTCCGTTTGCGTAATTCAGAATTGCAAATTTCCCCAATCGTGTGGCTGAAACTCCGCCTTTTAAGCCAATATCAAAGTTCTTATGCCACGTGTAATAAATGCCGACTTGTAAAGCAATATCAATTTTTTTATCGGAATAATCTTCCGATATATTCTTCGATTCATTTCCCGCCACATTTTTGGCATTCAAGAGATACGACACCTCAGGACCCGCCGTCAACGTGAGGTTTTCTTCAAGAAAAACTTCTGCCAGAATAGGAAATTGAAAATAATTCAGGTATGTGCTTTGTTTCTCAATTTTGTTGTTATAGTTTGCTATTTTTTTGGCAAACCCTTTTCTGATAATACCGGGTTCGATGGCAATTCCCCATTTTTCACTAATCGAGTAAGCTGCATAAATATTGGCTCCATAAGAAAAGACAGGATAATCTTTCGAAATCCCTAAAATAGCAGCCTCCGTCTCGGTAAACTCTTTATCAAAATCTGTTGTGGCTGTCGACATTCCGCTTCCTCCTTGAACGCCGAAGCGTATTTTTTGAGCCGAAGCGTATGTGATTATACAGAAAAAGACAACCGTGAAAAATACTGTTATTTTCATGTTTTATTCTGTTAAACCGTTAAATTTCAATTTGATATCGACCTGCCGTAAATCGGAATATATTCTTTCTTCAACCTTTTGGCAAGCACATTGCTTTTTTGCGCTTTTTTATCGAGTTTTTCTAAGGACTTCATCCTGTCTTTTCCGGGGTTGAAATTATCGGAAAGTAAAATGATGGATAGGGTCTCTTCATCTTCGTTCTGCACTTTAAAGACAACCGTTTGGTGTTCGATAACATTATTTTTGGCGAGTTTAACGAAAAAATCTTTTCCCCGAACAACATTAAAAATAATATCATTGTAACCTAAGTTCGAAACTTTCACTTTTTTCACTTTTGGGTCGCTGAATTGTTCCGATTTGCCCCGGTCGTTAGTCACAACTCCCCGGATAACTTTATCGGATTCCGAAAGAAATTCCGTTAAAGCTCCCTGAATTGGATAGTTGTCTAAGCCGACTACTTTTACAACCATAGTGTCTTTTTTGGAACCGTCTATAGATTCGAATACCGACTTCTCGCCCGAATAATCCGAAGTATTTACCAGTAAATAATTATCGAAATATTCGTATTCACCCTCGCCAACCATTCGCGTAAACAGGGCTCCAAAACCGCTTAGATTGAAAATGACTTTTTCGTTGAAAAAAGTTAAGGAATCTGTTTTGTCCTTGTAGTTGCCTTCAAATACTTGAGACATAAGAGCAAACGATACAGAAAGAAAAATAAGAATAGTAAAATACTTTTTCATATTGTCAGACAG
>CAZKZB010000144.1:0-1618 GCA_964557135.1 uncultured Petrimonas sp. | reverse complement strand
CCCAAACCCTAAAAAAATAGGTAATCTATAATTCAAAAAAACCGTATAAATACTTGCATATACGGTTTTTTTGTTGTTATTTTGTGTTACCTAAATAGGTAATATATGAAAGCAAAACAAAAACATCCCGATTGGGCATTAAAACACAAAAAGGCCGGAACAGAATTAAAGCTGATAAACGGCCGTTACTACCTCTATGGCGTAAAATCAGTTTACGACAAGACCCTCGGACGCTCAAGGAAAGTCTCGCTGGGAATACTGGGTCGTATCACGCAAGAAAACGGATTTATCCCTTCTGAAAAAAACGAGCTAAAAAAGAGAAGCAACAAATCATATACAGACAAGCAGATAATGACTTTTGAGTACGGACTTGCTCGCTGGTTGATGGACGAACTTGAAGGTAGCGATATGCTGAGAGCGTTGAAAGAGCATTTTCCGGCACATTGGAAATTTATTGTCTTTATGGTGTATTGCCGTATCGGCTATAAATCACCGTTGAAAAACATTCCTTTTCATTTGGAGAATTCCTTTATGCTAAACTTACTGGAGTGGTATGATAAAATCTATGACCAAAAGATATCCGATCTGCTTTTTGAAGTGGGACAAATGCAAAACTCCATTCACGAGTTCATGAAGCCCAAAGACAAGCGTCGGCGTACCGTTCTGATAGACGCTACGGATATAGTCTTGCAGTCAACGGGCATTGCGCTTGCCCAAAAGGGTTATAACTCCAACATGGATTTTCAATTGCAGTTCGTGCTGTTGTATCTCTACGACGCCCTTACGCTCGAACCGGTTTATTACCGTTCGCTTGCAGGGAATATACGCGAAGTAACTGCCATGAAAAACACCGTTGCCATAAGCGGATTGGAAGAGTGCACTTATATCGGTGACAAAGGGTTTTTCTCTCAATCCAACGTAACGCAACTCGAAGATATGTCCATGCAGTATATCATTCCGTTAAGACGAGACAACAAACTGATACCTTATGAAGCACTCAAAGACATTGAACAGAGTAATAATTACTTCAAATTTTCAAAACGGTTTATCTTCCACGCCGACACAAAAAATGTAGAAACAGGGAAAAGAAAAATAGAGCTTTTCCTTGACGGTAAACTCAAAGAGCAGGAAAAGACGGATTATCTGTCAAGAATACAGTCCCTTCCTGAGAGTTTTTCCAAACCGAAGTTCAATGAAAGGCTGCAAACCATGGGAACGCTCGCCATCATGCACAATACCGAGTTGAGCACTCAAGACGTATATGTAGAATACAAAAACAGAGGAGAAATCGAGCAGTTTTTCGACCATTTCAAAAATACCATCCAAGCCGACTGCTCACACATGCAACGCCAAGAATCGCTAAACGGCTGGTTATTTATCAATCACATAAGCATGATGATTATTTACAAATTGTTCCAAGTACTGAAAATAACACCGCTGAACAAAACACAAAAACTGATACACCGCTATTCCATTAACGATGCTGTAGAACATTTAAAGACCATTAAGAAAATAAAATTCGCTCCGGATGAGTTTGTTACTTCAGAAATCAACAAGTCAACCAAAACTCTGCTCAAGCAAATGAAAATTTCGATTACCTAAAAAATTAGGGTTTGGG
>CAZKZB010000143.1:0-1895 GCA_964557135.1 uncultured Petrimonas sp. | reverse complement strand
ACGTTCAGAAATCAAAGATTCGCCCTTAGGCAATGACAAATTGATAGTTAGTTTTACTTTTGAGCAGCCTCTTGCTTTTTTGAGGGCTGGCTCTAAAGTAATATAGTACGCAGGAAACACGGATTTAGCAGGTAGATTTTCCTCTGCGTAAATCTATTTTAGCTGCTTTATTTGTGTACTTAAAAGACATTCCTCAGGACAATAAATTCTACGGTATCTTTCAAATTTTTCAAATAATACCCTGCGTTGATTTCTCGGCAATTTTGCGCTCCCCAAACGACAAGCACAAAATTTATTCAAGCAGAGAAGTAACCTAAACATGTCGATATATTTTTTTCTTCCGTAGGCTGAAAAACGGTTTCCTGCATGGCAAACATTTCTGCCGATTCGGCATTCAGCATAGTTCCGTCAATGTCGGATATAATGTGTTTATAGCGCATTTTTTGTATTTTTGCGGATCAAGATAAAACATAAACGCGTATCGAAATGCAGAAAACTATATTTCACATTAAAGAGATGGATTGTCCATCGGAAGAGAGCCTGATTCGGATGAAGTTAGACGAAATTCCTGAAATCGTAAGAATTGATGTCGATATTCAAAACAGAACGACAACGATATATCACGAAAACAAGACATCGGAAATCGAAAACGCGCTAAGCGAATTAAAACTTGGGGCATCGCTTGTTTCGTCTGAAAATATTGATGAAATACCTGCCGATAACGAAAATCGAAAACAGAAGAAAATTCTTTGGACGATACTTCTTATCAACTTCGGTTTTTTTATCGTCGAAATGACAACCGGGCTTATTTCGCGCTCCATGGGTTTGGTTGCAGATAGTTTGGATATGCTTGCTGATTCGTTCGTGTACGCCATAAGCCTTCTTGCAGTAGGGAAAACCGTTAGCACCAAAAAGAAAGTAGCCGGATTAGCCGGGTATTTTCAAATTCTGCTGGCCTTGATCGGATTGGTAGAAGTTATGCGTCGATTTTTTTTTGGTGAAGCCCTGCCCGACTTTCAGTACATGATTGGCATTTCCGTTCTGGCACTTATAGCAAACGGAATTTGCCTCTATATTTTGCAAAAATCCAAAAGCAACGAAGCGCACATGCGGGCAAGTATGATTTTCACATCAAACGATATTATTATCAATCTGGGTGTTATTGCAAGTGGCGTATTAGTTTATTTGCTAAGCTCTGCCATCCCCGACTTAGTAATCGGCATAGTTGTCTTCTTAATTGTTATAAGAGGGGCATTTAGGATTTTAAAACTTGCAAAATAAGTAAATCATGGATTTATTTCAACGTTTTGTCAGACAAGCCGGCGGCGATAGACGAAGCTGTTTCATAAACACTCAGACGACTCACTTTTTTCGGCCAACTATGTAAAATTCAAAAATAAAACATCGAAGTTATTTCCCGGAAAACAGATAACTTTATCGACCTGAAAGATAATATTGGAATTTCCGCCCGTCACAGATCCCGCTATGCAGGGAATGGGCGACACCTGCTCGTCCGAATGGACGGCATTTTCATAACCGTAGGCGATTTATTCGCCTACGGTAAAAAACACTTTCCATATCTCCACCCAAAGTGGCGGTACAGTTTAAAACCGAATTAAGTACCGTCACTTCGGGCGGAGGAATTTGTGTCGATTTACACCGTAAGCTGATCCCGATTGATATCGGGATTGCATACGGTTATGAAAATATTGCCTTTCAGGCAAGCTTGATTAGTTTTTTTTAATTTTACTAAGAAACTATTTAATGAACTTAGTAGAAGATTTAACACTCTTCATTTATAAAAAATGTTATTTTTGTATTATTGTAAAAATTTATGACGCTGTCTGACAATATGAAAAAGTATTTTACTATTCTTATTTTTCTTTCTGTATCGT
>CAZKZB010000142.1:0-1913 GCA_964557135.1 uncultured Petrimonas sp. | reverse complement strand
CAAGAAAAAACGCGTTGAAAAACTACAAAAAAAGCGAGATGCGGAATTGCAGCAAATATTAAGTCGCGATGAGTATATAAAATACGACGCGGTGGATAATAAGAAAATTAAAAAACATCCTTTATGGGCTGAATAATAACTAAAAATGGCGACTGTTTAGTTCGCCATTTTTCACTTTAATCGTCAGAGTTATTTCTTCATAATATTGCGAATTGCATCCTCGCGAACATCATCGTACATTTCAAATTGATGCTTTTTCTCCGGAGTAATTCTATTTTCTATCGCCATTGACCGTGTTTCTGTTATCGGTTCAGTCAAGTTTGTGCTTCGAGTTGTTCCTGTAATATTTGCAATTGCTTTGTTTAGTAATGGATCGTCTGTGTCTCCAAACTGGTAGAAAAACAAATTTTCAAACTCGTTAACTTCGAAATTGGGTGCAAAACCGGATGTGTATTCCGATTGTCCAGCGCTATTATAATATTTTACAATAATAGGTTGCATTCCCCATTTATTTTTCGGGTCATTTTTCTCGTAAAGACTGATGGATCCCACATTTTTTCCATAGGTTTTTCTGCCAATTAACACAACATCCATATAAGGCTTCAACCCATTGATAACTAGTTCGCTTGCTGATGCCGAACCTCTGCCGACCAAAACGTGTAAACGAGAAAAGTTAAGCGAAGGAACTGAAATAGATTGAGTTTCGGAAGTTTGAATTTTATCAACAAAATAATCTTTGTTATAATCGGCACCGTATTCCTTTTTTAGTTCACTGTCCACTAACGCGTTGTATTGCGAAACACCAAAAACGTTGCTTGTCGAGCGATTCTTCACCAAAGCACTTGCAAGGGCAATAGCGCTTGATACAGCTCCACCACCGTTGTAGCGCAAGTCGAGTACCATTTCGGTCGCTCCTTTCGACTGAATTCTCTCCAGAGTGTTGATCAACTGTTTATCATAAGTGTAACTCTTGTCTCCTTTGTCACGTGCGAAAAAGTTATAGACTAAATAACCGATTTTTTTATCATTTATTGTGTAAACGCTGTCAAGATAAATAGGATTCTCTGCAAAGTTTTTATGCATTGAAATTGTTACATCATCGCTAATAGTTAGATGATATTTATTGTCACTTGAATTATAAACCCAATCTGCCATACTCAGCGTTTTTGTACCGGTACCTGAAAATAGACTCTTGTAGTTTTGTGCAGTAATATTTTGTCCGTTTATTTTAGTAATAAAACGCCCCCTTTTTATTCCTTTAGCCAAAGCATCAGTCCCTAGTTTTGTATAAAGAACCAAGGCATAGTAGTGAGTTTCTGCTTCATCTACAGGTATCAAAGTAAAATCGAACCCTATTTCATCGGAAGTTACTCCGCCCAACGAATTAAGTAAATCAACATAGCTTTCCTGAATCCAAGAAAAACGGTCTCCTTCCGGATTTGTTGATTGGTTGTAAGAATTCAATAACGAACCAAAAAAATCCTTGGGATTTAAAGAATAGTTTGGTGATTTAGGGATCTTGTTGTTCCATAGATAATATATATTCATGTTTTTGTAAATCCACTCATTAACATACTTTGCGTTACTGACTTGAGCTGAAGTTGTAATGGTTGCTGTACCGGATTTATTGGCATCAGTAACAGAAATTACGGTACCGTCTTTTAAGGTTACGCTCGCACTTGGCGGTATCACAGAATTGTCAATAACTGCTTTTACCGTTTCGGTTTGGCCACTGCTATAAGTAAGTTTGAATGATTTTGTTGCAGGATCATACGTTGCTGATTCCAGCGTTCCTTTCACTTCATCAACCGGATTTTTAGGGTCGCAAGAAGAGATTATGAAAGTAAGGCATACAATAACCGATAAAATAGATAATAGTTTTTTCATTTAAACTGGTTTTTTTAAAATAAATC
>CAZKZB010000141.1:0-2070 GCA_964557135.1 uncultured Petrimonas sp. | reverse complement strand
ATGGCCATTGGTGCACGCGTAACACTGCGTCACGATAAAATGTACGAATTTCTTGAAAGACTCGTGCGCGTGGCTTTGCCTCGTATTCGCGACTTTAGAGGAATTGAAAGCAAACTCGACGGAAGAGGAAACTATACGCTGGGAATTGAAGAGCAAATTATTTTCCCCGAAATCAACATCGACAATATTTCGCGCTTATTGGGAATGAACATCACGTTTGTTACCTCGGCCAAAACCGATGAAGAAGGATATGCTCTTTTGAGAGAGTTTGGATTACCGTTTAAATCAGAACAAAAAAATCAGTAAAGAATGGCAAAAGAATCAATGAAAGCCCGCGAGGTAAAAAGAGCCAGAATGGTTGCCCGATATGCAGAAAAAAGAGCAAAATATCTTGCAGAAGGTAACTACGAAGCGCTTCAAACCATTCCTAAAAATGCCTCTCCCGTACGCTTGCACAACCGTTGCAGCATAACCGGACGTCCGAAAGGCTATATGCGCCAGTTTGGACTATCGCGTATACAGTTTAGAGAAATGGCATCCAAAGGGCTTATTCCCGGAGTGAAAAAAGCGAGCTGGTAACCCTAAATCCCCTAAAAGGGGACTTTGGTAAACCACCCAACATATTGAATAAAATTTCCAATTTCTCCCCTTTAGGGGAGTTAGAGGGGTGTTAAATAAATATTGTCCCGGCAGTCGGGATCAATTTAAAATTTTTTATAATGACAGATCCAATAGCAGATTATTTGACGCGGTTGAGAAATGCTATCCAGGCGAAGCATCGTGTGGTAGAAATTCCCGCATCAAACTTGAAAAGAGACATCACAAAGATTCTCTTCGACAAAGGCTACATTCTTAATTATAAGTTTGTAGAAGACGGACCGCAAGGCTCAATCATGATTGCCTTGAAATATGATCCGGTAAATAAAGTGAACGCGATTAAAAAATTAATCCGCGTATCTTCGCCAGGGTTACGTCAGTATGCAGGCTACAAAAACATGCCGCGCGTATTGAACGGTTTGGGCATTGCCATATTATCTACTTCAAAAGGAGTAATGACGAATAAAGAAGCTGCCGCTCTGAAAATTGGCGGTGAAGTATTGTGTTACGTTTATTAATATCGGGAGGAGAAAAGTAATATGTCAAGAGTAGGAAAATTACCCATAACACTGCCCACAGGCGTTGCCGTAACGGTGGGAGAAGATAACGTGATTACGTTGAAAGGCCCGAAAGGCGAACTGAAACAACAGGTGAATCCTGATCTTAAAGTAAAGGTTGAAGACGGCGTTTTAACCGTTGAACGCCCAACTGATGGAAAAGAACACAGAGCCATGCACGGCTTATACCGTTCGTTGCTCAATAATATGGTGATTGGTGTTTCGGAAGGATTTAAAAAAGAACTGGAACTTGTGGGTGTTGGATATCGTGTAACCAACAACGGACAAATTCTGGAACTCTCGCTTGGTTTTACTCACAGCATTTTCTTGGAATTACCCAAGGAAGTTAATGTAGAAACCAAGATGGAAAGAAACAAGAATCCGCTCATTATTTTAGAGTCTGCCGACAAGCAATTGCTCGGACAAGTTTGTGCAAAAATCCGCTCGTTCCGCAAACCTGAACCTTATAAAGGTAAAGGGGTTAAGTTTGTTGGCGAACAGCTCCGTCGCAAATCGGGTAAGACAGCAGGTTAATAATTTACGTAAACAGAAATCGCTATGTTAACAAAAATAGAAAGAAGACGAAAAATAAAAACCCGTGTTCGCGGTAAGATTAGCGGAACCCAAGAGTGCCCGCGTTTGTCCGTGTTCAGGAGCAATAAACAAATATACGCGCAAGTAATCGACGATGTTAACGGAGTTACGTTGGCATCGGCTTCCTCTTTGAAAGTTGACGAAAAACTTCCGAAGAAAGAAATAGCTGCAAAAGTAGGCGAAATGATTGCCACCAATGCCAAAGAGGCCGGAGTGGAAAAAGTAGCTTTCGACAGAAACGGTTACTTATATCATGGACGTATAAAAGAATTGGCTGATGCCGCTCGTAAAGGAGGACTTAAATTTTAAACAACTATGACAG
>CAZKZB010000140.1:0-2106 GCA_964557135.1 uncultured Petrimonas sp. | reverse complement strand
ATCGCAAAACCTTGTTTAGGTTTTGTAGCGTGAAACTTTTTTCAGCAGACCCTAACTACACCATAAACAAAATTACATTATGAAACGAATCATTACACTTTTTTCCATCGCGATTTTATTCTTAACAGTATCTCAAACAGTTTCTGCTCAACTGTTAAGAGGCATCAGGGTAGAGAGCAACGCGCCGGTAGAGGTTTTTATTGACGGCGAAAAAGCATGCAATCCGGTTTACAGTTGCCTGATAGCCAATTTGCGCCGCGGACAATACTTGATTGAGGTCTTTTCTGCTTCGGCTTACTCGCGCGATATCGCGCCTGAACTTTTGTTTAGTGAGCGAGTATTTTATTCCGGTCGGGAGTTGAAAGATATTTTCGTGAGTTCGGGAGAGCATGTCGATGAGGATTTCGTCGAAGATTTTGACCCCAATTTTCGTCCTCCGATGAGTGATTCGGCTTTTAGCGAGTTCTTCGGAAAGATGAAAAACTGCGCGTTCGATTCCGATAGGAAAGCAATTATTGAAATGGCCGTTCCGCATGCCTCGTTTTATACCGATCAGGTAGAACGCTTGGCAAAGTTGTATACTTTCGATTCGGAGCGATTGTGGCTGCTGAAGAAAACTTATCCGTCGGTGGTTGATAAAGAAAGAGCCTTTGTTTTATTGGACTTACTCACATTTTCGAGTTCAAAAGATGAGTTTAAAAGATTTATTCAAAGCGTGGAATAAGATTTCAGAATTCAAAAAAATATTCGTCAATCGGCGGATTTTTTTGCCGGAAAACCCTAACAACTATAAAAACGCACAGTAAAACTGTTATATATAGTTATATTTACAATTCATGTAGTTGATTTGTGGAAAGTTTGTTTACATTTGTAGCGGAATCATAGAAATAAAAACGAAAAAGTATGAAGAAGCTAACCGAAAAAGAACAGGAAATTATGCAATACCTGTGGGAAAACGGTCCCATGTTCGTGCGTGATGTTTTGGACTTGTTTCCCGAGCCTAAACCGCATTACAATACGGTTTCGACAGTTATTCGCGTGTTGGAGGAAAAAGGATTTGTCGATCACAAAACCTACGGTAATACGCATCGGTATTTTGCCGTGGTTTCGCAGGACGAATACAAGGGAAAAGCGTTGAGGAGTGTAGTTACGCAATTTTTCGGCAACTCCTACACCAATGTTGTCTCCACGTTAATCGAGGAGGAGCAATTGTCGTTGGACGAATTGAAATTGTTGATTCAACAAATTGAAGACGGAAAAAAATAATCTGCGCAACTATGGAATCTTTTATTTTTTACTTGCTCAAAGCATCGGTTTGTTTGGTTGTTTTCGCCATTTTCTTCCGGTTGCTGCTGATGAGAGAAACCTTTTTTCGTTTTACCCGAATCACGCTGCTTGCAGGTTTGGTTGTCTGCAGCGTTCTTCCGATGGTGAAACTCAAAATTGCGAAAACATACGCTTTTCAGCAACCGGTTTTTCAATTGAAAGAGGTGCTGGAAACCGAAAGCCTACCGTTGGCAGATAAGGTGATTGAGGTGCAGCACGACGATTTTACGAGAGAAAACAACGTTGCGCAAACCGTTTTGCCGTTGGAAACTCAACCGCAACGCCGAATTGTTATTTCGTGGTTTTCCATAGTTGTGACACTTTATTGGCTGGGCTTCGCCGCTATGCTGACACGTTTTGTGGTCTCTTTTTTCCGACTTCGGCAACTGCTTAAAAGAAGCCGTGTTGTAAAATCTGACAATTATCGGTTGGTTATCTGCGGCGAAGAGGTAACACCTTTCAGTTTCTTTCGCACCATAGTGATATCGGAAAAAGATTATCGCGAAAATCCCGATGAAATTATCACGCACGAAAAAATGCATATCCGCAAAAAACACAATATCGACGTAATTTTTTCCGAATTGTTTCTTGCCGTTCATTGGTTTAATCCCATGGTGTGGCTGTTGTGCCGCGATCTACGCGAAATTCACGAATACGAAGCCGACAACGCGGTTATCGAAACCGGTATCGAGGCTCAAAAATATCAATTATTATTAGTTAAAAAGGCTGTTGGCGAAAGGCGCTTCACTTCCGTTGTCAACAGTTTCAATCAATCAAAAA
>CAZKZB010000139.1:0-2126 GCA_964557135.1 uncultured Petrimonas sp. | reverse complement strand
CGGATAGTACTTAGGAAAAGCTCCTTTTCCTTCAAGTATTCGATAAAATCTTCCGCTACGTCGGAATTGAATGTATTTGAATAAAGTGTTATTCCGCGGGATTGCTCGTATCCGGAAAGGTGTTTAGCTATTGTGCGAAAAGTGCTTTTATATCGTTTTGACTTTTTGCTTTTTCGAGCAAATTCATAAATAAACGGAACCGCCTCGCAGATTTTCTTGTTTTCTTGTTTTTTTCTAAATAATCTCATATATTTGTTCTGTTAATCGCAACGATTGCGGAATTAAAATTTAAACTAAACAATATGTGGGGATTAAAACTTGTATTTTGGACAGTAGTGATAGCTATTTTCCTATTTATATTATTGTATAGTCCAGAAAATTAACGTTGTGAGTTGCTTTAAAAGAATTTAGCGGGGTATTTAATCCCCGCTTTTATGTTATAGAAAATTGTCAAGATCTTCGCTCTCATCTTCTTCCATACCGTCATAAAAAACGGTTTTCGAAGGTAACTTATAACCAAAACAATACGTATATACGTCATGACTGTATCCCCAGTATTCGGAAATATCTCCGCTATAAACCAGCGATCCGCCGTTGGAATAGTAACCTTCTTCCAGTTCGTCAAATTCACTCATAATTTCGCGAATTTCATCCATGCTTTCGGCTTCCTTGATTCTCTCAAGCGTGCTTTCTTCTTCCGTTTCTTTTGAGCGGAAGAAATATTTATCGCTGAAATAATTAGAAACTTTTTCTCTGTAATAATCCAAATCAAAAACACTATCAAAAGTGGAGTGATGTTCTCCGGCTCTGTGCGTTAACTCGCCGTATTCGCCGCCCCAGTTATTTACATCGCTTGCAATTTCGACGAGTTCCAATTCTTCGTCGCTTGAAATTTTCATCGCGAACGATGAGCGACCGGTATAAAGGTCATTCCAGTGGTGCGCCGTTTCGGTATATTCAATGTTGTAGCATTGGCAGAAGTCGGACGGCGTCATGCCTTTCACATCGTCTTTTATTTTTTGAATTCTTTGTGCTTCTTCTTCTCTTTCAATACGCTCTTGTTCTTCAGCTTGTCTAGCTTTTTCTTCGAGAACTTTGAAAAAAGCGTTTGTAAATTCTGTTACTAATTCCGGAGTACTTTCGATTTCACTTCCGCGGGAGATGTTGTTATAAACGAAATATTTTTCTTCGCTGTCCTCTCTTTTCACAACTGAAAAAGCGTTGTTAATGATTGCTGATACATGTCCGCCTTTAGTTCTTACGAAGTTGATTGAATTAATTGTTGTTGCCATAATGTTTATTTTTTTGATTTTTGATTAATATTTTTAAAGCAGTTTTGCGACTTGCTTAGGTCCTTTAATTTAAAAAATAGCGCTGTGTAACTGCTTTAGTTGTCTCATAAGGAGATCGGCTCTTGCTATTTCACTGTTGGCGTGCTCAAGCATATCTATGCTTAAAAAGTATGAAGCATTGTCTTGCGCTTCGATCATAGCTTTTCTTTTGATTTTAATCATCTCACTAATTTGCTCTACATTTTTGCTTGCAAGGAGATTGTCGAATTCTGAATTAATCATTTGAGTTTTTACTGTTGCATTCATAATTTTATTTTTTATTATTAGTAATTACTTCAACTTTCGAAAGCAAAGATAAAGCATTTACTTTGATTATACAAACTAAAATCAAAGTATTAACTTTATTTAACCCCAAATAATCGAAGTTTTAACTTTAACTGCCTATTTTTGTAGAAAAAAATAAAGATTATGGGATTAAATATTAGAGCGGCCATAAAAAAATATGGATATGAGCATCGGGATATTGCCGCCAAATTAGGAATTACCGAAACGGGATTCAGTCAGCACGTAAATGGAACGCCCGGATTGCGTACGCTTCAGCGAATTGCAGACGCCATCGGCTGCGATATTGCAGAACTGTTTGATCAACCGGAATCAAAAACAATCGCTTGCCCCCACTGCGGGAATCATATCCGTGTAGAAAAAGCATAAAAAAAGCGACTACCAAGTCGCATACCATGTAGAAAAAATCAAACAATTAATTCGCGATCTAAAAAAGCGAATTACTTTAATGAAGGCGTTTTTTTGCTACTTTTTTGTCGCCCTACAAAAAAG
>CAZKZB010000138.1:0-2185 GCA_964557135.1 uncultured Petrimonas sp. | reverse complement strand
GAGTAGATGTTGAATTCCACCATTTTGGGGTCGATAAGCACCATCTTCATTTCCGACGGGTGTTTTTTATAAAGTAGCGATGTGATTATCGCGTTCAATCCCACTGATTTACCTTGTCCCGTAGCTCCGGCAACCAACAAGTGTGGCATTTTTGCTAAGTCGAAAATGAAAACTTCGTTGGTGATGGTTTTTCCGAGAGCAACCGGCAAATCATAAGTACACTCCTGAAACCTCACAGAAGCGATAACCGATTGCATTGAAACAATTTGTGGGTCTTTATTCGGCACTTCTATTCCGATAGTTCCCTTTCCGGGCATGGGCGCGATAATGCGGATTCCTAACGCTGAAAGACTTAGCGCGATATCATCCTCCAGGTTACGAATCCGAGAAATTCTCACTCCTGCCTGCGGCACAATTTCATAGAGCGTAATGGTAGGCCCAACGGTGGCTTTTATGGAGGTAATCTCAATACCGTAGTTGCGAAGCGTGTTAATGATTTTATCTTTGTTCTCGTTTTGCTCCTGCATATCCACTGGTTTGTTGCCGGTATTATAAACCTTCAGCAAATCCATGGTAGGAAATGCAAACGATGACAGGTCTTTTTTGGGATCGTAATCTTCTAAAATTTCCACATCCGATTCTGCCGTTTCGTCAATTCCCGAGGTTGGTGTCGGCTCTGTTTTTGCTTCGGGTATGCTTTTGGGCACCTGCAACTCATCTTTGGGAACGATTACTTCAAAAACATCGTCCTTTGTCTCTTTTTTAATAGGAAATTGTTGAGAGCGAATAACGGATTGCTCTGGTTTTGGTTTCTCTTCCTGAGGAATAATTTCCGGCACCTCTTCTTTCGGTTTCTCTTTTTTGATAAAAGCAAAAAGTTTTTTCCAAATGCTTGGTTTGGCTTCAATTTCGGGTTCACTTTTTTCATCAAACTCGAGCTTTATGGAGGTTTCGCTCTCTTTGCTTCCGCTGAAAGAGGGTTTGCTGTTAATGAGCGTTTCCTGAATCTTATGCATCGAACTTCTGCGGAAGACGACCACGATAATGAGTATAAACAGGAGTACGAGCAAAATCATTCCGGGAACGCCGATACTGCTTTCGAGCATGCTCTCAATCTGAGTTCCGTGTGCGCCTCCCCAATTGATGTGGCTTTTCGGGAATAGTTTTCCGAGGATAAAAGCACTGGTTATGGAACCGCAAATCAGTCCGAAAGCGGTAATGAGCAGTGCTTTAATAAAGCTGAAGCCGGAGACTTTCATCATTCTCAATCCCAAATAAACGATGAAAAGCGGTATAAGCATGGAGAATATACCAAACCATTTGTTAACAAGTGTTTCCGCCAGAAATGCGCCACCGGTACTTGCCCAGTTGTTCACTTCTAGCTGTTTGTCTTGAGTAAGTTCCCAGAAAGTTTTATTGAGGACTTTGCTTTGATCGGCCGCGCCGGTAAAAAAGAACGAGACGATTGCCAGCAACGTGAATATTCCCATAAAAGCGACAAGAACACCAAAAATGAAATGAACTCTCTCGTTTTTGAAAAATTTAATTATTCCGGTGCCTCGCTTTTTTGCTGTGGACGCCGTTGTTCTTTTTCTTCTTCGTTTTGTAGATTTTGCCATATATGAAACTTTTCATCGAATAGAGATTTGATCGATGAAAAACAGAATTTTATTCGGTAAATTTATTACAAAAGTAATAAAAAGAAACTTAGATTTAAAGTTTTGAGGGTCTTATAAAATCAATAAAATTTTTTCCTTTTCTGGCAATAACAGAAAAGGAAAAAAGAAAAGACCATACTTGCCGTACGAAATTACTTTTTCTTTTGCCCAAACAGATAAATTCCGCCAACGAGGACTAAGACTGCCGCACCTATTTCAATATACGCAACTTCTTTACCTTTATTGTCTTCCGCTTTAAGCTCAATTCCGAGAATTTCGACCGATTTCGAACTTTTTTGCAAGTTCGTAATGCCGAGATAGCCGAGAATGACGGCTCCTACGATAAGAATAATTCCAATTGTTGATTTCATGCGATTCCTTTTTATGATGAGTGAAGTATTGTTAGTTGTCCCGCCGGACAGGATTTCAGTTCTGTTTATCGTGTATTCGTTGTATCGTTTCAGCATGTCTCTAAAAGCGAAAAGCCCGCGAAATCACTTCGCAGACTTTTCTTGTTAACACAATCT
>CAZKZB010000137.1:0-2249 GCA_964557135.1 uncultured Petrimonas sp. | reverse complement strand
GAATTGGCTGATGCCGCTCGTAAAGGAGGACTTAAATTTTAAACAACTATGACAGCAACAGATAAAAGAGTAAAATCGACAAACGATTTAGAATTAAAAGACAGGTTAGTGGCAATCAATCGTACCACCAAAGTAACAAAAGGAGGTCGCACGTTTACTTTTGCCGCTATGGTTGTAGTTGGAAACGAAGACGGTATCATCGGCTGGGGCTTGGGTAAAGCCGGCGAGGTTACCACTGCCATAGCCAAAGGCGTTGAAGCAGCCAAAAAGAACTTGATGAAAGTTCCGGTGTATAAAGGAACTATTCCTCACGAACAAACTGCACGCTTTGCAGGTGCCGAAGTTTTCTTGAAACCGGCTTTTACCGGAACAGGAGTGAAAGCAGGAGGCGCCATGCGTGCTGTGTTGGAAAGCGCAGGAATTACCGATATTCTGGCGAAATCGAAAGGTTCGTCAAATCCCCACAACTTAGTGAAAGCTACAATCGAAGCTTTAATCCAATTGAGAGACCCCATTACGGTAGCTCAAAATCGTGGAGTTAGTTTAGAAAAAGTATTTAACGGATAAAACGGAAGGAATTTTGAAATGGCTACTATAAAAGTAAAACAAACAAAAA
Organism: uncultured Petrimonas sp.; assembly: GCA_964557135.1. GTDB lineage: Bacteria > Bacteroidota > Bacteroidia > Bacteroidales > Dysgonomonadaceae > Petrimonas. The sequence goes on along the minus strand of CAZKZB010000137.1, from coordinate 1,633 downwards.
GCAGAATCGGCAGTCCGATAGATCAGAAAAAAACGTTAGATGCGTTGGGATTAACCAAAATGAACAAAGTAGTAGAACACGAAGATACTCCCTCCATAAGAGGCCTTATCCGTAAAGTTCATCACTTGGTAACGATTGTAGAATAATTAGTTTATAACGATAAAAAATAGATAAAAAAATGAATTTATCGAACTTAAAACCCGCTGAAGGAGCAACCAAAACCCGCAAAAGAATAGGCCGAGGCCAAGGTTCGGGAAGAGGAGGAACTTCAACAAGAGGACATAAAGGAGCGAAATCAAGATCGGGTTATTCCAGAAAAACCGGATTCGAAGGAGGTCAGATGCCATTGCAGCGTCGTGTGCCCAAATTCGGATTTAACCCGCTCAAGAGAGTTGAATACAAAGCCATTAATCTGGAAACTCTTCAGGAATTGGCCGACTCTCAGAAATTAGAAAAAATAACTCCGGACGTATTGATTAATGCCGGTCTTATTTCTCCGAAACACTTGGTTAAAATTCTTGGAAGAGGAACACTTTCGGCAAAATTGGAAGTTGAAGCGCACGCTTTTTCTAAAACAGCCGAGCAAGCTATTACTTCTGCAGGAGGAACAGCCGTAAAACTCTAACGAAATGGGATTTGTACAAACAGTAAAAAATATTTGGAAAATTGAAGACCTTCGGATGAGGTTAATCATCACCCTTGGTTTTATTGCAATCTACCGCTTTGGTTCGTTTGTAGTACTTCCGGGTGTTAATCCCCTGGAACTCGAGGCGTTACAGGCTAATGCCAGTTCCGGTTTGCTGGGGCTGCTCGATATGTTTTCGGGAGGTGCATTTTCGAATGCTTCAATTTTTGCGTTGGGAATCATGCCCTACATTTCTGCGTCCATTGTGATGCAGTTGTTGGGTATTGCTGTTCCTGCTTTCCAAAAAATGCAACGCGAAGGCGAAAGCGGACGTACCAAAATGAACCAATACACACGTTATTTAACGGTTGCTATCTTGCTTTTTCAAGGCCCCGCTTACATTTACGGCGCTTTAGGACAGGCAATTCCGGGCGGATTATTCGACTGGGTAATTCCGGCGACCATAATTCTTGCCGGTGGCAGCATGTTTGTGTTGTGGCTGGGAGAAAGAATAACGGATAAAGGAATCGGAAACGGTATTTCCTTTATCATTCTTATCGGTATTATTGCACGCTTGCCTCATGCGCTGGTGGCCGAATTCGACCGACTGCTCAATGCACCCGGAGGATTAGTGCTCTTCCTGCTCGAAATTGCTTTCTTGTTAGTTGTTATTGCAGGAGCCATCATGTTGGTGCAAGGTACACGCAAAATACCCGTACAGTATGCTAAACGCATTGTCGGAAACAAACAGTACGGCGGAGTTCGCCAGTATATTCCGTTGAAAGTGAATGCAGCTAACGTTATGCCCATCATTTTTGCGCAAGCAATCATGTTTATTCCGCTCACTATTGCTCAGTTTTCTGCAAAAGACGGTGGAGGTTTTTGGGCTTCGTTGATGAATTATACCAGTTTTTCGTATAATTTTATCTTCGCGTTGCTGATTATCGCGTTCACCTATTTTTATACGGCAATTACCGTTAATCCCATTCAAATGGCAGAAGACCTGAA
>CAZKZB010000136.1:0-2309 GCA_964557135.1 uncultured Petrimonas sp. | reverse complement strand
TTTCGTTGGTCAACGAAACAATGATGTTGTTAAACGATGAAGAGATATGTGCCTGTCCTTCGGCGCTAACTTTAACGTTTCTCTTTTTTGCTGCAACTGTTCTTTTTGCCATATTTTTACCTATTATTTAGTAGCTTTTTTCTTGTTAGCAACTGTTTTCTTTCTTCCCTTACGCGTACGGGCGTTGTTTTTGGTGCTTTGTCCGCGAACGGGTAACCCTATACGATGACGGATGCCACGATAACAACCGATATCCATCAGTCGTTTAATGTTCAACTGTACTTCTGAGCGAAGATCTCCCTCCACTTTGTATTCGGCTGAAATAATTTCACGAATACGCGCTGCCTGATCGTCTGTCCAATCTTTCACTTTGATATCTCTATCCACTTCGGCTTTAGCTAAAATACTGTTTGCCGAGCTGCGGCCTATGCCAAAGATATAAGTTAACGCTACCTCGCCTCGCTTATTTTGTGGCAAATCGACCCCTACAATTCTTATAGCCATATAATTTTCTGTTTTTATTTTAAATTCAATTAAAATCGATAGTTATTCAGTCGTAATTCAGTAGTTATTCAATAGTAATTCGTTGTTTAGTTGAATTAATTATTCAGCAACACTACGAATATCACGCGAAGCGCAAATTACAGCATAGCTGAATTACACGAAGTGAATAACCATTGCATTTTATCCCTGACGTTGTTTAAACTTGGGATTCTTTTTGTTGATAATGTATAGACGGCCTTTTCTGCGAACTATTTTGCAGTCAGCCGTACGTTTTTTCAAAGATGCTCTTACTTTCATATCTGTATTTTTTTCGCTTCAGATGTTTTTCTCAGACGCAAGCATTGCGTCTCTACTTCCGACTTCGGACTTCAAACTTCTGACTTTTTTGTTTATTTGTATCTAAATGAAATTCTTCCTTTCGAAAGATCATAAGGCGACATTTCTACTCGCACTCTGTCTCCGGGCAAAATTCTGATGTAATGCATACGCATTTTACCTGAGATGTGCGCGGTAATTTCGTGCCCGTTTTCTAATTCTACACGGAACATGGCATTAGACAATGCTTCTACTATTGTTCCGTCTTGTTCAATTGCTGCTTGTTTAGCCATTATTTTGCTCCTTTTTTTAATTGTTGCTTGTATCCTGAATAAATTCAAATGTCGATAAAATATCGGCTTTCCCGTTTCGGATAGCGATAGTGTGTTCAAAATGTGCCGACGGTTTACGGTCTTTGGTTCTCACCGTCCATCCGTCGTTTTCAAACACCACGTTCTTACTTCCCATATTAATCATCGGTTCAATGGCAATGCACATACCGTTTTTTAATAACGGTCCCGTTCCTCTTCTGCCGTAATTAGGCACTTCGGGCGCTTCGTGCATATTTCTGCCGATACCGTGACCTACCAATTCTCTTACCACTGAATAACCGTGCGATTCGCAGTACGTTTGAATGGTGGAAGCAATGTCCCCTACTCTCTTATCGTGCTGTGCCTGCTCGATGCCTTTGTAGAGCGCTTCTTTGGTGACTTTGAGTAATCTTTTCACCTCATTCTTAACCTCACCCACGCAAAACGTGTAGGCCGAATCTCCACAGTATCCGCGCAAGTTAGTACCGCAATCAATAGATAAGATGTCTCCTTCTTGCAAAGGTTTATTATTGGGTATTCCATGTACCACGTTTTCGTTAACCGAAGCACAAATGGAATTAGGGAAACCGCCGTATCCTAAAAAGGTGGGAATAGCTCCATGATCCCTGATAAATTCTTCCGCAATTTTGTCAAGTTGAAGCGTTGTCACCCCGGGTTTGATGTATTTGGAAAGTTCTCCGAGAGTCATTCCCACCAAACGGTTGCTGTGACGCATCAATTCGATTTCTTCGTCGGTTTTCAGTATGATCGTTTTGCTATTCATCTAAATTTATTCGTTGAAAACTTAATAAGCCGCAATTTGACCAAACCTGCCTTTTATCTTAGCTCCTGATTTGAGGAAGCCATCGTAATGGCGCATCAGCAAATGACTTTCTATCTGTTGCAGTGTATCGAGCACCACACCAACTAAAATCAACAACGAAGTTCCTCCGAAAAACTGGGCAAACTGCGAGTTTACACCGGCAATTCCGGCAAAAGCAGGCATAATAGCCACAAGTGCCAAGAATAACGAACCCGGGAAAGTAATCCTCGACATAACCGTATCGATATATTCCGCAGTTCTTTTACCGGGTTTAACACCGGGAATGAAACCGTTGTTGCGTTTCAGGTCTTCTGCCATTTGAATGGGATTAACGGTAATTGCCGTATAAAAATAGG
>CAZKZB010000135.1:0-2639 GCA_964557135.1 uncultured Petrimonas sp. | reverse complement strand
TCAGAAACGGCGAAATTGGCAATCGCCGTTTTCTATTATCTAAATGATATTAAGAATCTTAGCCTTGAATTGAAAAACATCCTTTTGCCAAAAAATGTAGTCCGTTTGCACTCCGATGCAATTTTCAGACTCAAAAATACTCCGTCGCTATGGTGAATTTAAGGATTTATCTACGCGAATACAAAAGCAGTTCCGCCGGAATTGTTTGGTTCAGCTTTTATATTAATAGACAGTTTGTTAACTTTTCTGCAAAGGTTCGGTGTGAAAAAAAACACTGGGACAAGAAAAAGATGTGTGTAAAACCGAGTGATCCTGATTTTTCCGATAAAAATCGCCTTATCGAGACAATTCGTTCACGAATAAACGATGTTTTTGTAAAATACCGGCTAAAAAATAGGAAGCTAACCCGCGATGCTTTTCTGCGAGCGTATCACAGACCGGATGATTACACTAACTTTTTCAAATTCATCGACTCGAATAAGAAGCAAATCAACTGGGGAAACGAGTTGTCAACGGTAAAAACGCATAATACGGTTATCGATAAACTAAAAGAATTTAATCCGGAATTACATTTTGACGATATCGATTCAAATTTTCTCGACCGATACTATTCCTATCTTCGCAAAACGTGTAAAAACAACGAAAATACGTCATACAAAAACATGGCGGTTGTCAAAAAGTATGTGTTGGCAGCTTGGAAAATGGGATATATGGACGAGAACCCGTTTGCGAATTGGAAGATAAAGCGCGGAAAAGCAAATTACACTTATTTGCTCGAAAGCGAAATTAAAATCTTGCTCGATGCTTACCAAAATGGTGTTTTTGAAGCAAAGCTTCACAAAACACTTGAATTTTTTCTGTTTATGTGTTTTTCGTCACTGCACGTAACGGATGCACGCAATTTGAAACTGGAGCAATTCACGGATTTGGCTTTCGTTTACTACCGTGTAAAAACACGAAACGTGAAGCCGGAACCGATCACGATACCCATATCTGAAACGCTGCGTATGATTTTAAAAAATATTGTAGGTACTCGCAAGCAGGGAAAAGTATTTGAAAATCTTCCTGCCGATCAAACAATGAATCGCTTTCTCAAAGATATCGCTGAGATTTTAGAGATAAAAAAAGATATCACGCACAAAGTTGGCCGTCATACATTTGCTACCTACTTCTTAGCGAAGACAAAAGATTTAGCGGCTCTCAAAGAGCTGCTGGGTCATTCAGATTTACGTGAGACGATGATCTACGCGCATGTAATTGATGAAAGCAAACACGAAGGGATGAAGTGCTTCAATTCTTTAACTCAGAAGGATTCAGAATAGAACTCACCCTCAATAATCTCATCGAAACCATTAATGGTGGTGTTTCGTTCAATTTTGCGACAATAAAATTTTCGATTTCCGATGACAAAAATGCTTTTTGGGTCCAATTTTCTTCCCGGGTTCAAAAATTGTACTTTGTAAATTTTTGACTTGTCTATCTTAAGATTCTTCTGATAAAACTGACCGTTAAAAAACGAAAGCGACATTGGATTAATATAACCTCCGTTGTGCTGAAGAAGGTAAACAAAATCATTTATGGTAGTAACGTAATTTTCCGTAATTCCGCGCACAAATGAAAGCGGCATCGGATCAAAACCGGCGGATACCTGCGCACCTTCATTATAACCGTACTTATGCGCGTAATAGAACGCAAGCGACAATTTATTATATCCGAAATCTTCGGGAGCATTCGTTTCAAACGATTCACCCCCTTCTACATAATCTTCCACGCGTGGAAAAACACTCGTATTGTTGCTTGAAGCGTTCATTACCGGCTCGTCGTGGCACCGAGCAATTGGCAGTTGAAGCATCATGTATGAATTCAGACTGAGAGCAACTCGTTCACGTATATAATATGGTAAAACGACAAATTCAGCGGGAATAATATCAAAAGAGCGATGCGTAGTTTCGGAATTGGGATCATTAATAAGTGGTTGATAATCATTAATCGCAAACGGAACTACTTTATTTTCACGTACTAAATCAATGAATTGAAAAAGATAAGTTCTCCAAAATCTATTCGAATAATTGCGCCGGTTATCTTTATTCATCTGTGAAATTTGATCACCTATATATTTTATGGCTTCCTTTTGCGACATTGGTGGAGGAGTACCCGGTATGCCGAGGTTGTTGAAAATTTCGGAAGAAATATTCTGATACTTATAATAAGTGGTTTCCGGCAAGTTATAAGCAAGGTTTTTCTTGTAAACCGGAACATCGTCGTTCGAAGCGTCTTCGATTTTTGCTTCAAAATCGTCGAGCATCACCATGTTAGCTTCGTCAGAGTTGTTGTAATAGTTGTGATTAAAGATAATTTTCGCGCTCATGTTGTGGTTATCAACCACTAATGTGCAATCGAAGAGCGCTTCAATTTCTTCAAAAAACTTCGTTACCGTCCAGTTCGGAAGCATTTTTGCAAATTCAAGAGTATCTTGCGCGTGAACAATATAGGCATTTTTAAAAATCGGATGTTCCGCAATGGCATTTTCAACCGAATAACCTAAACTTGTAATTACTTTTTCGATAATAAAACAGAAAAACGGTTGCGGACGATAATTCTCATAGTTTATTACCCAGTTATCAAGACTGAAGTAATTG
>CAZKZB010000134.1:0-2669 GCA_964557135.1 uncultured Petrimonas sp. | reverse complement strand
ACATCACTGTATGAATAAGTTACAAATTGGCGTGTATTGAATATGTTTGTCCAATCGAGCATCCAATCCACATTTTTGGTTTTGTAGCGCACACCCGCGTTGCCGAACCACGACGAACGCGCCGACGATGTAATGGCGTTGTTGTAATAATGATTAAACCCGATATTAAAAATCAGTCCTTTTTTCGGGATAAACGACGTGTTGAGACTTTGCATGAAATAGCGCATCGGTGTAAGTCGATTATCTCCCACTTTCGTCCGACTATTTGAATATGAACCGCTGTATTTAAAAATCATCCATCGACCAATATCGGTAGTTATCGAACCGGAAACGCTATAATTTCCGGCCGAGAAGGGAGATACAACGCCCTGATTGAGCGCCACCGATTTGGTGCGGCTGTAACTGCCGTTCAGTCGCGTTTCGGAACGAATGGCATCGATACTTTTTCCTACGGAAGCGCTCACGCCGTAACTTGGCGACGAATGCGGATGACGAATGGTGTTTACGCTGCTCAAAATTCCGTTGTAGCGCGTGTCGTAAAGCGTGTTTCGCCACGTATTTACCCAATTAAGACTGAGCGTCATAAACAGCGTGGTAAACGGATTTCGATAATTGAAATAGGCGCTCGCGTTGGCAGAAGTGCTTTCGTTCTGTAAACCGTTGTTGCGATGCAGGTTACGATACGAAGTCATCATATAGCCGAGTAAATCTTCGCGCATTCCGCCAATATTATTGCTGAAACCGGCATTGCCGTACAAGGTAAGGCGAGCGGTTATAGGATAATCCACATTTATTTTGGGTGCGAACAGCCAGTAGCCGTGGCGGTTATCGAAATGGCGAACGTTGTCGTTCTTTTGCAGCATCAGGTAGGTTACGGGAAGATTGATTGTGGGACGAAATTTTTCGGAAAAATCAATCCGCATTCCGGGAGAAACGCGCAATCCTATTTCGCCCCGTTTGAAATTGTTTCGCAGGCTGTCCGTTGGAAGCGAAACGGCGGAAACACCTTCGTATATGGAGGAATAAAACGTGTGATGATTGGTGAAAACGCTGCCCGAATACCACATGGAAACGCGCCCCTGTATGCTTCCCGAAACGGTTGTATTGGTTGAAAACCGATTATAGGAAACGGCTTGCATCAACGCCGTATTATCGTCGGGCGTGGCGTTGCCCGAAAGATTGCCAAACAGCGACGGCGTTACGCGCAATTCGTTTTCCTGCGTGGTAAAAGAGATGTCCGATTGCAGCCGGAAACGTCTTTTCCCCTTTCGGCGGAGGTATTCGAAATTGTTTGCCGCGTGCACCGAGGGCAGCGACAGGCGTTGAGAAACAGGCTTTTCGGCCCGAATTTCGCCCCTCTCGTCGTTCCATTTTGCCGAAACGTTCACTTTGTTGTTCAGAAAATAATCATCGGTATTGCCTTCCAGCGTAACGGCGCCTTCCAGTTCTCGTTTCAGCAGGCGCGCGCTCATATCTTCCTCTATGCGGATATTTTCTCCGTTCTCGATATAAATATCGCGCCGGGCGTAGCTGTCGCTCTTCTGTTTATCGGTCAGATAATTGATGTTTGTGGTGAGAGTGAGTGCTTTGTTGAGCGTACGCAAATCGTTGAGCGAACCCAAATGGGCGTCGTTGAACAAAAAATGCTGCCGATTGATGGAGGGAGGCGACGGCGCGGCCACATTCAAAAAACGCTGCGCGGCATCGTCCGTACCACCGTAAAACGAAGTGAGTTCCTGCGCGATATCGCGCCCCGTATTGTCGCCTTTGTACACCGCCATATTTTGCTGCCGACGGGTAAAGCGCATCGCCACCAATTCGTTGCTCAGCAGCACGGCGGGCAATCCCGCTCCCGCTTGCGCTGTGGCGAAAAACGCGCCCAAGGCAGATTGTTTGAGTTTCAGGTTAATGGCGGCCGTTTCGGGAATTTCCATCTCTTTTAAAGCCTTAATGGGCTGATGATTTTCCAACACCTGCACCGAAGCCACGTTTTTGGCATCGATATTTTGCGTGGCAATGCCGTATTTGCCTTTCAGCAAATCGAGTTCCTCCACATAAAACTTGCTGATGGCCTTGTTTTGATACAGAATTTGTCCCGACGACAACACTTGCACGCCGGGCAGTTTTTTCAGCACATCGCCGATGCTTCGGTCGGTTTCGTCCAAAAAACTCGCCACATCGTAGTGAATGGTATCGCCCAGCTGACGGATTTTAGGCGCTTTCACAATAACTTCTTTCAGCTCGGTTACTTTCTCTTTTACCAGAAATTCCACAAAACCGATATCGCTTTTCACGGTTTTCGATTGATTTTCTATGTTCATCGCTCGCACCGAAATAGTTACCGAATCGGGCATCGACGCGCGTTTGAGTGTAAAAGCGCCCTCTTTGTTCGTCATCGTATAAGCGAGAATGCTCGCCGAACCTTTGGGATGCAGCGTTACCGTGGCGGCATCAACGGGTTTGCGGGTATCGGTATCGAGAACACGGCCGGAGATTTCTTTTTGAGCAAAAACTTTATTCAAAGAAATCAAAAGTAACAGAATGAAAAATAATGTTTTCCCTTTCATTTTTTATCCGTCTATTTCCATTTCAAGGTATGTTATTGGATTTTTTATTTAATAGAGATTATCTTGAACAGTTTATTATATGCTTAATTTACAGCAACATCA
>CAZKZB010000133.1:0-2718 GCA_964557135.1 uncultured Petrimonas sp. | reverse complement strand
CCTATTGACAAAAGGAACTAAAAAACAGCCTACTTTTTGACCTATACGCCTAAAATTACAACAATGAAATTCAACAACATTTTAGAATCAATCGGGAACACGCCTCACATACGGTTAAGCAAGCTGTTTCCCAATCACGAAGTTTGGATAAAACTCGAAAGACAAAATCCGTTAGGAAGTATTAAAGATCGCATCGCGCTGTCAATGATCGAAGATGCTGAAAGGAAAGGTATTCTTAAACCCGGTGGAACCATCATTGAACCAACCTCGGGCAATACCGGTGTAGGGCTTTCATTCGTGGGAGCGTACAAAGGATACAGGGTAATCATCGTAATGCCGGAGTCGATGTCGGTAGAACGAAGAAAGATAATTGGACTTTTTGGTTCGGAATTGGTGCTGACGCCTCGCGAAAAAGGGATGAAGGGTGCTATTGAAAAAGCGATGGAGCTGCAAGCTGAAATTCCCGGTTCGTGGATACCGCAGCAATTTCAAAATCAAGCCAATATTGCTGTCCATGCCGAAAAAACAGCACAGGAAGTGTTGAAGGATTTTCCCGAAGGCTTCGATTATTTGATTACGGGAGTCGGCACCGGTGGACACATTACCGGCGTCGGACGTGAATTGAAAAAGAAATTCCCCGCTACTCAGGTTATTGCCGTTGAGCCGGAGGCTTCGCCGGTTATAGCCGGTGGAGAGCCTGGGTCGCATACCATTCAGGGAATTGGCGCCGGTTTCATCCCCGATACACTTGACATGAATGTACTCGACAGCGTTATTAAAGTCTCCAATGAAAACGCTTTCAAGTATGCTCGAAAATTGGCGCGCGAAGAAAGCATTCTTGGTGGCATTTCTACCGGAGCTGCTATAGCTGCAGTTGCCCAAAAAATAGCGGAACTCACCGAAAAAAAACGCATATTAACATTTAATTACGATACGGGTGAGCGATATTTATCGATAGAGGAACTGTATTAATCACTGCTGTTCAAAGAAGTTGCCTAATAAAAAGTATACTGATGATTGGATTGCGTACATTTCTTCGGATAAAGAACGACTCAGATTAGAGACAAGACTGTTTTTTTGCATAATCATGGTTAACAGTTACTTGCCAATTCGTAGTGGCTTGTTTTATCGGGAATTTTCACGCACAGATAACTTTTTAGACAGCTTCTTGCAGATTAATTTTGTTTCTCACTTTTTCACTTTGTGTGTTTTCTTTCTCTAAATCTAATAGAATAATCAACTTTTTTTCGATAAGTAAAGATAATTTCGCATATTGGTTAGAATTTAACAGGGTCAACGCATAAAAAATTTCAAAAACGAGGATGTTTCAACAATTTAACAAATTGATTGTTAATAACTTGTATTTATTTTTGACGAAAAACGTCCTATCTTTACAGCAAAAAAGATATGACAACGCAAAGAACCTCACTTCACAAGTATTTTGAAAGTTTTCCCGATTACCGTATCAACAGAAATAAAAAACATTTGCTCTCTGACATCATTATTTTGTCTGTTTTAGCTGTTATTTGTGGAGCTGAGTCGTGGGATTCCATTGAAGAATTTGGAAAAACGAAAATCAATTTTTTAAAAACATTCCTGAAACTTCCTAATGGCATTCCCTCACACGACACCATTAACAGGGTTTTTTCAGCCATTCGCCCCAAACTTTTCGAGCAGGCATTTGCAGGGTGGACAGCTTCGTTGAAAGATGAAAAAATAAAAAAAGAAGTAGTCAGCATTGACGGGAAATGCATCCGTGGCTCAAAAGACAGCTTTCACGAGCAATCAGCCATTCACATGGTAAGTGCTTGGGCAGCGGGAAATGAATTAGTTTTAGGTCAATTAAAGGTAAACGAAAAAAGCAATGAAATCACAGCTATTCCTCTTTTGCTTGATTTACTCGATATTGAGGGAAGCATCATAACCATAGATGCTATTGGCACTCAGACTAAGATAGCCGAAAAAATTATTGAAAATAAAGCAGATTATATTCTTTCGGTAAAAGGCAATCAAAAAGAGCTTTTAGAACAGGTAGAAAGCCGTTTCATCCGTCAAAAGCCCGAAACTACGGACGAAACGGTTGAAAAAGGACACGGACGGATTGAAACTCGAAAATGTGAAGTAATAACTAATTTACAGCATCTTGACAATCGTGAAAACTGGGCGGCATTGACTACAATAATTAAAATTACGGCTACAAGAGAAACTCCTAAAAAACACGAAACCGAGATACGATATTATATCAGCAGCGTACTGGACGAGGCAAAAAACTTCAACACGTACATCCGACAACATTGGGGTGTTGAGAACAAACTGCATTGGACATTAGACGTAGTCTTTGATGAAGACAGGCAGAGGAAAAGAACAAAAAATGCCGCACAGAACTTTTCTTTTATCCGAAAAATATCGCTCAACCTGATGAAAAAAGACAAATCAAAAGGTTCCTTGGTCACAAAGAGGCTCAAAGCAGGATGGGATGACCGGTTTTTACTACAATTGTTGAAAAATTAAATGCGTTGACCCTGAGAATTTAACATAAAAAACTTGTATTTAAACAAAATTCATTATCTTTGTCCCGTAAATTATGGATGCGCTACATCCGTAATGATTAATCTTATACGCAAAACGATGACTAAACTAATCAATTTTAATTTATTTAAAAAGTAGAGTATGAAAAGGAAACTATTTTTGTTTTTAACCTTATTCTTTGTTGGAATA
>CAZKZB010000132.1:0-3057 GCA_964557135.1 uncultured Petrimonas sp. | reverse complement strand
TTCGGGTAAAACTCTAAACATCAAATTTATAACATTTTATTCAGAATAAACTCTAGTATAATTCTCTGCCAAACAAAGATGCTCTTTTTTAATTTTCACTGCTTTGCTCTCGCATAAAAAAAGGTACAGATTTTGTGAAAGATACCTAAATGGCACCTGCGGTTAATGCTTCAGAACGAGGTCAGGAGTATTCGATAAAAAACTTACGAAGTTCGTTTGCAAGAAAATTTTCGCGACAACCTTGATATAAATCAAACTCTGTGTAATTCGATGCGGGTAGAAACCGGGACAGAAAGAAGACAACTATCCCTGAATAAACCAATTGGACGCGAATTCATAATCAATATAATTATCGGATTCATCAACCAAATATGTTGTAACTGCCAGTCCCAAACATCGGAAATATTTAAGCCTTAAGTTGATAATTTAGAAACCGAATTGGTAAAGACAAAACTCACATAAACTTGGGCTAAAGCCAATAAAACTACTCCACAATAATGAAGTCGTCTCAATCTGAAAGTAGATACTGTTTCCAGGTTGAAACAGCACTTGATTTAAAATGACATTAAGTAAAATGTACGATAATCATTTAATTAAAGAATATCGCTGCTTTATTCTCTTTGGAGAAGCCATAGGCATAATCACCAAGCCGCCCGGTCACCTCGTCGCAGTTTTCCTTCGCTTAATTTCTTTCTCAATCAACCTCAACTCACGGCTCGACTGCCCTTTGACCGAAGTATTCTCTTCGGCCCGACGGAAAAGATAAGGCATCATGGTTTTTATCGCGCCGTAAGGAACATATTTCACTACGTTGTAGCCTTTTTCGGCCAAGTTAAAAGTGATATGGTCGCTCATGCCGTAAAGCTGCGAAAAGTATATATTGGGATGATTGTGCGGCAGCCCGCGCTCATGAATTAACTGCGCCAACAACTGTGAACTTCTTTCGTTGTGCGTAGCAACCATAAAGTTAATGGTATCGATATTATCGACAAAATAACGGATAATTTCATCAAAATCGTGGTCAGTAGCCGGCTTATCGGGTTGAATGGGAGACGGGTATCCCATTTCTGCCGCACGAGCACGCTCAATTTCCATATACGCGCCGCGTACGATTTTTAGTCCGAACTTGAACCCCCCCGCCAGCGCTTCTCGGTGGTGTTGCTTCAGTCTGTGAATAGAATCGTGGCGATACATCTGATAGGTGTTTTGCACAATGGCCTTTTCCTTGTTGTACTTAGCCATCATCTCCATCACCAGGTCATCCAAAACAGGCTGTATCCAAGAATGTTCCGCGTCGATAAGAACGGGTACACCCAACTCGAATCCGCGTTTAAAAATGGCATCCACTCGGTTGTAAACCCGCTTGTATTCGGCAGCCTCGTTTTCGGTAAGCTGCTCTTTTTCGCTCACTTTGGCCAACAAGTCAAATCTTCCCACTCCGGTTATCTTAAACGCGCTGAACGGCACATTCTTGTTGTCGCGCGCAATTTCGATGGTGCGAATTACTTCAGCGCAAGTGGCATCGAAAAGATCGTCACGTTCTTCGCCTTCAACCGCGAAATCGAGGATGGTACCTACATGTCGTGCTGCCAATTTTTCTATCGTTTTGGCGCAATCTTCAATGGAAGTTCCCCCCACAAAGTGTTTGTAAATGGTGTTTCGAATAATTCCTTTAACCGGAAAACGAATGGCAAAAGCCAGATTCACCAAGTGCTGACCTGTTTTTACCAAACCGGCATTGTTCATCACCTTGAATAACAAATGAGCTTGTCGTAAATCGGCATTCGATTTATTCCGGAAAGCGATTTCTGAGTTGTTGAAATCGATAACATTGTGTGTCGATAGCATAAACCTTTAGTATTTAGATTATAGGTACAAAAATAAAGATTTTTTTTGTCCTAAACACAAAATCGATGGTGAGATTTTCTTAAATTATTTCTTGTCAAAAGATAACGCTTCCACTTCTCTATATTCCAGATAACTATCCTTCTTATCCGTCAAATAAAGATGCAAAAATTTGGCTTCTCTTTTACTATCGTAAAATACTCTGAAAGACCTCACAGCTTTAAGATATCTTAAATACAAATCACCGTCACTATTTTCTTTGTTACTTGTAATCTTGATAATGGGGTCTGAAAAAGACAATTTATCGTCTCTCTGATTTGGGTCGTATATAAAACTGCCATTTATTCGATTACTTGAGGTAGTACCGGAGAAGCTGTTATCTTTAGCATTTAGTGTCAATAAATAGAAGTTACTAAAATTAGCAACAGTCAACCACTGCGTCTTACTGTTTTCAGCCGAAATAAATTTCTCCAGTCTCCAACTTCCATAAGGTGATTGTAGATCCAATCCTAATTCATCCTCTTTGGAGCAAGAAAAGAAAAATATCGATGTGACTCCAAAAAGAAATAGCAGTATGAATGTTTTGTATTCTCTTCTCATCATTTGGTTCATAAACAATTTACAATATTACATATAATAGATGAAAAAACCGAGAAAACGTTGCATCAGAAAGTGTTAAAAATGAATTTTTTCGTTATTTTGACTACAAATTCCTCTTTTCCATCTTTTTTTTGTAAGTTTGCGATTGGCTTTGGGCAGTGAGCAATGAGCAGTGATGACACGATAAATTCACCCAACGCGCAATGCCCAACGCTCAACGCAAACAAAAACCACAAAAACATTACATTTTATGCCAAAAGGAGTTTACAAATTACCCGAAGTTAAGAACGAACCCGTGAAGAGCTACGCTCCGGGAACACCTGAAAGACAAGCCTTGAAACTGAAACTTACCGAACTGAGTAAAGGCGGATTAGACATTCCGATGATTATCGACGGAAAAGAAGTGCGCACCGGAAATCTGTTCGATATCCGCCCGCCGCACGATCACCAAACCCTGCTCGGACATTATCATCAGGGCGATAAAACGCACGTACAAATGGCCATTGACGCTGCACTGAAAGCAAAACCCGCTTGGGAAGCCATGCATTGGGAAAGCCGCGCCGCCATTTTCCTGAAAGCCGCAGAACTGATTGCCGGCCCGTATCGCTACGA
>CAZKZB010000131.1:0-3060 GCA_964557135.1 uncultured Petrimonas sp. | reverse complement strand
GAACGCTACGCGTTTTTTCAGTACCTGAAAGGTATCGTGGTTTCGGGCGATGAGAAAATCGTAAAACCCGACCCCAAATTATACTACATTCTCTTAGATCGATACGATTTAAGCCCCGAAGAAACCTTATTTATCGATGACAATGCCGCAAATGTTGAAACCGCCCGATTGTTGGGCTTCCATACCATCCATTTCACTCCGGAAGTGAATTTGGAGAGCGAGTTGAGGAAGATGAAGGTGCTATGAGAATAAGCCGATAAAACAGTTGGTTGATAGACCTGCGGTGATAGGCGCTTCGCGCGATAGGGCTATGCCGATATTTTGCTTTACTGTTCCTCCCTTTGACGAAAAACACACCAACCAACTCGCGCGAGTCTGCGACTCGTGTGTTACGAAGTAAATATTTTGCCTTGCGGCAGATACGCTTTACACCGTGTTCGGGCTTTGTCGGAAAAATGCACCGGCGGGGATAGCCCTTGTTTTTAACAGAATATAACACTGAAGGCTGTTGTAAGAACAAGATATTGTCGTACTTTTGCTTGCGAACTATTCGTATTAGGTGTTTGGCCGGATATATTTTGAATTTAAGACTTTATATTCGAGATTTAATATCAATAATTTATGAGAGAAAATTCGGTTTTATTTTATAGCTTTTGTTTCCTGCCGCTATCCTGCCGCAGGCGAAAATTAAGCGATACGATTTAATTGAACGCGATTACAGATAACTTACTTATGAAACACATCAACATTTTACTCTTTTTATTACTATGCACTTCGGGAGTTTTTTCCCAGCATAAAACACTCGACGAATCCGTTTTGGAGTGCCGGTACAAACTTGTGATGCAAAAAGACACCGTTAGTAAATCAAATCCGGTAGAAGACGATATGGTACTGCGTATCGGGAAAACCACAAGCCAGTTTTTTAGCCGCCACACGTTTTATCACGATTCATTGTGGGCTGATCCGGATGGTAGAGAAAAAGCCGAAGAACTTTCCATAGGCTCTCTTTGGACACCTGAAGGATCGACCCCTTTCGGTGCCAGAACAACCAAAGATTACCTTTACAAAAATTATCCCGAAGGAAAAATGACAACTTTCGCAAACGACTTCATTAACATAAACTTTTACTACGAAGAAGATTATGTTCCGCAAAAATGGATTATAGGGGATTCTGTAAAACAAATTCTTGGATACACATGTAAAAAAGCAGTGTGTGATTTTCGTGGGCGACAGTGGATTACCTAGTTTGCTGTTGATATTCCGATAAAAGATGGACCGTGGAAACTGAACGGACTTCACGGATTGATATTGGAAGCGTACGATTCAAAAAAGGACTATCATTATACCGCCACCGCTTTGGATAAAAAACCTGCTTTCGCTGTCACTTTTTATAAGTTTGAAGACCATGGGGAAATGAAAACCGAGAGATTGATATATAATCATACCTTGGAAAAATATTTAATGGGAGCCGATATCGGAGAGTTGGAATTACTGCAGGAAGCCTTAAAAAAAGGTATTCCGCTTAAGTTTGTAGCAAGGAGAGCCAAGAAATTAAGATATGATTTATTAGAACGCGATCACTTAACACCATAAATTATGAAACGTTTATTGCTTTTATTCTCTTTGCTGTTTATTTTGGCGCCGACGGTTTTCTCGCAGGAGAAAGTGCTGGACAACACATACTTAAAATGCCAATATACTCACATATATTTAAAAGACACGTTAGAGAAGTCATCAAATGCCGATTTATTTATTTTAGAAGTCGGAAAGAGTATTTCAAAATGTTATAGTTATTACACTT
The DNA here is from genome assembly GCA_964557135.1 of uncultured Petrimonas sp. Classification (GTDB taxonomy): domain Bacteria; phylum Bacteroidota; class Bacteroidia; order Bacteroidales; family Dysgonomonadaceae; genus Petrimonas. Next base: position 1,259 of record CAZKZB010000131.1, on the reverse strand, counting down.
TTCAGCTTGACTCTCTCATTAAAACCCCTGATGGTGATAAAGTTTGGAAGGAAATATTTAATAAATCATTAATCGATAGAAGAATACATAAAGATAGAGAAAAGTGGTTGAATAGCTTTCCTCACAAAAGAAGCACAGCATACATTTATAAAAATTACCCCGAAGGACGAATGTCCGTTACCGATGCCGTGGGTGGAGAGCATGTAATCTATGAAGATACCCTCAATGCCCAAAACTGGCAGATAGACGACAGCACTAAAAATATATGGGGTTATGAGTGTCAGAAAGCGGTGTGTAATTTTCGTGGAAGGCGCTGGACTGCCTGGTTTGCTCTCGATATTCCCATAAGCGACGGTCCATGGAAGTTAGGTGGATTGCCGGGACTGATTCTGGAAGCTTATGATGCAGGCAAGCATTATTATTTTTCCATTGTGGGGTTGGAAAAAGTGTACGAAGAACCCATCGTGTTTTCAGAGTCCCCTGCAAGAAAAGATAAATACAGAGAAATAGACAGGAGAGAATTATTAAAGACTCAAATGCAGCGACTGTCAAATAGCCGGATTTTTATGAGTGCGGAAACAGGTGTTTCGTTTGGGAGTGATGAGCCTGTATATCGGGATTTAATTGAACGGGATTATAGATAAAATATATAATAGTTTGGTGAATTCAGTACCTCAAAGCTAACCGCTAAAGGCTAAAAAAGCTTTCCCTCGCCCGGAAAGCAAAACGACAAATATCTCGCAAGAAAAATGAGGTTTCACTAAAAACGAAGAAAGGCGTAGCAAAGATAATAAAGATTGCGGTAATTTTTATTCCCTAAGGGTGGGAAAAGAAACAAAGCCACTATATGCGTGAAGAAGAATAGCGGAATGGGGAATTACAGAGCTTTAAACTGCCCTAAAGAAAACAAATTAGTTATAAATCATCTTGTTTCGCAAAATATTTCGGAACAAGACAAAACAAACAAAATATGAATAACAATAGTTTTATGTTGCAAGGTGCAACAAAGTTAAGCAAACAAGAAGTGAAGAGTGTGAAACGTGGAAAATAAGCTGGATTTGACAAGTGCAGGCTTTTTATTTGCCGCCCCGATGGCACTTCTTATTGGTCGGAACATGTTTCCTACGAGCAAGCTTCTTCCCAATGGAATAACTTTGAATATAATGATGGAAGCGTAGCAACAGGATATTGTTGTAAAAGCTGTATAAATTAACTCAACTGAAAATTAGTCTTTTAAGACAGTCTGCAAATTAATAAAC
>CAZKZB010000130.1:0-3238 GCA_964557135.1 uncultured Petrimonas sp. | reverse complement strand
GGTATGCTATGAAAGTAGGTATTGTGGAGTTGTGAAATAAGGTTGATATAGTTCGAGTGAAAATTTGCTGATAAGAATTTTCCTTAACAACACTGACTGCTAATAAATTTTATAAATACAGTTCATTTCCCAATATCTTCTCCAACAGTAAAACGTTGATTTTCATCGCTTACAGTCCGAATCATTAACGCTTTTAGCTTTATGCCGATGCAAAGCTAACGACAAAACTTGAAAAACTCGTTTCGAGAGCTAAGTTTTTCTATTCCCCTTCCATCAAAAAACTGCGAATACTTTCCCACAACCCTCAAAACGTTATCTCAAACCGCGTCAATCCGTCGGGATGGGTGCGGAGCGAGAATTGGCAGTTGTGTTGGATGAGTACTTCGCGAATAAAGAGCAGCCCGATTCCCTGCCCCGTGGGTTTGGTTGAAAAGAAGGGGCGGAAAAGTTTTTGTTCCACTTCGCGACTGATACCTTTTCCGTTGTCGGTAATGGTAATGGATTGGTTTTGCGAGCTGATGGTGATGTAAATTTCTCCGTCCGTATCGATGCTTTCCACCGAATTTTTGATGATATTCTGCAAAACCTGTTCAAACAGCGAAGCATCTAAAAGTACCGGTTTAAAGTTTTCGTCGGGTTCGAAATGCAGGTTGATATTGCGATGCAGGCACATTACTTCCATAAACCGCATCATGGATTGCACCAAGTCGTTTAAATTTACGGGCGCGAGCTGAACTTCGGGAATGCGCACCACATCGGCAAAATTGGTAATAAACTTGCTCATATTGAAACACCGGTCTATGCAAACTTTCATGGCTTCCTGCATATCGCCCGCGTCTTCGTATTGCGACAAATCCTGCTCGATGGTGTCGAGCGTCGATGTTATTCCGGCAGTAGTGTTGTTCACTTCGTGGGCAATCATTCGGATAACTTTTTCGTAAGCTTTTTTCTCCGCCAAACGAAGTTCATCGGTAAGGCTTTCAATCAGATAGAACGGTCGGGGGAAACCACGATCGACAAACGATTCGTGCGTACATTTGTATACCGAACCGTCGCTCAGGCTCAACGCGCGGGTTTCCCGCAACGGAATTTCGGACAAATCGAGCCTGACGAACTCTTTAATATCCGTCATGTTTTTTCCCGTAACTTCGCCTACGGCGGCGATGCCCAAAATGCGGGCGGCGGCGGGATTGATAACCGAAATTTCTTTATCGAAATTGAGAATCACCACGCCCATCGGCGAGGCGTTAATCAGCAAATCAAGAAACTCGTTTTGTTCGCGCAGGCGCAGGCGTTCCTCTTTCAACCGATTCATCATTTTGTTGAAAATATCGACCACTTTATCGGCTTCGTATTGTCCCACTTCGCGCAACCGGGAGCTAAAATCCTGCTCTTTCAGCAAATCCATTCCGTTGCTGATATTTTGCAGCGGACGAACCGTTTTTCCGTAGAAGAAAACCAGATAACCCAACGTTATCAATATCAACACTTCTACTGCGATACCTTTCCACGAGAAACTTTGCAGAGTTTCGTAGAGCGTAATTCCAAAGAGGATGAGCAGAAGAAGCGACAGGATGTTGAAATAACCGCGAAGTTTCATTTTGTCTGTTTTTTATGCGTTCAAATAATGGGTAAAAAATATGTTGGTGTTTTTTTGATAATTAGTGAAAATATGACCTACACAACTGTCCCCTTAAGTTAAGGGGACGAGCGAGGAACGAGCGGAGGGGTTACGATTTTAAAATCAAGACTTTCACTCAAAACCCCTCCCCGCCGTTGGCGGTACTCCCCTTATTTTAAGGGGAGAGTTGCGGGCTAATTTACTTCAACATACTGTATAATTTTTACCAAGCTATTTTTTATATGTTCAAACTGGGTTTGCGCCGCCCAAACCGTATTTCTCCATTCTCCGGTACAGCGCCGCCCTGCTTATTCCTAACATCCGCGCCACTTTCGATAAATTACCGTCACACTGCTCCATCGCTTGCCGTATGGATTGCATTTCCATCTCTTCCAGCGTTAAGCCGGAGGAAATAGCCGTTGATGCAGCCGAAAAGGAAGTGCCGTCTTGTGTTTGAATATCATTCGCGTCGATTAACGATTTACCGCTCACAAGTATTGTTCTGTCAATCAGGTTTTTCAGTTCGCGTATATTTCCCCTGAAAGGCATTTTTTCTAACAATTCCAAGGCTGCCGAGGTAAACGTTACTTTCGGAAGTCTGTTTTGTGCCGCCTGGCGATTGGCAAAATGCGTTGCCAGCAGCGGAATATCTTCGGCGCGTTCGCGCAGCGAGGGAAGATAGATTTGTATGAGGTTGATTCTGTAAAAAAGGTCTTCGCGAAAGGTTTTATCCTGCACCATTTGAGCCAGATTGGCGTTGGTGGCGGAAACCACGCGCACATCAACCTTTCGGGGGCGGCTGTCGCCCAATACTTCGAACGTTTGATCTTGCAGCACACGCAACATTTTCACTTGGCAGGTTTGGTCTAACTCGCCAATTTCGTCCAAGAAAATAGTTCCTTTGTCCGCCAACTCAAACCGTCCCACGCGGTCGCTGTGGGCATCGGTAAAGGCGCCTTTTCGGTGTCCGAACATCTCGCTCTCGAAAAGGCTTTGCGATACGCCCCCCAAATTCACTTTCACAAACTGCTCTTTGCAGCGGCGGCTGTTTTTATGAATGGCTTCGGCAATGAGTTCTTTTCCGGTTCCGCTCTCGCCCGTGATGAGCACCGACGCGTTGGTGTTGGCAATGCGCGCCACGGTGGAAAGAACGTTGATGAGTGCGTCTGATTTTCCGATAATGGCGGAAAAATTGTATTTCGCGTCTAACTCCTTGCGGGTTTTGGGAATTTCGTCCGACAGGGTTGTGTTGCCCAAATCGAGCGCGGTGGCAACAGACGAGAGCAGCTGCCGGTTGTCCCACGGTTTGGTAATAAAATCGAACGCGCCGGCCTGCATTCCGCGCACCGCCAGCGAAATAGAACCCCACGCCGTGATGAGAATTACAGGCGTTTGGGGACAAAAAACTTTCACTTTTTGCAGCAAGTCGAGCCCCTCGTCTCCCTTTGTGGCGAGCGAAAAGTTCATATCCATCAGCATCAGTTTGGGCGCGGTGTGGCGCACAAAATCCAATGCCGCTTGCGGCGAGCTTACGGCTTCGGTTTGATAGCCCGCCCGTTTTAACAAAAGCGAAAGTGAGGAACGAACGGCGGCATCGTCGTCTATGATGAGAATCAT
>CAZKZB010000129.1:0-3247 GCA_964557135.1 uncultured Petrimonas sp. | reverse complement strand
AAATCGTTTCGCCCGCTAATTGAGCTATTTCTTCCGACACAGCTTTCTGACTCATAACGTCTGTTTCGGACGCGCCCGTTGTTTGTTTAATAACCGTCTTGTCTAATTTACCGGAAAACAGTTCATTGATCGCTCCCACAACTTCTTTTGATGTTGTGTTTAATGCAGAAATAGAATAAGAAGTGATGTTTTTCAGCCAGTTTTGGAACACGCGTAAGGCGCTCATGGACTTTGTATTCTCGGTATTGGCTTCAGCTTCGGCTTGCGAAGCGATTTCGGTACTGTTGAAGTTCTTCACAAAAGAAATAAGATTCTCTAAAAATGTACCGATACGCGTAGCCGTATTGCTGTCTTCAACCGTTTCGTTTTTTATTTGTTGCGCCTGTTGTTCCAGATCTTCAATTGTCGCCATAATTTTTCAATTTTTCTACAAAAATAATCGGGTTAATAAATTGTGAAAAGGACAATAAATTAATCGAACCGCCCCTCGGAAAGACATCCGGGATAAGGTAGTTCGTATTGCGCTGAAAGTAGCACGCCGTACATGGATACGCTTTCGTTTTCTACGTAATTGAGTTCAACGCCGTCCATCACCAAGCCGCGAAGGAACGGGAAGTTTTTCCGATCCTTCCGGTCTTCATCGATTTTGAGCAGGAATTCTTCCGCGATACGCTCCATATTGTTTTTCACTTCCTGAATGCGGGCGAAATCGCCGGCATCGCTCACACTATCCAAAAAAAGCATCTCGATATAGCGGCGTTTGCGCCGGTTATCGTCGTGCCAGGGATAAGTTATCGTGAGTTTATCGAGTGCGACAAACGGATAGTAAAGCGTTTTCAGTTCCTGCATCATTTTATCGGTGCTTAGTTCAACAAAATGCTGTTCACCGTTGTGGTTGTGTTTTACATCCACGTGTTTCACGCAAAGCGACTCGATATAAGCAGTAAAATCATTCAGTAAATCGGCCATGTCATACGGTTTTATGGTTTTTAATCCGCGCATTGATGCGCTTGAACATCAAAATGCAGTTGGTTTTCTTGTATTTCTCGTAATTCAGGATGTCATCACCCACGAAGGCATCGAGGATCTCTATCCAGTTTGGCAGTGAAACATCCTGTTGTTTCTCTACACGTTTTTTTCTGCTTTCCCGATCTTCCTCCGGTTTCGATTCAAAAAGATGCGGAAACGGCTTTTCCAACCACTTACGAACAAAAGTATAATTCATAAAAATGGCGTTTTGTGTAGCTTCATCCACGTGTTTTCGAACGAATTTCACTCGCTTTTCGAAATCGATATCGGTAACATCTTCACCGGGCTTCAAATAGAGAGCGGCAATAAAACGGCAAAGATCATTGTCGCCTTGGTCCCTGACATACATAAAATAGTACGTGTCGAAAATGGCGAATTGCTCAAAGCTTACATCGCGAAACTTGGGCTTGGGCGAATGCAATCCGGTACCCGGGATAGCGGGCATATAAAAGAAATTTACCGCCCCGTTGGGCCGGGCAGCGAAGGTGCAAAGCTCGGTGAGTTTATACAACTCGAATTTGGAAAGTTTTTTTACCACCCGTTTTGGAACGCCGAAAAACCGCGAAACAAACTGCACGTCGGTAACCGGCTTCAGGTAGATATCGCTGCAAACGGAGAATTGCTCCCGATTGAGTTCGTGCCACCGTTCCGGAATTTCCAATTGACGCGTTTTCCGAAAAAAGAAAAACCGTTTGTATTCGATTTTCAGTTTTCTCATGCCCAGAAACTTCGTTTGTTGTTATTATTCCGTTTCGGAATCAACGTGCCGGCGTTGGATGTGTATTCGAAATCGGCTCTCAACACCTTTTCCGCGATTTTCCAATAGGTAATAGCATCGGCGTCAAGCATATTTGCCTGCATCATGATGCGCTCGTCGCTCACCGGCTGGTGATCGTGTTCGTTATCCGACGCGGCACCCGAAAGCGAATCGAAAAACAACCCTTTTTCGGTGATGCTTCCGGTTTCCTTTACTAAACGGGAAAGTGAATACAACACGACTACCGGAATAAGCGCTTCGCGAAGTTTGGTGTATTTTTGTTCCGGGGTATCTTTGGCAATTTCGGTTATCAGCTCGTCGTAAACCGATGCGCCGATGCGCGATTTGATTAGCCCGATGGAGACATTATGCATGTGTTGCTTGAGCCGTAGGTAAATCAACCGGCTGCCGTTTATAAAATAGTATTTGTCAATCTCGGCCGTATTGCGAACGATGGCTTTTTTGTTTTCGGTATAGTATTCCGATTGTATAAATGGCGTGAAATCCGTTTTGTTTTCTTCCAGGTATTTCAGCAGATCGTCCAGCGCGTTGAAACCCTTTTCTTTCCAGCTTCGTTTCAGTGCCTGCTCCTGGTACTTGTACGGCGTTTTTGCCTGATCGCTTTCCTGTCTGAGTGTTCCGCTGCTTCCGATTAGCATCTGCATTTCGTCGTAATTATCCCAGAACGCCAATCGAGCGTTAGCCGATTGCGCCAGTTCCAACAACCTTTCTTCTTCATTCGTTGGCGATACGGAAGCATAGATTTCGGTTAATCTTTCCGTCATCGGTAAACCCAGCAGCGGGCGGATAAACTTATCGAACGCGCTTTTAAGCGGCGCTTCCACCGTTTCGAATTCCATGGAACGCGATACGCTGATAAACGGTTTAATCTCACCGGCTTTTTCCCATTTTTCTTTTGAAAATATCATATCGATGCTTGTTTTTGCACAAAAATAAGCGGATATGCCGGGCAGGAAAAGGACAAAAAAAACCGCCGAGCGCAGAATGCGCCGGGCGGTTGATAAATCCAGAGTTAACCTATGAGCTATTCTAATTCTTTTCCAGTAAGAGCAAAATGTATGTTTTGAAGCTGATGAATATATTTCACTTCGTATAATACATTTGATACATAAAATCCTTCGCCCTTAATAATGGTGTAAGAATCATCAAGCGGATGGATAAATTTAAAATTTGCACTTTTGACAAATCCATATTTCAAAAGTATTTCTTCGGTAATTGGAATACCTGCAATTTCATCACTTCTAAAGTCTACTAAATCACTGTTTAATAACTGTGTTGGCTCTTTAGTTGATTCATACGCTTTCACGCTCGTTGGGCCAACACTCCATACTTTAAATGGAATATTAACAGGTAGATGTATTTCTTTACTTTTATCAATCGGATAAAATAAATTACCAAGTCTTATTTCGTTCAATTTCATGTTACAAATTTAATAATTTT
>CAZKZB010000128.1:0-3274 GCA_964557135.1 uncultured Petrimonas sp. | reverse complement strand
AAGATAAATCTTCGTCTAAACGCGGCGCTTTTTATTATGTTTTCAACTCCGATAAATACACCAAATTTATTGGGGCGGGAAATAGGTTTTCGTTGTAAGAAAAATGAAGATAAGGGTTAAACCATTTAAAAAAAAATTATGAGTAAAATAAATTTCTTTCGAACAACATTATTTATAAATTTTTTCTTCTTGCTTTCCGCTCACGGTTCAGCACAAAAAACATTTAAAACCGTTCCGGAAAATCTACACGGATTTTGGCAGTTTCACGTGGATAAGAAGGGCGATTGGAACGGATTGCACATTGGCAAAAACTTTATTGAAAGTTTTTACGATCTCGCCAAAGCCGATAGTGTGACACAAGCCGGAAATCGATACACCGTTTTCCTCACATTTCCCAACCGCAGAAGCGGAAGTGTTGTCATAGACTTGCTTGCCGATAATAAAGCCGAGGTAAGATTCAGCCACAACAACAATGTTTTGCATTGCGCCCGATTTGACAACGATCCCGATATCGACGTTTTTCCTATTTTGAAATACAACAAAATTATTGACGGAGTTTGGATATCGGGCAACGACGTGCGAAAACCGTTGTCTGTTGCAAAAAACAAACTTTCGTGGAATGGAGAGACGTGGAATATACATTGGATGGGCGAATACCTGAAGAAAGAGTTTCGGGCATTGGTTGAGAAGAATAACGAATATCGGTTGATTTATATTTCGCGCGAAGAAGATAATTTGCTGAAATTGGTGTTTAATCAAAGTCCCGAGTTTTTCCGTCCGATGCCGGTATCGGCAGAACAAAACCTGCTTTACGGCACATGGTGCGACCCGAAATCGAATGAATGGATAATCGGCTTTTTCGATAAAATAGCGGTTTATCAGAATCGGGCGTGGCAGTACGAAGTTACGCATCGCAAAAAACAGAACTATACCGTTGAGTTGCGAAGAGACACTGAAAAACAGCAAATTCAGATAAATATCAAAGGTAAGGACCTTTCGCAATGTGAACTAAAAGACGGTAAAAACACGCAAACACTTGTCTATTTTACCAAACCACAATCGTACGCGTTTCCCGATGTAAAGCCTTTTGCCGATAACGGTTACAGAACCGATACGGTTACCATAAGCGGATATGTGCAAAATAATCCGAACAAACAGATACCTTTTGAGGTAATTGTACCCAATTTTTTGACCGATAAACAAGATGAATATTTTGCGGATATTGACGAAAACGGACTTTTTACCGTGAAATTTCCGGTATTAAATACCACGCAAATCTACCTTGACTGGGAACGTAGTTATTTAACCGATGTTGTAGAGCCGGGCGAAACATATTTTCTGTGTATCAATTATAGCGGTGCAAGAAATTTGTGGGGGCATAGTAACGCGGTTGTGTGGCAAATGGGTAAAAATGCACGCATACATCGTGAAATTACCGCTCATCAGTTTGCGACAAAAATTGAAAACTATCCTTATTTTTCTAATTTTGAGGGTACGCCTGATGAATATCTTGCTACCTGCAATGCTATTTATCAACAAAAGTTGGAGAATTTAAACCAGTATATTGCTAGAAATCCTATTCAATCCGAGCGGTTTAAGTATTTCAAGACAAAAGATGAGTTGCTTGAGTTGGGATTTTATTTGATGCAGAACAGATTTAACTTAAACAGAGCAAAAAACGAGAGATTTAGTTCCAATTACTTATATAAGGCGGACAGCATTTTCAAAAATTTGCCAATGCCACATACATCGAATAGAAATGTAAGTAGTTTTTTGAGAGATTATACCGGATACTATAAGGATGTGTTTAACAACCGAAGAGTGGTGTCAAATAACCAGATAGATGCCATGAAATATTTTGACAAACAAGGCGTCTATTCACTTACCAATACACAGTTAGAAGCTATTGAGAAAGCATGGGACGCGTTGAGTTTGGGAATTGTATTACATACAGAAGGAAAGGACTCTGCTTTTGTGGCAAAGGAAATGGAGCCGTTCGAAAAACACATAAAAATTTTCAACGAAATAGCAGACGATTCCGTTTTCAACCAACTGTATGAAACCGAGTGGAAAAAAGTGAGCAAAAAAATACTGTTCAACAAAGAGTTTGCTCCAATAGATTCATTAGAAATGTCTGATGTTACAAGAGATTTGGTCTTATTACAATATGCGTTTAGTCTCTACAACAGGCAAAGAAAGCCACTTGACAGTGTAGAATTAAATTTGCTAAATAAAAGAATTAAGAACTCAAATTTCATAAGCTTATTACAGCGAGAACAAGATAAATATGTCGAATTGCAGGGTCAAAGCATTCGCTACATTGAATCGCTCAAGCGCACCGATCATCTTGCGGAAGCCAAAGATGCCGATGAATTGCTGAAAAAACTTACGGAGCCTTATCTCGGAAAAACAATTTATATCGATTTTTGGGGTGTATGGTGCGGTCCGTGCAAAGAACAAATGCAATATGTGGGCAAAGTGAAAGAAGCCCTAAAGGATAAAGATGTGGTGTTTATGTATTTTGCCAATCGTTCTCCCGAAGATTCTTGGAAAAATGTAATCAAGGAATATGACCTTACAGGCGAAAATGTGGTACACTATAATTTACCCGAAAACCAGCAGGCAATGCTGGAACGACGTTTAGGCATCAATTCTTTTCCGACCTATATGATAATGGACAAAACCGGAAAAATTGTAGATATGAACCCGCCGATGCCCATACAGGCGAGGCAGCTAATTGATGAATTGAGTAAATGGATTGAAAAGTAATTTTTAAAAGAGAAAATAGGAAAACGGGATGCGAAGTGTTAAATTTTTTGCATCCCGTTTGTTTTACTTCTGATACTTAAATCGTTTTATACTTCGTTTAGGGGTTTTTTCAAACTCTTCGGTTTGCAATCTTAGCGAAGCTATTTTACTGTAATTAGGCAGTTTGGTGTTTATTTCCTTTATCTTGTTTTCGAAGAAAAAGTTGTATTGTTCAGGCAATATGTTTTCTGTTTTCAGTGCTTCAGTATCGGGAACTATTAGGGCGACGATTTTACCGTTTTCTTCCACCGCAAGCGACTCTAAAACACAGGGTAAATTGTTTAACTTATCTTCAATCTCCTCGGGATAAATGTTTTGCCCCGAAGAGCCGAGAATCATATTTTTGTTTCTTCCTTTTATAAATACAAAGTTATCTTTATCCAATAATCCCAGGTCGCCGGTTTTTAGCCAGCCGTCGTCAGTGAAAGCAGCTTTAGTGGCTTCCTCGTTTTTGTAATACCCAAGC
>CAZKZB010000127.1:0-3400 GCA_964557135.1 uncultured Petrimonas sp. | reverse complement strand
GATGTCATTCCGATTTTTTTTCCAATTAATCCTGGCATTTCTCTGTTGTTTAATAACCCCCTCAATTCCCCTAAAGAGGGAAGATAAGGAAGCGAATGATTATTATTTTCTAAAAATTTGACTTTCCCAAAACCCCTTTGGGGGCTGGAGGTTGTCTTATACTTTAATTTCTACTTCTACCCCACTCGGTAATTCAAGTTTCATCAACGCGTCAACGGTTTTCGCTGTTGAGCTGTAAATATCGATCAACCGTTTGAAAGACGAAAGTTCGAATTGCTCGCGCGATTTTTTGTTCACGAATGTTGAGCGGTTCACGGTAAATATGCGTTTGTGCGTGGGCAAGGGAATAGGACCGCTTACAACTGCACCCGTAGCTTTTACGGTTTTTACGATTTTCTCGGCCGATTTGTCAACCAGGCTATAATCGTAGGATTTCAGTTTAATTCTGATTTTTTGGCTCATTTTATTTATAAATAATGTTTATTTAATCAAATCAACACGACCGGATACTTCCGTCAACACTTGACGGGCGATAGAAGGCGATACTTCCTCGAAATGGTCGAAAGACATGGTAGAAGTTGCTCTTCCCGATGTAATGGTACGCAACGAAGTTACATATCCGAACATTTCAGAAAGCGGTGTTTTTGCCTTCACGATGCGGGCTCCCGAACGGTTTGACTCCATTCCTTCAATCTGTCCGCGACGCTTATTCAAGTCGGAAATCACATCGCCCATGCTTTCTTCGGGGGTAACCACCTCCACTTTCATAATCGGCTCTTTCAGAACAGGGCCTGCTTTTTCAGCCGCGCTCTTGAATGCTTGAATAGCACAAATTTCGAACGACAACTGATCGGAGTCAACCGGGTGGTACGAACCATCGATTACGGTTACTTTCAGTTGGTCGAGTGCGTACCCGGCAAGAACGCCGTTTTTCATAGCACGCTGGAATCCTTTCTGAATAGACGGAATGTATTCTTTTGGAATATTACCGCCTTTAACTTCATCGATAAATTGCAATTCACCTTCGAAGTCTGCATCAGCCGGTTCTACGCGAACAATAATATCGGCAAATTTACCACGACCTCCGGTCTGTTTTTTGTACACCTCACGCAACTCAACCGGTTTGGTGATAGCTTCTTTGTATGAAACTTGTGGTCGTCCCTGGTTGGCTTCCACCTTAAACTCGCGTTTCAAGCGGTCGATAATAATTTCGAGGTGAAGCTCACCCATTCCCGAAATAACGGTCTGACCGGTTTCTTCGTCCGATTTAACGGTGAACGTGGGGTCTTCTTCGGCCAATTTCGCCAAACCTACCGAAAGTTTATCCAAATCTTTCTGGGTTTTGGGTTCAACCGCGATTCCGATAACGGGATCGGGGAAGTCCATCGACTCCAGAACGATGGGGTTTTTCTCGTCGCAAAGCGTATCGCCCGTGCGAATATCTTTAAATCCAACTCCGGCGCCTATATCGCCGCAACCGATAAACTCTTTCGGGTTTTGCTTGTTGGAGTGCATTTGAAACAGACGCGAAATACGCTCTTTCTTTTCCGAGCGCGGATTGTAAACATAAGAGCCGGCTTCTAATTCTCCCGAATAAACGCGGAAGAAACAAAGACGGCCTACGTACGGGTCGGTAGCAATCTTAAATGCAAGCGCCGATAAAGGCTCATTCGGATCGGGGTGGCGAACCACCACTTTGTCCGTATTTCTGGGATCAACCCCTTCAATTGCATCTGTATCAAGCGGACTGGGCAAGTAAGCACAAACCGCATCCAACAATGTTTGAACACCTTTATTCTTGAAGGACGAACCGCAAATCATCGGATTCATTTGCATGGCAAGTGTTCCTTTTCTTATTGCTGTTCTTATCTCATCTTCGGTGATAGTGTTTGGATCGTCGAAGAATTTCTCCATCAACGCATCATCAAATTCGGCGATGGTTTCGAGCATTTTTTCTCTCCACTCGTTGGCTTCACTCATCAACTCTGCCGGAATTTCCTCTACGTGATATTCGGCGCCCATGGTTTCATCGTGCCAATACAACGCTTTCATTGTAACCAAATCCACCACGCCTTTGAAGTTTTCTTCAGCGCCGATGGGGATTTGAATCGGACACGGAGTTGCACCCAGTACTTCTTTTACCTGACGAACAACTTCATAAAAATTCGCGCCCGAACGGTCCATTTTATTCACGTAACCAATTCTGGGCACTTTGTATTTGTCTGCCTGACGCCACACGGTTTCCGATTGCGGCTCAACTCCGCCTACGGCGCAAAATGCCGCTACGGCTCCGTCGAGAATACGCAGGGAGCGTTCAACCTCTACGGTGAAGTCCACGTGTCCCGGGGTGTCAATCAAGTTTATTTTGTATGTTTTGTCATTATATTTCCAACTCGCTGTGGTTGCAGCCGAAGAGATGGTGATACCACGCTCTTGTTCCTGCTCCATCCAGTCCATGGTGGCAGCTCCGTCGTGCACTTCACCTATTTTATGGGTTAATCCCGTATAAAATAGAATACGTTCCGACGTAGTTGTCTTTCCGGCATCGATGTGAGCCATAATGCCGAGATTGCGAGTGAAAATTAATGTTTCTTTTGAACCTTTAGCCATCTTTTTTACCTTGCTGTTCTTTAAAATCTGAAGTGGGCAAAAGCTCTGTTAGCTTCAGCCATTCTGTGCATATCTTCTTTTCGCTTAAATGATCCGCCCTGACTGTTAAAAGCATCCACAATTTCGGCAGCCAGTTTGTCGGCCATCGTTTTACCTCCTCTTTTACGAGCGTAAAGGATAAGGTTTTTCATTGAAACGGATTCTTTTCTTTCGGGACGTATTTCGGTAGGCACCTGAAATGTTGCTCCGCCAACCCGGCGTGACTTCACTTCAACCTGCGGTGTAATATTATCTAATGCGGCTTTCCAAATCTCGAGAGCCGATTTTTCTTCGTTAGGCAATTTTGCCTTTACGGTTTCTAACGCGGAATAGAAAATGTCGTAGGAGATACTTTTCTTTCCATCGTACATCAAGTGGTTAACAAATTTTGTTACCCGTACATCACCAAAAACAGGATCGGGCAGAACCTGTCTTTTTTTAGGTTTTGTTTTTCTCATTGTTTTAACTAATTTGTGTTGTGTTTGGTTGCCGTTTATTTGTCTTCAACAATTCCACTGAATTATTTACTCAACCTGTAGTAGCTTTTCCCAAAAATTTCAACAGCGATTTTACATTATTAAATATGAATTAAATTAAAGCGCGTTTACCGAAGTTTGCGGTTATTTTTTTGCCGCTGCTCCCGGTTTAGGACGCTTAGCTCCGTATTTGGAACGACGCTGAGTACGGCCGCTAACGCCGGCAGTATCCAATGTTCCGCGAACAATGTGATAACGTACACCCGGAAGGTCTT
>CAZKZB010000126.1:0-3526 GCA_964557135.1 uncultured Petrimonas sp. | reverse complement strand
AATCCGCGGGCAGTTTTGTGATAACGGGTTTAGAAATCAACTTTCTACACGGTTTTCCGAGAGGCTGTGATTGCGTCTTGCGTTAGTAACGTGTGAAAATAAGTTGGTATTATTATGACAAATAGTGAAAATATGACCTACGCAACTGTCCCACCCCCTTCTAACTTCCCCCTACAAGGGGAAGGACTGCGGGCTAAGGGTAATTGGCCGCTGCCCGCAAGTCCCTCTCTTGTGGAGAGAGATTTAGGGAGAGGTCAAGGGGGGAGTCGCGGGCTAATTTACTTCAACATAGTGTGTTATTTTCACCAACTTCTTTTTACGTATTACTCAACCTGCAGTGCCTGCGTTTCACATTAACCCGAACATATTTCAATAAGACACATTTTTTCGATGAGACACATTCAATGTGTTTCTACGTGAAAACCCATGTACAATTTTTGGGAGACACATTCAATGTGTCTCTACGCGGAAATACGATACGCGCCGGAACAAAATAAATTGTGGTGGCAAAAAACTTTACCGCCACAATCAAATCCATTCTTAGAAACTGCCTACTCGTTTTTCTTCGGCACTTCAATACCGTCGGGCCACACGGCTTTGTTGTGCGCCACGGCGTCGTTTCCGTTGCCGGTTTGGTCTTTCACGATATTGCCTTCGCCCTCGTTGAACTTCCAATAGGCTTTCAGGCCGGGTGTTTGCGGATCAACGTCGTACATGCTTTTCCAAATCTCTTTCTGCGAGCGCGCCACGTTCCACACGCGCACTTCGCAAATTTCGCCGTCCAATTCGCGGCTCATATCGTCGGGTTCGCCGTAGGAGTGCCCTATTTTAAACATAAAGCTCTTGCCGCGTTCCTGCTTGCCCAAATTCACCGGAGCGCCGTTGCCGTACTCTTCGATGCGGCTCTGCTCCTGCCCGTCAACGTACATGACGGCGGTTTTATTTTCGGTGTCGTAGGTTACCGCCACGTGATACCACGTTTTTTCGGTCAGTTCCTTGCTTTTGTCCGCTTTGGGGAATTTAATGTCGCCCGGGCTGCAAAACATCAACTGTTTGCGCGGGAAGCCCGAGTCGGCTACGCGCAGCAGGCAGTACTGCTCGATACCCATGATAGACGAAATATTGTTCTCGAAATTATTTACGCGGATAATGGCTTCGTAGGTCATCTGCGTGAGGTTGTTCACCACTTCGGCGGTGGGACTGCCAAGGTCGAAGCCGGGCACTTCGAAATAGTTGCTTTTGAGACTCACGGCGGTGGTAATAGCACTCGAACGGGTAACCACGTACCACACGGTTTTGGAACCGTCCAGCGGTTTCACGTCGCCCGACAGGCCGCCGATGGTTACCGGAAGCAGGTAGCGGGCGTCAATTTCGAGCTCGGTGAGCGCCGAAAAATCGATGCTTACGGGCTTGGAAACCGTTTCGCCTTTGGTTATAACCGCCTCTTGCGCCGAAAGTTTGTAGTACTTGGCGGCAAGCATCGGAAAGTCGGTTCCGTGTTTGGTGTTGTATTCTTCCACCAATGCCGGAACCACGGCAAAACTTACGTTCACGTCGTTATCGGAGGGGAAAGCCAGCACGGCGGCGATTTCCCTTTTTCCGGTATCCAATGTTCGTTTGAACGTGAAATTGTCCACATTCTTAATTTCCGCCACGTTGAGGTACACTACGTTGTCGAAAGGTGAATCTAAGCGATAGTCTTTGCTGTCGCAAGCAGTGAGGACGGTAATAATCAGGGCAACACCGTAGAGACGTAGCATGCTACGTCTGTACAGCATGCTACGTCTGTACATGCGGGGGGACAATATTTCCCCTAATTTGTGATATGTTTTTGTTTTTTTCATCTGTATTTGTTTTAGAGCCAACCTGTCCGGCGACAGGCAGGAGACCAAAATGTTAGGATAGAGGTTGTTGCATTGAATGATCAAACCAAGTGTCCGATTTTTTTATTTTGGCCATGGATGTTTGCTATAATTTATTATTCATGTTTTTTTGACATTTGTTATCCGACTGTTTTTAACACCACGCGATACAATCGTGCGGTACAGTATGGTTTATAATTACCAATCTTTCAGCCACTTTCCGTAATTCTCTGGACTCAGTGTCCCGTAATAAGACGCATAATCCCTATCACCTATCATATATAAGTATGTCCTTTCAGGACGCCCGTCATCGGGGAAATAGCTAAATACTTGTGTTAATGTACTTATCATAGCACCCTCATACTTTCCTTGCAGATTGGTTATAAGGTCGGAAAAAACAACGATATTGCTTTGCTTTTTTCCTTCCTGCCTCCATTTTACTAAATTATCTAATCCGGGCATTAGTAATGTCGATTCGTCCACTGACGGGTAAATATGACTATTGATACATCCGTATTTTGCAGCCGATAGTCCTGCGATCGGTTTGCGTTGGTATTTACTGTAAGGGTTGTTAAGACTCCATGGGTCAACAATTTGCAATACCTCTTTTTCGCTGTTGTAGCCGTGCCAAGCATAATCGATGTATTTACCCACCTCTATGCCGCCGCATGCGGCCGCGTCGTGGAAATATTCGGTAGGCTCGTCCTTGTCCACCAGCGTAAGCAGTTTATCGGGCATTGCCTCACGCAGGGCTTTAATGAGTTTGGGGTAGGAAGTGGTGTTGGCGGGGGGCATACCCTCTTTGCCGTAGGCGGCGCCTTCGTCCCACAGATTAATGCCGTCGAGGTTGTACATAACAACCACCTTTTTTACCTGCGCGGTAAAATCGGCAATCTGCGCGTCGGTCATGTTGCAAAAGCCGATGCCCTTGCCGCCGCCCTGTATGCATATACATATTTTGCGGTTTTGATCCTGCAAGGGTTGTATATATTTGTATGCATTTTCCAATACATATTGTATGTCTTTACTCAAATTAAGCAGGGTGCGGTTAGCTACTACATCATATCCTACGGTAACTGTTTTAAGATTTACAATATTACCGATAGTGTGTTCCCACAATAATTTAAATGGACGGCGTTGTTTTTTTTCCAATTTAAAAACTCCAGCAATAAGCGGTTGGTATTCGTCGGTATTTACGTAAAATACTGTTGTGAAAATATCATCAAGAGGTAAATTACTTACATTAAAATCGCGTATAGAAATAATATAATATAGAGTTTGCACTTCAGAAACAACATTTTTTTTCGCCACTATAAGCGGCAAGATATATAGAGAGTCAGTGATAAGTCCTTGCGTAGAAATTATGAGACTAATATTAGACGATTCTGTTTTTCCTGCTTGTACGGTTAAAACTCCGTTATTTCCGATTTGTACATTTTCTTTTGGCAAAAGAGTGGGTTTTATTAATGGTTTGGGGAATTTATTAAGTTTGTTATATTCTTGTATTTCATCATTTCTTTTTTTTATTTCGGCTACTAACTCCTTGCTCATTTCTGCACCTATGCTTATCGTTGCCGATATATCGTTTTTGTTCGGCTGGATTAGCCGATATTAACCCGACGTCTATATAACGGAAATTCAAGCTGCATATTCAATTGATTTAT
>CAZKZB010000125.1:0-3542 GCA_964557135.1 uncultured Petrimonas sp. | reverse complement strand
TTTGGTGAATTTCACGCAGCGTTTAGGCGGTGTGGCATCACAGGCCGGAATATCCGTGCAAAATATTTTAGGCTATGCTTCTGCGCTTGACCAAAGCGGGCAAGCTGTCGAGATGTCGGCTACAGCTTTGCAAAAGTTCATTATGAAGTTGATGGGCGAACCCGAAAAATTTGCCCGTATCGCCGGACTGGAAGTGAGCAAATTTAACCAACTGCTTAGAACCGATACCAACGAAGCAATTAAAACGGTTCTCCGGGCACTCTCAGATAAAGGCGGGTTTCAGCAGCTTATACCGGTATTTCAAGAAATGGGACTCGACGGCGCACGCGCCGTGGGCGTTCTCTCTTCGCTTGCAACCAACATCGAAAAGATTGATGAAGCGCAGCGGATATCAAACGACGCTTTCAGGGAAGGCGTTTCGCTCACCAACGAATACAATGTAAAAAACGAAAACGCTGCCGCTCAGCTTGAGAAACGAAAAAAAGCGTTTAAAGATGCCGCCGAAGAACTCGGGCGCAGACTTAATCCGGCGTTGCTCAAAAGCACCAATTACGTTACTTATTTGGTAAAGTTGTTGCCCGGACTACTTGATTTTTTGAGTAAATACGGGAAATATATTCTCTATTTAGCGACTGTTTATGCTACATATAACGCAGGTCTGAAAATTTCTGCATTTTGGACAAAACATCTTACAAAAGAAAAACTAAAGTTGTTTTTAGCAAGCCAAAAAGAGGCAGCACAACAAACAATTTTGGCGTTACGTTTTGTTGCTTCCAGTGGGTCGGCTAAACAATTAAATGCTTCCTTAAAAGCACTTTGGGCAACGACTAAATTAAATCCGTTAGGATTGCTTATTACCCTTCTTGCCGGTGTGGGTTATGCTGTTTATAAACTTTCAAGAAACAATGAGAAATTACTCACTCAATCCACAGCAATGATCGAGATTAACAAAAAAGTTGCTGAATCAGTTGGACGTGAACGCGCGGAGTTAGATTTATTGCTTAGTGTTGCAAGAAACGAGAAAATTTCAAAAGATGAACGAATTGAGGCCATAAAAAAATTAAATGAGATTGCTCCTGAATATCTCGGCAATTTAAATTTAGAGAATATAAATACTGATGCAGCAAGAATTTCTGTTGAGAAATATACTAAAGCTTTGATGGAAAACGCAAGGCAAAAAGCTATAGGAGACAAAATGAGTGAACTTTATTCTCAAAGGTTAGCAAAAGAAGAACAGATTTTCATACAACAAGAACGAGCTGCTGGCGCGGGATCTGAAATTAGAAATCTCGCAGATAGAAAAATTCAGATAATAAAGGGCGAGATAGAAAGCATTGATAAACAAATATCAGTTTATAAGAATCTAAATGAATCAATTTTAGAAAATAAGGATAAGGCTGAAAGCGCTTATATTGCGAAAATTAAACAACTTCGAAATGAAGAAGAAATTCTAAACAAGTTAGAAATCAAGCACGCCGAATTGAACGATAAGCGAAATTCTTCAGATAAATCATGGATAGATGATGTGAATTTCAATATGTTGTCTAAACAATTGGAAAACCAGCGTGAAAAAACAAGATTAGTTCGAAAAGAGTATGAACAACTTTCCAAAGCACAACATGAAATTAACACTAAGAAAAATACAGTTGACGAAGTCACCAGTACTGTTACTCCGGATTCTGGAAAAAGTGCTAAGGTTACTGATCCGCTCAAAGAGCGCGAAACTCAACTTAAAAACAGCTACGATCGCCAAATTCTCGATTTGAAAAAAAGCTTATTGGATAAACGGTTATCTGAAGAAGAATATCAGCGGGAATCTTATTTAGCCGAAATACGATACCTCGCAGCGTTAATCGAGGCGCGTAAGCAATTTAATGCTGATACTACGGATGCAGAAATGCAATTTACCGACTCAATGATTGCGGAAGTAAACCGACGTTATAAAACTGCTGAAGATATTCAAAAGCAGATGTTGGAGTCTGTGAAAAAACGTCCGCAAGAAGAACCTATTGAAGAAATTGAACTTGAAAAAACATTCAGTAACGAAAAGGGATTGCTCGATCTTCGTCACGAATACGGACTGATAAGCGAAGAAGAATACCAAGAAGCTATTTACGAATTACGTGAAGAATACTTAGACAAATATTTAGGCAAATACATGAATGTTTCCGAAGAAATTCGGAATATTACCGCTGATTTAGGAGCGGCTATTGATGGGTTCCAGCGTGCCGAAGAAATGTCAGTAGAGCGGAAGTATGACAAAATGATTAAGGCCGCCGGCAACAACAAAGCCAAAGTTGCCAAATTGGAGGAAGAAAAAGAAGCCGCTATTCACGCCGTTCGCGCCAAATATGCCGATAAACAATTCATTATAACAGTCGCGAACGTGATTTCAAGCACGGCATTGGCGGCCATGGAAGCCTATAAATCAGCCGCAAGCATCCCGTTAGTCGGGCATATTTTGGGGCCAATTGCAGCCGGCGCGGCCGTGCTTTTTGGCGCTTCGCAAATTGCTATCGCCAAACAACAGCGAGACGCAGCCAAGGAGGGTTACGCCCGTGGCGGTTATACTCGACCGGGAATGTGGTACGAGGAAGACGGTCCCGTACATCGTGGCGAATTCGTAGGAAACCGCTTTGCCGTTGCCAATCCGGTTGTACGGAAAGTTTTTGACGTGGTGGATCAGGCACAGCGTAACAACACCATCGGCAGCTTAACAGAGAGTGATTTTCAAACCGCGCTAGATTATAACGAGCACACACACCGCCGTGCCGTGAGCGACGCACTTTCGAAGTTTAATCCGATATCGGAACACTTGGACGACAACGGTGCGCTGGTTACCGCGCTCAATCGTTCCGCAGAAGTAAATGAGAAATTGCGACAGAAATTAGAGGATCCTATCGTCGCAGAAACTTACATCGAAGGAAAGGGCGGAAGCAAACAGGCGAACGATATGTATAACCGTATGAAGAAAAATATTTCAAGATCATGACTCAGCTATTTATAGACGGGCAAGAAGCCGTATTGCCCGAAAAATTTTCGTGTAAAACGGTAAGTGAAAACCCGTTTTTTACCAAATCGGGAGATTATACACTGAATATTACTTTGTCGCTCGAAAATCCGGTAAATGCGACAATTTATAAGCATATGAATCGACTGAACAGTCTGTCGCGCTTTGAAAACAGAACTGCTATCCTTATCAGCGATACGGAGGTAATCATCAAAGGCAAGGAAGTGATTTTGAGTTACAGCAATAAAGAAGTTGAAATTCAAATCGTCGCAGGTAACAGCAGCTTGAATTATCTAATCGGAAACAACTTGAAATTACGGAATTTGAGCCTTGGAGCAGCTGTAATCAATAAAGCTACCATCGTATCCGATTTAAATCATACATATCCGACACGCGATTGGTTGCTGCTTCCGTTTTTCGATCCGGATAAAAAGTTTGTCGGAAACCGTTATACGTACGATAAAAATGCACAGGGGAAATTTATTTTGAAATATGCCTATGACGGTACATTGATGTCAACTTTCGGATTTTA
>CAZKZB010000124.1:0-3546 GCA_964557135.1 uncultured Petrimonas sp. | reverse complement strand
GTTCAACATCGGTTTCATTGCTTGCCCTGCGGGCACAACGAAACCTTAGGTGTTACCAGAAGTGCCTTTGTCAGACACTGAATTGGTAGCAAAATGTTCGGAATGGATTTCTAAATTATGTGAGAGTGGTGGCAAGGCTTGGTCTTTGCGTGTGCCAGTAGATTTTAAACATGACCCAGACGTTTTGTTCAGTGAACTTATTAAAAGGTTTGAAGCAAGCCGTAAGCGTGTCGGATAGGCATTTCTGGTAACTCACAAATATACGCAACTTTTTCAACTCTCCACCATAATCATCAATATCTTTTCACAATTGCCAGAAATCAATTGTTTATCAAGATGTTATCATTGTAATTCCATTGCGCAATACCTGTTATTCAACTACAAAATGAAGCAATAACTCCTGTTTTTAACATACTTAAATTACGCATATCGCCCCACGAAAAAACTTATTCTTCCTCTCCCGAAAACAGCAATTTTCCCTCTTTAAAGATAACCGTGGGCGAATCGGTAACATCTTTTTTAAATGCCTGAATAATTTTGTCGTTCACTTTCAAAAGGGTAACCACAACCCGATTTTCGAAAACGTCTGCCATGGCGCCGGAGAAGTTTTCCACTACCGGATGGTTGTTCGGCACAGAGCGGTCGGCAATAAATCGGTCGATTTTGTCCATCACCGTCATCAATTGGCGATAAGAATAGGTGCACGATTCCATCAGGAAATCGTTGCTGCCCAATATCTTGGCAAGGGTCGCGCGATGCGCCTCGGTATTTCCCACCACCTGTACCACAAAACGGTTGTCGTTGTCGATAAAAGCTCCGGCATAATATTCGGGATAATCGCTTGGCGCAGGCTCCTGCGTTCCCCACTTGGGATTGAACGATGCCATCAGTTTATCGTGAAGCGCCAACGCCTGCTCTTGGGTGGTTTTAATCTGCTTCTGTTTTTCCTGCGCCATGCACGACAATGTAACCATTGAAAAAACGGCTACAAGCGCGAATAAGAATACGATGTTTTTTCTCATTTTGAATTATAAATTTTTAATTATCAATTATTTACTATCCTCTTTTCTTATAACTAATCACCGCCCAGCTGTTCAGCACAACCGCAAACGCGCCGAGCATAAGAATAGGTTTCGAAATATCTGCAAATGTACTGCCTTTCAGGTAAACCAAGCGCATAATTTCGATAAAATAGGTGAGCGGATTGGCGTAAGCGATGGATTGCGCCCAAACGGGCATTCCGGAAACGGGCGTAAAAATTCCGCTCAACAATATGATAATGAGGATAAAAAACATAACCAAAAACATAGATTGCTGCAACGTATCGGAATAATTGGAAATGATGATGCCCATTCCGGTTATCCCGAAAATGAAAACCACCGCGCCGGCATAAAGCGTGAGAAAACTTCCCGACGGAATCAATCCGTAAACCAGCCAAATCAAAACAAACGATATCGACAAGATAATGAGCCCGATAATCCAATACGGAATGAGTTTTGCCAAAATAAAATTGACTTTCCGCACGGGCGTGGCGTTGATTTGCTGAATGGTTCCGGTCTCTTTTTCGATAACGATGTTGAGCGACGGCAAAATACCGCATATAAGCGTGATCATCAGCACGATAAATGCCGGAAGCATAAACGTGGCGTAATCCAGTTTTTTGTTGTAGCGGTAATCGGTAACGAGTTCTATGCGCGGCGCGTTGGAAAGCGCGAGGGCAGGGGCGATTTCGGCGCGAAGTTCATCGGAAAAGTCGTTGATGATATGCGTTAAGTAGTTGGTTCCTAATAGCCCTTGCGTGCTGTTTACGGCGTTTGCCGAAATCATTACGTTGGCGCGGCGTTCTTTCACCATATCGCGGTCGAATGTGGAAGGAATTTCCAGCACGATGTCCGAATTTGCCTTTTTTACGTCGTCCATCGCTTGGTTGAAATCGTTTGAAACATCGGTAAGAACAAAATAGGCCGACGCGTCAATTTTATTTACCAGCCGTTGCGAATACACGCTTTTGGCATTGTCCACCACGTGAATTTTGATGTTTTTTACCTCGAAATTTATCGCCCACGGAAAAATAAGCAACACCATAATGGGATAACCCACAATCATTTTCGGGATGATGGCGTTTCTCATAATCTGCTTAAACTCTTTCTCTATCAGAAACTTTAACTGTCCCATCACAATCGGTTTTTAATGTTTGCAATACTCAATCCCACAAAAAGAAAAATCATTCCCAAAAGAATGCCCACCTCTTTTATCACGTACGAAAATCCCAATCCCTCAATCATCACTTTTTTCACCGCGCTAATAAACCATCGTGCCGGAACCGCCACCGACAGCCATTGAAGCAGCCACGGCATATTGCCGATGGGGAAAATCATGCCCGAAAGAATAAGTATCGGCATCATAAGCCCGATTCCGGCAATAAGCACCGCCACAACCTGCGTGTTTACAGCGGTTGAGATGAGCAGCCCGAGCGAAAGCGACAGAAAAATAAACAGAAACGAAATGAAAACAAGCAGCGCCAAACTGCCTTGAATGGGCACGTGAAGCACGAAAACCGACAAAACGAGTATTGTTGCCAAGTTCACCAGCGAGAGCGCCAAGTAGGGAATGGTTTTGGCAATGAGGATGGTAGCCGGTTTGAGGGGCGACGCCATAAGCACTTCCATAGTTCCGCGCTCTTTTTCGCGAACAATGGAAATAGATGTCATGATGGCGCAAATAATCATCAGCACCAGCCCCATAATGCCCGGCACAGAGGTGTGTGCCGATTTCATTTCGGGGTTGTAGAGCGGTTTGCTTTTCACATCGATTTGATACGGAAAATTATCCGCGCGCAGCAACTCTTTTTGGTATTCGCCCACAATTGCCGCCACATAACTTGCCGCAATGGTTCCCATATTGGGATCGGAAGCGTCGGTAATGACTTGCAGCTGCACCTTTTTGGAATGAACGAGGTTTTGATTGAAATTATTTTCGAAAACTACCACCAAATCCAGCTCGCCACGCTGCAAACGCTCGTTAATCTCTTGCGGCGAGTGAACGTATCCGCGCATCTCGAAATAAGGGTCTTCCGATATGCGCTGGCTAATCTGCACAGTGACTGCATCTTGCGACGGAACGAAAATGGCGGTGCGGATATTTTGCACTTCCATATTGATGGCGAAGCCAAACAACAGAATCTGCACAACGGGCATCCCGAGCAGGATGAGCATGGTTCGCCCATCGCGAAATATGTGGTAAAATTCCTTTTGAACAAAGGCGATAAATTGTTTCATATTTTACGTGTTGCGAGTTACGAGTTACGAGTTACGTGTTACGTGTTGCGGAGCTTCACTTGTTATTATATTCTCTTATAATCAATTGTTATGCTTTTCATAACCCCTCCGTCCCGACTTTTATCGGGACTCGTCCCCTTTGCTAAAGGGGACAGTTGAGCAGGTTGTTTCTTTTACCTCCTGAAAAAGTTTTATAGTCCACAATTCTCCCCTTAGCCGGCATGGGCTACGGTAAATAATTCTTAGTCCGCAATCCTTCCCCTTTATG
>CAZKZB010000123.1:0-3657 GCA_964557135.1 uncultured Petrimonas sp. | reverse complement strand
TTTCGTTCGCACGGTTAAAAATATTTCTTGAGCAGAAACTGTAAATCCGAAATCCGAAATCCACAATCCTAAATAACTCAATATCCTCTTATCGCTTTAATTCCGGGAAGCACTTTACCCTCGATCATTTCGAGCAGGGCGCCACCACCGGTTGAAA
The DNA here is from genome assembly GCA_964557135.1 of uncultured Petrimonas sp. Taxonomy (GTDB): domain Bacteria; phylum Bacteroidota; class Bacteroidia; order Bacteroidales; family Dysgonomonadaceae; genus Petrimonas. The sequence goes on along the minus strand of CAZKZB010000123.1, from coordinate 3,500 downwards.
CGTAGGAAACTTCGTCGGCCTGACCGAATTTATTGATGCACGCAACCGAGTCGCCACCACCGATAAGCGAGAATGCGCCTTGTTTTGTGGCGTCCACAATGGCATTGGCAACCGCGCGTGAGCCTTTGTCGAAATTATCGAACTCGAAAACGCCAACCGGGCCGTTCCAAAGAATGGTTTTGGATTCTTTGATAACATCTGCAAATGCTTTTTCCGATTCGGGGCCGATATCGAGGCCTTCCCAACCGTTGGGAATTTCTTTAACCGACGCGAAATCCATCTTGGCGTCATTGCTGAACTGATCGCCAATTTTTGCATCCGTTGCAAGAACCAGATTTACTCCCTTGGCTTTAGCCAGTTCTACCAGTTCATTTGCCAAATCCAACTTATCGTTTTCTACGATAGAATCGCCGATGTTGCCACCGGCAGCCTTGGCAAAGGTGTATGTCATACCACCGGCAAGAATCAGGTTGTCCACCTTATCGAGCAGATTTTTGATGATTTCAATTTTTGTGGAAACTTTCGAACCGCCCATAATGGCAGTGAACGGGCGTTGCGTATCGTTCATCACTTTCTCTACCGCTGTAATTTCGTTTGCCAGCAAATAGCCGAACATTTTGTGATCAGCATCAAAATAATCGGCAATCAAGGCAGTAGAAGCATGTGCGCGGTGCGCTGTTCCGAAGGCGTCGTTTACATAAACATCGGCATACGAGGCCAGTTTTTTGGTGAAATCTTTCTGAGATTCTTTCACCTCTTTTTTAGCGGCGGTAATCTCTTCTTCCGTTGCTATTTCGGGTAAACGGGGTTTACCTTCCTCTTCGGCATAAAAGCGAAGATTTTCCAGCAACAACGCTTCTCCCTGATGCAAAGCAGCGGCCTTAGATTCAGCTTCTTCGCCGATGCAGTCGTTGGCAAACTGAACGTCAACTCCTAAAAGCTCCGAAACGCGCGGCAGAATGTGTTTGAGTGAATATTTGTCGGTCGGGCCTTTGGGGCGTCCCAAATGCGAACCGATAATTACACTGCCCCCGTCTTTCAGAATTTTCTTTAAAGTGGGAACAGCAGCGCGGATGCGCGTATCGTCCGTGATGTTGAAGTTTTCGTCCAGCGGAACGTTAAAATCCACGCGAACGAATGCCTTTTTATCGGCAAAGTTAAAAGTGTCAATAGTTTGCATAATTTTATTTTTTATAAGTTGTAGTCGTCCAAATACCTAAACAATCTTTTGAAATGGTTCTGCAAACTTACATAAAAAAATTATTATTTTATAAGGTGTTTAGATAAAATCAAGATCACGACTGTTCAAAAATAACCTAAGTGCTCAAAGGCACAATTATGTAATTAAAAAAATCTATCTCAATAAATGTCCGTATTTGCACCTTAAACAAGTTGTGATTTGTTGATATTCACCAGCTTGGAAACAAATGCGGATACTTGTAAGCTTTAATTATTTGAGTTATTTAAACACCTGATCTATTCCTGAAAAGCCCATGAACGCCATGGCGATAATTCCGGCGGTGATGAGTGCTATGGGAACGCCCTGCATTGCTTTCGGAACTTTGGTAAGTGAAAGCTGTTCTCGTACGCCTGAGAAAATTATCAACGCCAAGGCAAAACCGATGGATGTGGCGATGGCAAAAACAACCGATTGCAACAGGTTGAAATCTTTTTGAATTACCAAAATAGCTACCCCCAAAATGGCGCAGTTGGTGGTGATAAGCGGAAGAAATACTCCCAAGGCTTGGTAGAGCGCGGGCGATACTTTTTTGAGGATGATCTCAACCATTTGCACCAACGCGGCAATTACCAAAATAAACGATATGGTTTGCAGGTATCCTAAGTTGAAAGGCTCGAGAATGCCTTTTTGCAGCAGGAAAGTTACAATGGTAGCAATGGTTAACACAAAGGTAACCGCAGCGCTCATTCCGATGGCGGTATCTACTTTTTTGGAAACACCCAGAAAGGGACAAATTCCCAAGAATTGTGAGTAAACAATGTTGTTTACAAATATGGCGACAATAATTATTCCAATGTATTCCATATATTTTTTGTTTCGGGTTTCGAGTTTCGAGTTTCGAGTTTCGTGGTGTGAGCGAAACTGTTCAACGGCGAAACCTTGTGTTTGATTTAGTTAATTATTTTTGCAAAATTTCAAATAGTTACTTGTTGGTCGGGAGTTCACAAACCGAATCCGTAACCCGTAACTCGTAACCCGTATTATTTCTTCACCAACTGATTAAACGAAGCAATTAAAAAACCCAATACGATAAATGCTCCGGGAGCTAATACGAAGATAAGTGAACCGTAATTTTCGGGATAAACAGATATACTGAATATTTTTCCGGTACCTAACAATTCTCGTACTGCTCCCAGCAAAGTAAGAGCAAAGGTAAATCCCAACCCGATTCCAAAGCCGTCGAGTGTAGATGCAAAAACTTTATTTTTGGAGGCGAACGCTTCGGCGCGTCCCAATACGATACAGTTTACTACGATAAGCGGAATGAAAATACCTAAACTGTCGGCTAAAGCCGGCACGTAGGCTTTCATCATCATTTCCACAATGGTTACGAAGGTCGCGATTACCACAATAAAAGCCGGAATGCGCACCATATCGGGAATTAGATTCTTCAACAACGAAATAACCGTGTTCGACATAATTAAAACAAACATTGTCGCCAATCCCATGCTCATACCGTTAACCGCCGAACTGGTAGTTGCCAGCGTAGGACACATCCCCAATAGAAGTACAAAAATGGGGTTTTCTTTAATAATTCCGTTTACAATAACTTTCAGATTCTTATTCATCGTTATTTTCTCCTTTCTCGGTATTATCTTCCGCTTTGTTTTTTGTTGTTGCAGACGAATTGGCATCGCTTGCCTTATAAACGGCATACGCCCTGTTTATAGCTTCGAGAAAAGCGCGCGACGTGATGGTAGATGCAGTTATGGCATCAATTTGTCCTCCGTCTTTCGAAACGCTTAAATTCCCTTCCGACAGGTTTCTGCCAATCACTACCTGACTGGGTTTGGCGGCGTCGCGAAACCATTCGTTCATCTTCGAGCCCAAACCGGGAGTTTCGGCATGCGAAAGAATGGAGTAATTCACTACTTTGTCTTCCATATCGAAACCCACCATAACCTGAATGTTTCCGCTAAATCCGTTGTTAGAATACGTATTTATGGCAAATCCGACTACATCGTCTCCTTTTTTCGCAGGATAAACCAGCAACGAGTCGCCGTTGGATGCAGGCATTTTATAAGCCTCTTCAACCGGATTGTTATCGAATTCGGGAACCACCTCTTTAATCGCGTTCTCCAATTTTAATGCCTTTGCCTCTGCTATGGGTTTAGCAGTCATTTTGTTCACTTGTGCCAATAAAACCGCTACCACCAAGCTGATGGTGAACAGCGAAAGGAACATATTTTTGAATGTAGATTGTAACTTAGCCATTTTTCACTACCTCCCCGAATCTTTTTGGTGTTGTGTAATTATTGAT
>CAZKZB010000122.1:0-3766 GCA_964557135.1 uncultured Petrimonas sp. | reverse complement strand
TAAAAAAAGCCCGAACAGATTGAAATGTTCGGACTTTTTTTTGAGGTACCTGGCGCACTCTCTCTCCGCCTCATTACCATTATTTTAACTTCCATCGGATTAAATCGGATTACATTTTTTTTTATTTTTAATTATTCTGTGGGTTCTGCCACGAGAGGGAAGTTATCACCTTTTTTTTCGTATTTCAACCGAGAATTTTCCTCTCTCAATTTTTTATTTTCTATTACCAATTCTTCGAAGCGTTTTAATAAAAAATCCGGGGTAACCTCAGTTATTTTTAAATTTGATTTTTGAACTTTCCCTTTTCCTAATAAAAACCACTCCAAACTTAACCACTCAAATTTTTGAATTATCTTCACAATAACTTCGTAGCTGGGATAGTTACGCTTATACGTCACAATACTTCTTATAGTTTGATCACCAACACCTATTATCCGGGCAAATTGCGCTATATTGCCATTTGCCTGGGTATCAACCAAGTATAATATACGTTCATAAATATTACTATTTTCCATAAAAATAATTGCGCATATTTTTGGTTATGTCAAAAATATGAGTGATATTTGCAAAGTGTTCGTTATTTCCGTACAAATTTACGCTAAAACCGTAAAAATGTAAATAGCAAATATAGACTATTTTTCAAAAACATGAGCAAAGAACAACAAAGAATTCACAGTTTCAAGCGCGGTTTCAATAAAATACCTAAAGAAAGCCAGCGCACCGCCCGACGTGAGATTATGCAGGGCATAGGCATCACCTCAAACACACAATGGTATGCGAGATTGAACGGTAAGGTAATTCCAAACGTGATGGAAAAAGATGTGATTGAAACGACATTAAGAAATTACAAAGTAAAATTAGCCGATATCTGGGGATGAATCCACACGCCACATTGACAAAGAGAGAGCGCGAAATTGCTCCGTTGCTTGCCTGGGGTGCGACCAAGAAAGAAATTGCCGATCGGCTATTTATTTCGGTGCATACCGTTGAAAATCACGTTCGCAATATTTTTGAAAAGACTGAATGCCGCAGCGTGAACGAGTTTTCAGCCTGGTATTTCTGCACTTACCACAACATCAGCATGGACTTATCGCCATTGCGTAAAATTGTTGCAATTTTCCTCCTGTGCATTTACATAGCAGGCGATGCGTTCAACACTACCGACAACTTCACACGTTATCGCACCGGAAGAAAGATGCAAAGCATAAGAGTTGAAAAGCTACGTCGCAGACACCGCCGAGAGGATTACAATTTTTTAGCTTCATGAAAAAGAGTTGGGACAAAGTAATAGAATTGACACAAAAGCTGATCAGTGATCAAGTTGTCATCATGAACGGGCTTCGCGGAAGTGGTAACGTGTCGAAAATAAAAAAAACGTTCGAGCAAAATCTGAAACAACTCGACCGAGCAATTGAGGAATTCAACCTATTTGTTCCCGACCCGGAACGCGACGAAATAACACTGCCTTTCGACAGCGAAGCGTTTGCCGAAGCCTGGGACGATTACAAGGAGTTTATGCGCGAAGTATTCGACATTATACTCGTGCCGGTTGAAGAACGCAGACGACTTAACAAACTGCATCGAATTTCAAGCAAGAACGAAGAAACTGCTATCGAAATAATTGATTTCCTGATTACATCACGCTACAAGAGCATTTTCAAACCCGAAAAATTGCAACTCACCGGCGAACAACCGGACGCCGAAGAAGCAGGAGATAGCTTCACACTCAAAAAAAACACATTATGAACATGCCATCAATTTACAGAGAAGCTGAACGAGAAAAACAGCTCGAAGCACTTGCGCCATTGCGCGCGATAGCATTCAAAAAATTAAAAACCATGCGCAAACAGCGCATTGATAAAAGAACAGAAGTATTAATCATTAAATAGGAAACAATGGAAAATTGGCAAATTATTGAAGCAATGTTGTTGATGGCAAAAGACGACAACCAAGGTGTTCGTCTGTCAACAACGATAACAGATGTTCATCACGTAAGCAGAGGAACAATTGTCTCGTTCGGCATCGAACGCTCACCCACGGGCAACGCGATGAAAACAGAGCAAGATACAGGCATCGCCGGTAGATATATGGCTTTCGCCCTTTTTATCGACCGACAAGAATTAAAGAAATATGAAGAAAAAATCAATTTAAACCCAACAAAATTATGAATTGCAATTGTATCGACACCATTGAACAAAACGTGTTAGACCGCGAAAAGTACGACGGCAGAAAAATAGACTCAGTTAAGTTTATCAGTATGGCTTATATGATGCCTGATTTCAGCATTGTAACCAATTCTGAATTAGAACTTGAATTAGAAGGCTTGAAGCGTCCAAAAATCGTAAAAATAAACCACACCTTTTGCCCATTCTGCGGTAAAAGCATCAAGGAAGCCAACCCGCAACCCGAACCCCGTAACTCCTAAACATCCAACCCCCATGCCCCAAATAATTAACAAAGAAACCCACGTCTTTCTAAAATCAGAGAGAAGCTTCACATCCATCAGCAAGCGACCGGTGAAAGGAAAGTATCAGCTGTTTACCAACGAAAAGCTTACCCCTGGAATCGCCGACACCATTGAAATGCTTTGGCCTGAAATTACCGTTGAGCGAATTAATTTCGAAAAAGGCTTTATGTTTTTCAGTCTTAAAAAAGGATACGACTACAACAGCATTGTACAAGCATTAAAACTAACGCTTTATGGCTAAAATCCCCCCCCCTTGAAACGAAGGTATAACCTTTGTTATCGGGCTCGCAAAAAAGGCTATGCTATTAATACAGTTCAAAGAACTGTTTATCGCGGTAGGAAAATAGACGCTAATTTAGAAAAGCAACTATCCCGGTACGGATTTCACGTGCAACTAAACCTATTCAACAATGGAAGAATTAAAAAAGCAAATCAAAGAGCAATATCCAACGTGGCAATCCTTCGTAAAAGAACAGGATCCCACGCAGCTCATTGTCAACTACGATTCGATAAGTCGGATTTCTGATGTGTATGACGCTACGCCTGTAACGTTAGAATTTCTCAACAGCATTTATCCCCTCAAAAATGCGGCTGCCGGAATGAATTATTTAATCGGCTGGCTTATTTTCTTAAATGACTTCTTAAATATCAATAAAGGCATTCCGCAAAAGTTTATGAATCATTTGGCATATACCTTATATGCCAAATATAAACATTTCAAATTAGCAGATTTGAAATTGCTTTTCGATTATGTTCTCGAGAGCAGATACGGAACATTTTACGGCAGCATTGACACACAGCGAATAGTTAGCAGTTTTTTCGAATACAACCGCGAACGTCACGAAATATTCGCGAAAATTGAAGAAAAAATGAACGAAGAGGCGAAGAGATTGGATCGTGAGAACATTGAATATGTGGAGATCGATTTTACAAAATTCAAAAATTTAACCAAACTGATGGAAAAATGATATTTCACGTAACTCACGATTACAGCATGAATTTAAGTAAGTCCGGGAGAGGTAGTCAAAAAACACATCTTTTAAACAAGATTTTGATGGGATTCGACAACCGAATTATCGGGTTTAAAGAAATGATTTTATCACTTCGTTACATCCGGGATCAGGTGACACAACTCGATTTCAAATATAGATTCTCGTCACATATAATTATTGAGGTTAATTATGTACCGGAAGTGAATCAAAGACACATTCTACGTTTCAAGTTTGGAACATACAGAGCAACATTAATTTTTAAAAGAATAGATTAATGAAAGACATTGAAGAAAAAGCCAGAGCATTT
>CAZKZB010000121.1:0-3769 GCA_964557135.1 uncultured Petrimonas sp. | reverse complement strand
ATTACAAATTTAAGTCTTTTGCCCTTGACTGTCAGATTAAATCGAAACTAATTCAATTTAATTATAAACATCAAGATAAAAAGTTCTTCTTGAGACTTTCTCCACAATTGAGCTTTTTCGATGGCTATGCCGAGCAAAATGTCGTGTTGCGTGAAAAAGCAGATTATTGCTTAATGGGAGACACAATGCGTTTCTATTCGTATTTTCCTCGAACATCTTTTACCCTATCGCTCGAATCGGAATATGTTTATAACTACTTGGTAAACGCCAATGACACCCTTACTGTAACTTTTAAAGAGGATATTCCTGTCGTTCAGAGCCATAATTATGCCGACAAAGACTCTGACTATTGTTGGCAGCAACCTTTTCGATACCCGGCTTACAACTCTTCGTTCAAGTCTTTGGTAAATGAGCGGGAAAACTATTCAAAAGCCGTATCATATTATATCGATTTTTATCGACAAGTACAATCAAGCATTGATTCATTGTATGCGAAAAATGGATTATCAGAAGACGCTTATGAATTGGCGAGAAAAGATATTGCATCTCAGTTGTTGTATTTGAAAATAAGCGCCAGGTCGTTAAAAACGAAAGACCAACAATGGAGTCTCTTTCATCCTTTTGTCAATGATGACTTCTTGTTATCATCGCAGTATAGGAGCTTAGTAAAAAGATATAGTTGGCATACCGCGAATGAAAAAGACCCAAAAAAACGTTTTGATAAAACCATAAACGATACTCTCTTTACACATAGAACAAAAGCTTTTGTTTTATTCAATATCTTGTCTGAAATTTCGGAAAAAACCGATTATAAAAGCTATGAATCGCGAGAGAATTTGTTTCTAAACAACCTGAAAGAAGATTCAGTTATTTGGAAAATACTGATTGATAATATCAAACCCATTAAGCCGGTAGTTTCCGAAGACATGCTGTTGTATAACGAAAAAATGGAGCAAGTGTCTTTTCAAGACGTTAAAAAAAGACATCTCGGGAAAGTTATTTATGTGGATATTTGGGCTTCGTGGTGTACGCCTTGTATGGAGGCAATGCCCAAAGCAAAAGAGCTTAGAGAGATATATTCACAAGATTCAATCTTGTTTTTATATCTGGCGTTTGAAGATAGACCCGTTCCTTGGAAAAACAATATGGAGCGCTTTGATTTAACCCAAGATAATGCGGCATCCTATTTAATTGCCACTCCTAATGCGAAATTCTTGAAAGATATTCAGTTAAAGACAATTCCCCGCTATCTGATTTTTGACAAAAAAGGAGAGTTAATTCAATCAAATGCGCCTTCACCCGAAACAACAGAAATTAGGGAGATTTTAGATGAATTGATAATGCAATAAACACCTCGATTTCTTTGAAAAATTGGTAAACGGTCACAAATTCCCAGATAATTAACAAGTTGAAGATCTGAAATATTTTACCGATTTAGAATTCGAAATCTAAATAGCTATTGTCGCGCAGCAGGCAACAGCCAATCAATAAGCGCAATTGATTGTAAAATAGCTGCAAAGTAGTTTTAACTATTAATTTAAATTTTATTTTTTATGAATGCAAATTTTATGTTGCAAAACGCAACAAAACTGATTGAGAGTCAGATGAAGAATGTGAAAGGTGGAGCTATGTCGCAATATTGCAAGGATTTGCAAGCGTGGGCAAATACTTATCGAGATGATGATAGAGTGCCTGACTCAGATTGGGATAAATGGACAGATTACTGGTTAGAGCATTGCTCAAAATGAAAGTAATATCCAAATAACTTAATTATATTACCAGAGGATACACTCTTCCGTAATATTAAAAAATCATTCAAAATGAAACACATCCCAATTTTACTCTTATTATTCGTTGCCTCGGCAGCTTTTTCGCAAAATAAAAAACTCGAAGACGCCGTTTTGGAGTGTCGCTACAAACTCGTTATGCAGAAAGATACTGTCAATAAAATAGATTCGGTGGAAGATGATATGGTGCTTCGCATCGGAAAGAATGTCAGCCAATTTTTTAGTCGCCACACGTTTTATCACGATTCGCTATGGGCTGATCCGAATGGTAGAGAAAAAGCGGAGCAGCTTTCTCTAAACTCCCTCTGGACACCCGGTGGGGCGAAACCTTTTGGTGCGCGAACAACAAAAGATTATCTTTATAAAAACTATCCCGAAGGAAAAATGACAACTTTCGCAAACGACTTCATTAACATAAACTTTTACTACGAAGAAGATTATGTTCCGCAAAAATGGATTATAGGGGATTCTGTAAAACAAATTCTTGGATACACATGTAAAAAAGCAGTGTGTGATTTTCGTGGGCGACAGTGGATTGCCTGGTTTGCTGTTGATATTCCGATAAAAGATGGCCCGTGGAAACTGAACGGACTTCCCGGATTGATATTGGAAGTGTACGATTCAAAAAAGGACTATCATTATACCGCAACGAATATTACACAAAAACCTGTTTTCCCGATTACTTTATATAAATTTGACGATGATAAAGAAATAAAAACTGAGAGGATAATATATAATGCTACACTGGAAAATTTTTTAATGGGCGCAGACTCAAACGAACTCCAATTACTTCAGGAAGCCATAAAACAAGGAGTCGATCTTAAGTTTTCGAGAAGAAGAAATAAAAAGTTAAGATATGATTTATTAGAACGCGACCACTTAATGCCATAAATTATGAAACAACTATTTCTTTTCTTTTCTCTTTTGTTTATTTCTGCGCCGGCAATTTTTTCGCAGGAAAAAGTGCTGGACAACGCGTACCTCAAATGCCAATACAAGCATTCGTACCTCAAAGATACCTTGGACGTGGCAACTTACGATGATTTGTTTATTTTGCAAATTGGCAAAAATATCTCAAAATTTTACAGTTACTACACGTTTCAGGCAGATTCTCTGGGTAAAACGCCCGATGGCGATAAAGTGTGGAAAGAAATCTTCAATAAATCGCTCGACGATCTTAATAGACATCGCGACAAAACCCGCTTTTTGAACAGTTTTCCGCGAGCGCGTTCAGGAACATTCGTATATAAAAACTATCCCCAAGGGCAAATTACTGTTACCGATGGTATGGGAAAAGACCGTTTCATTTATCCGGACACCCTTAACGCCCAACATTGGCAAATAAGCGATAGCACGAAAATCATTTTAGGCTACGAGTGCCAAAAGGCGGTATGCGATTTTCGCGGAAGACATTGGACGGCATGGTTCGCGCCGGATGTTCCCATAAGCGACGGACCTTGGAAATTTGGCGGACTACCCGGGTTGATTATGGAAGCGTACGACCGCGGCAAGCAATATTATTTCGTTATCGTTGGCTTGGAACAAGTCACCGATGAGCCGATTGTGTTCTCTGAACCGGTTTCAACCAAAAGTAAATTCAGAAACGTAAATCGCCGTGAATTGTTGAAAGCAAAAATGGATCAATTAACCAATACTGCGTCGAGAATGGAATTTGAAACTGGAGTACCTTTTGGAAAAGACGAACCCGTGTACAGAGATTTAATTGAACGGGATTACAGATAAACGCTTATGCGACTTTTTTGCTTTTGGACATTGATTTTCGGTTTCGGAATACAGGCATTCGGGCAATCGTTGGTAATTTCCGGCACGGTTACCGATAAAACCTCGCGCGAACCGATGGCAGGTGTGCTCGTAACCCTCCGCCCTTACGGCGAAAACAAAGTCGTTAAATTTGCGCAAACATCTACAAACGGAACGTTCGAGATAAAGCTGACTGATTTTCTCGAAAATCATGTGCTGCA
>CAZKZB010000120.1:0-3962 GCA_964557135.1 uncultured Petrimonas sp. | reverse complement strand
GTTATGTGTTTTTAATTTATTTTCAAAACAATCTGAGTTGAAGTTGTACAGAAATTGTACACGAAAAAAGTGTGAATGTTTATGAAGTTTCAATAATTTTGTATTATTCTGTATTTATCAACTTTTTTTAAATTTTAAATAAAAACTAAAATAGCATTATGGCTTCTATACATCAAGTGAATCATCCGGGCAAGGAGCCACCTTTGAATAAAAATAATCCCGAAGATTATTGTTTTTGTGCGTCAGGAAATAAAGGCGTTTTTTCCTGGAATAGATCTTCTAATGGACATTATCGAAAATTTATGGAACATAGAGGACGATATGTCAACTCAATAAACGCAAGCTCTGAATCTACCGGACTACTTCGTTTCTGGGGTGAATATGAAGGATTCTCGGAATTTGAATTATTAAACAATCCTAATAGAGTACCATACTATAACAATCCTTATGCTGTACACCGACCTGTTTTCAGCACGATGTACATAAACGATCAAAACACAGATCCGTATCTTTTTGGAGAAGAATTTTATTATGCTATTTGTGGAAAATCAAGACTTAAGAGAATAAATATAGGTGATATAATTTTATTCGGAACGGAATTTGGGCCAAATGGCGATGTTAATTTCTATCTTGATACTCTTCTTGTTGTAGATAGAGTTCAACCCAGTATTCTTTCTATATATGACCACAAATACCAAGAAAGCACTCTCAAAAGAATTGGAATATCAAATAATACAAATGGAACGTCGCCCATTCATGTTGGCAGGAAATTTATAAATGACTGTAAAATGTTTAGCTTTTTCCCCGCGAAAACAGCCGACTATGAAGGTTTTGACAAAGGCTTCGGAAGACCGAAAATTAAAAAAGAAACCCTCGGAATTAAAAAACCCGGCGCAAGAGCAGGCGTAAAGTCAACACCTATATCTCCTGAAGTATCTCCTGAAGAAATACAAGAAGTGTGGAAAAGTATCGTTGAACAAGTTTTGGATCAAAAATTTGTGTTAGGTACACATTTAGATGATTTACAGACAAAAGATACTTTTTGTTGTACACCGCCCATTATTAATTGCGCGAATGGGATTTCAAAAGGGAATTGTGGACACAGTTCTTGCATATAACCGTGCGATGTTTTTTGAAACAACAAGATGTACAATATATCTAGCGCAATAATTAGGTCATCTAATGCTTATTGAACTTAGGTCTTTATACTTTACTATTCTTTAAATAAAAAACGAACCGTACCTTATTCTTTCCGGAAAAAGTTGGTAGAATTAAAAACAATATATATGAAAGCATCTATCATTTACACAACAATCTTAACAGCGCTTTTTACGCTGTTTTTTTCCTGTGGTTCCGGCGATGAACCAACTCCAACGCCTCCCACTCCGCCAAGGCCCGAAGAGCCTAAACCGACAACAGTAAGCATTCCGATTAATATTTCCGTTGGAAACTGGACTCGGGCAACCGATACGTCATTTGAAAGTGGTGATGCCATAGGCATTTACGTGGTTAATTACAACGGTAATAACCCCGGAGTGCTGGCAAACTCCGGGAATCACGTGAATAACATGCGCTTTACTTATACCACTACGTGGACACCCGACCAGCAAATTTTCTGGAAAGATGCTTCCACGCACGCCGATTTTTATGCATTTTATCCTTATGGCACAGTAAGTAACGTATCGTCATATTCTTTTTCTGTGCAAACAGACCAATCAACCGAAGCAGGTTATAAAAAAAGCGATTTTTTGTGGGGAAAAACAACCAATGTTACTCCCTCTACTAATGCTGTGGGAATTACAACCAAACACGTATTTAGTAATGCTATTGTAAAATTAATTGCAGGCGATGGTTTCACGCAAGAAGAAATTGATCAGGCTAAACCAACGGTAAAGTTGATGAACGTAAAGGCTCAGTCGCAAATTAATTTATCTACGGGCACAGCAACGCCGACGGGAGGAAATGTGTCGGTAACCCTACGTAACGAAGGTTCACAATACAGGGCGTTGATTATTCCGCAAGCCGTTGAAGCAGACACACAGTTAGTTTTGGTTACCATTAACGGACAAGACTTTTCGCTTTCTTCATCGGGGATGGAGTTTGTAGCTAACAAGCAACATACATTTACGGTAACATTGAAGAAAAGCGGTAGCGGTATAGATGTAGGAATAGGTGGTTGGGATACTGATGGGACCGATCACGGCGGTAATGCGCAATAGAAAACTAAAAACATACAATAAAATATGAAAACAACAAAAGTTTGGATTAAGGCAGTAGTATTATTGTTATTGATATTTACTTCTTGTCGCGAGGAATCATTTGTGACAAATGAAACACCTTTGGATGCACATCCGGTTAATATCTTTGGAGAAATAAGACAGGTATCGGTTACCCGTGTTTCTGATGATGGGTTTGCCGATAACGACGCTATTGGTATTTACGTTGTAAATTACAACAATGAAACCCCGGGTACGTTGCTGCTTACAGGTAATCAGGCTGATAATGTGAAATACGTGTACGATGCAGCCACCGCAAAGTGGACGCCTAATGTGGATGTTTACTACAAAGACAAACATACCAAAGCAGATATTATCGGTTATTACCCGTACACAACGCCTGCTTCGGTGGAAGCATTGCCATTTGAATTAGCCAAAGACCAAAGCACTACGGCTGCCAATGGGATATTGGGCGGATATGAAGCCAGTGATTTCCTGTGGGCAAAAGCCTCGGGAATTCAACCCACTTCCGAACGTGTACCGATTACATTTGCACACAAAATGGCGGGTGTTCAGGTGGAGTTGGCCGAAGGTACCGGATTTAATACGGGCGAATGGATCAATCTCAACAAAGAAGTTTTGGTAATGGGAGTAACACGAAAAACTGTTATTAACTTGGCTACCGGAACCGTAACGCCGCAAGGAGCCGTAGAAACTACCGGAACAATTCCGTATAAATCGGGTGCCGAATTCAGGGCGGTAGTTGCCCCGCAAACCGTTCAGGCAAATGCTTCATTGTTCAGCATCACGGTGGATGGAACGCCTTATACGTTCTCCAAACCCGATGCTTTTGTTTATTCGCCAGGAAAATTGCATAAGTTTACCATAAGCGTGAGTAAGAAAACCGGAAGCGGATTGCAGTTTACCGTGACATCTGAAAGCATAACGGCTTGGGAAAACGATAGAATAAGCCACAATGCCGCGGCAAAGGAATATGTGGTGGTGCATTGCGCGGATGAAGGAAAATTGAAAGAGGCGGTTATGGCCTTAGGAAAAGATTATATTAGAATAAAAAACCTGAAAGTAACCGGAAGAATAAATGCAGTCGATTACGAATTTATGAAAAGCGAAATGTCTTCGCTGCAAGCCATAAACTTAAAAGAGGTAGAGTCGTGCAAAACCATATTGCCGGATGGTCGATTACATTATTCTATTCCAAATTGGGCTTTCAATTATAAAAGCACGTTAATTCATTTTGTGTTTCCGGATAAACTTACGGAGATTGGGGGCAGTTCATTTGTCGGTACAAATCTTACCGGTTCTTTAATCATTCCGGAAGGAGTTGAAGTAATTGGGTCAACTTCTTTTTGGGAATGTACATCTTTATCGGGTACTTTAACGTTACCAATAACACTAAAAAAAATTGAGGGAAGTGCATTTTATGGGTGTAGTGGTTTAATTGGTTCTCTGAATATTCCTGAATCAGTAAAAGAAATAGGTGGCCATGCCTTTTATGGCTGTAAGAACTTTACCGGAACATTAATATTGCCGGAAAACCTGAAAAATATTGGTTCCTCTGCTTTTTCTGGTTGTGGAGGTCTTAGTGGCTCATTAACCATCCCTTCCGGAATTAAAGTAATTGAGTCAAATTCTTTTGGAGGTTGTGGATTCAACGGACAACTACATTTACATAGGGTCTGCTGAAAAAAGTTTCACGCTACAAAACCTAAACAAGGTTTTGCGATT
>CAZKZB010000119.1:0-3982 GCA_964557135.1 uncultured Petrimonas sp. | reverse complement strand
TTCAACATCGGTTTCATTGCTTGCCCTGCGGGCACAACGAAACCTTAGGTGTTATAGGGCGTTTTATATCATATTGTTATGGAATGGTACGAAAGAATGAAGACAAAAATAGAAGTGGGTAAGAAATATAAAAACAGACAGGGTGTAATAATGACTGTTGTTGAAGAACATCCCATAGAATCAAATTATAGAGAGAGATTTTGGATTGTCGATGAAACAAAAAATCACTATTATTACCCCGAATATACGGATGGATATGCGGTTAACGATTTTGGTGGATTTGGAGCTTACCCAAATAAGAGGGATTTAGTTGAACCTGTATCTTAAATGCCCTATAACGTCTTATTTTACGAAAGTTTCTAATATTTTACTTGTTTCGCTGGGGATAATTAACACCGATCGAGTATCGGCGGGAATTAACACCGACTCTCCCTGAGCGATAAACAGCGAGTTGCCTTTGTCGTCTTTCAATGTGCAGTGCCCCTGCATGCAAATGTAGATAACAAAAGAATCCAGATTCTCGTAATGACGTGCCATCGGAATATCCATTTCTAACAGATTGGTGGTGAAATATTCGCACGAAGCCAGCTCCACGGGCTGGTTCGTTTGAGGCATATATTCAGTTTTATAGGTCGGATGAACGGTGTAGTCGATGGCGTCTTTAGCCTGTTCGGTGTGCAGTTCGCGGGAGTTTCCCTGCGCGTCTTTGCGATTATAATCGTAAATACGGTAAGTGATGTTGGACGTTTGCTGGATTTCGGCTACAAAACATCCTGCACCGATGGCGTGAACGCGCCCGGCGGGCAGAAAAAACACATCGCCCGGTTTTACGTCGTATTTCATTAATGTGTCGGTAAACGTGTTGTCTTCTACTGTTTTCACGTACTCTTCGGGAGAGATTTGTCGCGAAAACCCCGAATAAAGATACGCCTCGGGCGTGGCATTAACCACGTACCACATTTCGGTTTTGCCGAAAGAGTTGTGTCGCTCTTTTGCCAGCGTGTCGTCGGGATGCACTTGAATGGAGAGGTTGTCTCTCGCGTCGATAAATTTGATGAGCAGCGGAAACGTGTCGCCATATTTTTCGTACACTTTTTTGCCCACCAAATCAGACCGATAGCGTTTCAGCGCCGAGTCGAGCAATTCGCCTGCCAACTCGCCGTTTGCAATAGCGGAAACGTTGCCTTCCACGCCTGAAATCTCCCAGCTTTCGCCAATTCCGGTTTGTCGGGGCGTAATGTTTTTAAACTCGCAAATATCTGATCCGCCCCAAATTATCTCTTTCAAGATGGGCGTAAATTTTAGGGGATATAGGACACCTGAATTCCCTAAAGGGGACTTGGTGTCGGTGTTATTCTGTTTGTTGGCGTTATCTTTCATTTTTTTTTTTTGATGTTATTTGGTTCCAGAGTCCCATTTAAGGGATTCAGGGGCGTTTTTGCAAAACTATTGCCGAACGTGCCGGGATATAAATTTTCAGCCAGCCTTTTCCCTCTTTTTCGTAGATCGCGTCGTGATGCGTGAAATGCTCAACGGAAGCGTCGTTTAGTCCGAATCCGCCGAATTTGGGGTCATCGGTATCCAAAACCATGCTGTATTTCCCGATGGGAGCCGGCATGCCGTAGTCGCTAAACGATTTTTCGGGATGGAAGTTGAAGACAAACAGCAAATCGTCGCGCATGTATGCCAGCACATTGTCGCCGTCTTTTTCCCAAATTTTCACGATGGGTGTCGCCTGAAAATCGGGAACGGTTTTGATGAGTTCCAGCATGGCTTGGTCGAAATCGCCCAAATAGTGGTATTTCAGATTCTTATCGTCGGCCAAATTCCATTGGCGGCGGGCATATTTGTACGACCAATTGTTGCCTTCGCGCGGAAAATCAATCCATTCCGGATGCCCGAATTCGTTGCCCATGAAGTTGAGGTATCCGCCGTTTATGGTGGTTGCCGTAACCAATCGAATCATTTTGTGCAATGCCAATCCTCGGTCAACCATAAACGAACTTTCCATCAGTTTAGACATAAACCAATACATATCCGAGTCGATAAGGCGGAAGATGACTGTCTTGTCGCCCACCAGCGCCTGGTCGTGGCTTTCCACGTAAGAAATGGTTTTTTCGTCGGAGCGGCGATTGGTTGTTTCCCACCAAATGGCGGTGGCGTGCCAATCTTCGTCTTTGCGCTCTTTGATAATTTTTATCCAGAAATCGGGAATATTCATCGCCATGCGGTAATCGAAACCGTAACCGCCCGCGTCAACGCTCAGCGCCAGTCCGGGCATGCCGCTCACCTCTTCGGCAATGGTGATGGCGTGCGGATTTACTTCGTGAATGAGCTTGTTGGCAAGCGTCAGGTAACAAATGGCGTCGGGGTCTTGATGTCCGTTGTAGTAATCGCCGTATTGGGTGAAACTTTCTCCCAAGCCGTGGCTGTAATAGAGCATGGAGGTTACGCCGTCGAACCGGAAACCGTCGAACCGAAACTCTTCCATCCAATATTTACAATTGGAGAGGAGGAAGTGCAACACTTCGTTTTTGCCGTAATCGAAACAGAGCGAATCCCACGCCGGATGGTTGCGCCTGTCGGCATCGGCGGGGAAATATTGGCTCAGTGAGCCGTCGAATTTGGCGAGTCCTTCCATTTCGTTTTTCACGGCGTGCGAGTGAACGATGTCCATAATTACGGCAATTCCCATGGCGTGCGCCGCGTCAATCAGTTGGCGCAGCTCGTCGGGTGTGCCGCTTCGCGACGACGGAGCAAAAAAGTTGGAAACATGATATCCGAATGAGCCGTAGTACGGGTGTTCCTGTATTGCCATCAGCTGAATGGCGTTGTAACCGTCTTCTTTTATCCGAGGCAGAATATTCTCCCTGAACTCGTTATATGTACCCACTTTTTCCTCTTCGGTGGCCATTCCCACGTGGCATTCGTAGATGAGGAGCGGAGATGTATCGGGTTTGAAATCCGTGATTTTAAACGCGTATGGCTTTTCGGGGTCCCACACTTGCGCGCTGAAAATGTGCGTTTGCGCATCCTGAACCACACGGCGACACCATGCCGGAATGCGTTCGCCGCTTCCGCCGTCCCAACTTATCCACAATTTGTAGAGGTCGTTGTGGCAGATACGTTCGAGGGGGATTGTTACTTCCCAAACGCCGTTTTCTTGCCGTTTCATCCTATACGACTCCATGCGCTGCCAATTGTTGAAGGTTCCGACAAGGAAAATTTCCGTGGCATTGGGCGCCCATTCGCGCAGCGTCCAGCCATCGGGAGTTTTGTGCAATCCGAAGTATAGGTATCCGGTGGCAAAATCCGATAGTGAAACTTTTCCGTTTTGTGTCAGTTCCTTTTCTTTTCGAAGAAATTGATCATGCCTGTTTTTAATTACTTTCTCGTAAGGCTTGAGCCATGGGTCGTTTTTTATAATGTCTAACATGATTATTTTAATTTAAAGTTTTACAATACAGCAATTTTGACAATTATCTTCTTCGTATTTCCGTCGCCAATGAGCGGAGCGTGGGCGTCTTCCGGCGAGAAAACAATAAACTCTCCGGGCAGTACATTTATGTAGGCAGACGGCTTATCGTTAAACAGTTGAAAGTCGTTTTGGGAGTCGTATTTATCAATTGGCTGTTGTAGCGAGTTAAGGGATTTCCATCCGAAAATTTCCTCTGCGCCCACCGGAATGTGTATGTCGATGAATTTTTTGTGCGTTTCCAACTTTGCTTCGGCTTTGCTTTTTAGGACGGATTCAACAACTGATACTTTCAGGTATGCACTTTCAATTTCTACGGTGCCGGTTGTCAGGTTGTTCATATCGAGGCCGCTGATATAATCGAAAGCCTTTTCAAACAACGGATGCAGCCCGAAATAGTTGGGCGCGTTTTCAATATTATCCAATATCATGCTTTTCTGTTTATTTTTATATCTTATTTGCACAAAGATAACGGAATTTATGAACATTTAGTTTCATTTTTTCTCA
>CAZKZB010000118.1:0-4094 GCA_964557135.1 uncultured Petrimonas sp. | reverse complement strand
AGCAAGTTGTGTTTTCAGGCACTCGAAACTTTCTTCGTGCCTGAAAACCCACTTTAAAATCCTCTCCGAAGTCGGGATTTTTTGATACAAGCCCCCTACCCCTCGATGGGGGAATTACGATTTGAAATAGCGCAGAAAGCAATATAAATTGAAGTTAAAAATGTATGATATGAACAAAAATTTGAATGACAACAACACCCAAAAAGTCCACCCTTTGGGGGGATTTAGTGGGGCCGGTGGCAGAAGACCCAAACTATCTAAGCGCGACAACCGCTATGTGGTACGCTTGACGGATGAAGAAAATGCTCGCTTTTTGACTCTTTTTGACGCGTCGGGATTGCATACCAAGGCGGAATATATTCTTGCCGTATTGTTTAACAGGGAAATAAAGACCATAAAAATCGACAAAGCCGGACACGATTTGTATATGCGGCTGACTACGTTTCATTCGCAGTTTCGAGCCATCGGCGTAAATTATAATCAGCTGGTTTTAGCCTTAAAAACCAATTTTACCGAGAAAAAAGCGCTCGCTTTTCTCTATAAATTGGAAAAAGAAACGATAAAATTGGTGGAACTATCACAGAAAATCGTGGCGGTGGCGGAAGAATTTAAGCAGAAATACGGCGTGTAATGGTGGCGAAAGTCGGACACGGAACGTCGCTTTTCGGGGCGATTTCTTACAATAAATTGAAGGTGGACGACGAAAACGGCAAGGTGCTTTTCGCCCAACACATCATCGAAAGTGCTGACGGAAACTTCCAAATGCAAGATATTCTGCACTCGTTTGAGCCGTATTTAGCAGCCAATAAACGCACCGAAAAGCCGGTTATCCACATTTCGCTCAATCCAAATCCTGCTGATAAAGTGTCGGACGAAGCTTTTTCGGAAATGGCGCAACGCTATATGAACGAACTCGGGTTTGGCGAACAACCGTATATCGTTTTCAAGCATATCGATATTGAACGAACGCATATTCATATCGTTTCGGTGCGGATAAAAGCGGACGGCAGTTGTATTTCGGACGCGTACGAGAAACGGCGTTCGATGGATATTTGCCGGGCGTTGGAACGGGATTTTAATCTCACGCCCGCCGAAAAAGGCGAACGTCAATCGGTTATTCCTTTGCAAAAAGTGAATTACCGGCAAGGCAACCTTAAACGACAGGTTTCCAACGCCGTGCGGGAATTATCGAAATCGTACCAATTTCAGACTATTGGCGAGTTTCGGGCGTTGCTTTCGGTTTTCAATCTGACGGCGGAAGAAGTAAAAGGCGAACACAAAGGTGTACCATATAACGGATTGGTTTATTCGGTTCTGGACGAAAAAGGTGAAAAAACAGGCAATCCGTTTAAATCGTCGCTTTTCGGGAAAACGGTCGGTTACGACGCCTTGCAACGAAAAATGGAAAAAGATAAAGCCGTGTGGAAAACGGACAAAGCAACTAAAAACCGACTTCGGGCGGATATTTTGCAGACAATTTTACAATCAAAAAACCGAAAAAGTTTCGAGAAAAATCTGCTTAAAAAAGGTATTTCCGTGGTGTTGCGTGAGAATGAACAGGGACGGATTTACGGTGCAACGTTTATCGACCACATGAGCAAAACCGTACTTAATGGTTCTCGCTTGGGTAAAGAGTTTTCGGCAAATGTATTTCACGAGTGGTTTGCAAACGGTATTAAACCGGAAATTAAACCGGATAATATTCCTCAAGAAAGTAATGATATTCCGTTTGAACATAATACGGAAATCGCGGATAACATTCAATTTGCAGGTATTTCCGAAAACCTTTTTGGAATTTTCGCTCCGGAAATACACGGCGACAATTACGAAGACGAACTATTCAAACGCAGAATGCGAAAAAAGAAAAGAACAATTAAGAAACCAAAACTATAATCAATTTTACTAACCAATTCCTCCCCTATGGGGAGGTTAGGAGGGGCTTTATGCAACAAGAAGACGATTTAAGAGGCTTGGCAAAAACCATGGAGTTTATGCGGGCAATTTCAATTTTATTTGTGGTAATCCACTGCTATTGGTACTGCTACGAAGCGTTTCGGGAATGGAATGTTACGCTTGGCGTATTGGATAAAATTCTGATGAATTTCCATCGAACGGCGGGACTGTACAAGCATCCGCTGATTACAAAACTGTTTACGGTGGTATTTTTGGCTTTGTCCTGTTTGGGAACCAAAGGCGTGAAAGACGAAAAAATCACGTGGACGAAAATAGGGATAGTCTTGTTTTTCGGTATTGTCCTATTTTTTCTCAACTTTTGGATATTGGCGCTGCCCATTGCCAAAGTCGGCGTAGCCGTGTGGTATATTTTCACGGTTTCAGCAGGCTATATCTGTTTGCTGATGGCGGGACTTTGGATAAGCCGTTTATTGAAAAACAACCTAATGGAAGATGTTTTCAATATGGAAAACGAGAGTTTTATGCAGGAAACTCGGCTGATAGAGAATGAATATTCCGTGAATCTGCCCACGCTGTTTTATTATAAAAAGAAGTGGAACAACGGCTGGATTAATATTGTAAATCCTTTTCGGGCTTCGATAGTTTTGGGTACGCCCGGTTCGGGAAAATCCTACGCCGTGGTCAACAATTACATCAAGCAACAGATTGAAAAAGGCTTCGCGATGTATATCTACGACTTTAAGTTCGACGACCTTTCCACCATTGCCTACAATCATTTGCTGAAACATACGGACAAATACAAAATCCCACCCAAATTCTACGTGATTAACTTCGATAATCCGCGCAAGTCGCACCGCTGCAACCCGATAAATCCGGCGTTTATGACAGATATTTCGGATGCGTATGAAAGCGCTTATACGATTATGCTGAACCTGAACAAAACGTGGATACAGAAACAGGGCGATTTCTTCGTGGAAAGCCCGATAATTTTGTTGGCTGCCATTATTTGGTATTTGAAAATCTATGAAAACGGTAAATACTGTACTTTTCCGCACGCTATCGAGTTTCTAAACAAAAAATACGCCGATACCTTTACCATTCTTACAAGCTATCCCGAATTGGAAAATTACCTTTCGCCCTTTATGGACGCGTGGGAAGGCGGGGCGCAGGACCAATTGCAGGGGCAAATTGCGAGTGCGAAAATTCCGCTGTCAAGAATGATTTCGCCCGCATTGTATTGGGTAATGACGGGCGATGATTTTTCGTTGGATATTAATAATCCGAAAGAGCCGAAGATCCTTTGCGTGGGCAACAATCCCGACCGACAGAATATCTATTCGGCGGCGTTGGGACTATACAACAGCCGTATCGTGAAATTGATTAATAAGAAAGGACAGCTCAAAAGCTCGGTTATTATTGACGAGTTGCCGACGATTTACTTTCGTGGGTTAGATAATTTGATTGCTACAGCTCGAAGCAATAAAGTGGCGGTGTGTTTGGGATTTCAAGATTATAGCCAGCTTACACGCGATTATGGCGACAAGGAAAGCAAGGTTATTCAAAACACGGTTGGCAATATCTTTTCGGGTCAAGTGGTGGGCGAAACCGCCAAAACCTTATCGGAGCGTTTCGGAAAGGTTTTGCAAAAAAGGCAATCAATGACCATCAATCGCCAGGATAAATCGACATCCATTTCCACGCAGATGGACAGTCTTATTCCGGCAAGCAAAATCAGTAATCTCACGCAGGGAATGTTTGTTGGCGCGGTCAGTGATAATTTCGACGAACGCATCGAGCAGAAAATCTTTCATTGCGAAATCGTGGTAGACAATGCCCGCGTTGCTGCTGAGACCAAAGCGTATCAAAAAATCCCCGAAATCGTATCTTTTACCGATGAAAACGGAAATGACACGATGCAGACAGATATCGACCAGAATTACAAGCAGATTAAAACGGATGTGGAGAATATCGTAAAATCAGAAATGGAGCGGATAAAGGCTGATGATAATTTAAAGCATTTGGTAAAAGGAAACTAATTTTAATTCCTCTTTTCAGCAAATCTTCACTATAGTTCTTTCCCCAAAAAACTAGATTTAAATCTCTTCTTCGTTCTTTCCTTTTGTGACAAATTTCTTTCGAAAACTCATAGGCGTATATCCTGTGTATTTCTTAAAAATCCG
>CAZKZB010000117.1:0-4120 GCA_964557135.1 uncultured Petrimonas sp. | reverse complement strand
TTTTTCCATACACAAAAATACAAAATATTTCCGATATTATGGCGTCAGGTTAATACGTACGCGCAACATACTCAAGTTTGTTGAATAACTTGTTGTACGTTTTTTTAATAATGCTTACGCGATAGTTCACCTAAAACGGAAGAAAATATACGAACCCCGTTCGTGATAAATGGCATTGAATACATCACCGACGCAGTTCCGTGTCCCGCCACGGCTGGACTATCGCCACGAGCTTAGTTATTCAAAATGTTGCCATAAATATCATCATTTATTTAGTCCTGTGTTTCTATAGGCTATCTGCTGTTTTTTATGTAACTTTGCATCGTACTAAAAATCATTGAACCACGAACTTTCATGTTACACTCTGAGGAAAGAAAAAAAATCAAACAACTGATGCAGCGCGAGATTATTCCCGCTATCGGTTGTACGGAGCCTGTTGCCGTATCGCTTTGCGTAGCAAAAGCTACCGAAACGCTTGGGCGAGAACCCGAAAATATTGAAGTATTCTTGAGTCCTAATGTGCTTAAAAATGCCATGGGCGTTGGAATCCCCGGAACGGGAATGATAGGGTTACCCATTGCTATTGCACTGGGTGCGTTGATTGGGAAATCGGAGTATGGGCTGGAAGTTCTTCAGGATCTTAAACCTGACGACGTAGAACGCGGGAAACTTTTCATTTACGGTCAACGAATAAAGATTGATGTTAACACGGATATAGAAGATAAATTGTATATCGAAGTTAGATGTTTCGCCGGTGAAGAATCGGCTAAGGCAATTATTCGAGGAAGCCACACACAGTTTTCCTATATCGAAAAAAACGGAGTTGAGTTATTAAAAAAGGAGATAGACGCCACAGAGGAAAAGCAAGACGATGTTACGCTTACTTTTCAAAAAGTATATCAATTTGCCATTGAGTCGCCAATCGAAGAGCTGAACTTCATACTCGAAGCAGCCAAAATGAATCGTGAAGCATCGCTTCAATCCCAAAAGCAAAATTACGGACATAATGTATCGAAGAGCGTAACCGGAGAGAAAGGAAAAATACTTTTCGGTGAGAATCCTCACAGCCGGATGATTTCGGCAACGGCAGGGGCGTGCGATGCGCGTATGGACGGCGCTTTGATTCCTGTTATGAGCAATTCCGGCAGCGGAAATCAGGGTGTGGCTGCCACTCTTCCCGTTCTCACGTATGCAGAAGATGCAGGCAGTGATGAAGAGAGTTTAATTCGCGCTTTGATACTCAGCAACTTATCAGTCATCTACATCAAGCAATATTTAGGAAGGCTATCGGCATTGTGTGGCTGCGTGGTGGCTTCGGCAGGCTCCAGTTGCGGCATCACATATTTAATGGGAGGGGATTACACACAAGTTACGTTCGCCATTAAGAACATGATTGCCAACATAACCGGCATGATCTGCGATGGAGCAAAACCCAGTTGCGCGCTAAAAATTGCCAGCGGTACATCCACAGCCATGCTGTCTGCCCTGATGGCGATAGAAAATCGGGTGGTAACGGCACAGGAAGGCATCGTTGATGAAGATGTGGATAAAACAATCCGGAATCTGGCCATTATCGGCAGCAAAGGTATGGCAGAAACAGATAAAATCGTGTTGGATGTAATGACACGTAAGGGATAAGAATTTCCCTAAGGTTATCAAAAACATCATATTTATTTAGTTTATTTGTCTTACGACAGATAGATGTGTTTGTGTTATTGCAATTTCACAAATATAAAACCCGAAAACAACTTCCATTTTGCAAACAACGGCTACGGATAGGGAACTCAATCTCGAAACAAAAAAAATAAGTTCACTTGTGTGGGAATATTCTGTTCCTGCCATAATCGGTACGCTTGTAAATTCGCTATATAACATTGTTGACCGAATTTTCATTGGTCAAGGTGTGGGAGCATTGGCTATCTCGGGATTGGCCATAACCTTCCCGGTCACCATACTGGCATCAGCGCTAGGTATGCTGGTTGGCGTGGGGGCTGCCAGCCGTATCTCCATCAGTTTGGGAGAGAAAAAGAAACATACTGCAGAACAAATTCTAGGTAATTCGCTGTTGCTTATCCTGTTGTTTAACGCGGTGCTGATGACTCTTTTTTACATTTACCTCGACAATATTCTCTTGGCATTCGGAGCTACCGAAAACACGTTGCCGTTTGCACGCGATTATCTGCAGATTGTACTTATCGGCAATGTTTTTATCAGTTTATGCTACAGCTTTAACAATATGATGAGAGCATCGGGATATCCCAAAAAAGCGATGATAACGATGTTGATTGGTGCTATTTTAAACATTATTCTCGATCCCATTTTTATTTTTGTTTTTAAACTCGGCATTGCCGGTGTAGCTTGGGCTACGGTTATTTCCATGTTTGTTGGGATGTTGTTCGTGATGCACCATTTCGTACAGAAAGACAGCCTTATTCGCTTGCGAAAAGAAACCGTCCGGCTGGATAAGAATATCGTGCTGGCTATTGTATCCATTGGACTTTCGCCGTTTTTCATGCAAGTGGCAGCATCGGGGGTGGCCGTTTTATTAAATACTTCGTTGCTGAAATACGGGGGCGACTTGGCGGTCGGCGCATACGGAATTCTCAATTCCATGTTGTTGATAATCATTATGACGGTTGTTGGTTTGAATCAAGGTACACAGCCGATTATCGGGTATAACTACGGTGCTATGAATTTTACTCGAGTTAAAGATACTTTTTATTATACCGTTAAAGTTGCTACAATTATCACGAGTGTCGGATTTATCATCGGTATGTTTTTCCCCCGACAATTTGCGGGTGCATTTACCGGTGACCGGGCGCTACTCGATATTGCAGAAAATGGCATCAGGCTGAGCTTGATTGCATTTCCAATAGTAGGATTTCAAGTTGTTGCCGGAAGCTTTTTCCAGAGTATCGGTCAAGCAAAAAAGGCCATAATTCAGAGTGTAAGCCGTCAAGTTATCTTCTTGGTGCCTGCTTTATTGATTTTTCCTACGCTTTTCGGTCTAAACGGCGTTTGGATTGCTATTCCGGTTTCCGACTTCTTAGCATCGCTTTTGTCTCTCTATTTACTAATCGGACAGATAAAAATAATTCGCAAGATGCAGGAAAATCAACGGTTATCTGCCTGATTGGTTTTATGTAAATAAGGGAACAAATATTCAGAAAATTCATCAATTTTGAGTAGTTTTGTCATCATAAAACGATAAATTATAAATTAAAATCATACAAAAAAATGAAAAGAGTAGTTTTAATTCGTCACGGCGAAAGCGTGTGGAACAAAGAAAACCGTTTTACGGGATGGACCGATGTGGATTTAACCGAAAAAGGAGTTGAAGAAGCACATAAAGCGGGAAAATTATTGAAAAAAGAAGGTTTTCATTTCGAAAAAGCCTACACATCGTACCTGAAAAGGGCTGTAAAAACATTGAACGTGGTTCTCGATGAAATGGATTTGGACTGGATTCCGGTAGAGAAAACCTGGCGTTTGAACGAAAAGCATTATGGCATGCTACAAGGTTTGAATAAAGCCGAAACAGCCGAAAAATACGGTGATGCGCAGGTACTTATCTGGCGTCGCAGCTACGATGTTCCTCCTACGGAACTGGCAAAAGACGATGCGCGTTCGCCTTTTATGGATCCGCGTTACAAAGGTATTGACGAGAAATATCTTCCGTTGACCGAAGCGTTGAGCCATACGGTTGACCGAATTCTTCCTTACTGGAACAACACGGTTGTACCCGAAATGAAAGAAAAATATAACGAAGTTATCATCGCGGCGCACGGGAACAGCCTGCGCGGCATTATAAAACACCTGAAAGGTATTTCCGATGCAGATATCGTTAGCTTAAACTTACCCACCGCAGTACCTTATGTTTTTGAATTCGACGACAACATGAACTTGGTGAAAGATTATTTCTTAGGCGACCCCGAAGAAATAAAAAAATTAATGGAAGCCGTTGCTAATCAAGGGAAAAAGAAATAACGCCCTCATAATGGCATTCAAAAAAAACTTAGGGCGGTCAAATTTTGACCGCCCTGAGCGTTTAATACGACAAATTACTTAAACCCAAACCCTAATTTTTTAGGTAATCGAAATTTTCATTTGCTTGAGCAGA
>CAZKZB010000116.1:0-4154 GCA_964557135.1 uncultured Petrimonas sp. | reverse complement strand
AAGACAGCTGAGTTACAGTCAGCCCCAGTTGGCCACTTTGGTAACTGCCCTTTTTTAATTACCAATTGCTAATTGTTAATTGCTAATTGGAAAATCGGAGTGCAAAGATACGAAAAATTATTTATATTTTTCGTTTAGCGCAATCATTTTTAACGCGGTAATTGCCGCTTCGTCGCCTTTGTTCCCGTGGCGGCCGCCCGAACGCGCTTTCGCCTGTTCCAATGTATTGGTTGTCAGTACTCCGAAGATTACGGGGATGTTGTGGCGAATGTTTAATTCCGTAACGCCTTGCGTAACGCTCTCGCACACGAAAGTGAAATGCGGCGTCTCGCCCTGAATAACGCATCCAATTACAATAACACTGTCGAGATTGTTTCTTTCGATTAATGTTTTTGCTCCGAATGTAAGTTCAAAACTTCCGGGAACACGTTCAACCACGATATCACTCTCTTCTACGCCGAATTTGAGCAGTGTTGTAACGGCTCCATCGAGCAAACTCCCGGTTATAGGTTTGTTCCATTCCGAAACGACGATACCAATTTTCTTTCCGGCACCGCTTGGAGTTGAATTCGAGTCGTACGACGATAAATTTTGTAATTCAGTAGCCATAATTAATTTCCGGATTGTTGAAGTCTGGCTGATTCAATGTACTTATCGGCTTCCTGTCCTTGCGGAGAGTTGATGTATTTGTCCTTAATCATCTGGAAAGTTTCAATCGCTTTAGCAAAATTTTGAGTAGACAGGTAAGCCAATCCCACCTTATTATAATAAATAGGACTCAACATTTCATCGTTTGCTTTTTTTGCAGCGCTGTTGAAGTGCGAGATGGCTTTATCGCTGTTTCCCATGTTCATGTAAACATCACCGATAGCACCTTCGATAGCCGGCGTGATTAGTAAATCACCGCCTTTGAATTTACCGAGGTATTCCAACGCTTTCTCATTGTTTCCCAATCTGCTGTAGCTAATTCCGGCATAAGCACGGGCGAGATCGGCGGTTTTGGTGCCGCTGAAATCTTTCATGATATTCTCGAAACCGATATAATCGTTCCCGTTTCCGAAAATAGCTATGGAATCTTCCTGATTCTGAAAAAATCTTTCACCCTTGTAAATAGCCGCTTGCGCTCTTTCGTTTCTTGGGTTTTTATACAAATAGTTGTAAGCAATGATTCCTCCAACCACTACAACAATTGCTAAAAGAGCCAATAAAATGGCCTTTTGATTTTTTTCTATAAAACGTTCCGATGAAGATAATACTTCTTCAATATTTTCAAAACCCTTTTCGGCGGCAGTTTCTTTCTGTTTCTTCGACATTATTTATTCAAAAATTATGTTATCAAAATTTCGAGATGCAAAAGTAATGGTTTTTAAGCGATAAATAAAATAATTTGCAGATTTTTTCTACAAACTGCTTGTCCTGATTAATCTTTTCCGTAAGTTTGTAGTCAGATACAATGCATAAAAGGATATTTTATGCAAAAAAATAAAAACTTAAATTATGAAGAAGAGTATTTTCATAGCATTGTTTCTTGCTTCAGTACTGATTCAGGTAAAAGCTCAATCTGTTTTCACAACTGTACCCGTTGTGAATGGAAAAGTTGTCTTTCAGCAATTTATACATATCGACCAAGAACTTACCTCCGATCAACGATACGCTTTACTTTATAAATGGGGGAAAGATAATTATGCAGGTAACCCGTTGTTATCGGGCATACGTTTTGATGATAAGGCAAAAAGCATAACCGTAGGTTCAAAAATTGAACTATTATTGCCGCAAAACAGCAACGGTGTGCGTGAAAAAGTGATAATGAATTATCGTTTCGACGCTACAATTACCAATGCCGGTTGTATGCTTGTTGTTCGAGATGTTACTTACCAGAACAGCCAGTCTCCAAACTCATCGTTTTTTCCAAAAACATTTACAGCAGAGGAAACAATTACGCCTACGGCTATCTCATCCGTATCGGGTGCCGACAAGGAGTTCAGGCTAAATACTCAGAAAAGTACGTTGTTTTTCCTGAACGAGTTGTATAATGACTTGAGTGAAATTTTTAATCTCAGTAAATAAAAGCTAATTCGAATATTTACGAAAATTTATTTGCCAAATATTTTGGTAGATACATTTTTTATGGTTAATTTTGCGCCCTGATTTGTCGGAAAAAGCCGAATATTCATAGAAATCAATAAAATACAATATAGTAATGTCTAAGATTTGTCAAATTACTGGAAAAAGAGCAATGGTTGGAAACAACGTTTCTCACTCCAATAGAAGAACAAAACGAAAATTCAACGTGAATTTGTTCAGAAAAAAATTCTATTGGGTAGAAGAAGATTGCTGGATCAGCCTGAATATTTCTGCTTCAGGTTTACGCACCGTAAATAAAATAGGATTGGATGCCGCTTTGAAACAAGCCGCTGAAAAAGGGTATTTAAACGCTTAATTTTTAGGAGGAAAGAACTATGTCGAAAAAAATGAAAGGAAACAGGGTTCAGGTAATTTTAGAATGTACCGAACACAAAGAAAGCGGAATGCCCGGAACTTCGAGGTATATCACTACGAAGAACAGAAAGAATACAACCGAAAGATTGGAGATTAAAAAGTATAACCCAATCTTGAAGAAAATGACCGTTCATAAAGAAATTAAATAGGAAAGGATTAAATTATGGCAAAGAAAGCAGTCGCAGGATTCCGCGATAAATCTTCAACAAGTGGACGTAGCCACGCGAAAGTGATTAAAATGGTTAAGTCTGACAAAACAGGAGCCTATTCTTTCAGAGAAGAAATGGTTCTGAACGATCAAGTACAAGATTTTTTTAAAAAATAAATTCGTTAAAAATATGTAAAAACTTCCCTGCAAGAACTTGTGGGGAAGTTTTTTATTTACTATTTCGTAGATTTGCAAAATGATTGGCTATTGGAGGTTAGCCTCGCGGAAAGTCGTATAATATTACTCATTTTATTAAGATTACCATTAGTTATAAAAACTTTCATATATATATGCCAACAGCCAATCGCCAAATAATAATCAAATCGTTTAAGTATTAAATAACATGGCATTATTCAATATATTTTCGAAGAAAAAGAAAGAGACTTTAGACCAAGGATTGGAAAAAACCAAAGAAAATATTTTTTCCAAGCTTACCCGCGCCGTTGCCGGAAAATCGAAGGTGGATGACGATGTCCTCGATGAACTGGAAGAGATATTGGTAACATCGGATGTGGGGGTTGATACCACGTTAAAAATTATTGACCGCATAGAAGAGCGTGTTGCTCGCGATAAATACGTGGGTACGGATGAACTCACGAGAATTCTTCGTGAAGAAATTGCCGAGTTGCTTACCGAGAATAAGTCTGACGATGTGGATGAATTTTCCGTTCCCGCCGACCAAAAACCGTACGTGATTATGGTTGTTGGCGTAAACGGCGTTGGGAAAACCACTACCATCGGCAAATTGGCGAATCAGTTTAAGCAAAACGGTTTGTCGGTTTACCTTGGCGCTGCCGATACTTTTCGCGCAGCGGCTGTGGAGCAGCTCGATATTTGGGGCAAAAGGGTAGGGGTGCCCGTCGTGAAGCAAAAAATGGGTGCCGATCCGGCATCGGTAGCGTTTGATACGCTCAGTTCGGCAAAGGCGAACAATGCCGACGTGGTGATTATTGACACCGCCGGACGTTTGCACAACAAAATAAACCTGATGAACGAGCTCACCAAAATCAAAAACGTGATGAGCAAGGTTATTCCCGATACGCCCAACGAGGTGCTTTTGGTACTCGACGGTTCCACCGGACAAAACGCTTTTGAACAAGCCAAGCAATTTACCGCCGCCACTGAAGTTACCACGCTTGCCATCACCAAATTAGACGGAACGGCAAAAGGCGGCGTGGTTATCGGTATTTCTGACCAGTTTAAAATTCCGGTGAAATACATCGGGTTGGGCGAAGGAATTGACGATTTGCAGGTTTTCCGAAGGAAAGAGTTTGTGGATTCGTTGTTTGGGGAGTGAGAACGAGTTACGGGTTACGCGGTGCGGGTTAGCGTCTGACCGCTTGAAGTCGGTCTGACGCATTTAAAGTTTTAAATTTTAAAGAAATTCAATCATAATGAAAAAGAAACCTGCTCTTACATTTTTATTAACGATGTCTTTCTTTGTATG
>CAZKZB010000115.1:0-4280 GCA_964557135.1 uncultured Petrimonas sp. | reverse complement strand
AAAGGTAAGGAAAATGGACAACGCTAAGGGCTACCGGAGGTTTAGTTCAACATCGTATTGGCAATAGGCGGGCTGAACGGCTTCGTATCAACGGAAGTGCAAAATTCAGCTTTCGTTCTTCGTATCAAGTTCAGTGGTAAAAATCCCGCCCATCGCCAATACGCGGCACGTTAGCAGCCATTGTAACAAACGACTGCACAAAAGAAATAAAAATGAATCAAAATAACGAATTGATTAATTGGAACGACTTCGCAAAAATTGAAATAAGAGTAGGCACAGTCGTCAGTGCAGAAATATTTAAAGAAGCCATAAAGCCTGCATATAAAATGACCATTGATTTTGGAAGTTTTGGCATTAGGAAAACTTCTGCGCAAATCACAAAGTTATATTCTCCAGAAGATATCGTTGGTAAACAAGTAATTGCTGTTGTAAATTTTCCGACAAAACAAATTGCGAATCTACAAAGTGAGTGTCTTGTTTTGGGCGCAGTTGACGAAGACAAAGTAACACTACTGACAACTGACAAATTAGTGAAAAACGGATTGAAAATCGGATAAAGTTTCACAAAACAAAATAAAAAGAAAAAGCAACGAACCACTCAAGGGTAGAAGATTCCTTCCCTGATTTACAGGATAAAAAATCTTTTTCACAACACCCCAATCCACTATCGGAATGAAAGGAATTTTATTGACAAATATTGGCTCCCCGGCGACTTGCACAAAAACCGATGTGCAAAAGTTCATCGGCGATATGCTTTCCGATCCGCTTATCTTCGGAAAACCGGAATGGCAGTCTAAATTCTTAGCCAGAAATATCATCGCACCACTTTCTGCCAAAAAATCGTTCGAAAAATACAAACAAATCTGGCGAACGGAAGAGCCGACAATTTCACCCATCGTCTATTTCATGCAAAAACTCGCTTTGGCACTGGAAAAAAAGAAAAATATTCCCGTAGAAACAGCCATGCGATTCGGCGAGCCCGATGTCAAACGAGCCTTGAAAAATTTAGAGAAAAAATGTCCGCTTCTGCGCGAGGTGATTGTGTTTCCGCTGTTTCCGCATTACGCGCAATCGACCACACAAACCACCATCGATGAAATTGGAAAGGTGTTTTACAAACGCCCGCATTCGTTTCGATTAAAAATTGTAGAGCCGTATTTCAACCATCCGGCTTATATCAATGCGCTTGCCGGCCACGCCCGTCCCTACCTGAAAGATATCGACAAATTAGTTTTCAGCTACCACAGCCTTCCGGTTAATCAGGTGGAAGCGGCATGGAGAAAGGGAAAGGAGTTCGATTATGTGTATCAGTTAAAAGAAACCAACCACCTGTTTTGCGAGAAACTGAATATTGAATCGCAATATACGTTATTGTTCTATGCGTCTCAGCGCGGAAGAAACTGGCTGAAACCTTTTTTAGATACCGATATTTCCGATTTGCCCAAATTAGAATGGAAAAGAGTGGCCGTGATTTCTCCCGGATTTCCGGTTGATAACTTGGAAACACTTTACGATATCGACATTGAGGCACGCGACTTGTTTATGAAGGCGGGCGGCGAGAAATTCGTTTTTGTGCCTTCGCTTAACGACTCTGATGAGTGGGTGGAAGCTATCTGGAAAATAGCAACGGGAGTATAACATGCTATACCGATGCGTGTTAAGTTACTTTGCGAAGTAAATAAATAACGATTAAAAGAACATTCTATGAACTACATTAAGCTCTATGTCATTCTGATTATCTCTTCCGCACTGACAATTTCCTGCAATCCGCAAAAAACCGGCAATAGAATGGAAATTCCCGCTGAAATCACACTCTCAAAAGAAGTGTTGATGGATAAAATAAAAGGCGGCTGGGCAGGACAAACCATTGGCTGCACCTACGGCGGTCCCACCGAATTCAGGTATCAGGGAGGTATAATACACGATTATGTTCCTATTGATTGGGAAAAAGGCAACATAAAATGGTGGTACGAAAATGTTCCCGGTCTGTACGATGATATCTATATGGATTTAACATTTGTAGAAGTCTTTGAAAAACTCGGACTCGATGCGCCCGTAGATTCGTTTGCCATGGCTTTTGCCACTGCCGGTTACACGCTTTGGCACGCTAATCAATCGGCTCGTTATAATATTCTTCAAGGCATCATGCCTCCTGAATCGGGGCATTGGCTGAACAACCCTCATGCCGATGACATCGATTACCAAATTGAAGCAGATTATGCCGGTTTAATGTCTCCCGGAATGCCCAACACCGCATCGGAAATTTCCGATAAAATAGGACACATCATGAATTACGGCGATGGTTGGTACGGCGGAGTCTATGTCGGCGCCATGTATTCCCTCGCTTTTGTTTCAAATGAGATCGAATTTATCGTTATCGAAGCATTGAAAACCATTCCCGAGCAGAGCTCTTTTTATCAGGCGATGAACGATGTAATTGGTTGGCACAAAAAATATCCCGACGATTGGAAACAAACCTGGTTCGAGTGTGAACGCAAATGGGGACAGGATATCGGGTGTCCCGACGGTGTTTTCTCGCCATTCAATATCGATGCTCTAATCAACAGCGCGTACGTTGTTATCGGATTACTTTACGGCGAAGGCGATTTCTTTAAAACCATGGACATCGCTACCCGATGCGGGCAGGATTCTGACTGTAATCCGGCTACGGCGGCGGGAATTCTCGGAACGATGATTGGATACAGCCAAATTCCCGAAAAATGGACGGAAAACCTGAAAGAGGTTGAAGATATGGATTTTGCATTCACTACCATATCGTTGAACGATGCTTACCGTATGAGTTTCAACCACGCGCAACAGGTTATTGAACGGAATAACGGAAAAGTTACGGAGAATGAAGTAACGATTGCTTATCAGAAACCCGTTCCGGTGCGGTACGAAAAATCGTTTGAAGGATTGTTTCCCGTCAAGAAAACGCCTATAAATAAACCGGTCACCGAAGTCGATTCACTCACTTTTAACGGAACAGGTATCGTGGTAAAAGGACACGTGCAATCCGGAAATGAGGCGTATGTGGCACTGCTTGAAGTATATATTGACGGAGAACTAAACGAAACCGCTAAACTCCCCGCCTCATACACAACCCGCCGGAACGATATCACTTGGAAATATCAACTACCCAACACCGAGCACAACGTTACATTTAAGTGGCTCAATCCCGAAAGCGGCTCTCGGATACAGATTACTGAAGCGGTTATTTATTCAGATTCAAATACTCAAAACCCATGAAATACGGAAAAGTAGAAGAACCCTCGATTATCGACTTCACCATTCCCGCCGACGACGCGGGAACCGAAAAAGTATTAAAAACTTCTCCGGACAGAGATTTCGAAGTATATATCGGCTGTGCCAAGTGGAACAAAAGCGACCTGAAAGGTTTTTACCCGAAAGGTACAAAAGACGAGTTAACCTATTATTCGCGGCAGTTTAATTCCATCGAAATGAACTCCGTTTTCTACAATATGCCAAAAGCGGAACAAGTAGTGAAATGGAAAGATAAAACGCCTGAAAGTTTTAAGTTTTTCCCGAAAATTACACAGTCCATCAGCCACTTTCGCCGATTGGATAACGTGGAGGAATTAACTGAAATCTATTGCGACGCCATCTCCCATTTCGAAGAAAAATTGGGAATGTGTTTTTTGCAGCTGCATGAGAATTTTGGAATTAAAAATTTCGATAAACTTCAGATTTTTGTGGAGAATTTCCCGAAAGTCATTCCCTTGGCAGTGGAAGTGCGCAGCAAAGATTGGTTTTCTGATAAGACGCTGTGGAACGAATATTGCGAGCTTCTGCAAGCGCACAACACCGCCAATGTTATCGTTGACACTGCCGGCAGGCGCGATATGATGCACATGCGGCTAACAACTCCGGCGGCATTTATTCGTTTTGTGGGCTGTAACGTCGATGAAATTGACTACCGCAGAATTGACGACTGGGTTGAGTGCATAGTCCAGTGGAAAGATTTGGGATTGAAACAGTTGTATTACTTTGTTCATCAAAATATTGAAAAATCATCGCCGCTCTTCTCGGCTTATCTTATCGAAAAACTCAACAAAAGGTTAAGTCTCGGCTTGCATGTACCTCAAATGTCAAATACGGAAGGAAAAGCGGTTTGAAAGGCGTATTTAACATTCTGCTATCAATCTAAACGTAAACACAAATTCCATTTAACCCATCATATCATCAATTCATCTATAGAATTAGCTGAATTAGTTTCGATTTAATCTGACAGTCAAGGGCAAAAGACTTAAATTTGTAAT
>CAZKZB010000114.1:134-4375 GCA_964557135.1 uncultured Petrimonas sp. | reverse complement strand
CAAGAAATTCGTACATTTTATCGTGACGCAGTGTTACGCGTGCACCAATGGCCATCTTTTTACGCAACTTGAAGTTAGAAATATCTTTTCTTGAGTAAGTTGCAACTGCTTTCTGACCGGTGATGGCCGTAAGTTCGTTAATGGCTGTTTCGACGATTTTTTTATCTGCTACCCCCATTCCCAATCCTTGATTGATAACAATTTTTTGAAGTCTGGGAGCCTGCATTACAGACGTGTAGCTGAATTCTTTCATCAAAGCGGGCACGATACGATCGTTATATTCTTTCTTGAGAGTAACGGTATTACTTACGTTTCCCTTATCATTGGTCTGGGGAGCAGCTTTTGCTTCTACGGCTTTAGCTTCTTTTTTAGCTTTAGGTTCGGCAGCTTTTGCAGCTTTCTCCTTTACCGGTTTCGCCGGTGCTTTTTCTTTCTTTTCTTCTTTTGCCATTACTTAATTACCTCCCCTGATTTTTTTGCGTAACGCACTAATTTTCCTGTATTGTCTAATTTCCGCCCGATGCGTGTTGGTTTTCCGGTTTTAGGGTCAACCAAGTTCAGTTTCGAAATATGAATGGATGCTTCCTTCTTTTCGATTCCTCCGTTAGGATTTTGTGCATTGGGTTTCGTATGTTTCGATACGATGTTCACTCCTTCAACAATGGCGCGTTGTTTGTTGACGATTACTTCAAGTACCCGTCCGGTTTTGCCTTTGTCTTCTCCGGAATTCACATAAACCGTATCTCCTTTTTTAATATGTAATTTACTCATTGCCTGTGATTGTTTAATAGATTAAAGTACTTCGGGCGCCAGAGATACGATCTTCATATTGGTGGCACGCAGTTCGCGCGCAACCGGACCAAAGATACGTGTTGCACGCAACTCACCGGCGTTGTTCAACAGAACGCAAGCGTTATCGTCGAAACGGATGTATGAACCATCGGCACGACGAATTTCTTTTTTTGTGCGAACAATAATTGCTCTTGTTACGGCGCCTTTTTTAATATCACTCGAAGGGATTACGCTTTTAATAGCTACAACAATTATATCCCCTACCGACGCGTAGCGTCTTCTTGTTCCTCCCAATACGCGAATACAAAGTGCTTCTTTGGCTCCGCTGTTATCGGTTACGTTTAGTCTTGATTCTTGTTGTATCATCTTACTTAGCCCTTTCTATTACTTCAACCACTCTCCATCTCTTTGTTTTGCTCAAAGGACGGGTTTCCATTATACGTACTGTATCGCCAATGTTACAGTCGTTCTTCTCATCATGGGCGTGAAATTTTTTCGTTTTATTAACGAACTTCCCATATATAGGGTGTTTCTCTTTCCATTTTACAGTAACGGTGATGGTTTTTTCCATCTTGTTGCTGAAAACGACCCCGATTCTTTCTTTTCTTAAATTTCTCGTTTCCATTATAAATTATTAAGCTTTTTTCAATT
Organism: uncultured Petrimonas sp.; assembly: GCA_964557135.1. Taxonomy (GTDB): domain Bacteria; phylum Bacteroidota; class Bacteroidia; order Bacteroidales; family Dysgonomonadaceae; genus Petrimonas. Next base: position 2,932 of record CAZKZB010000114.1, on the reverse strand, counting down.
CACGAGCGCGCAATTCGGTATGAATGCGGGCAATGTTTCTACGTTTTTCTCTTATCGAGCCAGAATTATCGAGCGGAGTCGTTGTATGATAGATTTTTGTCTGAATCAAATCTGTTTGTTCAGCCTCTAATCTTTCTTGCAAGTCTTTGTCCGTTAATTCTCTGTATTCTTGATTTTTTGATTTCATATTACGAATTAACTTTGTGGTAGTTCATAATCTCTTCTGACAACGAATTTTGTCGTAACCGGCAATTTCTGAGCCGCTAATCTCAAAGCTTCCTTTGCCACATCGAACGGTACACCTTCGATTTCGAAAATAATTCTTCCTGGGGTAACGGGCGCCACGAATCCTTCGGGGTTACCTTTACCTTTACCCATACGTACCTCAGCAGGTTTTTTGGTTATTGGTTTATCGGGGAAGATGCGCACCCAAACTTGTCCTTGGCGTTGCATATAGCGTGTTACGGCAACACGGGCAGCCTCAATCTGATTGCCGGTGATCCATTTTGATTGTAACGATTTTATCCCGAACGAACCGAATGCCAACTGATTACCGCGTCCGGCATTGCCTTTCATGCGGCCTTTCTGCTGTCTTCTAAACTTTGTTTTTTTCGGTTGTAACATATTGGTTTATGCGTTTTTGTTGATGTTTCTTCTATTTCTTCTTCCACCTCGGCCTTCCGGACGATTTCCTCTGTCGCCTCTTTCTCCGCGACCACCTTGCGAACGGTTGTCTTTAGAGGTTGCGAAAGAGGGTGCAAGATCTTTTTTACCGTAAATTTCGCCACGGCAAATCCAAACTTTCACGCCAATGATACCTACTTTGGTCAACGCTTCGGCGTGAGCGTAATCAATGTCGGCGCGGAACGTATGCAGCGGAGTTCTTCCTTCTTTGTACATTTCCGAACGAGCCATTTCTGCTCCACCTAAACGTCCCGATACTTGAATTTTAATACCTTCAGCTCCCATGCGCATGGTAGAGGCGATAGCCATTTTTACCGCACGACGGTACGAGATTTTACCTTCAATTTGACGAGCCACGTTGCTTGCAACAAGAACGGCGTCCAATTCGGGTTTTTTAATCTCGAAGATATTAATTTGAACATCTTTATCGGTTATTTTCTTTAACTCTTCTTTCAGTTTATCTACTTCCTGTCCGCCTTTTCCGATGATAATTCCCGGGCGAGCGGTACAAATAGTGATAGTAACTAATTTGAGTGTTCTCTCAATTACAATGCGCGATACGCTTGCTTTGGCAAGACGGGCGTTCAAATATTTGCGAATTTTACTGTCCTCCAGTATCATATCGCCATAGTTGTTTCCACCGTACCAATTAGAGTCCCATCCTTTGATAATTCCCAAACGATTTGCTATCGGATTTACTTTTTGTCCCATCTGCCTTTATTAATTTTGTTCTTGTTCTTTGTTATAAGTATCTACCACAATTGTAACGTGATTTGAACGTTTGCGGATTCTGTAACCGCGTCCTTGCGGAGCGGGACGAAGTCTTTTCAGCATAGTTCCTTCGTCAACAGATATTGTTTTGATATAGAGTTCGCCGGTTTCGGCTTTACGTTCGTTTTTTTGTTCCCAGTTTGAGATAGCCGAGAGCAACAGTTTCTCAACCTTGCTCGAGGCTTCCTTATTGGAAAATTTCAAAACGCCTAATGCTTTAAACACTTCCATTCCGCGCACCATATCTGCTACATATCGCATTTTGCGGGGCGAAGAGGGAGCATTTTTCAACACGGCCAAGGCAACCTCTTTTCGGTTTTCTTTACGTCGTTCTGCTGATATTCTTTTTCTAGCACTCATGTCTTTTCTATTTTTTTATTGGTTTGCCCCACCGATTATTTCTTTCTGTTACCTGAGTGTCCACGGAATGTGCGTGTTACTGCAAACTCTCCGAGTTTATGTCCTACCATGTTTTCGGTAATATACACCGGAATAAATTTGTTTCCGTTGTGTACCGCAATGGTATGACCCACGAAATCGGGGGAAATCATTGAAGCGCGCGCCCATGTTTTCACAACGGTTTTTTTACCGCTTTCATTCATGTCGCTAACTTTCTTCTCTAATTTTAAGTTGATATACGGACCTTTTTTTAATGATCTGCTCATAATTATTACTTGTTAAATCAGATTACTTTTTCTTTCTTCTTTCTACAATGTATTTCGAAGAATGTTTTTTAGGAGCTCTTGTTTTCAAGCCCTTTGAATAGATGCCTTTGGGCGATCTCGGATGTCCACCCGAAGCCTTTCCTTCACCACCACCCATGGGGTGATCCACCGGGTTTTTCACAACCCCGCGTGTGTGAGGACGACGTCCGAGCCATCTTGAACGGCCGGCTTTACCTGATTGTTGCAGAGCATGGTCTGAATTACCAACGCTTCCTATAGTAGCTTTACATGTTGCCAGAATTTTGCGAACTTCGCCCGAAGGCATTTTGATAACCGCGTATTTATCTTCGCGCGATACCAATTGAGCAAACGTTCCGGCCGAACGTACCATTTTTGCACCTTGTCCCGGACGCAACTCAACGTTATGAATTACCGTACCAAGGGGTATATTTGCCAAGGGCAATGTGTTGCCAACTTCGGGAGCGGCTTGCGGTCCCGACATCACTGTGGTTCCAACTTCTAATCCGTTGGGAGCAAGAATATACGTTTTTTCTCCGTCTGCGTAATAGAGCAACGCGATGCGTGCTGAACGGTTGGGGTCGTATTCTATGCTTTTTACAACGGCAGGAACTCCATCTTTTGTTCTCTTGAAATCGATAAAACGAAAACGTCTTTTGT
>CAZKZB010000114.1:0-120 GCA_964557135.1 uncultured Petrimonas sp. | reverse complement strand
CATTTTACCTCTGTGGTTACGGCCACCAGTTTGCGATTTACCAACTACAAGCGATTTTTCCGGCTCCGATGCAGTGATATTATCAAAGGAACCGATAATCTTGTGTCTTTGCCCCGGTGT
>CAZKZB010000113.1:0-4750 GCA_964557135.1 uncultured Petrimonas sp. | reverse complement strand
ACTTTTCCCTATTAAATGTCAGATGGCACAAATATAGGGGGAAGTTAGAAGGGGGTGGGACAGTTGCGCAGGTCATATTTTCATTATTTATCATAAAAATACCAACTTTTTTACGCATCACTTAATGACAAAAAGTATCAATCAAACAATCTTAGCTTTTATTTTATCATCTCTTTACTTCCACATACCATGTTTTATTTTCGAACTCTGTGTCACTAACCAGTTTTCCTTTTTGAAATATAAGCCGTTGATAAGGCTTTATTTTCCACACATCGATTTCCTCGTTAAAGTTCTTCGCTTTTTTTACATATATCGTGTCTGAGAACCAAGTTGCAGGCATCAATCCATATTCGCCAATTGGAGTTTTCGGGTCTTTATCTGCAAGTTTCCCGTCGAATTTCCTATCGGCTAAATATTCAATGTGTTTTATGTACTCCGGCTTCAATTCTGTTGTATAAAAGCTCAAGTTACACATATACAAATTGTTGTTTTTTATCAACCAAGACATATGGTATTTCCCGCTAAAACCGAGCATGCCCCCGTATGCCGACTTATATTCAACCAATTGAATCTCAGGATATTTATCGAATGCCTTCTCTTTCCACGAGAAGAAAGACAAGGGCGACTTACTAATCAAATAATGGCTATTATCACCATCAAAATACAAGTAATCAGATACATTTCGAGCAAACTTATACATGAACTCATCTGCCAATATCTGTTTAACATTTATGCCCTGCGCTTGCAATGGCAAAACATACGTTGCGAGAAAGAAAAATGCGAAGTAAAAAGATAAGAAAGTTTTTTTCATCATATTTAAGTTAATGCTCATTATAGTGCGCAAAATTAAGAATTATATCTGATATATTGAAGAGAACAAAACTAACAGAATCGTTAAATCAACAAAATTACTGACAAAATCACAAAAATAATCATTACTTTTGCACCATTATTGTGAAAAGAATCACAGAAAGTCATTTTATGATTGAGCATAAAGGAGTCATAGCAAGCATTTCGGACAACAAATTATCCGTCAAAATCCTCCAGGAATCGGCTTGCAGCACCTGTCACGCCAAGGGTTCGTGCATTGCTGCCGATTCGAAAGAGAAATTAGTGGATGTTGTTGATTTCACGGGAAAATACCAAATAGACGATGTTGTAACCATCCAAGGCAAGGAATCGATGGGTTACAAAGCAGTACTTTGGGCATTTGTGATTCCGCTTGTTATTCTCGTTTTAATGTTGATACTAACTTCCTCAATCTGGAAGTTTGAAGAAGTAGAAGCTGCAACGGCTTCGATTATCGCTTTGGCGCCCTATTACGTAGTGCTTTATCTGCTGCGTGGTAGAATGGCGAATTCATTTAAATTTACTATCAAAACTAATCATTGATATTTAGAATATGAGTGTATTACTTTCTGCAGTAGCCACATTGGGAGCAATCGGCGCCGGAAGCGCAGCGATTCTCTATTTTGTGGGACGCAAATTTCACGTGGAAGAAGATCCACGCATTGCCGAAGTAAATGAAGCCCTTCCCGCGGCAAACTGCGGCGGATGCGGATTTCCGGGCTGTTCAGCATTCGCTTCGGCGTGTGTGAAAGCCGATGAATTAGAAGGACTGTTCTGTCCCGTTGGCGGACAAGACACCATGGACAGGGTTGCGGAAATATTAGGAAAAACTGCCGGCGCTTCGGCAAAGAAAATAGCGGTTGTAAGATGTAGCGGTTCGTGCGAAGAACGTCCGCGATTGAATTTATACGACGGAGCATCCAACTGCACCATAGCCGCGGCGCTTTATGGAGGCGATACCGGTTGCTCTTTCGGCTGCTACGGCTTAGGAGATTGCGAAGCTTCTTGTACTTTTGATGCCATCCACATCAATCCGGAAACCATGCTTCCCGAAGTGGTAGAAGATAAATGTACGGCTTGCGGCGCTTGCGTGAAAGCTTGTCCGAAAGACATTATCGAACTGCGTAAACAAGGTCCCAAATCGCGCCGCATTTATGTAAGCTGCGTGAACAAAGACAAAGGCGCCGTTGCCAGAAAAGCGTGTAACGTGGCTTGTATCGGATGTTCCAAGTGCCAACAGGCTTGTCCGTTTGAAGCTATCACCATCGAAAACAACCTAGCGTATATCGATGACGACAAGTGCCGTTTATGCCGCAAATGCGTTCCTGTTTGTCCAACAACCTCGATTTTGGAACTTAACTTCCCTCCGAAAAAGGAAAAACCTCCCGTAAAGGAAGAAGTGACAGCTAACGCTTAATTCAAATAAAAAACTCACAAAAAAAGAAACCCTGACTAAACAAGGGAATTTAAGAGTTCTATGTTAAAAACATTTCGTATCGGGGGAATTCACCCCAAAGAGAACAAACTCTCTGTCGGAAAAGCAATACAACCTATTGCCATACCCGCGCAAGTAATTATACCACTCTCACAGCACATTGGTGCTCCGTGCCAGCCCGTTGTTAAAAAGGGTGACAAGGTGAAAGTAGGAACACTTATCGGCAAAACGGTAGGTTTCGTATCGGCAAACATTCACTCGTCTGTATCGGGTACCGTAATGAAAATCGATAAAGCGCTCGATGCCAGCGGATACAAACGCGATGCCGTTTTTATCCAAGTTGATGGTGACGAGTGGGAAGAAAAAGTAGATCGTTCCGAAACATTGATAAAGGATTGCGAACTCTCGCCCAAAGAGATTATCGATAAAATTTCCGCTTCCGGTATCGTTGGAATGGGCGGTGCCACTTTCCCCACACACGTAAAACTGATGCCTCCACCCGGAACAAAAGCCGAGGTGCTGATTATCAACGCTGTGGAATGTGAGCCTTACCTGACTTCGGACCATCAATTGATGATGGAGAAGACCGAAGAAATTTTGGTAGGCACAACCATTCTCATGAAAGCTATCAACGTGAGCAAAGCGGTTATTGGTATCGAAAACAACAAGAAAGATGCCATCGAGAAATTCATGAAAGTCGCCAAATCCTATCCGGGGATTGAAATTCAACCGCTCAAAGTGCAATATCCGCAAGGCGGCGAAAAACAACTTATCGACGCTGTCATCCGCCGACAAATACCGAGCGGCGCACTACCAATTTCGGTAGGAGCAGTGGTGCATAATGTTGGAACCACTTTCGCGGTTTACGAAGCCATTCAAAAAAACAAACCATTGGTAGAACGAGTAGTTACCGTTACCGGAAAAGATGTTAAAAATCCGTGTAACGTGCTTTCGCGTGTTGGCATGCCGTTAAGTAACCTTATCGATTTCGCCGGCGGACTGCCCGAAACCACCGGAAAAGTAGTTAGCGGCGGCCCTATGATGGGAAAAGCCGTTGCCAGCATTGATATACCGGTCACAAAAGGCACTTCAGGCGTATTAATCATTCCCACGTTGGAGTCGAGACGCGAAAGGATGAGAGATTGCATTCGCTGCACCAAGTGTGTCAACGTTTGCCCCATGGGGTTAAATCCGACACTTTTAATGAATCTCACCGAGTATAATGTTTGGGATAAGGCCGAAAAAAATCGGATTACCGATTGTATCGAGTGCGGCTCGTGCAGCTACACTTGTCCGTCAGACCGTCCCCTACTCGACTATATCCGTTTGGGTAAAGGAAAAGTAATGGGTATTGTGCGGGCAAGGAAGAACCCCTAAATCCCCTAAAGGGGACTTCGAGGGCAGTTCTTTAACTTCGTGGCTCAAAACGTAAAAACATAGGACTAAAAACTAACAAATAAACAATATTTCGAGTCCCCTTTAGGGGATTTAGGGGTAATATGGAAAACAAACTAATTGTATCACCGTCGCCACACGTACACAGTGGCGACAGTATCGAGAAAAACATGTACGGCGTGCTGATTGCGCTTATTCCGGCGTTTTTGGTGGCTGTATATGTATTCCGGTTAGATGCCTTGATAATCACGGCGCTATCGGTTTTATTTTGCATGGGATTTGAATATCTCATTGCCAAGTACATCATGAAGAAAGAACCGAACGTTTTCGACGGTTCCGCCATTATAACGGGCGTTCTGCTGGCATTTAACGTTCCTTCGAATCTACCGATATGGATTTTGGCGCTTGGCGCGCTTTTCTCCATCGGTGTAGTAAAAATGGCGTTCGGTGGATTGGGCAACAACATCTTCAACCCTGCCATCGCTGGACGTATCTTCCTGCTGATTTCGTTTCCGGCGCAAATGACCACGTGGCCCCTGCCCGAAATGACCGCCGCTATCGATGCTGTGAGCTCGGCTACGGTTTTGGCGAATATGAAATGGGAACCGACGGCGCTGCCGTCGCTGGGCGATATGTTCTTCGGAATTGAAGGAGGCTCGTTGGGTGAAATGAGTGCTTTGGCGCTGCTGGTTGGATTGGTATATATGCTGTGGAGAAAAATCATCACATGGCATATCCCCATCTCAATTATGGTATCGGTAGCTGTTTTTACCGGCATTCTGTATCTCATCAATCCCGAGCCGCAGTTCAATCCGCTTATTCACCTGTTTTCGGGCGGACTCATGCTGGGAGCCGTTTTCATGGCAACCGATTACGTAACGTCGCCCATGACAAAATCGGGGATGCTTATTTATGGCGTGAGCATCGGGGTTATAACCGTTGCTATCCGTTTGTGGGGCGCTTATCCCGAAGGCGTTTCGTTCGCTATTCTGCTAATGAACGCGTTCACTCCGTTAATCAATAATTACACAACACCAAAAAGATTCGGGGAGGTAGTGAAAAATGGCTAAG
>CAZKZB010000112.1:0-4792 GCA_964557135.1 uncultured Petrimonas sp. | reverse complement strand
TTAAAGATCGCTAAACTTTACTTTCTCCCTTGCAAAGTCATTTGACTATATCTTTTGGGGGAGTTAGAGGGGGCTTGAATCTTGCCTTTTTTGATTACTATTTCCACAATATTCATTCCCACGTGATAAGGCAGAAATTTATACGACGGAAACTGCAACAACACCAAATCGCCCTGTTTGCCCACATCTATACTGCCAATTTTATCGGCTCTGTCTATGGCTGCTGCGCTGTTGATGGTAAATGCCGTAACTGCCTCTTCGGGCGAAAGCTTCATATAGATGCACGCCAGAGCAAACAACAGCGGAACCGATGCCGAAAAAGAACTTCCCGGATTCAAATCGGTTGCCAAAGCCACAATGCAGCCGGCGTCAATCATTTCCCTTCCGCGGGCATACTCTTCGCGCAGCGAGAAAGCCGTAAGCGGCAGCAAGGTGGCTACAACGCCCGTTTCCGCCATCGCGCGAATGCCCTCGTCAGAGGCTTGCAGCAAGTGGTCGGCAGACAAACAGCCCAATTCGGCAGCCAGCTCCGCTCCGCCAAACTGAACAATCTCGTCGGCGTGGATTTTCAGTTTAAAGCCGTATTCTCGGGCGGCTTTGAGGTATCGGCGCGATTGCTCGATGGTAAAAACATTCTTTTCGCAGAAAATATCGGCGCATTCCGCCAGTTTTTCCCTCGCCACCAGCGGAAACATTTCGTTGATGTTGAAATCGATAAACTCGTCTTCCCTACCCTTCCACTCGGCCGGCGTGGCGTGCGCGCCCATAAACGTGGAAACAATGTCCATCGGATGTTCGGCGTTCAAACGACGCATCGCGCGAAGCTGTTTCATCTCCGTATCCTTGTCCAAGCCGTATCCGCTTTTGCCCTCAACGGTGGTAATTCCCAGACGCATCATCGCGTCCAGCCGCTGGCGACCCGATGCCACTAACTCGTCTTCCGACGCCTGTCGCGTGGCGCGCGTAGTGTTCACAATGCCGCCTCCGCGATTCATAATGTCCATATAACTGTCGCCGCGCATACGCCACGAAAACTCCTCTTCGCGATAGCCGCCGAAAACAAAATGCGTGTGCGGGTCAACAAAACCCGGCAACAACGCCTTGCCTGTGGCATCAATCACCTCGTAGTCTCGTTCGTTCACGGGGATATTTTCGCCCTGCTTCAACACGTGCGAAATAATGCCCTCGGTAACTATAACCGTTCCGTTTTCAATCACGTGCAAATCGTTCATCTCTTTGCCGCGCTTTCCGGCAAATCCGCTGCAAGTAACAACTTGCGCGGCGTTTTTTATAATGAGGTTGTTCATATTTTTAATTTGGGATTGGGGATTTGGGATTTCGGATTTAATTTGTACACGTTTTTTTAGGACTTGACAAATGAGTGAAATTAGTCCCAATGTTCCCCAATTAATTTACTGTTATTTACCTTGATATTTTCGAGTTTCTACATTCACAATGTTTTCGTAGCGCTTAAAAATCCCAATTCCGAAATCCCAAATCCGAAATTTTTAAGTTTTCCTCCTCCATTCCTTCCATCCCAAAATCGCCAGCACCAAAAACACGGAATATTGTCCGCCGGTGAAAAACAATCCCTGCGATGCAAAGATAGGTATCGACACAATGTTTCCGATAATCCAAAACTGCCAATTTTCCAGCTTTTTTACCGCCATCAAAATGGTTGCCACCAAAAAAAACGCGGTGTTAAACGAATCGATATACGGCAGATAAGAGTTCACGTAATGCGCGTCGGCTCTATTTACGTAGCGCAGAATAAAAAACACGGCAATGTAAATAAACGCAACCGCCACCCACGAAACAAAATTCTGTTTCGGCGTGTTCCTGCTGATTTTCAACGTCTGGCTGTTCTCGTCCGTTCGCGACCACATATACCATCCGTAGATATTCGAGACGAGATACACGGCGTTTATTCCGGCATTGGCGTAAAGCCGCGCTGCGAAACAAATATAAATGTAAATCAGCACGTTGGCAATGCCGAAAGGAAACACCAAAATGTTCTCCTTTCGGGCAAACCAAACGCTTGTAATGCCCAGCAGGGCGGCAAAAAGTTCGAGCCAGTTCATAAGCGGGTTACGCGTTTCGGGTTTCGGGTTAAGAAAGTCGTGCCATTTAAAGACCGAGGGGCGCTTTGAAAATCTTTCAAATAAAGAGAGCTGAAAATATTGCACATAACTTTTCAATTAACACGCCCAAACTCGTAACTCGCAACCCGTAACCCGAAATCCGTTCTATTCCATTATCTGCGCTTCCAGCACTTGGTTCATCGAGAAGTTTTCGAGACCGAGGTAATAAGCGGCAGTGTCAACCAAAGCCTCCATCGGCACCAAACCTACAATTTCGGCGCCAACAACGGGCACTCCGTATCTATTTGCCTCAATGCGAACCAATTCGTGCGCGCGGTAGATTGCCGTTTTGGTGTAATCGGTCAGGTTCATCGAAACTTGCGTGATGCCGCGCTCTTCCAACGCCACTCCCATGGCTTTGCAGAAACGCAATCCGCCGCCAATGAAACGCACTTTCTTGCCGATAGCCGAAGCAATCTCCAAGTTATCGGTTCCCAAGTTCACGTTGTAGGCAACCAGCGGCATGCGGGCGCCAATGGCAACGGTTCCGGCTGTGGCGTGGCGTTCGGCGGGACCGAAATCGGGTGTCCACTCCGGTTGTTTTATTTTTTCCGCCATTCCTTCGAATTCGCCTTTGCGAATTGCCGCCAAGTTTTCGCGATGCGGCGCCGAGGCCGATTTTTCGTACAAGAAAACGGGTAGGTTGTAACGTTCGGCAACCGTTTTCGCCACCTCTTTCGAAAGGGCCACGGCTTCATCTTGCGTTACGTCTTTGATGGGGATAAACGGCACTACGTCCACGGCTCCCATTCGCGGATGTTGTCCGCTGTGTTTGGTCATATCGATTAACTCAACGGCTTTGCCGATGGCTTCGATAACGGCGTTTTTCAACGCTTCGGGTTCGCCCACAACGGTAACAACCAAGCGGTTGTGGTCTTCGTCGTTGCTGTAATCGAGCAGCTTCACATCGGTTTTCGCGCGGAAACACTCAACAATTTTTTCGATTTTCTGTTTGTCGCGTCCCTCGCTGAAATTGGGAACGCATTCCATAATTCTGTTCATAAAAGTATTAAATTAGTTTGATTTGGGTATTCGGTAAATATTCTTCTTATTTCAGTTTTCTTATCGCATTGCTTTCGAGAAGCGATTTCATCTGAGTAATGGCAACTTTATTGAGTTGTACTAATCTTTCGTTTTGCGCTAAACCTTGTCGAATGAGTAAAGCATTAATACTTTCCATATTGCTCAACACAACAAGTTGTTCCAAGGTTGCATCATCTCTTATATTTCCTTTTTTATCAGGATTACCATCGCGCCATTCTTTTGCCGTAATTCCGAAAAGGGCAACATTCAGCAAATCGGCTTCGTTGGCATAAACAAAACTTGCTTGTTGTTTGGTGATTTCTCTCGGAATCAGATTTTCTTTAATTGCATCGGTATGAATCTGATAGTTTACCTTGGCAAGCGTACGTTGAAGATTCCACTCTAAGTTCAGACGGCTGTTTTCATCGTCTTTGAGGCGTTGAAACTCATTTACTAAATAAATTTGAAATTCGGGACTTAACCACATCGCAAAATGAAAAGCAATGTCTTTGTGAGCATAAGTTCCACCATAACGACCAGCTTTCACAAGTATTCCCAAGGCTCTTGTTCGTTCAATCCATTGACCGGCAGACATTATAAACCTATTTGTTCCGGCTTCTTGTCCAATTACCCCGAATTCGGGGTAATTAAAATCGGGATTGTTCACTTTCTCCCAAACTCCCAAGTATTCGAGCGTATTTTTGTTGGATATCCATTTTCCAATTAATCCGCTCCCCTCTCTAAAAGTAACAGTCATATCTGTCAGACTGATAAAATCGATGTTCTGACTGCTGATAACTGTAATTTCAGATTCTTTTACCTGTAAAATTCGTCCTTTTGCCATATTATACTGCTAAATCGGAAATAGTTCCATAAATTAAAGTTTAACTGTAATATATTATGGTACTCATCGTGTTTCCGTTAAAACATAAACGCTGAAACTGGGAGCGCATTCCATAATTTGTTCATAAAAGTATTAAATTAGTTTGATTTGGGTATTCAACGGTTTTCACGCAGATTTGCGCGGAGTTAGCTAAAGCAGCACATCGCAAAACAACTATAATTTATTGATAATTAAATATTAGTATTCTTCTCAATTATCTCATCTTCCACCAAAAACGGCACAGTAATATGGTAGCCTTCGGCGTGCGATTGGTTGAATTCCTCCACGGTACTCATCGCGTTGGCGTTGCGCGCCCACGAACGACGGGCAACTCCGCCCATAACGTCCCACAGCATTGCCGAACGAAGAATTTCGTCCACCCGCTCGCTACCGTCGCACACCATTCCGAAACCGCCGTTGATGGATTTTCCGATACCCACGCCGCCGCCGTTGTGCAGGGCGATAAGGCTCATTCCGCGCGCTGCGTTTCCGGCAAAACATTGCACCGCCATATCCGCCATAACATTGCTGCCGTCTTTGATGTTGGCTGTTTCGCGGAAAGGCGAGTCGGTGCCGCTCACATCGTGGTGGTCGCGTCCGAGCATTACAGGTCCGATTTCACCATTACGAACCATTTCGTTGAATTTCAAGGCGATATTCATTCGTCCGAGCGCGTCTTGATAAAGAATGCGGGCTTGCGTGCCAACCACCAATTGGTTTTTCTCGGCATCGCGAATCCAAATCC
>CAZKZB010000111.1:0-4904 GCA_964557135.1 uncultured Petrimonas sp. | reverse complement strand
GTTGCGGGTTACGAGTTACGAGTTACGAGTTACGGGCTGTGTATTTGATACTTGACAATCAGAATAAATAAGTTAACACTCAACTTTGAACTTTGAACTTTGAACATTAAACTTTAAACCCCGAACCCTGAACATTAAACGTTTTCTATGATAAAAAACAAAATAGACATAATCACCCTCGGCTGTTCCAAAAACTTAGTCGATTCTGAGTTGCTGATGCGTCAGCTTATTGCCAACGGTTACACGGCGGAACACGATTCCGAAAATCCCAAGGGCGAAGTTGCCGTTATCAACACCTGCGGTTTTATTGGCGATGCCAAAGAGGAATCCATCAATATGATTTTGGAGTTTGCCGAAGCGAAAAAGGCAAACCGATTGAAAAAACTCTTTGTAATGGGATGCCTTTCGGAGCGTTATCAGAAGGAATTGGCAGACGAAATTCCCGAAGTGGATAAATTTTACGGCAAATTCGCGTGGAAAAACCTGATTGCCGATTTGGGAAAATCCTACAATAAAGAGTTGGAATTCGACCGCTCGCTCACCACGCCGCCGCATTACGCTTACCTCAAAATATCGGAAGGCTGCAACCGAACCTGTTCCTACTGCGCCATTCCGCTCATTACGGGCAAGTACAAATCGCGCCCGATGGAGGAGATTGATGAAGAGGTGCGCCGTTTGGTTGCCGAGGGTGTGAAAGAGTTTCAGTTTATCGCGCAAGATTTAACCTACTACGGATTGGATTTGTACAAATCGATGAAGCTGCCCCAATTGGTTGAGCGCGTTGCCGATATCCGAGGCGTGGAGTGGATTCGCCTTCATTATGCCTATCCCGCGCATTTCCCGATGGATTTGCTGCGCGTTATTCGCGAGCGCGAAAATGTTTGCAACTACCTCGATATTGCCTTGCAGCACATCAGCGACAATATGTTGCTGAAAATGAGACGAAACATCACCAAGCAGGAAACCGTCGATTTGATTGCCCGATTTCGGGAAGAGGTGCTCGGCATTCACCTGCGAACTACGATGATGGTGGGACATCCCGGCGAAACCGAACAAGATTTTGCGGAACTGCTCGATTTTGTGCGCCAAACCCGATTCGAACGACTCGGCGCGTTCCCCTATTCGCACGAAGACGATACCTATTGCGACAAAAATTATACCGACGACATTCCTGCGGAAATAAAACAGGAGCGAATGAGCGTTTTGATGGACGTGCAGGAAAATATCGCCCAAAGCATTAATAAACAGAAGGTTGGCGAAACGCTGAAAGTGATTATCGACCGCGAAGATGCCGATTATTACATCGGACGCACCGAATTCGATTCGCCCGAAGTGGACGGCGAAGTGCTGATTGATAAACAAAACCTGTTGAAAATCGGCGAGTTTTATCGTGTGAAAATAACCGAAGCCCTGCCGTTTGATTTGCTCGGAAAAGTAACAAAACTTTAAACGTTGAACTTTAAATTGAAGCGCAGCGGAAATCCCGCTACGCGGGACATTAAACTTTAAACGTTGAACATCAAACATAACTATATGACCCACAAAGAACTGATATCAGAAATGGCAACGCGATTGGATTGGACGCAAACCAAAGTGACTGACGTGTTGGATGCCGCGGTTGCCGTGTTGAACGAAAAATTGTCGGAAAACGCGCAAATTTCGATACAGAATTTTGGCGTTTTCGAAACCAAAAGCAAATCGGAGCGCATCTCGGTAAATCCGCAAACGCAACAACGATACCTCGTGCCGCCGTCTATTGTAGCCGTTTTTAAACCCGCAACGGGAATGAAAGAACAACTGAAAAACCTGGAAGAAGATGGAAGATAAAATTACGTTGTCGGAATTGGTAGATTTGGTTGCCTCGCGCGCCGAATTATCGAAACAAGAAACCGAAGATTTTCTGAAATCTCTGTTCGAAACCGTAGAAAACGCCCTTTCTACTGACGAATGGGTGAAAATTAAAGATTTCGGAACATTTAAACTCACGCCCGTAAAAGCGCGCGAAAGCGTAGATGTGAACACCGGCGAGAAAATAGAAATTCCGGCGCACAACCGCATCGGTTTTTCGCCCGCAACTGTGCTCAAAGAGCTTGTAAACAAACCATTCGCGCACTTCGAAACTGTTTTGCTTAACGAGGGCGTTTCGCTCGAAGGCATTGAAACAGAAACGGAAGAAGAACCGGAAGTTGAATCGGGAAAAACACCCGTTCTTGGGCCACAGGCAGAGATTGAGGTAGAAGTGGAAAAGGCGCAAACTGCCGAACCCGAGTTACCCAAACTGGAAAACTATTCCATTCACCCCGCTTTTGAAGAACCCAAACCCCGAAAGAAGAAATACGAAATTCTGATTCCCATTCTCGGAGGTATTGCTATCGCGTTAGCAGGTTTTTTTTTATACAGTGGCGAAGCATCAGACAAAAAACGGTAACGCCAGAAGCTGAACCCCAACATTTTACCCAACTATCCGAAAAAACGAGTTCAACAACCGTTGAACCCGATACAACTACTTTTGTAGAAAATCTGTCTGCAGCAAAAGAACTCGAAAAAGTAGCCCTTCCTGCCGGTAAAACCCTGCGCCTGTTGGCGTTGGAGCGATTTGGTAATCGGGAGTTTTGGGTCTATATTTACCTGAAAAACAAAACTACAATAAATAATCCTAACGTTGTTTCCGTAGGCACGGAACTGATTATCCCCCATGCTTCTGAGTACGGAATTGATGCGTCCGACGCGGCTTCGGTCGCCAAAGCCAAAGCGTTGGGCGATGAGGAATTAAGAAGGTTTTAAGAAAAAAAAGCGAGTTTTTACTCGCTTTTTTTATAATCTGCTTTTCAATAAATCCGGAATTTGACTCGGTTCGTTAGCTACCGGAACGCCCACGGCTTCAAACGCCGCTATCTTTTCAGCTGCCGTACCCGATCCGCTGGAGATGATGGCACCCGCGTGTCCCATTTGTTTTCCGGGAGGTGCTTGCTGTCCGGCAATGAATGCCGCTACCGGTTTGGTAACGTGGTTTTTAATGTATTCGGCAGCGCGTTCTTCGGCATCGCCGCCAATTTCCCCGATAAGGGCAATAGAATCGGTTTCCGGGTCGTTTTCGAACATTTCCAGCAACTCTTGGTAGTATAATCCCACAATCGGGTCTCCTCCCACTCCCACGGCCGTAGATTGTCCCATGCCTTTGGATGTGAGGTTATAAACTACTTCGTAGGTAAGTGTTCCGCTTCGGCTGATTACACCGGTTGATCCTTCTTTGAAGATCATGGTTGGCATGATGCCCACCATACTTTTTTCGGGAGAAATTAATCCCGGACAATTTGGGCCGATAAGATTGGCACCTTTCAGTTTTATGTAGCGATACGCTTCCACCACGTCGAGCGTGGGAACGCCTTCTGTAATGCAGATGATTAGTTTTATGCCCGCGTCGGCAGCTTCGAGCATGGCATCTTTGGCAAACGGAGCCGGAACGAAAATCACCGATGTGTTGGCTTCCGTTTCTTTCACGGCATCGCGCACGGTATTGAAAACGGGAATGCCTTCCACATTTTCTCCCGCTTTGCCGGGCGATGTTCCGCCAACGACATTTGTACCGTATGCTTTCATTTTACTTGCATGGAATCCTCCGTCACGCCCGGTAATTCCTTGGACGATTAATCGTGTATTTTTATCTATTAGAATGCTCATTTTTTTAGACGTTAAAAGTTTAAAGTTTAAGGTTTATAGTTCAGGGTGTTTTGTGACGTTGAACGTTAAACCCTGAACATTGTACTTAATTTGCCAGTTGAACCGCTTTTTTCCCTGCTTCACTCATAGTCTCCGCCACATGAAACTTAGAGCCCTGCAACAGGGCGCGGCCTTCTGTTTCGTTGGTACCCGTGAGTCGGATAACGATAGGAATGTGGGTCTCAATTTGTTTAAAAGCTTCCAATAATCCTCTTGCCACATCGTCGCATCGGGTGATTCCTCCGAAAATATTGATGAGCACTACGCGCACATTTTTGTCGCTTAGTAACAGTTTCATAGCCTCGATAACTTTGGTCGGATTCGAACTTCCGCCGATATCAAGGAAGTTGGCCGGGTTTCCACCGTATAATTTTATCATATCCATGGTTGCCATGGCTAAGCCGGCGCCGTTTACCATGCAGCCGATTTCCCCACCCAAATTCACATAGCTAAATCCCTTGCTTTTAGCACTGAGTTCCTTCTTTTCTTCGGCAGTAGGTTCATTAAGCGCAGCAATTTTGGGATGACGATAAAGCGCATTGTCATCGAAAGTCATTTTGGCATCAATCGCTTTTATCTCTCCTTCTTCGGTGAGTACCAGCGGATTGATTTCTGCCAATGATGCATCGGTATCGATAAAAAGCTTGTACAGTTTTTGGAAAATAGATGCTGCTTCACGAACTAATTTAATGTCGTCGAACAGTTTAAAAGCTGCCTCGCGTGCTAAGTAATCGGGTACACCGATAAGCGGATCAATAACAATTTTATGGATTTTCTCGGGCGTGCTGTGCGCTACTTCTTCGATGTCCATTCCTCCTTCGCGGCTAAGCATAAGGATGGTCGATTTCGATTTCCGGTCGATTACGTAGCTGACGTAATACTCGGAATCGATGTTTACGGCTTTGCCAACAAGGATTCTGTCAACAATAAATCCCTTGATATCCATTCCCAGAATATTTGCCGCGTGTTGACGGAGCTCGATTTCGTCTTTGGCGAGTTTCACTCCGCCCGCTTTTCCGCGCCCTCCGGTATGAACTTGCGCTTTCACTACCACTAAAGGAGCATCCAGTTCATGGTATGCTCGCACAGCATCTTCTATGTTGCGGCAAACATAGGCTTTGTCAACCGGCAATCCGTAAGATGCTAATAATTCTCTTGCCTGATATTCATGAATTTTCATGGGC
>CAZKZB010000110.1:2612-5019 GCA_964557135.1 uncultured Petrimonas sp. | reverse complement strand
AAAAAAAAATCCATATCTTGTAAAGAAAAGGTAAAAACCCGTACATTTGCGGCGAAATATTCACTATTTACAGTTAAAACACGGTCATTATGTTTAAATCATTAAAGGTCAAGATATTTTCGAGTTTTATGCTGCTGGTACTGATGCTGGTAATTGCCGGGATAATGTCTCTTATTGAGTCCAACAAAGTGGGATTATCAATTACTAACGTGATGGACAATAATTATAAATCCATTGAGCAAGCGAAGAATATGCTCGATGCCTTGGAAAGGGAAGACAGCGGATTGTTGATGTATCTCATGGGAAACCGCAAAACGGGAAGCCATACCATCGATAATGCCTATTCGGCAATTGAGAATGCTCTTAAAATTGCGCGGAACAACATTACGGAAAAAGACGAAGAAAAATACATCGATAACGTTATAAAAGAATACGAAAGATTCCACATTTCAGTAAAACAAACAACCGGTAACAGTGAAGAATTGACGCTGGAACAAAAAAACGAAATATACCTTCTAAACCAACAATTGTTCTTCTCGGCAAAAAAAAGCATCAACGAGCTGATGCTGTTGAACCAAGACGGCGTTTATGAGCAAACAGACACAATGAAAGCGAACTCAAAAAGAGCCATGATGCCCGCAATTATTTCCATTGTTGCAGCTATCGTTTTTGCTTTACTGCTGAATTTTTTCATATCGGAATATTTTATCAATCCCATTAACCGACTCATAAACGGCATAAAAACTTACTATCCGGAAATGGGAAGAATTGATGCAAAAATCAGCTTGAATGATGAAATTAAGACATTAGAATCCGAAATAAACAATCTGATCGCCAGACTTAAAGTAAAATAACAATTGAAATGAGACCTAAAGCCATTGCAAAATACTTAGGATTTGTCCTGTTATTTAACGCGCTGTTTCTCTATATTTCTGCGGCAATTTCTCTATTTCTTAAAGAAAATTCACTCACACCGCTTTTATATAGTGCGGTAGTCTGTACGATCTTAGGCTTATTCCCGCAGGTATTTGTTGAAAAAATCGATGAAATAAATTTCCATGAGGGAATGGCAATCAGCGTCTTTGGATGGCTGTTGACCTGTTTTGTAGGAGCCGTTCCCTATTTTATGTGGGGAGGTGAATTTACGTTTGCCAATGCAATTTTCGAAAGTGTTTCAGGTTTTACTACCACCGGCTCTACTATCTTGCAAGACGTAGAAACGCTGACTAAAGGTATGCTCTTTTGGCGATCGGCTACCCATTTTATTGGCGGAGTGGGAGTAATTTTGTTTGTGCTTCTCATTCTTCCGGACTCCAAAGGAATCCGCACCAGCATTTATCGTAGCGAGGTTTCCGGGTTGTCATTGATGAATTTCAGAATGAGAGCTAAACAAATAGTACGTATTGTCAGTATAGTTTACATCAGTCTTACCGTAGTGCTCATTCTACTTTTATGGATTTTGGGAATGTCGTTTTTCGATGCCATCTGTCATTCGTTCGGAACAATTGCTACCGGTGGATTTTCGACCAAAAATCTCAGTATTTCCTATTACAACAACGTATGGATTGAAGTTACCCTGACTGTTTTTATGTATTTGAGCAGTTTACACTTCGGACTTCTGTTCCTCACGTTTACAGCAAACAAAAATAACATTTTCACTTCCAAAGTAATTAGAAGTTACACCCTTCTTATTTTAACCGGAATAGTGTTAATCACCATTAATCTGATTAGTTCCGGCGAATATACGTGGAGCGAAGCGCTTCGTCACGCGTCGTTTCAAGTGGTTTCCCTCACATCAACTACCGGTTCCGCAACAATCGATACCGAAGTCTGGCCGCTCTTTTCAAAAATCATACTTATCTATTTTAGCATACAATGTGCGATGGTCGGCTCCACCGGTGGAGGTATTAAGTTCGACCGCATTTATCTTTTTTTCGTATCATTAAAACGACGAATCAAACTCATCCGGCATCCACAGGGTATATACCTCATCAAGATGAACAATAACCTTGTTACAGAAGGATTAGAAATTCAAACCATGGCTTTTATCATTCTCTACATCCTCATTTTCTTCGTTGTCACATTGATTCTTGCGGCGATGAATATCGATGGGATGACTGCTTTTAGCGCCTCAATCACATCCATAGGAAACGTAGGCCCCGGATTTGGCAAGATTAGCTCGCTGTCAAATTTTTCGGGATTACCCGATGCCGCCAAGTACCTGTTGTCGATAAATATGCTGCTGGGACGCTTAGAAATTCTAAACGTAATTACCCTCTTTGTCATCCTGATTAAGAAGAATCAATAATCGGGTTAATTTCTGCGAAGAAAAACGTATCTTTGCACTTGTTAAGAAGATAGAGGGAACTGATTACGGATTAAGTATTATCAATCTATTTTCAATCTA
>CAZKZB010000110.1:0-2512 GCA_964557135.1 uncultured Petrimonas sp. | reverse complement strand
AGAAGATAGAGGGAACTGATTACGGATTAAGTATTATCAATCTATTTTCAATCTAAAAACTATCATATAATGAACTTTGTAGAAGAACTCCGTTGGCGCGGCATGATACAAGAAATAATGCCCGGCACGGAAGAACGATTATTGAAAGAACGTACATCGGGATACTTGGGAATTGATCCCACTGCCGACTCACTTCACATTGGCCACTTGGTGGGTGTGATGATGCTGAAACACCTGCAACGCGCCGGACATAAACCCATCGCCCTGATTGGCGGAGCCACGGGAATGATTGGCGACCCGTCGATGAAATCGGCAGAACGAAACCTGCTCGACGAAGAGACATTACGCCACAACCAGGAAGCCATAAAAAAACAACTGGCTAAGTTCCTCGATTTTGAGAGTGATATTCCCAATCGTGCCATTTTGGTAAACAATTACGACTGGATGAAGGAGTTTTCGTTCTTGTCGTTTATCCGCGATATCGGCAAGCACATCACCGTTAATTATATGATGGCGAAAGATTCGGTGAAAAAGCGCTTGACCGGAGAAGCCAGCGAGGGAATGTCGTTTACCGAATTTTCGTACCAACTCATTCAGGGATACGATTTTCTGCACCTGTATCGACACAACAACTGTCGCCTGCAAATGGGCGGAAGCGACCAATGGGGTAACATTACCACCGGCGCCGAACTGATCCGACGCATCGACGGTGGCGAAGTATCCGCCTTGGTTTGCCCGCTTATCACGAAAGCCGACGGTGGGAAATTCGGAAAAACCGAAAGCGGAAACGTGTGGTTAGACAGCCGATATACATCGCCCTACCAATTCTACCAATTCTGGCTGAACGTGAGCGATGCCGACGCCGAAAAGTACATCAAAATATTTACTGCCCTGTCGCGCGAAGAAATTGAAGCGCTTGTTGCCGAGCAAAAATCGGCTCCGCACCTACGTCCGCTCCAAAAACGACTGGCGGAAGAAGTTACCGTAATGGTTCACAGCCGCGAAGATTACAAAATGGCTGTGAGCGCTTCGGAAATTTTGTTCGGAAAATCTACGTCGCAAGCCCTGCGCGCTATCGACGAGACTACATTCTTGCAAGTTTTCGAAGGGGTTCCGCAATTCAACGTTTCGCGCCAATTGCTTGCCGAAGGCATAAAAGCTGTGGATTTATTAACGGACTCGGCAGCCGTTTTTCCCTCGAAGGGCGAAATGCGCAAAACGGTTCAAGCTGGTGGTGTATCCATTAACAAAGACAAATTAAACGATTTTGAAACGGTTATCGACAACTCTTACCTGATTGCCGACAAATACATTCTGGCGCAACGCGGTAAGAAAAACTATTATTTGTTGATAGTACAGTGAGACACAAGGCTACTGTCCGCCTGCCGGCGGATTGCGCCTCTTTGCTTGTTACTTTTTATGGATATTTAGCAAAAAAAGAGACTAAACATTTGGTCGTTTACAAATTATATACTACTTTTGCACTGCTTTTCACGAAGCAGATTAAGGATTGTCTCATGGTGTAATGGTAGCACTCCTGGTTTTGGTTCAGTCAGTCTAGGTTCGAATCCTGGTGAGACAACAAAACAACAATGCAATCAGCTAATTTATAGCTGGTTGCATTTCTCATTTTACACATCACCCCGAATATTCACCTGAATTTTCCTTTTTTCGCTACTACTTCTACCATCCGGAATTAAAAATTAACACCGCTATATTGAACTGATTTTGTTTTTATCGGTTTATTATATGCATACATTTATGTGAAACTAAGCATTTAGAAAAAAACAGATGAAAACTTTCAATAAGACTGACTACAGCGTATTTGTTTGGTGGAGATTTGCTCCCGATAGCAACAAACGTGAATACTTAGGCATTCGCTTTGCCTCTCCTGACGATCATGACACCTACAGCAAGAATATCGCCCAAAACGAAAAAGAAGAAGCCGTCATCGACGGGAAGCAGCTCGAGGGGCTTTCGCCCGATGAAATTTGCAACGTGCTGTTCTCCGAATTATTAAAGCCTGAATGGGAATGGAAGATTGGAGGAAGAGAATCGATAAAAACCGATGTTTATGCGATTTGCGAATCGTTAGCCGACTGACTGATTTTATTCTCTTTTGCGAAAAACAAATACAAAAACTCCCTGCACTAATTGAGAATTAAGGCAGGGAGTTTATCTTTTAAATGTTGAATCTTAAGCAACCGTTTGGTCATCCACTTCGGCATCGGGAGCATTGGTTTGTACCGACGTGATGCCGTTATCGCGCGATGCTTCGGCTTCGTACATTTCGCTGGTTCCGATAACCTGGCCGTTTGTAGCTTTCAGGTTGAAATAAAACTTGCCGTTTTTGGCAACTAATTTCTCAAAACGAGCTTCCTCTTTCGAGTTTTTCTTTACCGATTCTACTCCGTTCAAGCAAGCGGCTTTGGTTGTGTAGCCTTCGCTCGTTAAAATCACTTGTCCGTTTCCGGCCTTAAGATTGAACTGAAATTCACCATTTTTTCTGGTG
>CAZKZB010000109.1:0-5359 GCA_964557135.1 uncultured Petrimonas sp. | reverse complement strand
AAAGAACTATTTTTACTTTTCCCTATTAAATGTCAGATGGCACAAATATAGGGGGGATTTAGGGGGCTAATATCTTAACCCAAATGAAAAAAGGAAACAAGTACGGTACACACCGCGTAATTGAGCCGAAAGGCGTACTGCCGCAACCGGCAAATAAGATTGACAACAACATGGATGAGATTTACGACAACGAAATCCTCATCGACGTGCAAACCCTCAACATCGACTCGGCATCGTTTACCGATATTTCGGCGCGCGCCGGCGGCGACCACGAGAAAATCAAGGAGATTATGTTCGACATCGTTGCCAAGCAAGGCAAGCACCGCAATCCGTGGACGGGTTCGGGAGGAATGTTGCTGGGAACGGTAGAGAAAATAGGCGACGCGCTTATCGGAAAAACCGATTTGAAAGTGGGCGACAAAATCGCCACGCTTGTATCGCTCTCGCTCACTCCGTTGCGTATCGACAAAATCAAAGAAATTCGCGACGAAGTTGACCAAGTGGATATCGACGGAAAAGCCATTCTTTTCGAGAGCGGCATTTACGCCAAAATACCTGCCGACCTGCCCGAAAAGCTCGCCCTCTCCGCCCTTGATGTTGCCGGAGCACCCGCCCAAACCGCCAAATTGGTAAAACCGGGCGATACGGTGGTAATCATTGGCGCGGGCGGAAAATCGGGAATGCTCTGCTGCTACGAAGCCAAAAAACGTGCGGGCGTTACCGGAAAAGTTATCGGTATCACGCACTCGCAACGCAGTACCGACCGTTTGATGAAACTCGATTTCTGCGACCACGTATTCCCGGCCGATGCCACGCAACCGGTAGCCGTTCTCGAAAAAATTGAGGAACTTACCGGCGGAAAATTGGCCGATGTGACCATCAACAACGTAAACATCCCCGACACGGAAATGACCTCCATCCTCATCACCAAAGATTCGGGTGTGGTTTATTTCTTCTCTATGGCAACCAGCTTCACCAAAGCCGCCCTCGGCGCCGAAGGCGTAGGTAGCGACGTTACGATGATTGTAGGCAACGGCTACACAAAAGGCCACGCCGAAATTACGCTGCAACTTCTTCGCGAATCGGAGAAACTGCGCGATATTTTTACGGAATTATACGCTTAACCACTGACGATTTCAGATTGACGATTTACGATTGAAAGCGCGCAACCGTATCAATCGTAAATCTAAAATCGTAAATCCAAAATCTTAGATATAATGGCAGAAAACAACAGAAAAAAGTTTTTCCCCGACGTTACCGATGAACAATGGAACGATTGGCATTGGCAAGTGAAAAACAGAATTGAAACGTTGGATCAACTCAAAAAGTACATCCAGCTCACGCCCGAGGAAGAGGAAGGCGTACGCGAATCGTTAAAAACGCTGCGAATGGCCATCACGCCCTATTACCTGAGCCTGATTGACACCGAAAACCCGAACGGTCCCATCCGCAAGCAATCCATTCCCACCATCAACGAGCTGCACGTAAGCCCGTCGGACTTAAACGACCCGCTGCACGAAGACGGCGACTCGCCCGTGCCGGGCATCACGCATCGATACCCCGATCGCGTACTGTTTCTCATTACCGATATGTGCGCGATGTATTGCCGCCACTGCACACGCCGCCGTTTCGCGGGACAAAAAGATGCCGCTTCGTCCACCAAACGCATCGACGCCGGTATCGACTACATTGCCCGCACGCCACAAGTGCGCGACGTTCTCCTTTCGGGTGGCGACGCCCTCTTGATGAGCGACGAGCGCATTGAGTACATTTTGAAACGTTTGCGCGAAATTCCGCACGTAGAAATTATCCGCTTCGGTTCGCGCACGCCGGTGGTAATGCCGCAACGCATCACGCCCGAATTTTGCGAGATGATAAAGAAATATCATCCCATTTGGCTCAACACGCATTTTAATCACCCGAGCGAAATTACGCCCGAAGCCGCGGCGGCTTGCGCCCGATTGGCAAATGCCGGCGTTCCGTTGGGAAATCAATCGGTATTGCTGCGCGGTATCAACGACTGCACGCACGTGATGAAAAAACTGGTTCACGAGCTGGTAAAAATTCGCGTTCGGCCTTACTACATTTACATTTGCGACCAATCGATGGGTATCGGACACTTCCGCACACCCGTATCCAAAGGTATCGAGATTATCGAAAACCTGCGCGGACACACATCGGGATACGCCGTTCCCACGTTCGTGGTAGATGCACCCGGCGGCGGCGGAAAAATTCCCGTTATGCCCACCTATATGGTTTCGCAATCGCCCAACCGCGTGGTACTCCGAAACTATGAAGGCGTTGTCAGCACCTACACCGAACCCGAAAGTTACGAAGAAAGCTGCCATTGCGAAGAGTGCAAAGACCGTCACGAAGGGGTAGCAGCCCTTCTGGCAGGCGAAAAACTCTCTATTGAACCGAAAGAATTGGCGAGGGAAAAGAGGAATGTGAAGTAATTTCGGATTTGGGATTTCGGATTTGGGAATTGTAGGAGGCGATGGCTTTGCCTTCGTTGATTAAGATTTACGAAATGTTGAATGAATACATCGGTAAAAAATGAAACTTGAAATGCAAAGGAGGACAAAACGCGCCGCATTAGATATTATTCTGTTTTGCGATGAATTGCCTCGAAAGAGTAAATTTTTTCATATTGAAAATCAGTTGATACGGTCTGCCTCGTCTGTAGCCGCAAATTATCGTGCAGTCAGCAGAGCCAAATCAACGCCCGATTTTATCAATAAACTGACCATTGTGGAGGAAGAAGCCGATGAATCGATGCTGTGGCTCGAAATGTTGATGGAACTTTTCCCTTCGGATAAGATAAAAGCGCTGCACAACGAGATGGAAGAAATTCTTAAAATAGTAGTAGCGAGCATCAATACGGCAAAGAGGAAACAACAAAATCCCAAATCCCAAATCCCAAATCCCAAATAATATTGCCCTTTATCTCCGACATATTGCAATACCGCAGTCTCTCCATCGTCGGTCTCGAAAAGAACACGGGAAAAACCGAGACGTTGAACTACGTGCTCAACCGATTGCAGACAACGGCGGCGCGAATTGCCCTCACGTCCATCGGCGTGGACGGCGAGCAGACCGATATTGTAACGCGCACGCAAAAACCGGAGATAACCGTTTATGAAGGAATGGTGTTTGTAACTTCGGAGAAGCACTATTCCGAACGGAAATTGATATCGGAAATTTTGGATGTGAGCGAAACGCGCACGGCGCTGGGACGACTGATAACGGCGCGCGCCAAATCATCGGGGAAAGTGATACTTTCCGGACCGTCGGATACGGCAGGAATTAAGAAACTTATCGATGAAATGGCCGGTTTCGGCATACAAACCACCATCGTTGACGGCGCGCTATCCCGCCTCAGTCTTGCCTCGCCCGCCGTTACCGAAGCGATGATTCTGGCAACCGGAGCCGCCCTTTCGGCAAACATTCCGCAGTTGGTACGCGAAACGCGTTTCGTGCAACAGCTTATCGAATTGCCGACGGTGGACGAAAAGTTAGCCGAAAAGTTGCAGTCGCTCAAACACGGAATGTGGGCAATCGATGCCGAAGACGAAATTCACGATTTGGAAATTCCGTCGGTTTTCCTTCTCGATAAAAGAGAGAAAGACATCTTCCGATTCGGCACACGCATTTTCGTATCGGGCGCCGCGAGCGATAAACTGCTCTCTTTTCTGCGGATGCAGAACAAAAATGTGGAGTTGATGGTAAGCGATTTCACCAAAATGTTTGTATCGCAACGAGAGTTTAACTCGTTTCTGAAAAATGGAAACTCGATAAAGAGCGTTTTACGAAGCAAACTGATTGCCGTAACCGTAAATCCGTTATCGCCAAACGGCATTTTGCTCGATTCAGAAACGTTGCAACACGAAATGATAAAAGCACTGAATGTGCCGGTGTATAATGTGAGGGAAATAGCCTTTCCGTCCGACCGATTACCGGTCTGACGGATAGAAGAAAGAAGCACGATGCCTCGCGTCTAAGAAACGACAGCAAAATGATGACTATAAAACAAGCCATAGAAGAAATCAGCGGACTTCGGTTTTTAATCGATTCCTTGAATATTCTTTCTTCCGCCGGAAGAAGGCATCTCTATTCTTTGCCGTTTCTGACGCAAACGAGCGACATTGAAACAGCGTTGGCCGAAACCGAAACAACTTGTGGTATCGTGAACGCTGCGGAGAACGAAAAACCGCTGTCGATGCTCCAAACCAAACTGATGCAGTTGCGCGATATTTCGGGAACCATCCAATTTCTTTCGGATAAAAACGTGCTGGGCGATGTGGAACTGTTCGAGATAAAACATTTCGCGCTGCTGGCGGAATCTATGCGCGAATACGTAGCAGAATTGAAAGTTACTTTCATCAATATTCCGTCTCTCACAACGGTTATCGATACGCTCGACCCCGAAAAAAAACGCATCCCGCATTTTTACATTTACGACCAATATTCAACGGCGTTGGCATCGCTTCGCGCGCAATTGAAACGAATGTCGAACAACGATTACAGTGAAAGCGAGATAGAGTCCGTTCGTTTTCAAGCGCAACGGTTGGAAGACGAAGTCCGAAAGAAAATTGCGGAACAACTCTACCCTTTTGCGCAAGATTTAGCCAAAGCGTTGCGCGAAATAGCCCGTCTCGATGTCGCGCTCGCAAAAGCAGCCCAAATAGAGGAATTAGGACTGTGCAAACCAACAATCGGTAGAGAAAAAACTGTGTTTGCAGGGCTTTTTCATCCCGAAATCCGGGAAGCCTTACGCCAACAAAAAATGGAGTTTCAACCCGTGGATATCGAAATCCCACGGCAGCCCACCGTAATTACCGGCGCCAATATGGCCGGCAAAAGTGTGTTGCTCAAAAGCGTGGCGTTGGCACAAACAATGACGCAGTTTGGGTTTTATGTTGCGGCAAAATCGGCAACCGTTGTTCCGGTAGAAAAAATCATTGCCAGCGCGGGCGACGGCGAAGACGAACTGAAAGGACTCTCTTCTTTCGCCGCCGAAATGCTTCGCCTGAACACAATGATTGAAAACGCGCGAAAAGGTATCGCTCAATTGGTGTTAATCGACGAGCTTGCCCGCACCACCAACCCCACCGAGGGCAAAGCCATTGTGTGCGCGATGCTCGATTTTTTGTCCGAAAACAACGTTCGGTCGTTAATCACCACGCACTACTCCATCGCCATTCCGTGCAGGAAACTGCGTGTAAAAGGATTTACGGAAAAAAGCGACGGACAAAAAATTGACAGCAAAAAT
The DNA here is from genome assembly GCA_964557135.1 of uncultured Petrimonas sp. Taxonomy (GTDB): domain Bacteria; phylum Bacteroidota; class Bacteroidia; order Bacteroidales; family Dysgonomonadaceae; genus Petrimonas. The sequence continues at coordinate 87 of CAZKZB010000109.1, read as the reverse complement.
CTCCATCGATATATTGATTATTCGTTGGAAGAAACAACCGAAAAAGATGTGCCGCGCGAAGCAATCAGAATTGCGGAGATAATTGGA
>CAZKZB010000108.1:0-5513 GCA_964557135.1 uncultured Petrimonas sp. | reverse complement strand
GAACTATTTTTACTTTTCCCTATTAAATGTCAGATGGCACAAATATAGGGGAGAGTACCCGAAGGGGGAGAGGGGCTGGAGAGGGGTTGGGGGTGAGGTTTAGAGGACAGTGGCGGGCATTATTCTAAAAAGCTCACAACTAATCAAAGCACCTCAGACATTCTCTCATATAATTGGTTAAAGCGTTTTTATCTCGCTAACCACCATTCCGTCGAACAGGTTGATGGTTCGATGCGCGAATCCGGCGTCGTATTGCGAGTGGGTTACCATAATAATGGTGGTTCCCTCTTTATTGAGCTCGGTGAGCAAATCCATCACTTCGCGACCGTTTTTCGAGTCGAGGTTACCCGTAGGTTCGTCGGCGAGAATAAGTTTTGGGTTGGCAACTACGGCACGCGCTATGGCCACGCGCTGCTGCTGACCGCCCGATAGCTGTTGCGGGAAATGCTTGTCGCGATGCCCGATATTCATTCTTTTCAGCACCGCTTTCACCATCTCTTTTCGTTTGGCGGGCGGAATTTTCAGGTAAGTGAGCGGCAGTTCCACGTTTTCGAAAACGTTAAGCTCGTCGATAAGGTTAAAACTCTGGAAAACGAATCCGATATTGCCCTTGCGCAATTGCGTGCGCTGGCTCTCTTTGAGGTGTCCCACCTCTTCGTTATCGAAAAAATAGTTGCCGGAAGAGGGATTGTCGAGTAATCCCAAAATGTTGAGCAGCGTGGATTTTCCGCAACCCGACGGTCCCATAATGGCTACAAATTCGCCGTCTTCTACTTCAATGCCGACTTCTCTCAGCGCCAAGGTTTCCACCTCTTCGGTACGGAATGTTTTTGTTAATTTCTCTGTGCGTATCATATTTTTTTGTTTATAGTTTTATGTTTGTTTTTTTTTGAGAGCCAAGACTGATAGCTTGTCTGAAATTGCTAATTGTTCTTTGCTAATTGCTAATTGTATTATGCCATTTGTGTGCCAAACTTGTAATATATTGATTTATTGATGTTTTATAAAAACAGAGCAACCCGTTTGTGTAAAATATTTTGACAGTGAGTGTTAATAAATTAGACAGATAAAACGATTTGGGATCCGCCGGTGGGCGGACAAGTTTTGGGATTTGGGATCTGGGATTTACGATTGTTATGCGGGCTGCCGATTATATATCGCTGCCCGTAACCCGTAACCCGTAACCCGCAACCCGCAACTCGTAACCCGAAACCCGCAACCCGCCTACCTCATCGTTACCGAACTGCCTCTATTCACGCTTTTTTCCACCTTGCGCGGATTACCGAAACAAGTTACGTCGCTCGCGCCCGAAACGCTGATATTGAGGTGTTCCGAAACGCGGATTTTTCCGTCGGCAGCACCCGAGAATGAAGCGGTACAGTTGGTCGCGGTAAAATCGGCAGCCGAAACATCGCATCCTCCGCTGGCGCTGATGCTAAATTCTTTCGATTTTCCGGTCAGCTTCACATCGCAACCCCCGCTGGCTCCCACGCGGCATTGCTGCGCGTCTATATCGTACAAATTCACATCGCTTCCGCCATTGGCGTCCACTTTCAGGGTTTGTACGCCAAGGAATCGGATATCGGCATCGCATCCGCCCGAAAAATTTCCGGTGAACGAGTTGCAGTTGAGCGAAAGATTCTTGAGGTCGGTTCCGCCGCTCATATTCACTTTGAAGTCAGCTGTTTCCAGCGGAGTTTCAAAACGAATGTCCACGCCGCCCGATGCTGTTATTTCCTTTAAATCGGTAACGGTAACATACGCTTTTTGCGTTATGTTGCGAAGGTTTCTTAGCGAAAAAACGTTGTTGTTATTTTTGTTGTAAATGTGCAGCGTACCGTTTTTCACTTCCACAACGGCGCGGTCTAACACACTCTTGCTCACTTCGATAGAAACCGATTGTCGATTGCCTTGTCGCACAATTACATCCCAGCCGCTCGACGCGGTTATGGACGAAAATTCGCCCACAGTGCGGTTTTGTTTTACTACTTTATTGCTTTGCGCCGACGCGCTTACGATTGCCAAGGCGGCAAAAATGATGGTAAGGATGGTTTTTGTTTTCATGTGTTTATATTTTATTTTTTACATTATGGTCACATGGAACTCGCAATAATCATATTCTTGTGTGTAAATGATTTACCTGCTCGTTTCATTTTGTTTAATGTTTTATTTAATGTTTTGTTGCACAGAGTTTCGCGGAGGTTTCACGGAGAAACACAGAGGGAAATTGCTGTTGTTATTTTTAAATTTACGAATTACGATTGCTTTTGACGAAGCCACAGGCATTGTCTGCCATAATTGCTAATTGCACATTGCTATTTGCTAATTGAGTATAAGTTTATCATTATCTCCAAAGTTTTCGTATCCCGAAGTAATAACCTGTTCGCCGGGGTTAAGTCCCTCAATCACTTCGTAATACTGCGGATTTTGTTTACCGATGCGGATATTGCGTTTGGTGGCAAAATTTCCCGATTTATCGAGCACATACACCCATTGTCCGCCCGTACTTTGGAAAAACGCGCCGCGCGGCAACATAACGGCGTCTTGCGGCTGACCGAGTTCCAGATTGATGTAATAGGTTTGTCCGGTGCGGATATTTTCGGGATTCTCGCCGGCGAAAACCATATCGATACGGAACTGCCCTTGGCGCACTTCGGGATATACTTTCCTTACCGTGAGCTGAAACGACTTGTCTTGCCGCTCGAAAGAGGCGGTGAGTCCGTGGCGCACGCGGTCGATGTAATGCTCATCAATCATTGCCTGCACTTTGTAATTGGTGAGCACGTTAATTTGTCCGATGCGCGAACCCCGCGCGATGCTTTGCCCGATTTCGGCATCCAACATACCGAGCTGCCCGTCAACGGGGGCTTTCACATTCAGGTTTTCCAGTCGTTCGTACACCAATTGCAGCGTTTGGCGCATTTTGGAAAGGTCGTTTGCCAACAGGCTCATTTCCGAAACCATAATCATTGAATCGTTTTTGGCTTTTTGTTGGTTAATTCGCTGTTCCTGATTGGCATAATCGAAATCTTCTTTGGCTTGCCGATAGGTTTCAGCCGGAACAAGTTTGTCTTTGTACAGGGCTTCCTGCTGAGTGAAATTGCGCTCTTTTTTCTGAATATCGAAATGCGAGGACAACAACCTGCGACGCGTTTCAATCATCTGATTTTCAAAGTTTATACGCGTTTGACGCAACATATTTTCCTTTTGCGCGAGGTTGGATTCGCTTGCCATAATTTCCTGGTAGAGCGTCCGGTTTTCGAGTTTCAGAATAATATCGCCGGCTTTTACCATTGTTCCTTCTTCAATCAGACGCTCTTTTACGCGCCCACCCTCTTCGGCATCGAGGTAAATGGTGGCAATGGGTTCCACTTGTCCCGTTACGCGGATGTAGTCGTTGAACTGTCCTTGCTGTACGTTGCTGACGGTAATTTTGTCGCGTTCCACTTTCAGCGATTTTGTGCCCGCTCCCGAAATAATTTTAAATAAAACGAACGCGAAAACCAATCCGCCCGCTATCCAAAAGATGTGTTTTTTTTGCAAACCTCTCTTTTTTTCTATTTTTCTGTCCATATTGTCCATACTGTCTTCCATACTGTGTATATGTTTTTTGTTGTTAGTTATCAAATGTATAAGTTTTACTTAGATAGTGCATTCGCGATAGTCCCGTTCGGAACGGGAGATAGACGAACTTCGTTCGTGATAGAACCCCTCCCCGCTTCGCGGTACTCCCCTTTGGCAAAGGGGAGAGTTGCGGCGTTGAAAGCTTTCACCTGCTTTCCTATTATCAGCTTTGCTCTATCGCGCGAAGCGCCTATCGCCGCAGGCTTATCTAAGTCTCAGTAAACTGTTTCTCCGAGATAAAAGTGAATTGTTTTCTCTTTCACTTTCAATTGCAGCAAGGTGCGCACCCAATCGGCTTCGGCTTGCGCCAGTTGGTTTTTGGCGGTGTAAAATTCGATAATGCTTATCAAACCTTGTTCCAGTTTTTTATCGGCAATTACGTACGCTTCTTGCAACGCCTCTTTTTTTGCCTGTAAATGACCGAGCTCTTTCCGAAACGCGGTTATTTGCTGCATATCTTCGTTAATAAGCTGATATAGATTTTGTTCCGCCTCTTTTTGTCGGTTGAAAGCCATAAGTCGTTCCAAGCGGGCTTGTTTTATGCGCGACTGTCTGTTCCATTTATTGAAAATGGGAATTTGCAACGACAAATAGATAGATTGCGAAAGGTTTTGCGACAATTGTTCCTTGAACGGTATAACGCGCGTGGCGGGATTGTCGGGATTGTTCGGATCGACGCGCTCCATTCTCGAATCGGCGTAATTACTGTAAACTCCGCCTCCCAATGTCAGTTTTGGAGAAAGATTGCCGCGTTCGATATCGATTTTTTTCTGCGATGCCTGCACGTCCAATCTGGCGCGCTTAACCGACGGGAAATGCTGCAACGCGGTTTCGTAAACGGCACCCGGCAGCAGCAACGTGTCCGGCGAGGCGAGCATAGTTTCGGTTTCGATATGCAACTCTTCGCTCGAGGGGTAATTCATTAGGTTTTTTAGCGCGAGTACCGCCAAATCGTGTTGATTTTGCGCCAAAGCCAAGTTGTGCGATTCGGATGCTTCTTGCGCCTTCATTTCCAGCAAGTCCGCTTCGGCTTTTAACCCGAGGTCTATCATTTTCTTTGTTTTTTCCACGTTCAGTGTGGTAAGCTCAACCTGCTCTTTCACAATATTTTGCAGATTTGAAAAATAGAGAATGTCGTAGTATTTGTTCATCACGGCAAAAGCAATTTCCATCTCTTTTTGCTTTATATCTTCGCGGCGCATCAGGTATTGAAGTTTCTGAAATTTCACGGAATTTATTTTTGTAAAACCGCGAAACAGCTCCAATTGCGAGTCGAGATAGAAGTTCATCGAGAAAAAATCCTGATTGACGAAAGCGTTGGTGGTAGGGTCGATAGAGCGTCCAAATCGTTTATTGGCAGTACTTCCGGCGCCAAATTCGGGCAAAAAATTGCGTTTCGACTGCCGATATTGTTCGTTGCTGATAAACGCCTCGATGTTTTTGTTGGCATACGCCAAATTATTTTCCAGCGCGTAGCGGATACACTCGTTCAAACTCATATCTTGAGCCATCGCGATAATAATTCCCGTGAGAAGAAAAAATGCGGTAAAACCAATTCGTTTCATTTTGTTGTCCTTTTTTTCTTATATAGAATCAATTTCGGTGCCAATATCACAAATTGCTGATTATAAACACATTGTATTTTTAATCAATTTTCAAACTGTAAAATATTTTGACAACAGGTGTCTTTTTTTTTGACAGTTGACGAATAAAAGTTACTTTTGTTGAGGAAAGAAGTTTGAGGATTGTTGTTTCGTTTTTTACTTTTGGCACGAAACTCTCGGTATTTCCTGCACATACACTTCAGCAAATATGATGATGACACTGTAAAAGCAAAAATGACACTGTAAATGACACTGTAAATGACACTGTAAATGACACTGTAAATG
>CAZKZB010000107.1:0-5583 GCA_964557135.1 uncultured Petrimonas sp. | reverse complement strand
ATTTCTGTACAACTTCAACTCAGATTGTTTTGAAAATAAATTAAAAACACATAACTTTGTCTGGACGTAATCAAAAAAAAGCAAGCAAAAATTAGCACTAATTAAGAACAGGTAATCAAGTTAATTGTCGATCCCGCAAAAAACAATAAAATTGTTCCAGAAATCACCTTTCAATACTAATCTCTTTAATTATAATGAAACTAAAAGCAGAGGAATTGGCATATTTGCGCCGTAAAGTTGAACAAGAATACGGCAAATCTATCGAAAGTGCTACAGATTGTCGCTTGTTGAGTGACAAGTTGTTTGAGAAACTGGGGTTACGTATTTCACCACAGACTTTTCGTAGGAATTTTGGATTAATTTCTTCATCTGATGGATTTGAAGATATCACACTCAATGCTTTGGCAAGATTTGTAGGAAGCAGTGATATTGCTGCATTAATGTCTGAGCAACAAAAAGATTTTAATGTTTACATACAGTCTGTTGTAATGATGTACGAAAATATATTCAAAGTGGATGATGAACAAAGTCAAAAGTATTGGTTGATCAATGATCATCTTACAGAGCAAGCAATAAAAAATGCTAAGTTGATGGAAGTGTTAGTCCCAACAATAATGAAATATCCGGCAGGACGTGTACATTTTTTGGAATACCATCCACTTCGTGATTTTATCTGTACAGATTATAAAAAGTTTTTCATTGAATATCAAAAATATAAATCAAATAATGAAGCGCTACTTTTCACTCACGGCTTTTTAGGAATAGGAGACTATCTTTCCGAAAATTTTAATGAGTTCGAAAAACGTTATCATATAATTTCGCATACAGCATTACATTCAGACATTCACCATGTTCCTGCCGCTCGTAAATTCGGACTTCCAATTTTATACGCTTTTTATACTAAAGATGAAGTGCTTTATCACTCTATTGTAGAAAAAATGTTGGCAGTGAGACCCAATTATTTTGAATCTGCTAAGTGGGCTATAAGCAGCTTTGATTATATCATATTGGATCATCTAATGCTTACCGACAAGTATGAGTTGTTTACTAATATTCTTCAGACTACTGTCCAACAGGAAAAAGATGATGTTACTCCCGAATTGAGGCAAAACTCTCATCGTGAAGTCTGGAAACTTTTTAAAGCTTTTTCAGAGTATCACACAGGTGATAAAGTTCGAGCAAAGGAATTGTTAGAAAGTTTTGATATAGAAAAAATAAATTTTGGCTGGAAAATGTATTATGAACTACAATATTTGTCTTTATTTCAAAATTACATTACCAATTCCACCCAACTTAAAGAAGTGAAAAATCGCATAAAGATGTTGATTTCCAGAACTAAATTTAGCTATTTTAATCGATTTATTTAGTTTCAAAACACCCATTATTTATAGTTAGTAAAATTAAAAAAACAACTAATCAAGCTTGCCCGAAAGGCAACATTTTCATAACCGTATGCAATCCCGATTGATATCGGGAGAAAATGCCGTCCATTCCCTGCATAGCGGGATCTGTGACGGGCGGAAATTCCAATATTATCTTTCAGGTCGATAAAGTTATCTGTTTTCCGGGAAATAACTTTGCTGTTTTATTTTTTGAATTTTAGTTAAAAAATAAATCAAATCTCTTCTGACTATTTATTAAAACCCTATTTCGTCCGGGTGAATACCTGTGCGGTAATTTTTATCGAGAGAATTAATTAGCTGCACCTCTTCCGGCGTAAGCTTGAAATCGAAAATATCGATATTGGCTGCCTGCCTTTCTTTGTTCGACGATTTAGGAACAGCAATCACCCCTCGCTCTATATTCCATCTCAGAACCACCTGAGCCGACGATTTCCCGTACTTCTCTCCTATTTCTCTCAACATTTTCTCTTCCAGAAGCGGGGCTTTGTTGCTTCCCAAGGGACTCCATGCTTCGCATACGATGGCGTTTTCTTCACAGAAATCAACCAAATCGTCCAAGACCACGTAAGGATGCATCTCAACCTGATTCGCAACCGGAAGTATGTTGGCAACATCCAAAATTTCTTCTAAATGATGCTGTAGATGGTTGCTCAATCCAATGGCTTTCGCGCCACCCGAAACATAAATATTCTCCATTTCGCGCCAGGTAGAAACAAGTCGGTCTTTCACCGGCCAATGCACTAAATAAAGATCAATATACCCGATGTCGAGCAATTGCATACTTTCATCGAATGCCTGATGGATTCTGCTTCTAAGAATGTCGTCGCCCCAAAGTTTGGTGGTAACGAAAATATCTTCGCGCGGGATTCCGCTTTTCCGAATGGCTTTGCCAATGGGGGCTTCGTTTTGGTACAACGTGGCGGTATCAATATGGCGATAACCCAAATCCAATGCAGTTCGCACGGCATTGTACACCTCTTTGTCCGTTTTGCCGATTTTGTAGGTTCCCAGTCCCAGCATCGGTATCTTTATCCCGTTATTTAATAGCGTATATTCCATTTCTACAACTTTTTCAATCGTTCTATCACGTTCACTTTATCTTTGTGTATGCTTTCGATTAATTGCTGAATGTTTTCAAACTTCTCATCGCCGCGAATAAAATCGATAAACTCAACCGTTAGCGACTCGTTGTACAAATCGCCTTCGAAATCAAAAATATTTACCTCAACACTTATCTCCGAGTCGTCTTGCAGCGTAGGGCGCGTGCCGATATAGAGCATTCCCTGAAGCGTTTTTCCCTGAAAATGAACCAATACGGCATAAACTCCCAGCAGCGGCACCACTTTGTATTTTTCCCACGCCTTTACGTTGGCAGTCGGAAAACCGATGGTACGCCCTACTTGGTAGCCTTCCACAATTTTACCCGATAGCGTGTAGTTGTAGGTCAACAACCGATTAGCCGTTTCAATATCTCCTTTCATCAGCAGACGTCTGATGCGTGAAGAACTCACATCTTCATCGTCCACGCGCATTTCCGTAGCTTGGATGATATTCATTCCAACCTTTTTACCGTGCTCCACATATTGATCGAACCCATGTTCCCGATTGCGCCCAAATCTGTGGTCGTAGCCAATCAGCAAGGTGTTTACATGAATTTTTTCGTGCAGAACTTTGGCGATAAAATCTTCTGCATCTAATTTCGATAATTCCGTGGTAAACGGCAAACTGATGCAGTAATCTATTCCCGTGGTAGCCAATTGTTCCAGCTTTTCTTCGTATCCGCAAAGCAACTTGGGCTGATAATCGGCTTGAAGCACCTTTCGCGGATGCACAGGAAAAGTGATAACGGCTGAGGGCAATCCCAAACGTTTGGCTTCGGCTTTCACCTGTTCTATTAGGTGACGGTGCCCGATATGCACGCCGTCGAAAAATCCGAGAGTGCCCACAACTTCGGACAGTCCTGTTTCTTTTTTGAATGTTAAATCAATGATTTGCAAAATGTCTCCTTTTGTAAATAATCTTAACGCTTAAACTTCGGTTTTGGTTTTGGCTTTCTAAAAAAAGACCCCGAAACATAAGTTCGAGGTCTCGCGGCGATGTATGCCGTATGTTAAATTACGCCGTATTTCCTAAACATTTTATCGATATGTTCTATGGCGTAGTCAATTTGCTCGTAGGTGTGTGTGGCCATCAGCGAGAAGCGGATTAACGTCTCGTCGGGTGCAACCGCAGGCGACACAACCGGATTCACGAAAATTCCATCTTCGAAAAGTTGCTTGGTGATGGCAAATGTTTTCTCGTTGTCGCGCACATAAAGCGGAATAATCGGCGTGGAGGTGGCCCCCACTTCGAAACCGCGCTCTTTGAATTGCTGAATGGTATAATGTGTGAGTTCCCACAACGTTTTTATTCTTTCAGGTTCCGCACGCAAAATATCCAAAGCCACGGAAGCGGCTGCCGTTGCAGCGGGCGTAATGCTGGCGCTGAAAATATAGGTTCGGGCGTTATGCCGTAAGAAATTGATTGTGTGATAGTCACCGGCAATAAACCCGCCGATAGACGCCAGCGATTTGCTGAAAGTTCCCATAATAAGGTCAACATCGGGCAGCAGACCGAAATGGTCGGCAGTGCCTTTTCCGTTGTACTTTCTGCCCAAAACTCCCAAGCCGTGCGCTTCGTCAACCATAACGTTAGCATTGTACTTTTTCGCCAGTTTCACAATTCCAGGCAAATCGGCTAAGTCGCCTTCCATACTGAAAACACCGTCCACTACAATAAGTTTTACTTTGTTGGGATCGCAACGCTTCAGTTGTCTTTCGAGCGAAACCATATCGTTGTGGCGGAATTTGAATTTTGTAGAAAACGAAACACGCGTTCCTTCAATAATCGACGCATGGTTTCTTTCGTCCCATAGAATGTAATCTTCACGTCCGGTAACGGCTCCCAATACTCCTTCGTTTACGGTAAACCCGGTGGAGAAAACAATGGCGTCGTCCTTTCTAAGAAAGTTGGCCAATTTGCGCTCCAATTCGATATGAATATCCAGCGTTCCGTTCAGAAAACGCGAGCCGGCCATTCCCGTACCGTATTTTTTTGTGGCTTCAATAGCCGCTTCCTTTACTTTCGGATGATTGGTAAGACCTAAATATGCGTTGGAACCAAACATCAACACTTTTTTTCCGTTGATGACAACTTCGGTGTCCTGATCGCTTTCGATAACCCTGAAATATGGATAGATGCCCGCGGCTTTGAATTTCTGCGGCGCATCGTATTTCATCATTTTTTCTTTTAACAGATTCATCAGATAAAATTTAAAATGAGTTTGGTTTCTATTAAGAAACAAAAATCAAGATGCAAAGATACGAATATTTCTCGGATTGTAAACTCGAAAACGTTAAATATGAAAGCTGTGTAAAACTATTGATAATTAGAAAGTTCCTATCTAACATTTTTTCACTTTTGCATTGGCGGGCAACAGAACGGTCGGGAATAAAAAAGAAATCGCAAAGTAAACATTTTCATACCAAAAGCGTTTAATATCATAGAATTTCATTAAAATAAAAAAGTAAAAAATTATGGTAAGTAAAAAATTAGAAAAAGCTATCAACGAGCAAATTAACGCCGAATTATGGTCGGCATTTCTCTATCTATCAATGTCTATGCACTTCGAGCACGAGGGATTGCCCGGTGTTGCCAATTGGTTTAAAATGCAATTCATGGAAGAGCAGGATCACGCGCATAAATTTATGAACTACCTGAATGCCAAAGGGAATAAGGTGGAGTTGAAAGCAATTGACAAAGTAGATGTTTCGTGGGATTCGGTGCTGCACGCTTTCGAAGAAACGTTGAAGCACGAAAGAATAGTTACCGGCCTTATTCACGAGTTGGTAGCGCTGGCAAGAGAAGAAAAAGATTATGCCACCGAAAATATGCTTCAATGGTTTGTGGACGAGCAAGTTGAAGAAGAAGAAACCGCTCAGGGATTAATCGATGGATTGAGGCTGATTGGCGACAACGGATTCGGACTTTACACTTTCGATAAGGATTTGGCAAAAAGAATGCACGTTCCGTTAGAAGAGGAAGCATAATTTAAGAACAATCGTTTTATACACGGAAAAGAGTCTTTATTAACCCGACGGTAATTATTTAATATTTCAGGCTGCATATTGAATATCTTTAT
>CAZKZB010000106.1:0-5742 GCA_964557135.1 uncultured Petrimonas sp. | reverse complement strand
AGGAATGTGGCGGCAGTTCGTAATCAGAAAAACTCCTCAAGGTGAGTTTGTTAAAATAAAATCGGGCAACTATAAAGTGATGAATCCCGATGGAACATTTTACGCTTTCGTGACTTGGGGAACCGGTAAAGACTATGACCCCGATACAGATATTACATCCATGAATATGTATGGAACATACACCGTTACATCTGACAGCACTTTTACCGAGCATATTGTCAGGCATTCGGCTAACTCGGCAATGAACAATTCCGACTCCGACTTAAAATATAAATTTTTGCCACAGAGCGACAATAATCTCATGGTTATGGAGTACAAGAACAGCGCTATTAATCGGTGCATTCCGGAAATGTGGGAGAGGGTGATTATGTCGGGAAAACCCGGCGGTAAGTCGCAATCATTTACTTCATACATAGCAAAAGATTTAGACGAATCGGCTTCTTTTACCGCCCCCAACTACGAAGAGATTGAGAAAAATATTCAAAACGAAAAATCGAATCTTTTCTACCCCAAACTCATGAAGCGGTACCTCGACAGCGATACCACGTTGAATTTGGATGAAAAACGTCATTTGTATTACGGGTATGTATTTCAAGAAAACTATTCGCCGTACAAAACGTCTGAATATTTAGACAGCGCGAGGATTCTGGCAAGAAAACCCAATTTGTCGGAGAGTGATTTTCATAAAATAATTCACTTCACGGATAAGGTGTTAAAAGATGACCCTTTCAATACCAACGCATTGTACGATAAACTTTTCGCCCTCTTTAGCTTGAAAGATACCGATGGTTTTCATAAAGCGGTAAAACAATATGAAATGGTTGTTGAAACCATTGTGAACTCGGGAAGGGGAAGAACCAAGGATACGGCTTTTCATGTAATCGCGGTGCCTCACGAATATGCCGTTCTTTTGTCATTAGGACTCGCGCTTGAAGAACAGAATCTAATCGATCATTACGACTATATGAAGTTAAAACCCAATAAGTACGAAATAGAGGGATTCTATTTTGACATTAGCTCGAGTTTAAACTTTCTGTCTAAACAATTTGGGAAGTAATCGAAAAAAATAAAAAACTATTTCAGATGAAAATAAAAAAACTATTCATTGTCTTATTTCTTGCCGCGGTAGGAACATTGCAGGCGCAGGAGCATCTTACCGAATCTAAGTCGCTGGTGGGAATGTGGCGGCTTATGCAAGTTAGAGAAAGCAGTGGAGGAGAAACTTTTCACGAAAAATTGGGTTTGTTTAAAGTGATAAATTCCGACGGCACTTTTTATATCTTTATGATAAACAATGATAAAAACAGGATTCCCGAATTGGATTTAGTTGTGAATTCGTTTGGAACTTACACCATTACATCCGACAGCACGTTCACCGAACACGTAATAAAAAATCATACGGTGCCTGTTTTCAACAATTCCGATGCTGAGCTTCACTATAAATTTGCTCCCGGTTCCAACAATAATCGAGTTTATATGATTTGGAAAAGTCCGGTTAACGAGGATTGGATTCCCGAAATGTGGGAGCGTGTGATTTTTCCCCAAAGAAAAGAAGAAACGCAAAATATATGAGGACGTTACTGTTGCTCGCATATCTTCTGTACCTATTTTTTATTCCGCTTCAAGCCTCTGACTTCGAAGTAAAAGGAGTTTATTACACCATTCTGTCCGACAACGAGGTGGTGGTAGTCAAAGGCGAAAAAGGATACTCCGGAGTAGTGAATATTCCGCAACAGGTAACCTATTCCGCTGTTTCTTACACGGTTTCGGAGATAGGGAAAGGGGCATTTTCTTCGTGTACGTCATTAACCGGTGTAGTACTTCCGAACTCGATACGGAAAATTCACGACAACGCGTTTTCGTTATGTTTTTCGTTGAGAAATTACCGCATTCCCGATTCAACGGAGTATATCGGTAATTCCGCTTTCAACGGCTGCGCGTCGCCCGACACGTTGTTTATTCCCGAAAAAGTAACCCACATTGGAGAAGGGGCTTTTTCCGGAAATAAAAACTTGAAATGGATTGAGGCGGCGCACTTCAACCGATATTTTGTGTCGGAAAACGGCGTTCTGTTCAATAGTCTGAAAACGCAAATTATTGCTTTTCCCGCTGCAAAAAAAGGGCATTACGATATTCCGCCCACCATAACCGCTATTGGAAGCGGAGTTTTTGCAAGTGCTCAAAATCTGACATCGGTAAACATACCCTATTCCGTTATTGAAATCGGCAAGCAGGCGTTTTGGTACTGCTCGGCATTACAGTCGGTGAATATTCCGCCATCCGTAATTATAATCGATGAGCAGGCATTCGCGTTTTGCTCGTCGCTAAAAGAAATTGATATACCGGCTTCGGTTCGTCATATCGGAAAAGAGACCTTCTTGGAGTGTAAGAGCTTGAAATCTATTGAAATACCTTCTTCTGTGTTTGCTGTTAAAGAGCGTACATTCGCCTACTGTACCTCGCTTGAGCGTGTAAACATAAAATCGGCCACGGTGCGGTCAATCGACAAACTGGCATTCTCCTATTGCACCAATTTAAAAGAACTCGCCTTACCTTCCACCGTATTTTACGTGGGTCACGGCGCTTTCTATCCGTGCAAAAAACTTTCATCTATTCGTGTGCATCATGTAGAACCGTTAGCGCTCAATGGATTTGTTTTTTCGGATGTGGATAAAGCCAAATGCAAAGTGTATGTTCCTGCAAACAGTGTTCAAAAATATAGGGAGTCGCCTGAGTGGAAAGATTTCAAGAATTTTATACCCATGCATTATCGGTTTACTGTTTCTTTCGTTCAGCCGCAAAACGGAACGCTGAAGCTCTTCTCCGATTCAACGGCGATTGAAAGCGGAGTCGAAATAGCTCAGGGAACCGTTTTCACCCTCGCCTTAACGTGTGATAAAGGTTATGAACTCGACCGGTTCATTATCAACGGATTGAGTATTGATGTTCTGCCGGATTCGTTTACATTAATGGATGATACGACCATTGAGGTGAAATTAAAGCGCAGTCGGGAAATAAGGGAGCGTGTAATTGAGTTGGCGGAGAACAAAAAAACAAATAAAGTTAATCCCTCGTCAAGTTAAAATCCTCGCTGCCGCATAGCTTCGAAGGTGAGAACGGCGGTTGAAACCGAAACATTCAGCGAATCAATTTTTCCGCGCATGGGAATTTTGATTCGCTTTGTTGCATTCTTGAGCCAAAAATCGGTAAGCCCTTCGGCTTCGGTTCCCATCACGATTGCCGACGACGAACGAAAATCGATATTTTGGTAAAATTCGGCAGCCTGCAACTCAGCGGCATACGATGTAATCTTATTGGCTTTCAGCCATTCGAGCGCCTCTTCCGATGAACAAACGGCGGTTTGAACCGTGAAAATTCCGCCTACACTTGAGCGAACCACGTTGGGATTGTAAAAATCGGTTTGCGGGTCACATACGATAACCGCGTCCGCCGAAGCGGCATCTGCCGTGCGAAGAATAGCTCCCAGATTCCCAGGTTTTTCCACCGCTTCTATAATAATTACAAACGGATTTTCCGACAGTCTCAATGCTTCTAACTTGTGCGATTTAGGTTTGGCCAACGCCACCACTCCGTCGGAATTTTCGCGATATGCGATTTTCCGGAAAACCTCTGCCGTAATATCAAAAACTCGGCTTTCTTCAATCGAATCAAGCACTTCGGGGTATTTCGTTTTCTCAAACAATTCTCGCCAAACGTACACCGATTCAACCTCGTAATGGCTCTGCAACGCAAGCGATAACTCCCTGGCGCCCTCTATTACAAAAAGGCCCTGTTGCTGTCTTTCCCTGTTTTTCGACAATTTCACGATATTTTTTATCGCCGCGTTTTGCAGACTTGTAATAAGCATGTTTTTAATCATTTAGCAACAAACCTCATCCATCATCGGTCACCCATCATCGGACATTGAACTTACTCAGCTTTTTTATTCAACAGAACCGTATCCACCGCTTTTTTAAGTTGGCTCTTGGGCGCGGCGCCCATTATCGCCTGTGGCTTTTCGTTTATCGGCACAAACAGCAACAACGGAATGCTTTGGATTCCAAAAGCTTGAGCAATTTCTTTCTCTTCATCTACGTTCACTTTGTAAACGTAGATTTCGTCGCCATACTCGGCGGCCAGTTCGTCTAAAACCGGCGCGATTTGACGGCAGGGTCCGCACCAGACAGCCCAAAAATCGATAATGGCGGGTTTATCGCCTTTGTACTTCCATTCCGATTCGTTGTTGTAATCGAAAACTTTATCGATAAACGCAGTTCGGTTGAGCGAGATGGGTTTTACGGTTTTTTTCACTTGTGGCTCTGTTGCCATGGAGGAAAAAACAATGCCGAAAACGGCTAAAACGGTAAGTATTTTTTTCATTTTTAGATGTTTTTTATTTTATTTGGGTTTTGTCTGCAATCAAATACAGATGCAATAAATGCCTTATTATTATCAATCCAATAAATTATCTTGTAATTACCTATCACCAAATAACGATATCCTTGGGGATACTCAAGCAAGAGTTCCTCTTTTCTTCCGGAATAAGGATTGGAGTAAAGCGCGTCAGCCCTAGTTACTAAGCTTTTTATCAATCTTTTGGCAATTCGTTTGCCCGCTACAGTTGAATAGTAGTCGTAAATATTTTTCAGTTGATTTTTTGCTAAATCCGACCACTCAACCTTCTCTACCATGATTCTATTTCAATCTTCAAGGTTTCATGTTCAGTTATCCGCCTATTTTCCACATCCTCTCTCGCTCTGTCAATCATGTCAAGAAATTCATCCATACTCATTGGCTCAATGGATTGAGGAGGTTGCTTTTTTAGCTGATTGCGCATAAACTCTTCCAGTTGAGCAATAACCTTCTCATCGGTAATTTGAATAAACTCTTCGATGTAATGTAATTTTCGAGTTTGCAAGTCCATATTTTCTGTGATTTGAATGTATAACAACCTAAGTTTGAGAAAAGTTTTTTCGTTCTTTTAAAACTGCTCTCTCTGCCGGAATTTTCCGTTAAAACTCCGCCCTATCCTTATACGAAATACTGCCCGGTTTCATAATTCCGAATTCTTTTGCTCCAACGTTCTCCAATCTGAGTTTCCAGATTTTCACATTATTTACCGCCGGAACCGAATAGGTGAATTTTTTATCGATATATTGGCGCATAATGATATTGAGCGCTTTTTCTTTTTCAGCGAAATCGTCTTCAAACTCCACTTCTCCTTCGCAAATAACGCTGCCGGCGCGCATACGATAACTGCACGCCACGTCGGGATGCTGGCGGATAAGCTCGGGTTCAGAACAAAACGTAACGCAAATTTGAGGATTTTTTTCCATCGTGCGGATGGAACGCCCTTCCTGTGCCGAATGCAGGTAAATAATTTCGTTTTCGTAACCGAAATTCATCGGCAATACGTACGGCCGGCCTTCTTCGTCGGCCATGCCCACGAAACACACTTTACAGGAACGAATAACGGTTTCGATGCGCTCCAGCTCTTCTATTGAAAATGTTTTCATTTGAATTAATTCAATTTTAAAGTTTTCTCGTAAACTCTGATACTATACGGTTTTCTGTTGCTAAACGTTACAGGTAAAACATCATTCAGATGTGCAATAAACCAAACACTCTTTAGACTTTTATCGTTGAATTCCAGTTTATAACTGAACATAAGAAATTGAGTAATTTTTTCCCGACTTGTCCAAATTAGTGCGACAAATTTAGCTTGAGTAAAAAATCTGTCAT
>CAZKZB010000105.1:0-5923 GCA_964557135.1 uncultured Petrimonas sp. | reverse complement strand
CCTTTGTGCCTTACAAGCAGAGGGTCGGCGGTTCGAATCCGTCAACGCCCACAAACTTAAAGTCGAATATAGCAATATGTTCGACTTTTTTTATTTTCACTCACTTATGTTTTACGTTTATATCCTTCACTCTGAAAAGTTGGGAATTTACTATGTCGGTTCCACAGGTAATCTAAACGACCGATTAAAACGGCACAACGAAGGTAGAAGCAAATTTACAAAACCCTGAATACCCTGGAAGTTGATTTATCAAAAAGAATTTTCCACCAAAAGTGAAGCGTATCAATTTGAACGGCATATTAAATCACAGAAGAGCAGAATTTTTATCGAAAATTTGATTTACAACGCTTAGCTCAGCTGGTTCAGAGCACTCCGATATATCGGAGGGGTCGGCGGTTCGAATCCCGATTTTATCGGGATGTTATACTTCCATCCGTCAACGCCCACTTGAAAATCAAGAACTTATCGAAGTTTCGGTAGGTGCTTTTTTATTTCTCGCACATAATTCGCACATACCCTCTCCCCATTTACTTTTTTAGTTTACATTAATTAGCTTTGTTTTGATAAGAACAATCATATCAAGGCACAAAAGAGCAGAAAATTCATAGAGAAATTGATACAGAACGCTTAGCTCAGCTGGATCAGAACACTCCGATACGTCGGAGAGGTCAGCGGTTCGAACCCCGATTTTATCGGGATGTCATACTTCCATCCATCAACGCCCACAAACGTAAAAGTCGAATGTAGAAATATGTTCGACTTTTTTATTTAAAGTCATTTATGTTTTACGTTTAATCCAACCAAAACATATAGCGCTAAATATCAAACTATTATGAGCAAAAAAATTAAATTTGTCGCACTAAAAAGGAGAAGTAGGGAGTAAGTAACACATTTAATACAAGCTTATTGCATTATTTCAAGTCTCTACTCTTGTTTGAAATCCAAGTTATTAATAACTGCCGAGCATCTGTTGAAAATATCACCATAATTTTTACTCGGTTACTTAACTTCCGATTTTTATCGAACAACATTGTTTTTTTTTATACTTTTGTAGTAATATTTCGAAACTACCGATTCTTAGCTATTATTCATATCTGTTAGCAGGAAAGTAAACCGAGCAACGAAAAGGTAAAAGCTAATGGTCATTAACCAATTGTAGTAAAGAGAAATTTAATATTCAACAAACTTATTTTAAGTATGAGTACAAAACCTGTCAAGAAAAAATTTCCGGGAGACAATATCTTCCTCAACTTAGTAGCGATTGGCGTAGTTGCTATTCTATTGCTGATACTTACCCTTCTGTTTTTGAATGTTTATACTCGCCACGGACAAAACGTAGTAGTACCTCAATTACAAGGACTTCAGGAAGAAGAAGCGGAAGCTATTCTCAAGTCTAAAGGATTGGATATTCAGGTGGTTGACTCCATTTTTAAGAAAGAAGCAGTACCCGGTTCCATTATCGACCAGAGCCCAAAACCGCACAACAAGGTAAAAAAGGGGCGCGATATTTACGTAACCATTCACGCTCGCAATCCGCAGCAAATTTCAGTCCCCGGATTGGTGGATTTTTCTACACGCCAGGCTATTGCGTTGCTCAACTCTATCGGGTTTACACAAATTGCCATCGAAGAAGTTCCCGCCCAATACAGCGGGTTGGTTATGTCGGTAGAATATAGGGGGAAAAAGCTGATGCCCGATGAGCAAATTCCTGCCGGTTCGCCGCTAAAATTGGTAGTAAGCAAGGGAATGGTGGACGATTCGCTGAATATGAACAGAGAATTTGTGGTCTCGCCCGGACAAGTAAAAGCGATTCCCGATTCTTCACAACATACGCCAACACAGCAATCGAAAATGGACGAGTCATTCTTTTAAACAAAAAGCAGAGAGAAAAACGATTATTTGTGAAAGAAGACGAATTAGACGATATAGAGGATTTTTCGGAAGTTGAAGATGAGCTAATTGAGAATTCTTCACCCAATGAGAAATTTGAACATTATCGATTTGTAGCCGATAAAGGACAAAGTCTGCTGCGAGTCGATAAATTTTTGTCGGATCGCATTGAAGGGATTTCGCGAAACCGAATTCAGCAGGCTGCCGATGCCGATTGCATTTTGGTTAACGGCGTACCGGTAAAATCGAGTTACAAGGTGAAGCCGTTAGATGTGATTTCCATCGTAATGGATCGCCCGCGCCGAGAATTGGAAATTCTTCCCGAAGATATTCCCCTCAATATCGTTTACGAAGACGACGATTTGATGGTGGTCAACAAACCCGCTGGATTAGTAGTGCATCCCGGACATGGAAATTACACCGGCACATTGGTAAACGCTATCGCGTTTCATTTAAAATACGAACACGGAATGGATATGTCCGACCCGCGCTTGGGTTTGGTTCATCGTATTGATAAAGACACATCGGGCTTGCTGCTCATTGCCAAAACACCGGATGCCAAAACGCACTTATCGGCACAGTTTTTCAACAAAACCACCCAACGACGATACGTCGCGCTGGTTTGGGGAAACGTGGCCGACGACGAAGGCCGGATTGAAGGCAACATCGGGCGCGACCCCAAAGACCGCATGCAGATGCGCGTTTTCGAGGACGGAGAGCAGGGAAAACCGGCAGTAACACACTACAAGGTGTGTGAACGATTTGGCTACGTAACACTGGTTCAGTGCAAACTTGAAACAGGACGCACACATCAGATTCGCGTACACATGAAACACATCGGGCATACGCTGTTCAACGACGAACGCTATGGCGGAAACGAAGTGCTACGCGGAACACATTTCGCAAAGTACAAACAGTTTGTGTATAATTGTTTCGATCTCTGTCCGCGACAATGCTTGCATGCGCAAACACTCGGATTTGTGCATCCGCGAACCGGAGAAGAGATGTTTTTCGAAAGCGAACTGCCACAGGATATGCTACAAGTAATTGATAAATGGAGAACGTACACTGAGGCAAGGGAAATTGGAAGTTAGAAATCAGAAATCAGAAGTTAGAATGAAAAAAAACATTGCTATTGTTTGGGGTGGGTATTCCTCCGAAATAATTGTTTCGGAAAAGAGCGCCCAGGGAATTTATTCGTTTATCGACAAGAAAAAATACAACCTCTACAAGGTGAAAATCGATAAAAATGTTTGGGAAGCCGAATACGAAAACAAAACTTACCCAATAGACAAAAACGATTTCAGCTTCACCGGAAACGGAAGAAAAATCCGCTTCGATTTTGCCTACATCACCATTCACGGAACTCCGGGTGAAGACGGCGTCTTGCAAGGTTATTTCGATATGCTTCGCATCCCCTACTCCAACTGTGGCGTGCTGGCCTCGGCGCTATCGTTCAGCAAATTCACGTGCAACAATTTTCTTAAAAGTTTCGGGTTTAAGGTAGCGAAATCGGTTGTGCTTCGTCCATCCGACACTTTCGATGCCAAACAAATCGTCGGCGAATTGGGTTTGCCCGTCTTCGTGAAACCCAATGTAGGTGGTTCCAGCTTCGCCACCACCAAAGTAAAAGAATCGGTGCATTTACAAAGTGCTATCGATGAGGCTTTTACAGAAGCTCCCGAAGTGATGATAGAAAGTTTCATCTCGGGAACGGAAGTTACCTGCGGATGCTACGAAACTACCAAAGGCGTTCAAATCCTGCCGCTTACCGAAGTAGTTACGCAAAACGAGTTTTTCGATTATAACGCCAAGTACAAGGGCGAAGTGGAAGAAATCACTCCCGCCCGAATCCCGGACAACACAGCACGGGAAATTCAGGAACAAACCGAACGAATTTATCGCCTTATCGGAGCAAAAGGAATTATTCGGGCAGATTATATTATTTCGAACAACGTACCGGTTCTGCTCGAAGTTAATACCACACCCGGAATGACCGAAACCAGTTTTATTCCACAACAGGTGCGTGCAGCGGGACTGAATATCTCTGATGTGATGAGCGATATTATTGAATATGAGTACAATCGGATAAAAGAACAACGTTAAACCTTTACCGTTATGGAAGCAATAAACATAGAAAAATTCGACGATATCCGTCCGTTAATCGACAGTGAAGTGCCGTCGGCAATCAGTATGTTAATCAACGATTTATATTTTCGCGGTGCGGTTGAGCCTCTAATCCAGCCTGTTACGTGGGAGATGTTTAGTGGTGCCATGTTGGCCTGCAAATCGGTACACGATTTTCAGCGTACCATCATTTATCCTTTTATGAAACAACTTATCGCTAAAACCACATCGGAACTCACCGGTATCGGGTTTGACGAATTGAAAAACGGTTCAAGCCACGTCTTTATTTCAAATCACCGCGATATCGTATTAGATGCGGCCTTTCTGAACATCCTGCTTTTCGATGAGGGTTTGAACACTTCCGAGATTGCTATCGGCGACAATTTGCTAATTTATCCGTGGATTACGGAGTTGGTGCGGTTAAACAAAAGTTTTATCGTGAAACGCGGTGTTTCCGTCCGTGAAATGTTGGACACATCGCGTCATTTGTCGGAATATATTTACGATACCGTTACAAATCGTAACCAATCTGTTTGGATTGCTCAACGCGAAGGCCGGGCAAAAGATTCAGACGATAAAACGCAAATCAGCCTGTTGAAAATGTTCACGCTGCACAACAGTTCAAAGCCGGTGGAAGCGCTAAAATCGCTGAATATCAAACCGCTGTCCATCACCTACGAGTTCGACCCGTGCGATTATCTCAAAGCTAAAGAGTATCAGCTTAAAAGAGATAATCCGGGGCACAAAAAAAGTCAGGCCGATGATATCGAAAATATGCGGACTGGAATTTTGGGGCACAAAGGAAGAGTGTTTTTCAAATTCGGAAAACCCATAAACGATGATTTATCGCTGATTGACGCTAATGCCAACCGGGCTCAAACGTTGGAAATTGCCGCGCAAGCAATTGATACGGAAATTTACAAGAACTACCTGTTTTTCCCCATCAACTACATCGCTTACGACTTGATGGAAAACAGTAACCGGTTTGCCGATAAATATACCGACGAAGATAGGGTGTTTTTCGATAACTATATCGACGGTCAAATCGAAAAAGTGGATCTTCCCAACAAAGACTACCATTTTCTACATCGAAAACTGATTGAGATGTACGGGAATACGGTGAAAAATTTTGTCGCAACGCAAAGAACGGAGAGTGATGGGTGAAAAGCCGAGAACAAGGAGCAAAGAGATAAAGTTATGAAATGGAAATCTGCTGCATACATTACGGTTGTTTTCTTTCTCGCTTTTGCTTGTGGGAAAGTGTCGGGTCGTATCGATGATTTCTTAGTAGAATTTGCTACTGTTGTGAAGCCGGCAGATAAAATCACTTTTCAATTAGACAATAATAAATCTTTAATTCCTAAAGAGCTAAAAGATTTTTCGGGTAAGGACGGACAGCGCGTTATCCTCAACTATACTCCATTGCGGGGCGATACAGTGAGAGTAAACAGCATTTCTGATATTTTTACGGGAACTATTCAGGAAAGCGATAATGTTGACGCACTCATAAAAGATCCGGTAAAAATACAAAGTGTCTGGGTAGGTGGAAATTATTTGAACCTGATTCTCGAAATAGAGTACTACGACAAAACGCACGTCATCGGACTTTTTCGCGACACCAAATCGTCTGCCGTTGAGTTACATTTCAGCCACTCCCGAAACGGAGACAAGCCCGGATATTCAAAAAAACTTTATGCTTCGTTTCTGCTTTCAGCCATTAAAACATCGAACTCTCCTACTCCCTTTCGTTTTCACATAAACACGCATAACGGTGTACGAGTATTTGAAATGAGTCTGAAATAGAATAGCACTATTTGAATTCTACAATAGTACGATTAAAAGGAAGAACGAAAGGGAAAACAATATCTGTTACTGTATTTCAATTCTACAATAGTACGATTAAAAG
>CAZKZB010000104.1:0-6306 GCA_964557135.1 uncultured Petrimonas sp. | reverse complement strand
GCAAAACCTTGTTTAGGTTTTGTAGCGTGAAACTTTTTTCAGCAGACCCTACTTAATTTCTTAACTATAACGTTTTAGTAAGTCATCATCGGCTCCAGGCCTTTGGCTTCTTCAATCATCTGAGCCACTTGCTCTGCAGACGGCAGACGGCGAACCAATCGTTTCGATTCGTTGGTTTCCACTAATTTGGTATACAGGTTTTCCGGCACCCGATTGCGTAGTTCTTTAACGGTATCTACGCCGGCAGCCTCCAGCAATTCAGAAAACTCGGGACCTACGCCTTTTATTCTGAAAAGATCGGCATGATTGGTCCATTTCAGAATAAACTTTTCGCTAATTCCGGTTTCTTTGGCAACTGCAGCACGTCCGGCTCTGCTTGCACACTTTTCGAGTAATCCGGCAACACTTGTAATTCCGGCATTTCTTAATTTTTCACCAAAAACGGTGCTAATTCCTTCAATTTCTTCAATTTTGTACGACATAAATTTTTATTTTACGGATGAAACATAAGTCTCTCAAATATACAAAAATTGTTCCGATGGAAAAAAACTTTCTTTCCATTAATTGAGAACGGGGAAATATTACCTATTTTTTCTTTTCGTTCTTCAAGTCAGCCGGAAAGGTCAATTTGTATTTAACACTTCCGTTGAGCAAGCGAATCCAGGTATCAAATTCCCTTTTTCCTTCCTTTAGCTGTACAATTCTCGCACCGTTCATTTCGGGTGAATAGGTTGTGCGTCCACCTGTAAATTGTCCGTAAGCCAACGCAATATCGTGGTAATTAACTATATAATCGTTCACGTGATCGTGCCCCACAAAAGTAGCCATCACATCACGCATCTCTTTCATGGCAAGAAACATTCCGGAATTTAGTTCTGGTGGGCATTCGTTTTCTTTTCGCACTCCTACCCTTTTGTTCGACTCGTCGTTAAAAGCCAACCGATATTCGGGCAGCGGGATATGAAAATAGGCCAAAGCGGGGATCGGCAGAAAATTGTTTTGGATGGTAAAATGCAAACTCTGTTTTTTGTACCAGTCGATAATATCGGTAGTTATCCAACCGTATCCTTCGAGGTTATTGATGGTAGAATAAGCATGTGAGTCGAAACAGTAAATGAGCGATTTAACCTGCATATCCTTGTCGCTTCCGTAAACGGGAATAACGTTGTTCATTACACCGCTTAGCTGTCCGGCAGTAGGATAATTGCAATTGTAGGGATAAGCGGTGATGATTTTTTCGAGTTCGAGGCGGGTTGTTCCAACCTCGTCATCGTGATTGCCAAGCGTTACGGCAAACGGAATTTTTCGCTCAATTACTAATTTGGTAATGGCATCCCAGCCTTCCTTAACCGGTTTTTGGGTAACGATATCGCCGGTAAAAATTACCATATCGGGTTTTTCCGTATCTAAAACCCTTTGAATCACTAACAACGCAGTATCCGATTTCGGATTTCCGTGAAAGTAGTGCACATCTGTAAATTGCGCGATTTTGAATAGACCGTCTTTGTTAAAATTCAGCTTTTGTGCCCGAAGCGCCGTAAAACACAACAAAGCCAAGCCAAATGCAAGTATTTTTTTCATCCGCACCCAAAATTAGAAATTAGTAATTGGTAATTGTCAATTGACAATTACTAATTCTCTCTTACACAACATACAACGAACTAATCGATTCATTGTTGCAAACTCGCAGAATCGCGTTAGCAAACATATCGGCAACCGATAATACTTTTACTTTGGTACACGATTTCGTGTAAGGAATACTGTCGGTAAAAATAATTTCGGTAAGAGAAGAATTGTCAACCCGCTCACTGGCCGGGTCAGACATCACAGCGTGGCTGGCGATGGCTCTTACGGATCGTGCGCCGTTTTGAATCATCAATTCCGCTGCTTTGGTCATGGTTCCGGCAGTATCTACAATATCATCAATAAGCAACACATCCATTCCGGTAACATCGCCAATGATCTGCATGTCGGAAATCTCGTTGGCTTTTTTTCGAATCTTGTAACAGATAACCATGGGGCAACCTAAAAATTTGGCATAGGCACTGGCACGTTTGGTACCACCCACGTCGGGAGTAGCAATAACTAAATTGTCTTGGTTGAACGTTTTCATGTAATCCACAAAAACGCCCGAGGCATACAAGTGGTCAACCGGAACATTGAAAAAACCCTGTATCTGGTCGGCATGTAAATCCATTGTTATCAACCGGTTAATACCCGCTGTACTGAGCATATCGGCAATCAGTTTGGCGCCGATACTCACTCGCGGTTTGTCTTTCCTGTCCTGACGTGCCCATCCAAAATAAGGAATAACTGCGATTATGGATTTGGCCGAAGCGCGCTTGGCGGCATCAATCATCAACAGCAGTTCCATCAAATTATCGGAATTGGGAAAAGTGGATTGGATAAGGAAAACTTGTCTTCCACGAATAGATTCTTCGTATGAAACCGAAAACTCGCCATCGGCAAAATGCTCGATAATCATATTTCCTAACGGACATTCTAAACTATTGCAAACCTTCTCGGCAAAATAACGTGAATTTGTGCCCGAAAAGATTTTAAATGGTTTTTCTTGCATGACTTATTGATAATGATTTAGTTAATAAATTGTTAATTGATTCTCTCGTTATAATAGCATCTTCAATACACAAAAGTACAAACTATATTCTAATAAAACTTTATAAAGCAGAAATTTTATATAACTCGCCCGAGTTTGCTGAAATATTTACCCGAATGGGATTATTTTCCGAAAAAGAAATCTTTGACTTGCTGTCCGATAACAACGGAAAAGTCTTAAAACTGTCGTTTCGAGGGATTTCGAAAAAAGAAAACGCGTGATCCGGAATATTTACTACAATATCCGCATCTTTATTGTCAAAATTAACAACCACCAGAATTAACTCGTTTTCGAAGCCACGCAAAAAT
Organism: uncultured Petrimonas sp.; assembly: GCA_964557135.1. GTDB lineage: Bacteria > Bacteroidota > Bacteroidia > Bacteroidales > Dysgonomonadaceae > Petrimonas. Next base: position 3,381 of record CAZKZB010000104.1, on the reverse strand, counting down.
GCAAATTGCTTAGTAGAATCAAATTCAGCATTATCATAATTAGCCGACATCAAATCGTAAAAAAGCCCCTGACTCAACGCTTTTTCTTTATTACACAGCGTAAGCAGCTTAGCATAAAACTTTTGCAACGCTTTTTCTTCTTTGGTCAACAAGGCATCGTTCCATTTTCCGTCGTTGTTCCATCGGCGAACGGTATCTACCGACCAATAATCGAAAATTGTTGTGCGTCCGTTCTTACCGCTAAAACCTTCTTCATCCATGCCCGGCTCACCTAATTCTTGACCGAAATAAACCATAACCGGATTCACGTTCACGCAGGCCGTTACAATCATGGCTGCTTTCCCGTTTTCTCCGTTTTTCAGGAAATAATCGGATGCTACCCGCTGTTCATCGTGATTTTCAATAAAATTGAGCATCTTGTGCTGAATATCGCCCACGTTGTATAACGTAAAGGTAATGTCCGACGCCGGACGGTAACCGCAGGCAACGTCGCGTAAAACATCGTATAAGCCGACTTTATCGTACAAGTAATCAAAGTTATCGTTGGCAAGGAACGAACGATAAGCATCGGGGTTGTATATTTCAGCAAGGAAGATAAGGTCAGGGAATTTCTTCTTCACTTGTGGAATCACCCATCGCCAAAATTCCAGCGGAACCATTTCGGCCATATCCACCCGAAAACCGTCCACGTTTTTCTTCGACCAAAACATCAATACTTCCTTCATTTTTTTCCACGTATCCGGTATTTCATCGAAATACTTTTTGTTTCCGTCTTGCATATCTACACCGTAGTTCAACTTCACGGTCTCGTACCAATCGTATTGCGTAGGCTTATTGGTAAAACAATCGTTTCCGGTAACTTTTGCAGGCGACTCTTCATACGTTACATCCCCCATCTTTCTAACCGGAAATTGTATTTCCAATTCTTCACCGGGCAAGTAATAAAAGTTGTTGTTCGGAGAAAAAGCAACCGAAGTATCATCGTTACTGCCGAACTCTTTAATCCCTTTCGGGCGGTTTTTCGATTTAAAGTTTCGAGCTAAGTGATTGGGAACGTAATCGATGATTACCTTCATTCCGGCGCTGTGAATACGTTCAACTACAGCTTCGAATTCACGCATCCGGTCGCTTACATTCACCGCCAAATCGGGGTCAACGTCGAAAACATCGCGTACAGCATACGGCGATCCGGCGTTACCTTTTATTATTTCGGGAAATTCACTCGGAATGCCGTATTTCGTATAATCCGTTGCAGATGCATGAGCCAATACCCCGATAAGCCAGATATGAGAGTAGCCGTTTTTCTTTAATTGATTGAGAAATTTATCGGTAATATCGTTGAATTTTCCGCATCCGTTTTCTTCTATGGTTCCGTTTTGAATGTTATTTGCCCGGGTGTTTCCTAATAAACGCGGTAAGATTTGGTAGATGAATATTTTATGTGGTTTCATAAAGTTGTTTTTTTAAATCTGTTTATTCGCTGCTTAACTTTTTCTTCCAATTGATAATGCCGATGACATCTTCTGATAATGTGCAATGATTTCTCTTCTCCGAGCGCTGATGCCGCACACTCGTAACCTATTTCCTTTATTTTATCGATATTGTTTAAATCGAACATAAAATACCGCTGCGCCTCGGCAGCTTCCACTAAAATATCACATAAACTCCTATCCACTAACGTGTTGGAATTCGACATCAGCTTAAAAATACGCTCAGCACTGTTTTTAATACCGGCTTTTTCGGACAAGGGTGTAATCAACGACACATTTACACCAATAATGAACTTGCATTCCTGTCGAATAACTGAAACGGGAAAGTTTTTCATCAATCCTCCGTCAACATACGGAGTTTCATCAATGTAAATGGGGTTGAAAACGAGCGGAACGGAGCAAGATGCCACCACGGCATCAACCAGCGACTTGCCTTCAGAAAAAACAACGGTTCTGGCATTTTTCCAGTCCGTTGCAACAACCTTTAGCGGAATTTTTAATTGTTCGAACGATGTGGCGCGCAAATTGTCTTTCAAGAATTTGCTCAATCCCGTACTTTTAAAAAAACCCGCTTTGGGAAGCGAGAACTCGAGAAACTTGCGGAGTTCGTTCTTCTTGAAAAGTTCGCCTATTTCATCGGGGGTAAAGCCATCGGCATAGAAGACCCCGGCTAATGCTCCTGCGCTGGTTCCTGCAATTACATCCGGTTTTATCCCATAGCTTTCAAATACCTTGAAAGCGCCCAAATGTGCAAAACCCTTGGAGCCACCACCGCTTAGCGCATAACCTAAATAATATTGATGACTTTTTCCAAATATTGCCACGATATTTCTGCTATTGATAACACAAATATGCTAAAAAATTGATGACTTTCAAAGGTAAAGTCGGATTTAAATAAGTTATTTATGTTTTTTTATATATCGAAAAATAATCGTAACTTGCAGGCAAGAATAAATTATAAACAAATGAAAACAAGAGAAATTGAAAAAGTGGTAAAAGGCTCACCGCAAATTGACGGAGCGGGTGTGCATTTGGTAAGGGTTTTCGGGTATCACGATGTAAGAGATTTTGACCCGTTTTTGATGCTCGACGCCTTCGATTCAAGAAACCCCGAAGATTATATAAAGGGCTTTCCGTGGCATCCGCACCGGGGAATTGAAACGGTAACGTATTTAATTAGCGGTCGCATCGACCACGAGGACAGTTTGGGTAACAAAGGAACCATAACCGCCGGCGGCTGTCAGTGGATGACGGCCGGAAGCGGTATTCTGCATCAGGAAATGCCGATTGCATCCGATAGGATGTTGGGAGCGCAGCTTTGGGTGAATTTGGCCGCAAAAGATAAAATGACGGAGCCAAAATACCGCGATATCACTGCCGATATGGTTCCGATTTTGAAAAACGAAAACGGCGAAATACGGGTACTGTCGGGCACGTACGAAGGAACGAAAGGCGCCATGCAACCCGATCATGTGCAGGTGCTCTACCTCGATGTGCTTGTTTATCCGGGCAAAACCACGGTCGTTCCCGTGAAATCAAACGAAAACATTTTTGTTTACATTGTTGAGGGCAACGGAACAACGGGCGAACAATCGTCGCCCATCCAATCGCATTCGGCCGTTTTGTTCGACAAGGGCGACCAACTAATCTTTAACGCCGGAGGCGAGGGATTGAGGATGTTGTTGGTATCGGGAGAATCGTTGAACGAACCAATATCGTGGGGCGGGCCTATCGTGATGAATACACGCGAAGAGTTGAACTTAGCATTCCAAGAGCTCGAAAACAGGACGTTTATAAAGCATAAATAGAATTTCCCGGTTTACCTTTGTCAAAGTTCGGAACTTTGACAAAGGTGGGGACTGGTTTAGCTATGAGCTGATTCCTTTTACTC
>CAZKZB010000103.1:0-6311 GCA_964557135.1 uncultured Petrimonas sp. | reverse complement strand
GGCACATTTACCTAAAAAAACACGGGACAACCCAAGTCGTCCCGTGAGATAAATATTACCGGAAAGCTAAGAGCCTGCGGCTAAAAGCTGTATTAATTCACAAATCCCCTGTTTTTCAGCAGATAAATGGGATTCGGTTCGGCACCGCGGTATTTTTTGTAAAGTGTCATCGGATCGTCGGAGTTTCCTTTCGACAATACGTTTTCGCGGAACGATACGGCTGTAGCTTTATCAAAAACGCCTTTCTCTACAAACGGTTGGAAAGCGTCGGCATCCAGCACCTCAGCCCACATATAAGCGTAGTATCCGGCAGAATAACCGCCGCTGAAAATATGCGAGAAATAGGTACTGCGGTAACGCGGAATAATTTCGCCGATAAGACCGATTTTCTCCATCGATTTTTTCTCGAAATCGCGTACATCGAACGTTTTCTTTTCGGTTTGCGTGTGATAATCCATGTCCAGAAGGGCGGCAGCCACAAATTCGGTGGTGATGAACCCCATGTTGAATTTGGAAGCAGCGTCTATTTTTTCAATCAACTCATCGGGAATAACTTCGCCCGTTTGGTAGTGCTTGGCGTAAAGTTTCAACACTTCGGGATGGAAAGCCCAGTGCTCCATAATTTGCGACGGAAGTTCCACGAAATCGCGCGATACGCTGGTGCCCGAAACGCCGGCATAGGTAACGTTAGACAACATGCCGTGCAGCGCGTGTCCGAATTCATGGAAAAGAGTTTCCACTTCGTCGAGGGTGAGCAGTGACGGAGTATCGCCGGTGGGGCGGGTGAAGTTTCCTACATTATAGATAAGCGGACGAATGTTTTCTCCGTCAACTGTTTTTTGGCCGCGGAAGCTGCTCATCCAGGCGCCGGCATTTTTACCCGAACGCGGGAAATAATCGGTATAGAAAACCGATATGTGCGAGCCGTCGGCGTCCAATACTTCGTAAGCTTCAACTTCGGAATGATAAACCGGAACGTTTTCTAATTTTTTAAATGTTAATCCGTACAGGCGATTAGCGACTTCAAATACACCTTCGCGTACGTTTTCCATTTTGAAATAAGGCTTTGTTTCTTCCTCGTTGAGCGCATACTTTTGCTCACGCAGTTTCTCGGTATAATACCACCAGTCCCATGATTCCAGTTTAAAGTTTCCACCTTCGGCATCTATCATAGCTTGCAGCTCGGCAGCTTCTTTTTTGGCTTGCGGCAGGGCGTATTTCCAAACATCGTTAAGTAGTTTGTAAACATTGGTCGGATTTTTGGCCATGTTTTCTTCCAAAATAAAATCGGCATGCGATTTATATCCCAGCAGCTGTGCTTTTTCGATGCGCAGGTTTACAATATCGTTGATGATTTTCTTGTTGTCGTTGTCGTTATCGTTGTCGCCACGGTTGTACATGGCTTTGTAAAGTTTTTCGCGCAGTTCGCGTTTTTCGGAGTACTGCAAAAACGGCAGCCAGCTTGGTTTTTGCAAGCCAAACACCCATTTTCCTTCGTTACCGCTTTCTTTAGCAGCATTTGCGGCAGCGGCAATTACACCTTCCGGAAGTCCGGCAAGATCTTCTTCTTTGTCAATCACCAGTTTGTAGTCGTTGGTCTCTTTCAGCAAGTTGCTTCCGAACTTCAGCGTGAGTCCCGATAGTTCTTTGTTGATTTCGCGCAGCCTGTTTTTTTCCGTTTCACCCAGCATAATTCCCGAGCGTACAAAACCCTTGTAGTAATTGTCCAACAAACGATATTGTTCGGTGGAGAGGTTCATGCCCGTAGTATCGTCGTGAAGCGTTTTGATGCGCGCGAACAATTTTTCGTTCAAGTTGATATTGTCTCTGTGTTCAGACAAGAGCGGCGAAAGTTCTTCTGCCAGCGCTTGAATGGAGTCGTTGGTTTCGGCACCTCTCAATCCGTAGAAAACGCGCGAAACTCTGGAGAGCAATTGTCCGCTGTTATCCATGGCTGTGATGGTGTTTTCGAATGTGGGCTCATCCGGATTGTTGGCGATGGCGTCAATTTCTTTGGCTTCATCTTCTATTCCTTGTAGAAAGGCGGGTTTATAGTCGGCGAAAGAAATTTCGTCGAATGGAGGCATACCGAACTGAGTGTCAAATTCGGAGTGAAAAATACTTCCGGGCTCACCGGAGGATTCCTTTGTTTGTGTGTTGTTGCAAGCAAGTATGGTCATAGCTGCTAACGTGATTAAGAATAATTTTTTCATTTCAGTACTTATTGATTATTAATTAAACGATTGCATGAAATCCGGAGATGGATTTAGAAAATTAACGCAAAGTTATAACTTTTTGCTTAATAATTAAGTATTTAACCGACTATTTTTACTTGTTTTCTGTCATTTTTTTTATTCTGTCTCGGCAAAAGTGAGAAAAAACGAAAAAAATATTGAAAAAATTTTGTCGATATAAAAATAACCAATATATTTGTGATATTAAAATGATATCATTTTAAATATTTCGGTTATGGAAACTAAAGAAATCAATTACAAGGGATTTAAAGCCAATGGCTTTTTTATGTTTTTTGTTCTGCTGGCAATGCTTGCGGCAATTGTGTGGCTTTTTTCTCTGGGGACAGATTTGGGAATTATTCTCGGTATTTCTCTTACTCTGTTTACGATTGTTTGCTTTTTTGGCTTTCTTAAACTCGAACCCAACGAAGCATCGGTAATGGTTTTCTTCGGGAAATATAAGGGAACGTTTAGAAACACCGGCTTTTATTGGGTGAATCCGCTGATGACGCGCAAAAAACTGTCGATGCGTGCGCGCAACCTCAATGTGGATCCCATAAAAGTGAACGACAAAGTGGGAAATCCCGTTCTTATCGGTTTGGTGTTGGTTTGGCGGCTGAAAGATACCTACAAATCGCTTTTCGAAATTGATTCGCAAACCATGGCGTCATCCGCCGGCGTGGCAACCGGAACCCTCACTTCAAGCGTGGCAAGCAAAATGCGAGCGTTCGAAAACTTTGTCGCCGTGCAGAGCGACGCCGCGTTGAGGCAAGTTGCCGGACAGTACGCCTACGATAATAATGTGGTTTCCGATGCCGAAATTACCTTGCGTTCGGGTGGGGAAGAGGTGAACGAGGATTTGCTCACTGAGTTGAACAATCGTTTGGAAATGGCGGGAATAGAAATTGTTGAAGCGCGTATCAATTATTTGGCGTATGCGCCCGAAATTGCAGCCGTTATGCTTCGCCGTCAACAGGCGGAAGCCATTATTTCGGCGCGCGAAAAGATTGTGGAGGGTGCGGTTTCGATGGTGAAAATGGCTTTGGAGCGCATCGAAGACGAAAATATCATCGATATGGATGCCGATAAAAAAGCCGCTATGGTGAGCAATCTGCTCGTGGTGCTTTGCGCGGACGAATCGGCTCAACCGGTATTGAATACGGGAACGCTGTATCAGTAAAAGAGCCAAGAACAAAGATAAAAGAACAAAGACAGGATTGATGAAGAGAGAATCCATAGAATTTTACGAAACGCAGCGTTTTTGCCAGTGGTGGATGTGGCTGATAATGATTGGTATTAATGCGATTTTTTTGTTGGGTTGCGTACAACAGTTGTTGTTGCAAAAACCATTTGGAGACAATCCCGTGGGCAATATGGAGTTAATTATTGTAACAGCTGTTATTCTTTTGGTTACGGCGTTGCTGTTTGCCGTCAGGTTGCATACCTATGTCAATGCGGAAGGCGTGTACGTGAGGTTTTTCCCATTGCAGTTTCGAGCCAAATTCTACGATTGGAACAATATTCAAGCCGCGTATGTTAGAAAATATAACCCGATGACAGAGTTTGGCGGCTGGGGATATAAAGTTAGAATGAACGCGGGAAAAGTATACTCTATGTCGGGAAACAGAGGACTGCAACTTGTTTTAATGAACGGCAAAAAAGTGCTTATCGGAACAAGACAACCTGAACAGTTAACTAAAATTTTGATCCGATTGGGCAAAATGAAAAATTGAAAATGGCAAAAAAAGAGAAAACAACCAAAAATTTTGCTCTGCGCTTGGATTCGGAAACGATGGCTGCTATCGAAAAATGGGCTGCCGACGAATTTCGCAGCGTTAACGGTCAAATTCAGTGGATTTTAGACCAAGCGTTAAAGAAAAGCGGGAGGTTGAAGGAGTGAATTTATCCATCAGCCGGTTTTGAACCTGCCGATGGAGATACAACTATTTATGCTTTTTTGAAATAATAAACCGATTGATTACCAGTCGGTTTTTATTTTTCTTAAAAATAACTAATAAAATTAGTTTTAGAACTAAAAAAAACCGTTATCTTTGCCGTGTCAATTAAATTTGTTGAGTAAATCAACAGCGGAGAGGGTTTTTATCAGCATAGCTCTATCACGCGAAGCGTCTATCGCCGTAGGTCTATCCAACAAAAGTATTATTACATAAATCTCATCAATTATGAAAACAAAACTACTTCTATTCACGCTCATTATTGTTGCCGGCGGGCAAATTGTTTTCGCTCAAAACAAATCCGATTCCGATGTATTGGATACCGCCACTTTTCGGGTACTTTACGCTTTCAGCCAGCAAGCCGAAAAAGAACGCGAACAAATTGTGATTACCGATACAATGGCGCTGCTCGTCGGACAAAACTACTCGGAATACTACGACTGGAACAAAAGGCGCAACGATTCTATTCACAATGAATTTATAAGTAACGCGGCCCCAATGGAAAAAGTAAAAAGTCTTTTTGTGGTTAAAGATGAAGCTGCGCTTCAATCTCAGTTGGAAAAAATGCGCGAACCTACCTGGATGTCAGATGAAAGCAAAGGCGAATCGGCACGGATTTTCAAAAACAGAACCAAAAACGAAATAATTACCATCGATAAAGGCCCGTCGGAGAGAGGTGGGGGAAGACCGCAGCCGACCTATTTGCAGGTAACCGAAATTATTCCGCCGCAAGAATGGACCATTACCGAAGATACGCTTACCGTGTTGGGTTACGCGTGCCAAAAAGCCACGGCCGCATTTCGAGGTCGAAACTACTCGGCGTGGTTTACGCTCGATATTCCGGTTGGAGAAGGGCCTTGGAAACTCTTCGGACTTCCGGGAATGATTCTGAAAGCGGAAGATACCGGCAGAATTTTTCGGTTTCAAGCCATCGGTATAACCCAATCCACAGGTGAGAACATTCAAATGTCGAACGACCGTAAAATGGTTGACGCTACATTGAAAAAATTAAACGATTATCGGAAAAACCGCTTCAAAGATGTATCCTATAATTTTTTTGAAGGCGGTACGATCAATGTGTTCATAGGAAGAAATCCGGTGGAGTTTAATGATTTGGAAAAGGAGTAAACAATGAAACGAATAATAATTGCCATAGTTCTTTTTTCAGCGATCTCTTTTGATGCCAGCCCACAATTCCTGGAAATAAGTAAAGATACGCTGGATACCGCTTTATTTCGTGTACTATACAAAGCGAGTCAGCAAACTTTAAAAGAAGGCACAACCTTTATCGTAACCGATACTATGGCGCTTGATGTCGGACAAAATTGGTCGGTTTATTATGATTGGCATAAACATCGCAGAGATTCCACGGCAAAAGCGGAATTTAAAAGGAATCCGCCAAAACGATTTACTCTCAGACGTGACGAACAAGCACTTCAAGCTCGTTTAGAGGCAAGAAACCAAGTAATTGGAGTTATAGATGAAAGTGAAGGCGAATCAATGGATATTTTTAAACATCGAAAAAAAGAAATGTTTTTTATTTTTGATAAAGGTCCGCTTTTAGGGGCTGATACGTTTACTTACTTTCAGTTACAGGAAAGAATACCTTCCCATAACTGGATAATAACGGAAGACACGCTATCGGTATTGGGCTATAATTGCCAAAAAGCCACCACATTTTTTCGAGGGAGAATATACAATGCTTGGTTTACAATGGATATCCCCATTGACGACGGGCCTTGGAAACTTTACGGGTTACCGGGGTTGATTTTGAAAGCAAACGATGACGAAGGCATATTTAATTTTGAAGCAATTGGATTGCAAAAACTACAGAACGATACACTCATTTATTTTCCTACGGACAAAAAAACCGTTGCTTGTAATAATTTTCAAGACTTGAATTCTTTTCGTAAAAACAGATTCAAAAAAATATCCATCGGATTTTCGGATGGAAATGGTGAAGTTACTTATTTTAAGACAGATAATCCGGTCACTTATGTTGAAATGGAGAAAGAAACAGAGTGATTACTCATTAGAGTTTATTCTGAATAAAATGTTATAGATTTAATGTTTAGAGTTTTACCCGAAGGGTAATATTTTCATAACCGTATGCAAACGAGGA
>CAZKZB010000102.1:0-6565 GCA_964557135.1 uncultured Petrimonas sp. | reverse complement strand
TTTCTTGTTAACACAATCTTCATGAAACAAACTACACTATCGAGTTGATTGCAGATTCATAATCCGGCTCCTGTGCAATCTCAGGAACCAGCTCGGTATATACAACTTTCCCATCGCCATTCACTATAACTACCGAACGTGCCAGCAATCCGCGAAGCGGGCCGTCGGTCATGAGTACGCCGTATTTTTCGGCGAAATCGTGATCGCGAAAGGTGGAAAGTGTAATCACGTCCTCCAATCCCTCGGCGCCGCAAAAACGACCTGCGGCGAACGGTAAATCTGCCGAAATGCAGAGGACGGTTGTATTGTTCAGTGAACTCGCTTCTTTGTTGAAACGACGCACTGATGCAGCGCAAACCCCGGTATCGATACTGGGGAAAATATTCAAAACTACGTTTTTACCCTTAAAATCGGACAGCTTTACTTCCGAAAGATCCGACTTAACGAGAGAGAAGTCCGCAGCTTGCGAACCTACATTAGGTAAATTGCCTCCCGTGTTTACGGGATTGCCTTTAAATGTGATTTTTGCCATGTTTTATTAATATCTTACAGTTATTTAAATACGTTCTTAATAGCGTTCTGCTTTTTTAGTCCAAAATTATAACAAGAGGGTTGTTGAAAAGTTCATAAGAGTTAGAATTTTAACGTTTTATTTCGAGTTTATCTTATGATTTTATTTTACGAAAATCATGTGCTCTTTTTGATGCGTTTTGCTAAGTTGACGGGTTCTCGCCGTGTGTCCCAAATATCTGCTATGAAAATTGTGTCTTTATCGTAATCTATAAAGTAAACAATTTTAAAATGTTTGTGAAATATCAAAGAGCGATAATTCTGATGTCTTTCTTTTAGCAATGGTTCTGAAAATCCTAAATATGGATTTTGGGAAAGGCGATGGGTGTGCTTTTTAACTCGTTCAAAAAATTGTACGGCAATTTTTTCTCCAAATCTCTCTTTTGTGTACACTAAAATGATATCTAACTCTCTACCGGCTTGTTTGCTCCATTTCACTTGCATAACCAAGAATATTTATCTTCAATTTCTGTAAACAGATTCTGGCTATCGAGTGTTTCACCCTTACTTATTTCAATTTCTGCTCTATCTATACGACCGTTTAGTTCATTCAGGGTATAAAAATCTTTTCGGGCGAGATCCAATTTCTGATTCAATTCATGAAGATAGTCATTCAATTGCAACATAGCTTCTTCGTTATCCAGCAAGGAGTTGAGTTTTTCGAAAATTCCTGCCCTAAGTTCCATTGTTGTCATATCATGCTCCTTTCTTATTGTTCTTATATAGACAAAGATAAGTGATATTTTTTGAATTAAGTAGCAGAAAGAATGGAAACTTTATGTCAAAGATTGAAAATGCTGGTGATTGTATAGATAGATTTCTACAACTCTTTTTTTAAATACTTAGCTGTATAGCTATTTTCGTGCTTAACTAACTCCTCCGGTGTGCCCGTAGCAAGAATATTTCCGCCTTTTTCGCCGCCTTCGGGGCCCAAATCGATGATATAATCGGCGCATTTTATAATATCGAGGTTGTGCTCGATGACAATCACGGTGTTCCCCTTGTCCACTAATTTGTTAAGAACGCCCAGTAAGATTCTGATGTCTTCAAAATGCAAGCCGGTTGTCGGTTCGTCCAAGACATAAAGCGTGTTTCCGGTATCGGTTCGGGATAGCTCTGTAGCAAGTTTCACCCGTTGGCTTTCGCCACCCGAAAGCGTTGTTGACGATTGCCCCAACTTTATATATCCGAGACCTACTTCCTGCAACACTTTTATTTTATGCAAAATATTGGGCACATTTTCAAAGAAATCCACCGCTTCGTTTATCGACATGTTCAGCACATCGGCAATTGATTTTCCTTTGAAGCGCACCTCAAGGGTTTCGCGGTTGTATCTTTTTCCGTGACAAACTTCGCAGGGAACCATTACGTCAGGTAGAAAATTCATTTCTAATGTTTTGTATCCGTTTCCGCCGCAGTTTTCGCAACGCCCGCCTTTTACGTTAAACGAAAATCGCCCGGGTTTGTATCCGCGGATTTTTGCTTCGGGCATTCCCGAAAACAGGGATCGGATATCGGTGAAAACTCCGGTGTAAGTGGCCGGATTGGAGCGCGGAGTACGTCCGATAGGCGATTGGTCAACGCTCACCACTTTGTCCACGTTTTTCACGCCGTGCGCTTTTTTGTAAGGCATCGGATCTTTAAGCGAACGATAAAATTTTTGGCTTAAAATCGGTTGCAACGTTTCGTTGATAAGCGTAGATTTCCCGCTTCCTGACACGCCGGTGACACAAATAAAGGTTCCCAACGGAAACTCTACCGTTACATTTTTCAGGTTGTTGCCCGACGCGCCTTCCACGATGAGTGTTTTTCCGTTCCCTTTTCGTCGATTCTCCGGCACTTTTATTTCGATTCTTCCGTTCAGGTAATTGGAAGTAAGTGTATTCTTTTTGAGCATTTCTTGGGGCGTGCCCGAAAAAACCACTTCGCCGCCTTTTTTCCCTGCAAACGGCCCCATATCCACGATAAAATCGGATGCGAGCATCATGTCTTTGTCGTGTTCTACCACTACTACGGAATTTCCCGAATCGCGCAGTTTTTTCAGCGAATCAATCAGCCGGTGATTATCCCGCTGGTGCAGTCCGATACTGGGTTCATCCAAGATATACAGCACGTTAACTAATTGCGAACCGATTTGCGTAGCAAGCCGTATGCGCTGGCTCTCTCCTCCCGAAAGCGAAGCCGAAGCGCGCGAGAGGGACAGATAACCCAATCCGACATCGAGTAGGAATTTCAGTCGGGAGAGAATTTCTTTTTTTATTTCGTCGGCAATAAGGCGCTGTTTTTCCGAAACGGAGTTGTCCATATCTTTCATCCAGTCGTATAGTTGACGGATGTCCATTTGTGCTAATTGGGAGATGTTTTTATCGTTTATTTTAAAATGGAGTGCCTCTTTGTTAAGTCGCTGCCCGTTGCATTCCGAACAAACCGAGGTAGAGATAAACTGCCCTGCCCACTTTTGTGCCGATGCCGACGCGTCGTCGTCCTGCTGCATATCGATGTATTTGGCAATTCCCTCGTAGCTTACTCGGTAGTTTGAATTGCCCAAGGATTCGTTTTTAATTTTCAGTCGTTCGTCGGTACCGTAAATTATCTCATCGATAGCATCTTGCGGAATATCTTTAATGGGCGTTTGAAGGGTGACGTCGTATTTTTCGCAAATGGCAGCAATCTGCCAGAAAAAGAGATTGCTTTTTTCTTTTCCTAACGGTACAATACCGCCTTTGGCAATGCTGATGGACGGGTCGGGGATAATTTTTTCGATATCGATAGAATCGACCGTTCCGATTCCTTTGCATCGGGGACATGCGCCTAAGGGCGAGTTGAACGAAAAGTTGTGCGGAGCGGGTTCGTTGTATGATAATCCGGTAGTGGGACACATCAGTTCGCGGCTGTAGTGGCGAACTTCTCCAGAATCAACATCTTGAATGAGTATCAATCCCGAACCTTGTTTCATTGCAGTGCGGACGCTGGCTTTCAGCTTATCTTCGAACTTATTGGAGACGATTAGTTTATCTACCAACACTTCGATGCTGTGGTTCTTATATCGGTCCACTTTCATTCCGGGTAGAATTTCTCGAATTTCTCCATCCACACGAACGCTTAGAAATCCTTTTTTCCTGATTTGCTCGAACAGTTCTTTGTAGTGTCCTTTTCTGTTTCGGACAACGGGCGCGAGGATATAGATTTTTTTACCGATATATCGGGTTAAAATCAGTTCCAGGATTTGTTCTTCGGTATATTTCACCATCTTTTCGCCGGTGATGTAGGAGTAGGCTTCTCCGGCGCGGGCGAAAAGTAGGCGCAGAAAATCGTAAATCTCGGTAGTGGTTCCAACGGTAGAACGTGGATTTTTATTGGTGGTTTTTTGTTCGATGGAGATCACCGGACTCAATCCGGTAATTTTATCCACATCGGGACGTTCCATTTTGCTCAAAAACCCGCGTGCATAAGCCGAAAACGTTTCGATATAACGACGCTGTCCTTCGGCAAAAACGGTGTCGAAAGCCAACGACGATTTCCCGCTGCCGCTCAATCCGGTAATTACGGTGAGCGAATCGCGGGGAATGGTTACGTCTATATTTTTGAGGTTGTGCACGCGTGCGCCGTACACATTTATTACTTCTGAATTTTTGCTCATTTGGTTGAAATACGAGCCTGCAAAATTAATAAATAAATATGACTTGAGGAAGAGATGATAAACGCGATTTGGCGACTTGTCGAGTTACCTCGCTATCCAGCGTTCATCGTGCACTTTGTATTTCTCTCCTTTTCTGTAATACAGGCTTTCTTTGGTGGGAATAAGAATGGTGTATGTTTTGCCCGAGCGGTTGGTTAGTTTGGTGTCGCGAAGCCATGAGTTGAAGTCTTTGAGTTGAGCATAAGTAATGCCGTGTTGTTTGGCAAAAGCAACTAAGCTGGGAATGGAAGAGGAAACTCTCACCTCCTTAAAATCCATGGGTTTGTGGAGTTGGTCGCCGCGCAGGACGAATCCGTATTGGCTTGGGTTTTCGAATATGGTTTTAATAGCCAGCATACGATAATAATAGCGTGTGGTTTCTTCCACCAGCCATAAATCGAGGGCGTTATTGGTTTGTTGGTTGCGAAGTTCGTTGGTGATCCTGCCTTGTCCGCCGTTGTAGGATAACGCCGCAGCGCTCCACGAGCCGTATTTCCGATAGGCGTCTTTGAGGTATCGGCAGGCGGCGGCGGTAGATTTTTCAATGTGGTAGCGCTCATCAACTTCCGACGATACTTCCAGACCGAATCCCGGCGCGGTGCTCGACATGAATTGCCACAACCCTACGGCGCGAGCCGGCGAAATGGCGCGATGGTCGAGGCTGCTTTCTATAACGGCTATGTATTTTATATCGTCGGGAACTCCTTGTTGCTTGAGAATCGGTTCGATAATCGGGAAAATGCGGTTTGCGCGTTTGAAAAGAAGTAAAGTCGAGGAATGAAAATAGGTGAAACTGTTTAGTTCGCGATCCATTCGTTCGCGGAAATCGTATCGGTCGAACACAATTTTTTCGCCTGCGAAGGTCATTTCATCGGGTATATCAACCGATGCCGTCATGGAAAGCACCTGCGGGCGTTGTTGTTCTACTTTTTCGGTGTCGTTATTCGACAAACTCATTAAAACAATGCCGCATACGATAAGTACTGCAAAAGAAATGAACAGGATATTTTTTTTCATCAGTTTTATAGTTTTAGAACAAAGAGCCATGACATCAAAACCAAAACTTTTTCGTTGAATTATTCAAGGTCTTGGAATTGAAATGGATTTTGGTTTATTTTTCTCAAATATACAACTATTTTTGCAATCTCAGCGCATTTAAGTCTGTTGTAATGTCTATTCTCTTCAAACCCTCTATTTAGCGTGAGTTGAAACAAATTGTATGGTTTTGGTAACAATATCATCGCTTTGGTCGTAGCTTGCCTGAATATGTCCGCCATCATAAATATATTTTTGATTGGGGATTTTATATTTGTTTAGGGCATCTTCTAATGCCAAGTGTTGACTGGGGGGAATGAGTTTATCGTTTGTGCCGTAAAATGAGATTGTTGGCGGTGCATTTTTTGTGATCCAAGTAACAGGACTTCCAAAAACAGGAGCTTTCATATCAGTAGGCAAATTGGACGGGTTTGTGATGTATGTCATACCCAAACCATATACCAAATTATTGAGGTAGTAGCTGTCATCGAAATTGGAGGGACCAACAATGTTGACCGTGGCTTTTACACGTCGATCGGTGTCGTATTTATAAGAATAGAGCATAGCTAAATGTCCTCCGGCACTCAATCCCAAAACAACAAATTCCGGTTTTACTCCGAATTCTGCAGCATTTTTGCCGATATAGTCCATGGCGGAGCGAATATCATCGGTTTGTGTGGGCAACATATAGCGAGCGGGTGCAAAAGTGACTAACCGATAGTTCATGTTCACCACGGCGTAGTTGCTCATTCTCGAATAGAACTTTGCAGCAAAATCATTCATGTCTTTCTTATCGCCTTCATACCAACCGCCGCCGTGAATAATGAGGAGCACGCGGGTTGTCGCTTGGCTTCTTCCGGCCGGCAGATAGATATCCATCTTTTGCGCGGCATCGGTTCCGTAAGCGGCATCGGTTATTGTTTTCGGTTCGTTGAATACTTTATGTACTTCGGGATCACCTTCTCTACTACAGCCGGCAACTGTAATTGCTGCCAGTAAAATCCACAGAAAATACTTCACAGATTGTTTCATAATTGTAAAAGTTGAATTTTATTATAAAACACTGAAAGCTTAATTTGTTCACGGGAAAAATGTTAAGTAGTGTTGTAAACACCAACGGCGATGGTAAAACTTGGTTTGTTGAAGTTAATCGCGACAGGCGTTTTTTTAACAAAAAGGGTGCACCTGTTTTGTTGGCGCACCCTTTTACAATTCTATGGTTTTTCCCTTTACTTGATTTTTTTGTATCCGTAAACGGCTCTGTCGCCCAATTCCTCTTCA
>CAZKZB010000101.1:0-6668 GCA_964557135.1 uncultured Petrimonas sp. | reverse complement strand
TTGAAATAGGTGTCTTCTTCCCAAATTTGTTTCAGCGCGTGGTTGCGTTCCAGAATATCGTTCGCGTGTGAGCAGAGCAGCGAGAGCAATTCCGATTCTTTAGTGGTGAGCTTGGTTTGATCGTCACCGATATGAAGAATTTGCTTTTGCGTATCGAAAGTCATGTTTCCGAATTTGTAAATTTGCTGCTCTTTCGATTTTTTGCCTTTCACACGGCGGATGATAGCCTCGATGCGAAGCACCAACTCTTCCATGCTGAATGGTTTAGTAATATAGTCGTCGGCTCCGGCTTTGAAACCTTCCAACACATCGTCTTTCATATTTTTGGCAGTCAAAAATATTACGGGAATTTCAGTGTTGATGGTTCTTATTTCCTTCACGAGCGTGATGCCGTCTTTTTTGGGCATCATTACGTCAACAATGCACAAGTCGTACTTTGTTTTCACGAATCCCTTGAAACCTGCTTCTCCATCAGGGAAAAGGTCTGTTTCAAATCCTTTTGCTTGCAGATATTCTCTAAGCAACATGCCAAGATTTTCGTCATCTTCGCATAAAAATAGTTTTAATTTTTCTTCCATATTATTTCTGTGTTATAACGGGTAAACTTATTATAAATTTTGTTCCTTTGCCCAATTCGCTTTCAGCGCGAATTGATCCCTCTAAATCAGTCACGATTTTTTTCACGTAAGCAAGTCCCAGCCCGAAACCTTTCACATCGTGAATGTTTCCGGTGGAAACGCGATAAAATCGGTCAAATATCTTTCTCACGTCTTCTTTTTTTATCCCAATTCCGTTGTCTTCTACCAAAATAACGACTTTGTTGCCTTCGTTTCGGGTGCGAATCATCAGAACCGGCGGTACGTCTTCTTTTTTGTATTTCAATGCGTTATCCAACAGGTTGAAAAGCACGTTTGTGAAGTGCATTTCATCGATGTTTACCATTGTGTTTTCTGCTTGCAGGTCGATATCGAGTTCGCCGTTGAATTTCTTCACCTTCAAATTATGCGTATTGGCAACGTTTACAATGATGTCGTTCAAATCTATTTCCTTGATTTTCAACGTGGCCCTTTGCTTATCGAACAACGACATTTGCAATACTTTCTCTACCTGGAAACTCAATCGTTTTGTTTCGTCGTTAATCACACCCGCCACGTGTTTAAACACATCGGGCGATTTGGTAATCGATTCGTCCCTCAGCATTTGCGATGCCAACGAAATGGTAGAAACAGGTGTTTTTAGTTCGTGTGTCATGTTGTTTATGAAGTCATTTTTCATCTCAGACAAACGCTTTTGCCTGAACAAACTCACAATCGTAAAAATAAACGTCACCAAAAGAATGAACGTGAAAATCATCGATGGCAGAAAGAATGAGAGTTCACTGAAAACAAAGTCTCGTTTTGTCGGGAAATACACTTTCAGCGTATTCAGTTTCGACGGCGGGTCTCTCGGAAACAAAATCTGGGTATATATCGATTTTTCGTCTCTTGAGGAAAACCCGGGCGAAGAATAAACTACCTTGTTGTTGAAATCGATGACCTGAAAACTGTACGGTACATTTAGCGCACTGTTCAGTAACTCTAACCGAATGAATTTGTCTAATTCGTAGAAATCCACTCTCTCTTCAATCGGATCACTACTTGCCTTGTACAAGAGTTTTAGAATAACCTCAGTCATTAATACCTGCTCGTACAAATATTGTTTTAATAGCGATTCCTGTTGGTTATAAGATGTGTTCGGAATGGTGTTCACTCCATGTCGAGGTGACAAAAACACCCCGCCTTTCCCTACTTCGCCTATCGAACTCCGGTTTTGAGTGATCTGTTCAATTCTTGTTTCACTTCCATCGGGATTGATAATGGTTGCCGCGGCATGTTCAGTAACTATATTGGTGGAACTTTTAGATTGAGAATACTGAGGATACCTTTTTTCCGATTCCAGCATATCTTCCTCAATATATCGACGCGTTTGTTCTTGTTCCAAATCTCTCGATACGTTAATGAGACTTCGTTTCACCATTTCGTTAAATTGCTGCTCCCTCACAGACATACTTGCTTTCATATACCTGACCTGAAGAAACAACAACGAGAAGAAAGCTACGAACATAACTACTGCAAGTAACCAGATAGTCGATTTTTTCATACTTTTGCTTTACCTATCTCCGTTTTTAGTTGATAAATTTAAAATATTAAAGAGCGTTTTTTAGTTATTAATTTAACAAATAAACGACTTTTTTGTTTAACATATCCTCTTAAAATTATAAAAAAACGTAAAAATCCCTCACTTACAACATTATTTAAGAGAAATGTTAAAATGCGGGTTCTTTTTTAGAGAAAATTTGCGATGTCAAATGTTTGTCTTTGTTTGAGATAAGCGTGAGTACAATAAAAAACCCCGATAGATTAAATATCGGGGCTGTATGAGTTGTTGAGAGAGAATGAGAATATCAGGCGTTTTCTCTTTGTTGGTTTTGAAGTTCTTCGGCTTTTATTCTTTTTTCCTTCACATCTCGTTCATCGGCAAGTGCCAGCAATTTTTTTGCTTCTACAATATTCGAATATACCAAAAAAGCAGTAGCTAAAGAGGTGAGATAGTAAATGGATCCCGGTAAAAATACTTCTAAGGTGATGATGGCACCCAGAATAATACGTACTTCAGTAGGTCCGAAAATACCCGAATCGATGGAGTAGTGGCCGCCAACTTTGTATCTAAGCTGGGCAGTAATCATTTGCCAACCGTATAGGACTACGAATAAAAAACCGAGATATTTCCAAGCGCCTTGCGCATAAATCATAAATCCCAGGCCAATTAATATAGTCCCAACCCAATCCACGGTGACGTCTAACGAAAAACCATACCATTTACGTGGCTTATTTCTGTAGTAGGCTATTCTACCATCGAGCGAGTCTCCAAACCAATTGATTGCAAAGCCGAGAATGGATAACAAAAGCCAGTATCGGCTAAAAAATGCCCCCAGGACAATGCTACCGGCTACCATGACATTCCCGAAAAAACCGATGGCGGTTAGTCCGTCAGAATTTATCCATGTGGGAATTTTTTGAACCAAGTAAGCTATTAGTTTTTGCTCTGAGTTTTTCAATATATTGGTTCTTTTACGGTCTTTCGCTATGATATTTAGCGTTTTGACCATCTTTTCTTTGTTTTCTTTTTTCATTTCCCTTGATTTTTATATATTCTGAAAATATATGTTGGCCAAGATAATAATCAGTTTGCAAATTTAGCTTTAAAAATGGAGGTTACGAATTTGTTAAGGATAATTTATCTTTAAAAAAAGTTAATTGTTTGTTTTTTAAGATAAAAAAAATGCGCCAAGCGGCGCATTTAAAAAAGATATACTGTTATCTGATTATTCAGCTTTGGGTTCTTCAGCAGATGCTTCGTTAGCTGGAGTTTCAGTTTTCGGTTCTTCGGCTTTTGGCTCCTCTACCTTAGCTTCAGCTGTCTCAACAGTTTCAACAACTTCTTCAACGTTTTCCTCTACAACTTCTTCCTCAGCCGGTTTATTTGCAGCTTCAGTTTCGGCCTTTTTCTTAGCCAATGCTTCTGCCTTTGCCTTATTCACCTCTTTTTCGGCGTCGAGTCTGGCTTTTTCAGCGGCACGCTGTGCTTCTTCGTCCTTGCTAATCAGCTTTTGTGTGGCTTGAAGTTTGGAGTTTTTCCACGCTTCGAATCTTTTTTCTGCTTCCGCTTCATCGAAAGCGCCTTTTGCTACACCTCCAAGGAGATGTTTTTTCAACAATACACCTTCGTTTGATAAAATATTACGAACGGTGTCGGTGGGTTGAGCACCTACTTGCAGCCAATACAAAGCTCTGTCGAAATCTAAAGTGATAGTAGCAGGATTGGTGTTCGGGTTGTAAGAGCCGATCCTTTCAATGTACTTTCCATCACGTGGAGCTCTGCTATCTGCAACGATAATCTGGTAGAAGGCGTAATTTTTACGGCCTCTTCTTTGTAAACGCAGTTTTGTTGCCATTTAGTAGTCTTTGTTAATTTTATAAATTTGTATTTAAGAAACAAAACTCCTGTTTTTGTGGGCAGGAGTTTGTTTTTGTGATCCGCCTGGGATTTGTTTGTTATATTCAATCCGTTAAAAATCAATTTTTTACTTTTAATACAATTCTGTTTTGTAGCAGAAATGTAGCAAAGTTGAAAAGATGTTGTGAATACGTATTAAATACCACTGTAAATAATTTCAGGGTGCAAAGGTAATAATTTTTTGAACCTTACCAAAATATTCTGTAAATCTTTTAGTTTAAAGTTATTTTGCTACATTTTCCATGCAAGGTGCAAGCTTATATATAAATAAGACTTGCACCTTGCATGAATTTCTTTGCTTAAAAACCTACATTAAAACATAAAATTGTTTTCTTTTATTTTCTCCCGACTTTAATTTTTTTGAGAAAGAAAACTTAAGTGTCTACATGTTAATGACTCGTAATTTTATAAACAACAATTAGACATTTCAGTGAAAAACTACTTTAAGATCATGTTTCCATGCAAGATAAAGATATAAAGTTAGATTTATAATTATAGAGGTTATTGATAAGTTTTAGGAAAATATTGTTACAGTTGTAGCTCTGACCCTAACAATTTTAAAAGGCTTGTTATATGAAATGGTAAAAGAAAGCCTCGCAAAAAATTTAATCAAGACTTTTTAAAATCCGTTTAGGGTGTGCTGATATTGGCGTCAAGTAAGAGTATAAAATTGTTTTTCATGTATAACCAAGTGCATTATGTGTAAAGTTTTCATGTGCTGAAATTTTTTTTCATAAAACCTAAAAGTTGGATGCATAATGCACCTTAACTTTAATAGTATGAAAAAGATTGCTGAAAAACTTAGATTGTTGAGGCAGGAAAGAGGATTTTCTCAACAGTATATTGCTGATTCTATTGGAGTTTCCATCTCCACTATCTCCCGCATGGAAAGCAATCCTGCCACCATCAAATTGGAGATGTTTGCTAAGATCGCCCAATTTCACGGTATGGAATTCAGAAAGATTTTTTCAGATACTGAAAATGATGTTATGCAAGATATCGGCAGGCTTGTTCTACAGGTTTCTATACCTGCAAATTTCACATCAGATTATCTTTTTTATTTAGCTTCGGTATTACAACAAATTGAAAAACAGAAAAGTAAAAAATGAAGGTAATAACATTTGAGAGCGAAGCATTTGAGAAAATGCTGGCAAAAATTCAGGCGATTGAACAATATGTAAAACGTACGGCCGATCTTTTTGCGGATTTGGATGAAACATTGGAATTAACTACTCGCGAAATTATGGATTTATTCAATGTTTCTAAGATGACAGTTTATCGGTGGCGTAACGATAATAAAATACCCTATCGTATTAGTGAAAGGGGCAAAGCCTTTTATCCGTATCGAGGCGTGTTTTTAGCCATCAAAAATGGCGAATTGGATATTCACAGTTCAAACAAAACAGAGTCATTAGCGAAATTAGCCAACTTTAAGGATAAAATAATCACAAGCAGTCTATGGCATCAAGACAAGCAAAATGATGAAATATGATTGACAAATCTTCTATTCTCTTAGCCACTCAAAACGGTTTAGCCGTTTTCAAACACTACATACCTTTTGATTTTCGTCTTGGCAAGAACTTCAAAAATCCGTTCTACGATGATAAAAGAGCATCTTGCAACATTTATTACGACAGGCACAACCAATCTTTTAAGATAAAAGACTTCGGTAACCCCGACTACTCCGGCGACTGCTTTGCTTTTGTGGCTCAAATCAAAGGTTTGGACGTGAAGCATGACTTTTTTCAAGTACTTCAAATCATCAACCGGGACTTAAACTTACATTTGGAGGAAAAACAAGACGGTTTTACACACTTCAAGAAAAAAACAAAAAAACGATCGATTGAAATCTCTCCGTCTTTCAATAATAAATTAGATAAGGCAACAGAAACACCACCCAAACCTTTTCATTTCTCCGAAAAGTTATATTCATCTGCTGAACTCAAATTCTGGAAAACATTCGGTATAAACGAAAAAACACTGTTCTGCTTTGGTGTAAAATCTCTTTCTGAATTTCAATCGGTAAACAACGAGGGCTACGATTATCGGCTTCAATGCTCCGAAACCGAGCCACTTTTCGCTTACACGGGCGAAGGGTTTGTAAAACTCTACCGTCCCAAATCCAAACTCCGTTTTTTGTACGGCGGTCAAATTCCCCAAAACTACTGTTTCGGACTGCGACAGCTACCCAATAGAGGTGATATTCTTTTCATTACAGGTGGTGAAAAAGATGTGATGAGCCTTTACGTCAAAGGATTTCACGCGGTTTGCTTCAACAGCGAAACATCTGCCATTCCTCCAAGCATCATCGAAATGTTGGCACACCGTTTCAAGCATATCATCCTTCTCTACGACACAGATAAAACAGGACTTTCCGCTTCGGAACAACACGTTCATTCGCTGGCAAAATACAGCGTCCAGCGCTTGGTTATGCCACTTTCTGGCACTAAAGCCGAAAAAGATATTTCCGATTACTTTGCCAAAGGAAACACCCGTAACGATTTCCGAAAGCTAATCATTGACCTACTGAAAGCAAAATACACTCAAACAATGACACTCATCAAATCTTGCGAGGTGGATTTTGAAAATCCGCCCGAACTTTCTGAAAATAT
>CAZKZB010000100.1:244-7331 GCA_964557135.1 uncultured Petrimonas sp. | reverse complement strand
TATCCTCCGCCGGGTGCGCAAAACTGTGTCAATTTCGATTTTGAATTAACTTTTACCTTTTTTATTGTGTAAGCCTGCGGATTGGTTTTGTAATGCGCGTTTTTGGCGTCGGCATAAATGGTTGCCTCGTACTTTTTTCCTTTCGGCAGAAAATCGAACGATATGTTGGATTCGCGACCATTGTATCCGTTTGTATTTCCTATAAACCACTCGTTGCTGCCTTTTGCCTTACGCGCATAGGTGATGTACTCGCCCGGTTCGGCTTCCAAAACGCGTGTTTCGTCCCAATCAATCGCCACATCTTTGATAAATTGGAAAGCATCGGGGAAACGATCGTAATTTTCGGGTAAATCGGCAGCCATTTGCAGCGGACTGTACATCGTAACGTAGAGCGCCAACTGATTGGCAATGGTGGCGTTGAGGTGCGAGTGGTTATCGGGGTTGAGTTTCGAAATGTCTTGTTCGAAAATTCCGGGCGTGTAATCCATCGGTCCGCCAATCAATCGGGTGAACGGCAAAATGGTGGTATGATTGGCGTTGCTTCCGCCAAACGCCTGATATTCCGTGCCGCGTGCCGATTCGTTTCCGATAAGATTGGGATAGGTGCGGCAAATTCCGGTAGGACGAACGGCTTCGTGCGCGTTGACCATAATTTTGTGCTCGGCGGCTTTCTCAATGGCATACAAATAGTGGTTGTTGAGCCACTGTCCGTAATGATGCTCGCCGCGCGGGATAATATCGCCCACATAACCGCTTTTTACCGAATTGTAGCCGTACTTGTTCATCAATTCGTACGCTTTTTCCATATGGCGTTCGTAGTTGCGCACCGAACCCGATGTTTCGTGGTGCATCATCAATTTTACGCCTTTGCCGTGGGCGTATTCGTTGAGCGCTTTTATGTCGAAGTCGGGGTAGGGCGTTACAAAATCGAACACATAATCTTTCGATTTGCCAAACCAATCTTCCCAACCGATGTTCCAGCCCTCAACCAACACTTGGCTGAATCCGTGTTTGGCGGCAAAATCGATGTGGCGGCGCACGTTTTCGTTTGTGGCTCCGTGTTTGCCGTTGGGTTTCAGTTTCGCGAAATCGGTTACGCCCAATTTCACGCTGGGCGCGTCGGAATATGCCCACGAGCTTTTTCCGGTAATCATTTCCCACCACACGCCGATGTATTTCACGGGTTTAATCCACGATGTGTCTTCAATTTTGCACGGTTCGTTGAGGTTGAGTGTCAGCCGCGAGAGCAGAATGTCGCCCGCTTTGTCGCTCACAATAACGGTGCGCCAAGGCGATGTGCAGGGTGTTTGGAGATAACCTTTTCGCCCTTGCGCATCGGGTGTGAGGTGCGATTCGAAAATCATATTTTTATCGTCCAATTCCAAGTGCATACACGAATAATCGATAAGCGCCGCTTCGTGCAGGTTGATGTACAGTCCGTCGTCCGATTTCATCATCAGCGCGGTTTGCACGCCCGTATCCGAAAACGGAGTTTGCGACGCGTTGGGCGTAACGGCTTGTTTCATCAATCCGCGGATTTCCGACAGGCGCGACGTGGTGTAATCGTACTCTTGCGTATCGTAATCGCCCGGAATCCAAAACGCCGTGTGGTTGCCGTTCATCGCGAATTGCGTGCGCTCTTCCTTGATAACGAAGTTTGTGAATCGGGCTTGTTCGGGAAATTCGTACCGAAAGCCCAATCCGTCGTTAAACAACCGGAATCGGATAATCATTTTTCGTTCCGTTTCTTTTTGCAAAAGCGTTACCGCCAATTCGTTGTAATGGTTGCGGATGCTTTTTTCTTCGCCCCAAACGGGTGTCCACGTTTCATCGAATATGGCGGTTTTTGTGTCGATAATCGAAAAATCGCGGGTTAAATGGGTGTCGTTTACCAATTCAAGTCCCATTTTCGAGGGTTTGATAACCGTTTTTCCTTTGTAGGAAAGTTGATAAACCGGCTTGCCGTTTTCAAGCGAAAATTGGGCGTTCAACTGCCCGTTGGGCGATTGCAGGGTTTGGGCTTTTGCGGCAAAGGCAAAAGCGCAAAAAACGGATAATAAGAGAGAAATAGATATTTTTTTCATTTGTTTGTTGTATGAGGTTGCACAGAGTTTACAGAGTTTGCACAGAGAGTCACGGAGGAAATTCTTTATTCTAACACTAAGACTTCTTTTGGTGTCATTTTTAACGTCTTGTCCAAAGAAATTGTTTTCCCCGAAATCACATCTGTTCCACTCAATTTGTCTTTTATAGATTCCGCGTAGCGGTCGAGGTTTATTTCCACATCGCCCGAA
The DNA here is from genome assembly GCA_964557135.1 of uncultured Petrimonas sp. Lineage (GTDB taxonomy): Bacteria > Bacteroidota > Bacteroidia > Bacteroidales > Dysgonomonadaceae > Petrimonas. The sequence continues at coordinate 5,037 of CAZKZB010000100.1, read as the reverse complement.
GTTCCGTTCATAAACACCAATACGTTTTTGTTGTCGAGATAGCGCTCGTACACGTAGACGCCTTTTTGGGGCACGTAATGTTTCATATTTCCGTTGGCTACGGTTTGGTTTCCTTTTCTCCAATGGAGCAGTTTTTTGAGGTAATCGAACGCTTCGTTTTGGATATCATCGCGGCCATCGCGTGAGAAATGGTTGATTTTGTCGCCCGTCCAACCGCCGGGAACATCTAGTCGGATATTGCCGTCGCTTTTGCTTTTGTTGCCGTTCATCAACAGTTCTGTTCCGTAATAGAGTTGCGGCGTTCCGGGCATAGTGAGCAGAAACGCGATTCCCTGTTTCCATCCCGATAAATCCGCGGGATACTCTTTGAGAAAGCGGTCGGTATCGTGATTGTCTAAAAATCGCAGTACGTTGTGGATATCGGGATAGATGAAATCGTAGGTCATATGGTCGTAAATGCCGTTCAGGCCGCCGCTCCACTCGCCGGTTTCTTCGAAAAAAGCGGAGTGCGACAAGCCCATAAACCGAAAATCCATTACCGATTTAAGCTGCGTGTTTTCTCGGTTGTTCAGTTTGCTGTCCTTTTGCCAAAACGCCGTGCCTATTGGGTTGTTGAGCCACGCTTCGCCCACGATATTATATTCGGGATACTCTTTATAAACGGCGTTGCACCAGTCAATCATCATATTGTAATCGGCATACGGATAGGTATCCTGACGGATTCCGTCCACACCCGAAAATTCTATCCACCAAATGCTGTTCTGAATCAGGTATTTTGCCACGTGGCGGTTACGTTGGTTCAAATCGGGCATTGTAGGAACAAACCAGCCGTCGGTCATTCTCTTTTTGTCGTATTCCGACGCGTAGTTATCGAAAAACACCTCTTTCATATGCGATGTCTGCACGTATTCGCTCAAATTGTTAAACCAATCGGCCGAAGGAATATCGCGCATCCACGGATGGTCGCTGCCGCAATGGTTGAAAATCATATCCATTACCACTTTCATTCCTTTGTTGTGCGCGTCGGCAATGAGGTTTGCGTACTCTTGGTTGCTGCCGAAACGCGGGTCAACCTTGTAGTAATTGGTGGTAGCGTAGCCGTGATACGAGCCGCCTTCCATATCGTTTTCCAGCACGGGATTGAGCCAAATGGCCGTAACTCCCAAATCGGACAGGTAATCCAATCGGTCTGAAATGCCTTTCAAATCGCCGCCGTGGCGGGCGTTGGGGTCGTTTCTGTCCACTTTGTAGGGCATCTGCATCGCAATTTGGTCGTTCGCCGGATTTCCGTTGGCAAAACGGTCGGGCATAATCAGGTACAACACGTCGGAAGAATCGAAACCGTTGATGTTTTTCCGATTGGCTTCGCGCTGTTTCAATTCGTACCGATGCGAGAATCGCTTTTTCCCGTTTGTGAAAACAATATCGAACGTTTCGGGCGCGCTTTTCGAGATATCGAGGTACAGAATCTGATAATTAGGACTTTCCAACGTAACGGCCTCTTTCAGCACCACGTTTTTCGACGCGATGCTCACTTTGTACGAGGCGATATCTTTGCCCGAAACCATCAGTTGTAGTTCCGGTTCTTGCATGCCGCTCCACCAGAAGGCGGGATCAACGTTTATCTGTTGTGCGCTAATCGCAAGCGAAAGAAATGAAATAAGAAAAAGGATTGTTATTTTTTTCATTTGAAAGAAAAGACAAAAAAGTCTGAAGCTTTCTTGAAGATAGCCCCAGACTTTTTAATAATTAGTTTCTATTACTTAATTGAACCTGTGTTGTCATCAAAATGTAGAGTTACTTTCTGACCTGCAGTTGCGGGAACAGCTGCCTGATCGCCTCCATCGTTTCTGTACTCGATTGTAGTGCCGAATACATTGAATTCAGAATGCCACCAATCGGGAATCCACGCGTGAGAAACATACATTCTTACGTTTCCGTCTTTTACGAGCGCGGGCGACGTGAGCGTTTTAGCTGCTTGGTCAACAGTAAACAGATTTTCGGATTTATCTTTGTCCCAACCGCCAAAAGTATCTCCCATGCCGTACACTTTTGCCAGAACAATGGATAGTTTTTTCGTGTTGTTTCTCAAATCCAAAACCACCGTGTACAATCCGGAGGTTGCAACAGCCATATTTCCTCCACTTTCGGTTACGGCAACACCATTTTTATCGAATTCGGCAATTTCTCCAAATCCTAAATTGGGGTCAGCCCATTTCGCGTTGGATACTTTAAATCCTTTTCCGGCTTCCAAGTGAAGAATTTTCCAGTAAACGCCCACATTATCGCCTCCACCGGCAAGTTTGTGCATTTCTGCAGCCGCTTTTGTTCCGGGTTCGTCCCAATTGTAGGCTGTGGCATCGCCCACAAGATACATTGCTTCGGGATATTTAGGCGGTACAACGGCTTCACCAATAATGTTGAATGTGGCGCTGTATGCTCTTGAACGCAAATCGTACTGAATGGTAAATTCAAATTCGCCCCCAACTTCTGTTGTGAAATCAAGCCCGCCGGGTCTAACTTGGCTCATGGCATTTTGAATAAGTGGCGCTTGCGATGTTCCGAAGTTACCTAAGTCTGTGAAAATCTTGGCAGTTTCGCCACCTTCTATATTTACTACGTTGCCCCAGTCTCCGCCGTGCCTGAATTTATATCCACCGGGAGTCATATTGAGTTTACCTTTCCACGTAATTGTTAATCTGTCGTCGAATGATGCTTCTCCTAACGCTGTTTCGGCATTCCAACCTTGGGGAGTAGCCGCGCCAATAACTCCGTAGTTTACAGGTAAAACGCTTATCTCTTTCAGCGTGGTGTTTACAACAATATAATAAAAGCCGTCTTTTTCTATCTTTAATGGGGTAGCGTCCTGAGAAAGTGAATATACCGCTATGTTATCGGCTTTCTTAACTTCTCCTCCATTTCCGTATTTTGTGACTTGATTTAGATCGGAGGCAATTGAAATCGAGAAGTCTCCGTTTGCTTTTAACCAAGTGTAAATTCCCACTAATTCGGGTAGTTCTTTTACGTCGCCATCTAATGGAATAGTTTTTAATACGGACGCCGGAGCTTCTCCACTATAAATTGTTGATGAACCGCTAATATATACTCCTTGTTGAATATCTTCAACAATAGTCCAGTTTTCGTTGTCACTACAATTCGTTAAAAACGGCAGTAACAAGAATAATAGATATTTATATGAATTTTTCATTTCTGTTTCTGTTTAATTAGTTGGTGTATCCCGGGTTTTGGGTTAAGTTGGTGTTCAGCGATAAAACATCTACAGGAATTGGAAATACTGTTCTGTAAGGAGCAGAGACAGGTCTGTCAGAAATGGGCTGATGAAATTTGCCAAATCTTACTAAGTCTTGACGCCTGATTCCTTCCCAAGCAAACTCGAGCAAACGCTCATCCAAAATGTTGTCTAAAGTTGCAGCTCTTGCGGTTGCTCCGGCTCTTGCTCTTACTTCCTGCAGTTCTGCATCGCCGTTTTGTCCGGCTCTTACCAATGCTTCAGATTTCATTAGCAATACATCAGCATAGCGGAACAATACCCAATCGTTGTGAACCAATTGACCGCCGGCTTGCGCGGTAAGGTCGAATTCATATTTGGCCATTCTGGCTCCTGCTGTTTTTTCGTTGGTGCTTCCCGAGACATCCAGAGCTATTGCATCGGGTTTGTATTCTAATTCGTTGTCTCCATCCATCACCGGATTACCATCGGGGCCATACACTTTGCCTAAGAAATAGGTTTTTTCCATTCGTGGATCTTGTTGGCCTTTTCTAAAAACAGCCAAAGCTTCTTTGGTTGCTGATGTACCGTTCCAACCGTCCTGCGAATAAGCTTTCGCGTGTGCGTAATGTCTTGAACGAACCAAATTCATGTTTCTGGCCGAATAAAGAACGGGATCCATGGGAATAACAAAAATGTTTTCTTTTGATGTTTCGTTGGTTACGCTGAAGTTTTTAGAAAAATCACTTTCTAACGCATATCCTAACTCTGTAATGGAATCGCAATAGGCAATGGTAGCTTCCCAAGGGGTTTTGGTTGCGCCGTTGATGGTGAATGTAGCCGTTCCGTTGGGAATGCCGTTGTTGTCTGTCCAGTTGTCATCGTTATATACCTTAGCGTTTAACGCCAACTTAGCCATTAAATAAAAAGCTACGGGGCGAGTCATTCTTCCGTAATATTCTCCTAAGTTTGAGCTGTTTGCAGTTGAAAGATAGGGTATTGATTCTTCCAGTTCTTTCTTCACAAACGCAAAAACTTCGGAACGATTAGATTGCTTCACATCGGCAATTTTTGCTGTTGCTGTTTCAACAATAGGAACACGTGCATATAAGTCCATCAAATAGTAATAATACATTGCGCGAATGGCTCTTACTTCTGCTTTGTAAACAGGAAGATATGGATTATCGGGAGTTTCTTCAATTAATGAGTTCAGTTTATCGAGAGATTGATTGGTTCTTCCGATTACTCTGTACAAATAGTCCCAACTGCCTTTTACGACAGAATTGTCTGTTTTCCAGTTGTGTTTAAAAATATCCTGCCATAAACCACCATCGAACCAGTCTCCACCACGTGTAGGCAACATAGCCTCATCTGATGTGAATGTATTAAGGTCATAAAGTCCTCTATCCGGTCCTGCCAAACCCTGACTTCCTCCCGATCCGCCAATTTCAGTATAGAGATTGGCTACGGTGTTAAGGTAGATTAATACAGGACTTTTGAATGCTTCGCTCTCGGGCATTTGATCTGCCGGATTTTCATCCAGATTACAGCTGAAAAGAATAAA
>CAZKZB010000100.1:0-234 GCA_964557135.1 uncultured Petrimonas sp. | reverse complement strand
TGTATAATATTTTATTTTTCATAATTTTATCTCCATTAAAAGTTAATACTTAAACCCAGTGAATAGGTACGAGACAGCGGATAAAATCTTTTGTCATCAAGTCCCAATTCTCCATTTACAGTTGTGCTGTTGATCATTGGTGAAAGTCCTGAATAATTTGTAAACGTATGCAAATTATTTACAGAAGCAGTCAATCGTATTGAATTTACCCAATTTTTCATTCTTTCCACATTG
>CAZKZB010000099.1:0-7415 GCA_964557135.1 uncultured Petrimonas sp. | reverse complement strand
ATTACAAATTTAAGTCTTTTGCCCTTGACTGTCAGATTAAATCGAAACTAATTCATTTTAGTAGTATGGCTGTCTAAATAGTCGTTAGTCAGTGTTTTGCGCGTAAATGCCTGTTTTTTTTAGAAAGATTGATTATTAAGTGTTTGGTTATTCCCTTGCTTTCATCTCCTCCAACACACTCACCGCCGTTTCCACCGTTTTTATATTCTTGATAACCACCGAGCGCTTTTTGCCCACTTCGCGCAATTGGCAATCACGCGGATATGTTTGAATGTAGTTCAGTAATTTATCGAAAGCCGATGAACGATAATAAGGAGACTCGGCATCGGAAATAAGGAAAAGAGTCATTTGTCCGGCTTTCAGGAAAAGTTTTTCTATGCCCAGCGATTTGGCGAGACGGCGAAGCCGAACAATGCGGATAAGTTCCCGTCCCTGCGTCGGGATTTTACCGAAACGGTCTTCTAATTGCTTGGTGAAGTTCAGGATTTGCGTTTCCGTTTCCATGTTGTCCAATTCGCGGTACATGGCTACCCGCTCGGCGTCGTTGGGGATGTAGGTCACCGGAAACATCAGCTCAAGGTCGCTTTCCACGGGAACATCGTCCACGAAATCTTCTTCGCGTTCGGCTTTTAGCTCCTGTTGTTCCCGATAAAGTTCGGTGAATTCTTCCTTGCGCAGTTCCTGCACGGCTTCGGACAGAATTTTCTGATACGTTTCATAACCCAAATCGGCAATAAAGCCACTTTGCTCGGCGCCCAGCAAATTTCCCGCCCCGCGGATATCCAAGTCCTGCATCGCGATATGAATGCCGCTTCCCAGTTCTGAGAAATTTTCGATAGCCTGCAAACGTCGACGCGAATCAGTGCTGAGTGTATAGAGTGGGGGAGCCATGAGGTAACAGAACGCTTTTCGGTTGCTGCGCCCAACGCGTCCGCGAAGTTGGTGTAAGTCGCTCAGTCCGAAATTTTGCGCATTGATAACGATAATGGTATTCACGTTGGGCATATCCACGCCCGATTCGATAATGGTGGTGGCTAACAGCACATCGTATTCATGATTCAAAAAATCGGTGATAACCTGCTCCATTTTCTTCGGATCCATTTGTCCGTGTCCAACGGCAACCCGAATGTCTGGAATTTCACGTTTTATCAGCGCTTCCATTTCATAAATGTTCTGAACCCGATTGTTTACCACAAAAACCTGCCCGTTTCGACTCACTTCGTAGTTGATAGCCTCTTTCATTACCTCAATATCAAAAGTATGCACTTCGGTTTGTACCGGATAGCGGTTGGGCGGCGGGGTATTTATAGTGGAAAAATCGCGCGAACCCATCAGCGAAAACTGCAACGTGCGCGGAATGGGCGTGGCGGTCATGGTGAGCGTATCGATATTGCTTTTCAGTTGCTTGAGCTTTTCTTTGACCGATACGCCAAACTTTTGTTCTTCATCGATAATCAGCAATCCTAAGTCGTTGAACCGGATGTCCTTTCCCACTAATCGGTGCGTGCCGATGATGATGTCGATTTTTCCCTCTTTCAAATCGGCAAGAATCTGTTTTTGCTCTTTCGATGAGCGGGCGCGGCTCAGGTAATCTACTTTTACCGGAAAATCGGACAACCGGCTGCTGAACGTTCTGTAATGCTGGTTGGCAAGCACCGTGGTTGGAACCAAAACGGCCGTTTGTTTGCCATCGGTTGCCGCTTTAAAAGCCGCGCGTACGGCCACTTCCGTTTTCCCGAATCCCACATCGCCGCATACTAACCTGTCCATCGGATGTTCGCTTTCCATATCGAATTTGATGTCCTGCGTTGCTTTCAGTTGATCGGGCGTATCTTCATACATAAACGACGCTTCCAACTCGGTTTGCAGGTAAGTATCTTTGGAAAAGGCAAACCCTTTCTCCTGCTGACGTTGCGCGTACAACTTGATTAAATCGCGTGCAATGTCTTTAATCTTCGATTTGGTTTTCGCTTTGGTGCGCTCCCACGCGCCCGAACCCAGCTTATTGAGTTGCGGTGATTCGCCTTCCTTACCCTTGTATTTCGATATTTTGTGCAGCGAATGAATGGAAACGAAAACCGCGTCGTTGTTAAGATAATTGAGCTTGATGACCTCCTGCACGGTTTCACCGATACGAAGCCGAACCAAGCCGGCAAATTTACCGACACCGTGGTCGAGATGCACCACAAAATCGCCCTGTTGAAGTTGGTTGAGTTCTTTGAGCGTGAGCGTGATTTTTCCCGAGCGAGCTTTGTCTGATTTGAGGTTGTATTTGTGGAATCGGTTGAATATCTGATGATCGGTAAAGCAGCAGATTTTTAACGATTCGTCCGAGAAACCTTCGTGCAACGTTTTGTTTATCGGCGTGAACGGGATGTTGTCGCCCCGATCGTCGAAGATGGTGCGCAGGCGTTGATGCTGTTTTTCGCTGTCGCTCAGAATGTAGAGTGTGTATCCGTTTCGCAGAAAATCTTTCAGCGAGTCTGTTATTAATTCGAAGTTCTTTTGAAACAGCGGTTGTGGCGCGGTTTGAAACTGCAAAGCGGCATCCGGAGCGGATAGCAGTTTTGAGTCGAGCCGAAGGTGCGTGAATGGTTTTATGGACAACAAAAACTCTTCTTTGGAAAGCAAATCGGCTTTTACCAACTCTTCGTTGCTAAGGTCAATGCTTAATTCGTCGTTAAAAATGCTTTCTACCCGACTCTCAATCCATCGGATATCTTCAATTCCGATGATGGTTTCCGAAGGAAGCGAATCGAAAAGCGACGCGTTTTTTTGCTTGCTTTTGCCAAATTCGGGGACAATGCGGATTTCAGAATACTTCTCTTTCGAGAGTTGACTTTCTACTTCAAAACTGCGGATGGTTTCCACTTCATCGCCAAAGAAATCGATGCGGTAAGGCAGTTCGTTCGAAAACGAAAAAACGTCTAAAATACTTCCTCGCGTAGCGTATTGCCCGGGCTCATAAACATAATCTACATACGTAAATCCGTAAGAATCCAGCACTTCCGATACAAAACCGGAGTCCACCTGTTCGCCTATCGACAATTTTAACGTGTTTTCCTGCAAAGTTTCCTGCGATACAGTTTTTTCGGCTAATGCGTCGGGATACGACACGATAATAAGTGGCGCGCCACTGCTCTGCAGGCGGCTTAGCGCTTCGGTACGAAGAATTTCGTTCGCCGCGTCAATTTGTCCGTATTTCGCTGCGCGTTTGTATGCCGAAGGAAAAAACAGAACATTCTCGGAGCCCAAAACCTGCGATACGTCGTGATAAAAATATCCCGCCGTTTCCAAATCGTTCAGGATAAAAAGATAAGTTTGAGGACGTTTGTTGTAAAGAGTCGCGCAAAAAAGCGCACGCGACGAGCCATGCAAACCCTTTACCGAAAGTGTTTTTACCTCTTTCAGTAACTTGTTTGCCGCCGCTACATTGGGATGAACCTCAAGAATTCGGAGCAGTTGAGTGATGTCTGATGCCATCTGTTAATTTAATTCGAGTGCAAAGGTACAAAGAAATTGCGATTTTGAGTTTCCGATTAAGGAACGTTACTAAATAACTAAAATCTAAGAGCGATAAAAACAATTTATCACTAACTTTCGGTTTTAGAAAATACATTTTCGGTTTTTCACTTTAAATCTGTATCTTTGTCTTCTCTAAAAAATCACTTTTCATATGCAAATGAATGCAAAGCATACCCCCGATTATATTTTTGAAACCAGTTGGGAAGTGTGTAACAAGGTTGGCGGTATTTACACCGTTTTATCGACAAAAGCGAAATCACTACAAAAACTATATAAAGACCGCATTTTTTTTATCGGCCCCGATATCTTAAAAAAATCGGAAAACCCTTGGTTTACAGAAGACACAACGTTGTTCCCCGCTTGGAGAGAGTATGCGAAAATAAATCAGAATCTCGAAATTCGTGCAGGACGCTGGAGTGTTCCCGGTGAACCTATTGTGTTTCTTATAAAATTCGACAAGTTTTTTGAGAAAAAGAACAATATATATTCTCAGATGTGGCTCGATTTTGGCGTAGACTCCATGTATGCCTACGGCGACTACGATGAGTCATCGATGTTTGCGTACGCCACGGGTGTGGTTATAGAAAGTTTCTATCGGTTCCATCACCTCGAAGCAAGCAATGTGATTGCGCACTTCAATGAGTGGCAATTGGGTATGGGAGCGCTTTATATCAAGAAAAACGTTCCTAAAATAGCTACGGTTTTCACTACTCACGCTACCGGAATTGGTCGTTCCATTGCCGGAAACGGACTGCCGCTTTACAACAACCTGAAGAGCTACAACGGCGACCAAATGGCGCGAGAGTTGAATATGGTGGCCAAACATTCGGTGGAGAAAAGAGCCGCTCAACAAGTAGATTGTTTTACTACGGTTAGCGATATCACAGCTCAGGAGTGCGCGCAATTCCTTCAACGTCAGCCCGATGTGGTAACCCCAAACGGATTTGAAAAAGGGTTTATTCCCAAGGGGTTGAATTACAGACGTATCCGAAAAAAATCGCGCGAAACGCTGTTGAACATCGCCGAAAAAACGCTCGGACACAATGTGCACCCCGATGCGCTGTTGATTGGGACAAGCGGCCGCTACGAATACAAAAACAAAGGTATCGATGTTTTTATCGAGGCTATGGACAGGTTGCGCACGATGCCGCAATTATCGAAAGACGTTATCGCGTTTATCATGATTCCCGCTTGGATAAAAGGCCCGCGGAAAGATTTACAATCGGCGCTGTCTGCCTCGAACGAGAAGAAACATAAAAAAATCAGCAATCAATGTCCTTACGTTACTCATCAGTTGCATGAACCCGAAAACGACCGAATTGTAAATCACCTGAAATATTTAGGGTTTTGCAATACCGAAAACGACAGGGTTAAAGTAATTTTTGTTCCCTCGTACCTGAACGGTTTCGACGGTATTTTCAACATGGATTACTACGATTTACTCATCGGGTTAGATGTTTCTGTTTTTCCGTCGTATTACGAGCCATGGGGATATACGCCGCACGAGAGCGTGGCATTTTCCATTCCCACCATTACCACAACGCTGGCCGGCTTTGGTGTATGGGCAAAGAAAAACGGCGATACCGAAAAGGGACTGGGCGACGGTGTGCAGGTAATTTATCGAGACGACAGTAACCAGCACGATGTAGTAGAAGAAATTGCGACAACCATTTACGACTTCACGCTTAAAAGCATAGACCAAGTAAATATACTGAAAAAAATGGCCTCGGAACTCTCCGATAGAGCCGATTGGGCGCATTTTATCGTCCATTACCAGGAAGCTTATAGCAAAGCATTGCATAACTCTTTTGTGCGATTATCGAAACCGGCCAAATTTAAAGTCGATTAAATTTGCTATATTTGCGAATCGAAGTAAGGATTCAAAAATTCGAAAGTTAAGATTGTTTTTAGTTAAAAGGTTATATTCAAAAACAAAAGTATAAGAAATAATAAATATTTAAGTTCAATAAAATGATTATTAAAACGAGTTATTCAAACACTCCGGTGTGGCGTGATGTGCACGTGCACTCGATTTTGCCTGAAAAATTAAGGCCGTTGGAAGAAATAGCCCATAATCTTTGGTGGGTTTGGAATGATGAAGCCAGAGATGTTTTCGAACTTTTAGATATTGAAGAGTACGAAAAAACCGGAAAAAACCCTGTAGCGCTGCTTCAGAATTTGAGAACGGAAAAAGCCGAAGGAGTTTTAAATAATGCCGAACTGATGTCCAGAATAGAACATTTGTATCAGGCATATAATGATTACCTGAGTGTACCATTCGACAACAATCGTCCAAGTATCGCGTATTTCAGTATGGAGTATGGCTTAGCACACGTGCTGAAAATTTATTCCGGTGGTCTTGGAGTTTTAGCCGGCGACTATCTGAAAGAAGCCAGCGACAGTCGCGTGGATATGACAGCGGTAGGTTTTTTGTATCGTCACGGTTATTTTACGCAAGCCCTTTCTATGGACGGACAGCAAATAGCCAATTACGAGCCGCAAAACTTTGGTAGCTTGCCTATTACGCAAGTAATGGACGAGAACAACAAGCCGTTAGTACTCGAAGTACCTTTCCACGACAGAATCATTTATTCGCATATATGGAAAGTATCTGTAGGGCGCATCCAACTTTACCTCATGGATACCGATTTGGAGCATAACAGTGAATACGATCGCTCCATTACCAGCCAACTATACGGAGGCGATTGGGAAAACCGGATGAAGCAGGAATATTTGCTGGGAGTAGGCGGAATGTTGTTGCTAAAGAAATTGGGTATCAAGAAAGATGTTTACCACATGAACGAGGGCCATGCTGCGCTTATCAGCGCTCAGCGTTTGCTCGACTATGTGCAGGATGAAAAATTATCGTTCAACGAGGCGCTGGAAGTAGTTCGGGCGTCTACTCTTTATACTGTTCATACACCGGTTCCTGCCGGACACGACTATTTCGACGAGCCGCTTATCCGCAAATATTTAGAGCCGTTGGTGAACAAAATTGGAATTCCATGGCATCAATTTATGGATATGGGACGTAATGAGCCGGGCTCGAACGAAAAATTCTCGATGAGTGTTTTTGCTCTCAACACAGCTCAGGAGTCAAACGGAGTAAGTAAATTGCACGGTATGGTTTCACAGGAAATGTTCCAACCGGTATGGAAAGGATATTTCCCGAAAGAGTTGCACGTAGGATATGTTACCAACGGCGTACACTTACCCACTTGGGCAACTTCCTCCATGAAGGCGCTTTATGAGAAGAAGCTGGGACAAGATTTCTATCTCGATCAATCCAATCCCGAAATATGGAAACAAGTTTACAATATAAGCGATGAAGATGTTTGGGCTCAACGTATGCACCTGAAAGAAAAACTTATCGATTATATCAAGAGTGAATTTGTGGACGGATGGTTGAGAAATCAAGCCGAACCTTCCAGAATTATTTCAATGCTCGATGAAATCAGGCCGAGTTCGCTAATAATCGGATTTTCACGGCGTTTTGCTACATACAAGCGCGCTCATTTATTGTTCTCCGATTTAGAGCGGTTAGCGAAAATTTTGAATAATCCCGAACGTCCCGTTACCTTTCTGTTTGCCGGAAAGGCACACCCTGCCGATGGTGGCGGACAATCGTTGATTAAAACTATAGTGGATATATCCCGCCGTCCCGAATTTTTAGGAAAAATTATTTTCCTTGAAAATTACGATATGCGATTGGCTAAACGTTTAGTTTCCGGCGTGGATATTTGGTTGAACACACCTACTCGTTTGCAGGAAGCATCGGGAACGTCGGGTGAGAAAGCAATCATGAATGGCGTACTGAATCTTTCGGTATTAGATGGTTGGTGGTACGAAGGTTATGTAGAAGGAGCCGGATGGGCGCTAACCGCGAAACG
>CAZKZB010000098.1:0-7689 GCA_964557135.1 uncultured Petrimonas sp. | reverse complement strand
CTTAATCCAATTTCAGTACCGCTAAAAACGCTTTTTGTGGAACTTCCACGTTTCCAACCTGTTTCATCCGCTTTTTACCCTCTTTCTGTTTTTCGAGCAGCTTACGTTTTCGCGAGATATCTCCACCATAACACTTGGCAGTCACATCTTTACGAACAGCTTTTACGGTTTCTCGTGCAATAATTTTTGCCCCAATGGCCGCCTGAATGGCAATATCAAACTGCTGACGGGGAATCAATTCTTTCAGTTTTTCGCACATCCTGCGTCCAAACGACTGAGCATTATCGGCATGGGTCAGCGTGGAAAGGGCATCCACCGGTTCGCCGTTGAGCAAAATATCCAGCTTAACCAATTTTGACGGGCGAAAATCGTGAATGTGATAATCGAATGAGGCATAACCTTTAGAAATGCTTTTCAGTTTATCGTAGAAATCGATAACAATTTCACCCAAAGGCAAGTCGAAAATAATCTCCACCCGGTCTCCCGAAATATATTCCTGCTTGATCAGAATTCCGCGTTTGCCGAGACAAAGGGTCATTATCGGGCCAATGTATGTGGTATTGGTGATAATGGATGAGCGAATAAAGGGTTCGTCGATATGCTCAATGAGAGTCGGGTCGGGCAATCCGGCGGGATTGTGCACCTCTTTCATGTTCCCTTTTTTGTCGTACACTTTGTACGAAACATTTGGGACGGTGGTGATTACATCCATATCGAATTCGCGCTCCAAACGTTCTTGGATTATCTCCATGTGAAGCAACCCGAGGAAACCACAACGGAATCCAAACCCGAGAGCGACGGACGACTCGGGTTGAAAGGTTAATGAAGCATCGTTCAATTGCAGCTTTTCCAGCGAGGCACGCAAATTCTCAAAATCTTCACTTTCTATGGGATAAACACCGGCAAAGACCATCGGCTTTACTTCTTCAAAGCCGGCAATAGCTTTGTCACACGGGGTTTTCACGTGCGTGATAGTATCTCCAACTTTTACCTCTTTCGATGTTTTAATACCCGAAATAATGTATCCCACGTTGCCGCATTCTACTCGCGGCCGAGGCTCCATACCGAGCCGCAGAATGCCTACTTCATCGGCATTGTATTCTTTTCCGGTGTTTACAAATTTCACCAAATCGCCTTTGGCAATACTTCCGTTCACAATTTTAAAATAAGCAATAATGCCTCTGAACGGGTTGAAAACCGAATCGAAAATAAGCGCCTGAAGCGGGGCATCGGAATCGCCCGTAGGAGCGGGAACACGTTCAATAACGGCTGCCAAGATTTCTTCAATACCCACGCCGGTTTTTCCACTGGCACGGATAATATCGGTTCGCGGAATACCGAGCAAATCAATAATTTGGTCTTCCACTTCGTCGGGCATCGCGCTTTCGAGATCTATTTTGTTGACAATGGGGATAATTTCCAAATCGTTTTCTATTGCCATGTAAACGTTAGAGATGGTTTGCGCCTGAATTCCCTGAGCTGCATCCACAATAAGCAACGCGCCTTCGCAAGCGGCAATGGAACGGGAAACCTCGTAAGAAAAATCAACGTGCCCCGGCGTGTCAATTAAATTGAGCGTATATTTTTCGCCGCCATACTCATAAGTCATCTGAACGGCAGTACTTTTTATTGTGATACCGCGCTCGCGCTCTAAATCCATGCTGTCAAGTACCTGTGCTTGCAGGTCTTTACTGTCGATGGTTTTAGTAAACTCGAGCAATCGGTCGGCAAGGGTGCTCTTGCCGTGATCGATGTGGGCTATAATACAAAAGTTGCGTATATTTTTCATTTAATATGTAATATTCTATCTATCAATTAGTTTTAACCGTTGAATAAGTTTTGGCTAAAGCACAGCCGATTTAGATCTGCAGTCCACGGCTTAAAAGCCGTGGTAATTGGTACATCTTTGAAACAATTTATTATCAATGTTTATTTGTTCGATTCAAATTTTCAGCATTACCATCAATTGCCACGTCCTTTAGGGCGTGGGTTGGCAATGTTACTTTCATTGGCTTTAGCCAAAATTTATCTAAAACCAAACTTAATCATAAACTCATTATATTCATCAGCAAAAGAAACTTTTTTATGATGACTTTCCTGCTTACGGATATAGTTCCTCACTCTTTCCACCATAGATTCCGATACGGAAACAGCGAAATATTCATCCTGCCATTCAAATCTGTCCTTTATTAGTTTTTCCTTGTTTATCCAAAATGAAGATTCGCCTTTTATTAATTGTACCACTTTTTCGATTGTTTGATTGGTGGACAAAGAAACTAAACAATGGCAATGTTCGGCGTGTCCATTTACAGAATCGATATAAATTCCTTTTTTATCGGCATTCTCTTTTATATGCTTCCACATTTTTACCTTTATATCCGATGAAGACAAAAGAGGCAATCGGTCTTTTGTTGTCCAAACCAAATGTATGCAAACTCTTATGTGAGGCATTATAAATTTTGGCTAAAGCCGGTTTCGTAAAGATTTTAATATCCACGGCTCAAAAGCCGCGGTAATTGATTCAAATTCTTTAAAATTATTTATTTCAATTTATCGATAATCTTTATTTATGCTGTTCATTATCAATATTGATTCGCTCGATTCGCATTTTCGCCCCTTCCATCAATTTCCCCGTCATTTATGGCGGAGATTATTGAAGTTAGGTACTCTTGTTCAAATCAATATTTCCGAATTGCAATCTCCCTACGCACTTTTGCGCAGGATTAAAATTATCGAAAACCAAGCAAATCCGCGTGAAATTTGTTTTTAAAAATCAGCGTTATTGGGTGTCCTCGGGAACGGAATCACGTCACGAATATTGGTCATTCCGGTAACAAAAAGCATCAATCGCTCGAAACCGAGACCAAAACCCGAGTGCGGCGCCGTGCCAAACCTGCGGATATCGATGTACCACCAAATCGGGTCGATGTGCATATCCATTTCTTTCACGCGCTGCATCAGTTTGTCGTAATTTTCTTCACGCTCAGAACCGCCGATGATTTCTCCGATTTTGGGGAACAGAACGTCCATCGCGCGTACGGTTTTTCCGTCTTCGTTCTGTTTCATATAGAACGATTTGATTTCCTTGGGATAATCGGTGAGGATTACCGGACATTTAAAATGTTTTTCCACCAAATAGCGTTCGTGTTCCGATTGCAAATCGGCGCCCCAGTATACGGGATACTCGAATTTGTGTCCCGATTCTTCCAGAATTTTCACGCCCTCGGTATATGTGAGACGAACGAAATCGTTTTCTACCACAAATTTCAGTCGGTCAATCAATTCTTCGTCGTACATTTTGGCGAGAAACTCGATATCGTCCATACAGTTATCCAACGCGTACTGAACCAAGTATTTCAAAAAGTCTTCCGCCAAATTCATATTGTCGATGATATCGTTGAACGCCACTTCGGGCTCAATCATCCAAAACTCGGCCAAGTGGCGCGGCGTGTTTGAATTTTCGGCACGGAACGTCGGGCCAAACGTATAAATAGCTCCCAGAGCCATTGCCCCGAGTTCGCCTTCCAACTGTCCGGAGACCGTGAGGTTGGTTTGACGGCCGAAAAAATCTTCGGAGAAGTCTATTTTTCCTTCTTCCGTTTTGGGCACGTTGTTCATATCCAAGGTTGTTACCTCGAACATGGAACCTGCACCTTCGGCATCGGAAGCGGTAATGATGGGCGTGTGGAAATAGTAAAATCCGCGGTCGTTGAAATATTTGTGAATGGCGTACGACATATGGTGACGCATGCGGAAAACAGCTCCAAACGTATTGGTTCGCGGACGAAGATAGGCTATTTCGCGCAAAAATTCGAGCGAATGTCCTTTCTTTTGCAACGGATAGGAAGTGGGATCGGCAGAACCGTATATTTCTATTTCAGTTGCTTGTATTTCAACCGACTGGCCTTTTCCTTGAGATTCAACCAATTTACCGTTAACGTTGATGCAGGCGCCGGTTGTTATCGGTTTCAAGTATTCTTCACCAAATTGCGCTATATCGATAACAATCTGAATGTTATTGATGGTTGTTCCGTCGTTTAACGCAACAAAACTCACGTTTTTATTTCCGCGGCGGGTGCGCACCCATCCTTTTACGTTTACCTCAATTCCCGTCTGTGCCGATTTTAACGCATCGGCAATCGTTGTTCTTTTAATTTGTTTCATAATACCCCTAAATCCCCTGAAGGGGACTTTCGTTTGTGAGGCTGATTATCTGTATTTGAATCTATTACACAAAAATCAAGCCCTAATTATTCTTATTTAAATATTTCTTTTTTTCGGATTTTGTCGATTGTTGAAAAACGACAAAACCTGCACTATTTTTTCTTTTTCTATTACCCTGTAATAAAGCATATTCAATCTCCTTATCGGCGCTCTTCTCACATTGGTTTCTTCGGAAAGCGCAAACATGCGCGGATTATTGGAAATCAGCATCAAAACACGTTCCAACTCAACAGAAAGACGAGTTAATTCTCTTTCAGTCCAATGCGTTTCGAGAAAAGTATAAGTCTCTTTTAACTCATTTAGAGCGTGTTCCGTCCAAAGAATTTTATAACCACTTTCCATATATTTCGCGAGCGTCGGAATGTGGTTTAAATTTGCCTGCATCGGCATCAGAAATTCCTTTTTCGATGGATTCTTTTTCTTCCGCAGAGATTTCAGACCACCAATCTTTGGTTTTCTTTTCCCTCAAACTGACAATTTTTTGAATTATCGACTCATCTTCCAACGTGGTAATCCATTGAATCAGTTCTATTTTGGTAAGTTGAATATCTGTCTTCATCTTGTAACCTTTTAATCAAACGCTCCCATCCGAAGCATATTCACCTCTTGTTCTGACAGATAACGCCATTTTCCGCGAGAGAGCTTTTTCTTGGTAAGCCCTGCGAAATAAACACGATCGAGTTTCAAAACCCGATAGCCCAATTTCTCGAAAATACGGCGAACTACCCGATTTTTTCCCGAATGAATTTCAATTCCTACCTGGCTTAAATCCTCTTCGCTAACGTAACTGATAGCATCGGCATGTATTTCGCCGTCTTCCAGTTCTATACCGTCGGCAATGGCCTGCATATGCTCCATGGCAACCGGTTTATCTAACCAAACTTGGTAGATTTTACGTTTCTCGTACTTCGGATGCGTCAGCTTCGATGCCAAATCGCCATCATTGGTTAAAAGTAAAACTCCGGTCGTGGCTCTGTCTAAGCGTCCCACGGGATAAATTCTCTCTTTACAAGCGGCTTTCACCAAATCCATAACGGTTTTTCGGTTTTCGGGATCATCGGTGGTGGTAACAAAGCCTTTTGGTTTGTTCAGCAACACATACACTTTACTTTCCAATGTTACAATCTGATCGTTGAACATTACTTCATCGGCACGTGTAATTTTAGTGCCCAATTCTGTAACCACCTCACCATTAACCTTTACAACACCTGCTTGAATAAACTCATCGGCCTCACGACGCGAACAAACACCGGCATTGGCCAAGTATTTATTGAGACGGATTGGCGCGGTTGGATCGGCATTTTCCTTGTATTTTATCTGCTTGAATATTTTTTTCTTTTTAATGAGTTTCTTCTGACCTTGATAACCCTGTCCGACGGGTTGAGCGTTCCGGCCTCTACTTTGTGAGCTGCCATAAGTGTTGTAGTTTCTTTCGCCTCCGGCGCCGTGGCCTCCCGAACTTACTCTCTCTCCCACTCTGGGGCGACGTTTTCGTCCTCCATCCGGATTGTTTGGGTTATTTTCATAGTTTCTATTGTAGTTTTCATCATAAGACGGGCGATAATTGCCATCTTCACGCTGTGGTCTTCTTTCCGTGTTAAAATTTCTGTTTGAAGAAGAGTGTCTCTCATTGTTCGCGTTGCCATAGCTGCGGCCGGGACGCGAATCATTGTTGTTAGTTGCCATCTTTGTTTTTTAAATTTTAATTTTCTGTAACCTCACGGTTTTCTTTTAAATAATACCTAAAACTGTTTCGTTTCCATGCTTCGTGCAGAAAAAGGTCTTCTGCCAATCAAATTCCTGTATAGTTTTTTGGCGAAATCGCCTTGAGTTCTTTCTTGAGGTTTTCGTTAATATTTAACGTATCAATAAAGTCTGCAATACTTTGTTTTGTTATATGCCGGTTTGTTCGTGTTAGCGCTTTCAATGCTTCATAAGGTTTTGGGTAACCTTCGCGCCGTAAAATAGTTTGAATACCTTCTGCAACAACAGCCCAGTTATTTTCCAAGTCTCGTTCTATAGCCTCCTTATTTAACAACAATTTATGCAGCCCTTTTGTTGTGCTTTTAACTGCAATTAATCCATGCGCCAAGGGCATTCCGATGTTGCGTATCACGGTTGAATCAGTCAAATCTCGTTGCAGTCTCGATATGGGGAGTTTTGCCGCCAAATGTTCCAACAAAGCATTGGCAATACCTAAGTTACCTTCGGCGTTCTCAAAATCGATGGGATTTACTTTGTGAGGCATGGCCGACGAACCCACTTCACCTTCTTTGATTCGCTGCTTGAAATATTCCATCGATATGTATTGCCACACATCACGTGCGAAATCGATAAGAATGGTGTTGATGCGTTTTAAGGCGTCGAAAGAAGCCGCCAGTGCATCGTAATTTGATATTTGTGTAGTGTATTCTTCGCGAACCAATCCCAATTTGTTACGCAAAAATTTATCTCCGAAGTCTTTCCAATCGATATGCGGATACGCCACCTGGTGAGCGTTGAAATTACCGGTTGCGCCTCCGAATTTTGCTTTTGTCGGGATGTGTTTCAATACTTCGGTTTGATTTCGTAACCGATACTCGAAAACTTTTATTTCTTTTCCCAATCGTGTGGGCGATGCGGGCTGTCCGTGCGTTCGGGCGAGCATGGGAACGTCTTTCCAATCTTCGGCAAATTGGGCAAGCAGCACGAGTAAATTTTCCAGCTGAGGAATATAAGTTTTCCGCAACGCATCTTGCCACATCATTGGCGTAGCCGTGTTATTGATGTCTTGCGAGGTAAGACCGAAGTGGATAAACTCTTTAAATTCTTCGAGATGCAGATCGTCAAATTTCTCTTTCAGAAAATACTCTACGGCTTTAACATCGTGGTTGGTTACTTTCTCAATATCTTTAATTCGTTGTGCATCTTGTAACGAAAAGTTTTCTGCAATTTTTCTTAAAACGCCGTAGAGTTCTTTGTCCACTTTGTTAAGCGGAGAAATACCCAGTTCGCAGAGCGAGATAAAATATTCTATTTCCACTTGCGTGCGGTATTTTATCAGCGCATATTCAGAAAAATAGACAGCCAGTTCACTGGTCTTATCTCTATATCGTCCATCGATAGGAGAAATGGCGGAAAGTTCGTCAAGTTTCATTTGTTAACGCGTTGGTTTTATTTAGAAATTTCGAAGCGGCGGAAAATCACTTTTCTATCCTGCTCCATTCATCATATTCTGATTGTTTTGATTGGGTGATAGTAACCCCCAAGGATTCTTTCAATTGAGAATACAAAAATAGTGATAATTACAGTGTCGAAAAAATATTTGTAAAATTATTTGTGAAAAATTTTGTTATAAAACAAAAACGACTTACCTTTGCATCACTTTTTCAAAAAACAACTGTCAGCGGACAGGTTTCGAAAAAGAAAAAATCGGGCGTTTAGCTCAGCTGGTTCAGAGCATCTGCCTTACAAGCAGAGGGTCGG
>CAZKZB010000097.1:0-8021 GCA_964557135.1 uncultured Petrimonas sp. | reverse complement strand
GGCAAAGATGTGGTGGAAGCCCGCTACGGAAACCTTTTCCAGATGTACGAAAAAATTGTAAACGATAATCCGTACGAAACCCCGATGATGATTTACCCAGCCATCCACTACACCATGGGCGGGATTTGGGTAGATTACGAACTGCAAACATCCATTCCCGGACTGTTCGCCATCGGCGAAGCCAACTTCTCCGACCACGGCGCGAACCGCTTGGGAGCATCGGCATTGATGCAGGGATTGGCAGACGGATATTTCGTTCTCCCCTACACCATCCAAAGCTATTTGTCAGACCAAATTCAGGTTCCCCGTTTCAGCACGGAGCATCCCGAATTTGAAAAGGCGGAAAAAGCGATTGATGACCGCATGGAGAGACTGATGAACATCAAGGGAAAACATTCAGTGGACTATTACCACAAGAAATTAGGTCACATTATGTGGGATTTCGTGGGAATGGGTCGCGAAGCCGAAGGCTTAAAGAAAGCCATCGAAGACCTGAAAGTTTTGAAGAAAGAGTTTTGGTCAGACGTTCGCATTCCGGGCGAAAAGAGTTCGTTGAACGTGGAGCTTGAAAAAGCGCTTCGTCTTGCCGACTTTATCGAAATTGGCGAACTGATGGCTCACGACGCGTTGGACAGAGAAGAATCGTGCGGCGGACACTTCCGGTTGGAACACCAAACCGAAGAGGGCGAAGCCTTGCGCCACGACGATAAATTCGCGTATGTTTCTTGTTGGGAATATCAGGGCGAAGACAAAGCCCCGATTATGTATAAAGAACCTCTCGACTATGAATTTATCGTGAGAGAACAACGTAATTATAAGTCGTAAACCACTAAAACGTATCATCTTATGGACAAAAATATAAACATCAAAGTAAAAGTATGGCGCCAGAAAGGTCCGAAAGAAAAAGGACGTTTCGAAACCTACGAATTAAAAAATATATCGCAAGGCAGTTCGTTCCTCGAAATGTTGGACATTTTGAACGAGCAACTCATCAACGAAGGAAAAGATCCGGTTGTTTTCGACCACGATTGTCGCGAAGGTATTTGCGGAATGTGCAGTTTGTACATCAACGGACATCCGCACGGACCCGATGAAGACATCACTACCTGTCAGCTTCACATGCGCACTTTCGACGAAGGCGACACCATTACCATCGAACCGTGGCGTTCCGCCGGATTTCCGGTAATTCGCGACCTGATGGTTGACCGCACCGCTTTCGACAAAATCATCCAAGCCGGAGGTTACACATCGGTAAACACCGGAGGAGTTCCCGATGCCAATGCCATTCCCATTCCAAAACCCGCTGCCGACGAAGCTATGGACGCTGCTGCCTGCATCGGATGCGGAGCTTGCGTGGCAACGTGTAAAAACGGTTCGGCAATGCTTTTCGTATCGGCAAAAGTGAGTCAGTTGGCACTTCTTCCGCAAGGAAAAATTGAAGCTGCACGCCGTGCAAAAGCCATGGTTGCGAAAATGGACGAACTCGGTTTCGGTAACTGCACCAACACGGGCGCTTGCGAAGTGGAATGCCCCAAAAACGTTTCCATCAGCCATATCGCTCGTTTGAATCGCGAATTCTTGAAAGCGAAATTCAAAGACTAAAAGACATTGAAATCTATATGAAAAGCGTTTTGATCCGATTGTGGACAAAACGCTTTTCTTTTGGCACTTAGCTGAAAAATAGGATTTATTAACACTATCCGGGCTAACTTTTTCCCGCTTAAACTGTCTTAATATATAACTTTGCATATTGCAAACGGTTGGATTATTCATTAAAATCAAGATTATGAAATCAAAAAAATTATTTTTTAGCACTCTTATCATTCTATTGATGATAGGAAGTACTGCAAATGCTCAATTTCGATTTGGACTTAGGGGAGAGGTAGGTGTAAATAAACTTTCGACAAATGTCAAAGAACTGTTTTCTGTTGAAAACATGAACGGTTTTAAAGTAGGACCTGCCCTCGAAGTTATGCTACCCGTAGCCGATTTCGGCATAGAAGGAGCCATTTTATACAGCAATGAAAAAATGAAAATAAAAGACTTTAGCGGTAGCAGTTTGTTCGACGATGTAACAAATCATTATCTCGATGTACCGGTAAATTTAAAATACAAAATAGGCTTAATTTCACCACTCAAAGTGTTTATCGCAGCCGGTCCGTATGTCAACTTCCGTTTAGCAGGTGATGAATTTAACTACGCGGCAATAAAAGACAAGGTGGAAGCTAAAACTTTTCAAGCCGGTGTAAATGTTGGACTTGGAGCAGAAGTACTCAGTAAAGTTCAGGTGGGTGTAAATTATCGAATTAAGCTCACGGATGATTATTCGGTAAAAGAACCCGACTACAAAGACGCGTTTAACAACAAAGACGGATTGTGGTCGGTTACCGCATCGTTTTTCTTCTAAATCATTATCAATCTGACAGATTAAATGTTTGCCGATGTCATTCTGCCCCTTCCCTTAGCCGGATCTTTTACCTACGCCGTTCCCGCACAAATGCAGGAGAAAATAGGTATCGGATTTCGGGCGATTGTTCCTTTCGGAAGACGGAAATATTACACGGCAATCGTAAAAAAACTGCATAACAACAAGCCGCAAGGCTTTGCTGTAAAAGAGATTCATTCCCTACTCGATTCGCACGCGATGGTGAACGAGCATCAACTCAGTTTATGGGAATGGATCTCTTTTTATTATCTCGCGCCGTTGGGCGATGTGTATAAAGCAGCCGTTCCGTCGAAGTTGAAGTTGGAGAGCGAAACCGTTGTGAAACTCTCTTCGGAAGTAGACGCGGGCGCGGAAGCAGAAATTTCCGAAACCGAGAAAAAGATTTTGGCGTTGTTGCAATCGTCGCGCAAGCAAAAAATCGACGATATAGAGAAACAGCTCAAAATAAAAAACATTCTGCCTCATATCTATTCTATGGTTTTTAAAGATTGGGTTGCGGTTGAAGAAAATATCGCGCAGAAATTCGCTCCCAAAACCGAAACGTTTATCTGCCTGAACAAGAATATCGTTAATGCCGAAACCGTTATCGGACGGGCAAAAAAACAACTCGAACTCTATCTTTCCTTACAGCAACTTTTCGCGCAAAAAGAAACTGAATCCCTTTCCAGAAAAGAGATTATTGTCAACACCCAATGCTCGGCATCCGTTCTGAACGGATTGATTGAAAAGGGTGTACTCACACAATATTCCGAAGATGTGAGCCGAATCGACAAATCGTTGAAGGCATCACGCGAACCCTTTCCGCTAAACGAACATCAACAAAAAGCGCTGGAAGAAATTCGCCAATCTTTCCAAGAGAAAGCGGTTTGTTTGCTTCACGGCGTTACATCAAGCGGAAAAACCGAGATCTACATTCATCTTATTCAAGAACAGCTAAAACAAGGCAGGCAAACGCTTTTCTTGGTTCCCGAAATCGCGCTCACCACACAACTAACAAGCAGGTTGCAAGCCGTTTTTGGCGACAGACTGGGCATTTATCATTCCAAAATAAACGACAACGAACGCACCGAAATCTGGTACAAAATGTTGTCCGATTCGCCTTACGAAATCGTTATCGGCGTACGTTCATCGCTCTTTCTGCCTTATCGGCAATTGGGCTTGGTGATTGTGGACGAAGAACACGAAACCAGCTACAAGCAGCAAGAACCCGCGCCCCGATACCACGCGCGCGACACGGCGGTTGTGCTGGCGCATCAATTTGGAGCAAAAACGCTGCTGGGTTCGGCTACGCCGTCGATGGAATCCTACTACAACGCCAAAAACGGAAAGTACGGATTGGCGTCGCTCACACAACGGTTTGAAGAGATGCAGATGCCCGAAATTCGTTTCGAAAACACCTTCGAACTGCGCCGAAAACGGAAAATGAAATCGCTGCTCGCGCCCGCGCTTATCGAGCAAATGCGCGTTGCGCTGGAAAACGGCGAGCAGGTAATTTTGTTTCGCAATCGTCGCGGTTTTGCACCGATGCTCGAATGCAAACTCTGCGCTTGGACGCCCAAATGCCGCCGTTGCGACGTGTCGCTCACTTACCACAAGTTTCGCGACGAATTGAAGTGCCACTATTGCAACAGCACGTACAAACCGGTGTACGAATGCCCCGTGTGCCACGAACAGAGCGTGGAAATGTTAGGACAGGGAACCGAGAAATTGGAAGAAGAAGTTTCGAAACTCTTTCCCGAAGCCGCAATTGCCCGAATGGACACCGATACCACGCGCGGCAAAGACGCGTACGAGAAAATTATTACCGATTTTCAGGAAAAAAGGGTGCAAATTTTGGTGGGAACGCAAATGCTTTCCAAAGGATTGGATTTCGATAACGTAAGTATCGTGGGCATTATTTCCGCCGACAGTTTGCTCAACCACCCCGATTTTCGTTCTCACGAACGCGGTTTTCAGCTGATGATGCAGTCGGCGGGACGCGCCGGACGCAAAAACCGCCGCGGAACAGTCATCATTCAAACTTCCGATCCCGAGCAGCCCATTTATCGCTATTTGCAGACAAACAACTTCGACGGTTTTTACAACGCCCAACTCGCGGAGCGAAAACTTTTCCATTATCCGCCCTACAACCGGCTTATTTCCATTGTTTTCAAACATCGAGATGAAAACACGGCGGAATCGGGCGCGCAATTTTTCGCCCAACTGCTCAAAACATCGCTCGGCGAAATGGTGTTGGGTCCCAACAAGCCGGTTATCAGCCGCATACAACGATTCTACATCCGCGATATTCTCCTAAAACTTGAGCCCAACGTATCGCCGCAAAAAATCCGCGAATTTATTCAACTCGTGGAAGCTCGCTTTCACGAAAAACAACAGTTTAAATATGTGGTGTTGTATTATGATGTGGATGTGATGTAAAAATGCACGAGTTGTGGAGAAAGCAATATTGTTCTGAAAATATCTAATTTTTTGTAACCATTTTCTGACAAATGCGTCTAATAATAAAACTCAAAACACTAACTTTACATTATCAAAACGAAACAACAGCATTATGAAACCACTTCGATTATTTCCAATTCTTTTAATCGCATTAATCTCATTTTCAGCAAAATCACAAAACAACAATTGCGCGAAAGACTTTGATTATTTAATCAGAAAAATCAAAGAAGACTATCCCGGATATCAAGATAAAGTTACCAAAGAGTCACGCCATCAACTTATTGATATAGAAAATAATCTTCGAAACAGAATAGCAAAACACCCCGATAGTTGTCGCTATTATTTTGAAGAATACACGCGCTTTTTCAAAGACTACCATCTGCGAGTTAGACCCGTAAGAAGAAAATCTAACCAAGTCGCCAAAAAGCCAGAACCGATGACACATTCCACCTACGGTGAAAATATAGAAGTGAATTTGGATAGTTTATATCAAAGAACAATTAACTCGAAAGGAATTGAAGGCATTTGGGTAGGTTATAGGGAAGAATTTGCTGTTTTTAAACACAACAATAGATATTTAGCAACTCCCATAAAGTGGAGCGGATGGAAAACGGGACAAATAATAAGTGAATTTAAATCTGTGAACGATTCTCTTTTCGAATTAACAAGCTATTCGCTTTCAAAAAACGATAGAACATACAAAAACGAAGCATCTATTCAGTTGGGCGGGAAAATTTTGGAAATTCACGATAACACACGGTTTGTTCGCAAATCTAATTCTGAACTAACAGATAAAGCTACTTTATATTCGTATATACCTAAGCATCCAAATGGCACTAATACCTATCCGGTGGCCTTGTATTTGAATGAACACACTTTTTATTTACGCGTACCAAGTTTTGGCAATGAAATGTCTAACGAAGCTGTCAAAAAGCATTGGAACGATATTATTTCACGCCCTAACTTAATTATTGACATACGAAATAATGGCGGCGGACAAGACGAATATTATAAAGAATTAGCTAAACTAATATATTCAAAACCTTATGAATCTAAAGGAGTTGAATGGTTCGCTTCGAGAGGAAATATTAAACTTTTTGAGGATGCATTAAAAAATGGAGAAACAAGAAACGGAGAAGAAGGCATAAAATGGACAAAAGATTTACTCGAAGTAATGAAGAAGAATATAGGCGGATTTGTAATTCACCCTCATTATTCCAATGAAACAGAGGTTATTGAATACGATACAATTTATCCTATGCCCCGAAACATTGGAGTAATCATGAATGAAAATAACGCCTCATCTGCCGAACAGTTCTTATTAACTGCCAAACAGAGTGATAAAGTTATACTTTTTGGCAATCAAAACAGCGCGGGAATTTTAGACTATTCAAATATAACATCAACACCCTTTCCTTCAGGGAACTATGAGCTTTGGTGTCCAATGACGCGCTCTCGACGCCTTCCCGAAAATCCGATTGATAATATCGGAATTTCTCCTGATGTAAACATCCCATTTCCTGCCACTGAGCAGTTATATGACAAATTGGATAGCTGGGTATATTTCGTAAAGAATTATCTGGAATTGATGGATATCAAACAATGATTCTATTTTTCAACAAGGTCTGGAGACAATGGTCTTACTTTCGTTAAAATAACGAAGTTAAAAACTTCGTCTCCCCAATACGCAAAAACCCGAACTGCATCTGCAATTCGGGTTTTAACTTTGCGTGAAGTTTTCACTTCATTTCAATTTCTTCTTTCAGGTCTATTTCGTTGTTGTCTTTGTCGTAGAATACGTATTGCAGAAAACCCAAACTTTGATTGGGAACCACTTTCATAGAAACTCCGTATTTCTTTTTCCATTTTCCTTTCAACGAAAACAACCCTCTTTTCACATATGCTGCAACATAAGGATGTATGTGCAGGATGAATTTCTTCACTTTTAGCTTGTTAGCCAAATAATCGATTTTTCCTTCCAACGTATCGGTAAACAAAATCGACGATTTAATCTTTCCTTTCCCAAAGCAGGTGGGGCACACCTCGCTTGTGGTGACTTCCATTTCGGGGCGTACACGCTGACGCGTAATTTGCATCAAACCGAATTTACTTAACGGAAGAATTTTGTGTCTCGCTCTATCCGGGGCTAAAAACTCGTTCATTTTGTTGAACAGTTTGTTGCGATGCTCGCCCATATTCATGTCGATGAAATCAACCACGATAATGCCGCCCATATCACGCAGACGCAGTTGGCGGGCAATTTCTTCGGCAGCAGCAATATTTACCTCAAAGGCGCTGTCTTCTTGTCCGAGCGATTGTTTGTTGCGGTTTCCGCTATTCACGTCGATGACGTGCAATGCCTCGGTATGTTCGATAATGAGATAAGCGCCGTTCTTAAATGTAACGGTTTTGCCAAAGAGCGATTTAACCTGTTTTGTGACTCCGAAGTTGTCTAATATGGGTGCCGCCCCGTTGTAATATTTTACAACATTTTTTCGGTCGGGAGCAATCAAACTGACATACTCGGTAATCTGTTTTGCCACGTCGGAATCATTGACGTGGATTTGTTCAAACGATGGGCTGAAGATATCACGAAGTAATCCTACCGTGCGTCCTGTTTCTTCGAAAACCAATGACGGTGATTTTGCTTTCGGCAGTTTTTCGGCTGTATCTTCCCAGCGTTTCACCAAGACTTTTAACTCTGCATCAAGTTCTGCCACTCTTTTCCCTTCGGCATTGGTACGAATAATTACGCCAAAGTTTTTGGGCTTGATGCTTTGTACGAGTTGTCGAAGACGGGCACGTTCTTCGCGCGATTTAATTTTTTGCGATACCGAAACACGGTCGATAAATGGAATCAATACCATAAAGCGTCCGGCAAATGAAATTTCGGCGGTCAATCTCGGGCCTTTAGTCGAAATAGGTTCTTTGGCAACCTGTACCAATACTTCCTGTCCTACTTTCAGTTTGTCCGAAATAGAGCCGTCTTTTTCGATATCGGGTTGCAGTTTCATTTTTTGAACCTGCAACATCTTTTTCTTATCCTGATTCGCCTTCAGAAAACTCGAAACAGAGTTAAACTCTACCCCTAAATCCAAATAGTGAAGAAAAGCGTCCTTTTTGTGTCCTACATCTA
>CAZKZB010000096.1:0-8047 GCA_964557135.1 uncultured Petrimonas sp. | reverse complement strand
AGAACTATTTTTACTTTTCCCTATTAAATGTCAGATGGCACAAATATAGGGGAGAATCGGGTAAGTGAAAATATCAATAAACTAAATAAATAATCGCCTCAAAAGCCCCTCCTTGGGAGGGGTTGGGGAGGCTAACAGACTAAACAATGAAACTACAAGACTTAACTCTAAAACAATTCTTAGAAAAAACCGCAGGAAACGAACCCGTTCCCGGAGGCGGCAGTGTATCGGCATTAAACGGCGCTATTGCTTCGTCGTTGGCGCAGATGTTGGCAAGCCTTACCATCGGCAAGAAAAATTATGTGGACGTGGAGGGACTGATGACGGAGAATGCCGCCAAGTTTGAGACGTATCGCACGCATTTTCTCAACGATATTGACCGCGACAGCGATGCTTACAATCTTGTGTTTGGCGCGTTTAAGCTGCCAAAGGAAACGGACGAGCAAAAGGCCGCGCGCAGCGAGAAAATACAGGAGGCAACCAAGGTTGCGGCTCTTGTTCCGATGGAAATTGCCGAACGTGCTTTCGAAATGTTGGGCTTGATTGAGGACACTACGCGCAAAGGCAATAAAAATGCCGTAACCGACGGCTGCGTGGCAATGATGACTTGCCGCACCGCCATTATTGGCGCGTTGTTGAACGTGCGCATCAATTTGGGTTCTATCAAAGATGAGGCTTTTGTGGCTGAACTTGCCGAAAAATGCGACCGCATTGAGAAAGAATCTGTTGAGAGAGAAACGGAATTAGTAAACTGGGTGAAAACACAACTTTAAACAGTTTTTGGCTGTTGGCTTTTGGCTATTGGCTGATGGGGTAGTGAAAAAATTAAGAAAGCAAGACAAATGAGAAATTTCAGAGAATACGAAGTTTGGAAGCGGACAATACAATTCATCAAGCGGGTTTATTTGTTTACAGATAAATTACCCAATAAGGAGAAGTTTAACATTATCTCTCAAATTGAGAGTGCTGCGGTTTCTATTTCGTCTAATATAGCTGAAGGAGCTGCAAGAACATCTGAAAAGGATTTTGCCAGATTTATCGAATTTTCTTTGGGCTCAGCATTTGAAACAGAGAACTTATTAATCATAGCGAAAGAGGTGGGGTATATTGATGAGACCTATTTCACCTCAATGGTTGATGATTTGCAGGTAATTCAAAAAATGCTCAATAATCTATATGGCAGACTTAAAGGCAGGTAAACCTTTTCCGCTCATTTGCCAAAAGCCAACAGCTAAAAGCCAACAGCCAATTACTGACTAATCCACAAATAGAAGACTTATGAAGAATATCTACTACATCGGAAAAGATGACCTCACGTTCGAAGATTTAGAACGCATCATCAACGAAAATATCAAAATTGAACTCGCTCCCGAAGCGAAGGAACGCATTAAAAAATGCCGTGATTACCTCGATAAAAAGATGGAAAATCAGCAAGAACCTATCTACGGTATTACCACCGGATTTGGTTCACTGTGTAATCGCACCATTTCCAACGAAGATTTAAGCACTTTACAGGAAAATCTGGTAAAATCGCACGCCTGCAGCGTGGGCGAAGAAATTAAGCCCGTGATTGTGAAGCTGATGTTTCTGCTCAAGGCGCACGCCCTGTCGCTCGGTTATAGCGGTGTGCAAGTGGCTACGGTACAACGGATGCTCGATTTGTTCAACAACGACATCCTGCCCATCGTTTACGACAAAGGATCGTTGGGCGCTTCGGGCGATTTGGCGCCGCTGGCAAACCTGTTTCTTCCGCTCATTGGTGTGGGCGACGTGTTTTATAAGGGACAAAAACGCGACATCGGCAGCGTGCTGGATGAGTTTGGCTGGGAACCCATTAAATTGAAAAGCAAGGAAGGATTGGCGCTTTTGAACGGTACGCAATTTATGTCGGCGCACGGCGTTTTCGCGATTATGAAAGCGCAACGCCTCTCGAAACGTGCCGATTTAATCGCGGCTATTTCCATCGACGCTTACGACGGACATATAGAGCCGTTCGATGAAAAGTTGCACCTCATTCGTCCGCATCTGGGACAATTAGAAACTTCACAAAATGTGCGTAAGTTTCTGGAAGGAAGCGAATTGATTGTGCAAGAAAAGAAGCACGTACAAGACCCGTACTCGTTCCGATGCGTTCCGCAAGTTCACGGAGCCACGAAGGATACCATCGCGTACGCGAAGTCGGTACTGCTAACCGAAATCAATTCCGTAACCGATAACCCGACTGTGTTTCCGGATGCAGACGAGATTATTTCGGGCGGAAATTTCCACGGACAACCGTTAGCCATCACGTTTGATTTTCTTGCCATCGCCATCGCGGAACTTGGCAATATTTCCGAACGCCGCACGGCGCAACTCATTCTCGGCAACCGCGGACTACCCGAATTTTTAGTTGCCAATCCGGGACTCAATTCCGGTTTTATGATTCCGCAATACGCCGCCGCGTCGGTTGTTAGTCAGAATAAAATGTACTGTTACGCTGCGTCCAGCGATTCGATCGTATCGTCAAACGGACAGGAAGATCACGTGAGTATGGGCGCCACGGCAGCCATTAAGTTGCTGAAAGTGATGGACAACCTCGATATCATTCTTTCGATTGAATTGATGAACGCGGTGCAGGCTCTTGAGTTCCGTCGTCCGCTGAAATCGTCACCTCTTATCGAAAAATTGGTGAAAAACTACCGCAAAGAAGTCTCTTTTGTGGACGAAGATATTGTGATGTACAAGGAAATTCAAAAAACCGTTGCATTCTTAAATCGATTGCAGGTTGACGCGTTGTAAAAAGGCGATGAGCGTTGAGCAAAGGGCAATGAGCGTTGAGCAAAGGGCTAAAAGCCAAAAGCCAATTGTTACTATTCTTTGCTGTTAATCCTTGTATTTAGCGATAAATAATGTACATTTGCAAGTCTTAAAAACTAAACATTTAATCGAACTAAAATTTTAAAAAATGGTAGAGAAAATTCATTCTACACTTAGAGATTCTTCTGTTGCGCGATGGAGTGCGTTGTTGCTTCTGTCGGCTACGATGTTTGTGGCCTACATGTTTATTGATGTGTTGGCGCCGTTGAGCACAATGCTTGAAACTTCGCTGAAATGGACTCCCGACACCTTTGGTGCGGTGGCTGGTTCAGAATATTTTCTGAACGTATTTGTCTTTTTCCTTATTTTTGCCGGAATAATTTTAGATCGGATTGGGGTTAGACGTGCGGCGCTTGTTGCAGGTACGCTTATGGTTGTTGGCGCGTCCATCAAATTGTACGGAATAAGTGATTATTTCAATGCCGGAGGTTTTGGCTTTGATTTTTTTAACTCTTTTTGGACTAATTTCCCCGCATCGGCGAAAGTAGCATCTATCGGTTTTGCAATCTTTGGTTGCGGTGTTGAAATGGCCGGAGTTACCGTTTCGAAAGGAATCGTAAAATGGTTTGCCGGCAAAGAATTGGCACTGGCAATGGGATTGGAAATGGCGATTGCCCGATTGGGCGTTTTTGCCGTATTCCGTTTATCGCCATACTTAGCCGAAAAAGGCGGTGTTTCGCTTTCGGTAGGTGTAGGTACGTTGCTGCTCCTTATCGGACTGCTGACATTTTCGATATATTTTTTCTTCGATAAAAAACTTGAGTCTCAAACTGACGCTCTGAAAACCGACGCGGACGCAGATGCCGAAGAAGAGTTCCGCATCAGCGATTTGAAAGCTATTTTCACCTCCAAAACCTTTATGGTGGTAGCCGGATTGTGCGTTCTGTTTTATTCAGCTATTTTCCCGTTCCAAAAATTTGCTACCGGAATGTTGGAAAGCCGTTTGGGAATGACAACTTCTGAAGCAAGCGATCTGTTTTCGTACTTCCCAATCGGAGCAATGGTGCTGACGCCGTTGTTGGGTTGGTTTATCGACAATAAAGGTAAAGCGGCTACAATGCTGATGCTTGGCTCGTTGTTGGTGATTGTGTGTCATCTGATTTTCGCCCTCACACCGGCTGAAAGCTTTACATTCGGCGTGGCTTTCGGAGCAATCATCATATTGGGCGTTTCCTTTTCGTTAGTTCCCGCATCGTTGTGGCCATCTGTTCCTAAATTGGTGGATAATAAAGTGTTAGGTTCAGCCTATTCCATTATCTTCTGGATTCAGAATATCGGATTGATGCTTACGCCGATTTTGATCGGATGGGCGTTGAAAAAAAGTAATCCGGGTGTTGCCGAACAAATTGCTGCCGGAGAAGCCGTGAAATACAACTATACCGTTCCGATGCTTATCTTTGCCGGATTTGGGGTTGCGGCAATTTTATTGGCTTCTTATCTTAAAGTCTTAGACAAACGCAAAGGTTACGGCCTGGAACTTCCCAACATTGTAAAAGAAGTAGAAGTTGTGGAAAGTGAGATAAGAGAAAAATAAGCGATAATCTGGCTTTATAAATACAAAAAAGCGGACTCTTTTTGTTCGCTTTTTTAATGTTCAAACTGTTTATAATCAGCAAATATCGTTTATTTGTCGGCTCTTTATCGTTTCGCGAAAAAAGACAAAATAAACAAATCCGGAATTTATCTGTTTTATCAGCACTATGCAATTCCATCTCACATCGGATTATAAACCCACCGGCGATCAACCGGAAGCCATTAAAGCATTGGTCGAGGGACTTCGGCAGAAAGTTCCTTATCAGACCTTGCTGGGTGTTACCGGTTCGGGAAAAACGTTTACCATTGCCAATGTGGTAGCGCAACTCAACAAACCCACGCTGGTGCTGAGCCACAACAAAACGTTGGCGGCACAGTTGTACAGCGAGTTTAAAGGTTTTTTTCCGAACAACGCGGTGGAGTATTTTGTGTCGTATTACGATTATTATCAGCCCGAAGCCTACATTCCCACAACGGATACCTACATCGAAAAAGACTTGTCCATTAACGATGAGATAGAAAAACTGCGTTTAGCGGCAACTTCGTCGTTGCTTTCGGGACGAAACGATGTG
The DNA here is from genome assembly GCA_964557135.1 of uncultured Petrimonas sp. Taxonomy (GTDB): domain Bacteria; phylum Bacteroidota; class Bacteroidia; order Bacteroidales; family Dysgonomonadaceae; genus Petrimonas. The sequence goes on along the minus strand of CAZKZB010000096.1, from coordinate 3,086 downwards.
ATTGTGGTTTCGTCGGTTTCCTGTTTGTACGGTATCGGCAATCCCGAAGATTTCAATAAAACCACCATCGATATTGCCGAAGGGCAAACGCTCGATCGCGATCAGTTTCTGCGGCTGCTTGTAAACAGTTTGTATTCGCGCAACGAAACGGCCGAATACAGTCGTGGACATTTTCGCGTCAAAGGCGATACGGTAGATGTGTTTTTGGCGTATCACGATTTTATTGTGCGCGTTATTTTCTGGGGCGACGAGATAGAGAGTATCGAAACCATCGATCCGCTAACGGGAGTGACCACGGAACGATTAAACTCGTACCGCATTTTTCCTGCCAACCTGTTCGTTACTACCAAAGAACGCATTTTTAGGGCTATTGATGAGATTCAAATCGATTTGGGAAAACAGGTCGAGTTTTACCAGTCTATCGGAAAACCGTTAGAAGCAAAACGATTATACGAAAGGGTTACCTACGATGTGGAAATGATAAAAGAGATTGGATACTGCTCCGGAATCGAAAACTATTCGCGCTATTTCGACGGACGCTTACCGGGGACCCGACCTTTCTGCCTACTCGATTTTTTCCCCGACGATTATCTGACCGTTATCGACGAAAGCCATGTGACCATTCCACAAATCAGGGCGATGTACGGAGGCGACCACTCCCGCAAACTCAACCTGGTTGAATACGGTTTCCGGCTGCCTGCGGCAATCGATAATCGGCCGCTAAAATTCGAAGAATTCGAAGCCCTCACGCCCGAAATTATTTTCGTGAGCGCCACGCCTGCCGATTACGAGTTGGAAAAATCGGAAGGCGTTGTGGTTGACCAGCTTATTCGTCCCACGGGATTGTTGGATCCGCCCATTGACGTGCGCCCCAGCCTCAATCAAATTGACGACTTGATGGAAGAAATTCAGCAACGCGTCGAGAAAGATGAGCGCGTTTTGGTAACCACGCTCACCAAACGCATGGCCGAAGAACTTACCGATTATCTGTCGCAGCACAACGTTCGTTGCAATTACATACATTCCGATGTGGAAACACTTGAACGCGTGAAGATTATGTCCGATTTGCGTAATGGTTTGTTCGATGTGCTTATCGGCGTAAACCTGCTTCGCGAAGGATTAGACCTGCCCGAAGTATCGCTTGTTGCCGTGCTGGACGCCGACAAAGAGGGTTTTCTGCGCTCGCATCGTTCGCTCACGCAAACCGCCGGCCGCGCCGCTCGAAACGTAAACGGACGCGTTATTTTCTACGCCGACAAAATTACCGACAGCATGCAAATGACGATTGATGAAACCAATCGCCGACGCGAAAAACAGATAAAATACAACGAAGAACACGGCATTACGCCGCAACAAATCATAAAAGCCCGTTCATCGGCACTGAGCAAAGAATACACAAAAACCATCGAAGCCAAAGCGTACGTAGAACCCGATTATTATTCCATGGCATCGGAACCGCTACCCGAATATGCTACGGCGGACGATCTGAAAACAAAAATCGAGCAAACACGAAAAGCTATGCTGGCAGCCGCCAAAAAACTGGATTTTCTGGAAGCGGCACGCCTGCGCGATGAGATGATTAGGTTGGAGGATATGACCCCTAAATCCCCTGAAGGGGACATAAGAAACCGCAAATAATTGAATTTTCTTGTAAAAACGAAGTGTTGTGGAAACTGATAATAAAAATATGTTTTATGGAGCGACTCCTATATTGTTTGAGTTTGCAAAGAAAATGCGAAGTAATCAGACAGATGCCGAACGATTTTTATGGGAACACTTGTCAAAAAGACAGTTACGTGGTTTGCGGTTTAGAAGGCAACATCCTGTAAATTATTTTATTGCTGATTTTTACTGCCATCAACTCAAGTTGATAATAGAAGTGGACGGTGGTTATCATAAACTGCCTCAGCAGTATGAATATGATGTGAACCGAGATGAGGAACTGACAAAGTTTGGACTTAAAATATTGCGTTTCTCTAACGCTCAAGTACTTTACGATATTGAAAATACTTTAATACAAATTGAAAAAGAGATAACCATTTTACTAACTAAAAGAGATGAAAACTACTATGACAGAAAAAACTACTAACTTACCCAAGTCCCCTTCAGGGGATTTAGGGGGAATGAAGACAGACATTCAAATTGCAAGAGAAACACCGCTTAAAAAAATTAAAGATGTGGCGGAAAGCATCGGAATACCCCGCGAAGAGGTGCAAAATTACGGGCCGTATATGGCAAAAATTCCCGTAAAACTTATCGATGAGGAGAAAGTGAAACAGAGCAACCTTATTTTGGTGACAGCCATAACGGCTACCAAAGCGGGAATCGGAAAAACCACCGTTTCTATCGGCTTGGCGCTGGGGTTGAATAAGATAGGCAAAAGAGCCATTGTAGCGCTGCGTGAACCGTCGTTAGGCCCGGTTTTCGGGATGAAGGGGGGCGCGGCCGGAGGCGGATACGCTCAGGTGCTTCCCATGGAGAACATCAACTTGCACTTTACGGGCGATTTCCACGCCATCACCTCGGCTCACAACACCATATCGGCGTTGTTGGACAACTACGTTTTCCGTGTTCAGGGTTCGGAAGAAGAATTGAAACAAATCCTGTGGAAACGAGTTTTAGACGTGAACGACAGAAGTTTGCGTTACATCGTGACCGGACTTGGCCCCGGAAACGGCGTGCCGCTCGAAGCCGGATTCGATATTACCGCCGCTTCTGAACTGATGGCTATTCTTTGTCTTGCCGAAGATGAAAAAGATTTGCGTCGTCGCGTCGAGAATATTCTGCTCGGTTATAAACGCAGCGGCGCTCCGTTTACGGTTAAAGATTTGGGTGTAGCGGGAGCTATAACCGTGCTTTTGAAAGACGCTATCGCGCCCAATTTGGTTCAAACCACCGAAAACACGGCTGCCTTTTTGCACGGAGGACCGTTTGCCAATATCGCGCACGGCTGTAACTCGGTGCTGGCAACGAAAATGGCTATGACCTACGGCGACTATGTGATTACCGAAGCCGGATTCGGCGCCGACCTGGGAGCTGAAAAGTTCATCAACATCAAGTGCCGAAAAAGCGGACTTCGTCCCAAA
>CAZKZB010000095.1:0-8096 GCA_964557135.1 uncultured Petrimonas sp. | reverse complement strand
TATTAAAGAAAAACAACCAATGGCAGAGGGATTATTTTTTGACCCCGAAAACAACCAAAAAGATATATCCGAATACAAAGGAAAGTATTTGCTATTCGATTTTTGGAGCGTGGGTTGCGCCCCGTGCATTGCCGCCTTCCCCGAAATGAAGGAAATTCACGAAACACACAACGACAAACTCACCATCATCAGCATCAGCACCGATCCGCGTGAAGTGTGGCAAGAAGGATTAAAAAGGCACCAATTACCGTGGATAAATCTAAATGATTATAATGGGATGAGCGATTACTCTGCACGCTATGGAATTCGCGGAATTCCGACCTACGTTCTTATTTCACCCGACGGTATGGTGGAAAAAATCTGGTCGGGTTACGGAAAAGGTTCGCTGAAAAAGAAATTGGAAGAAGTCTTATGATGTAAATTGGCACTTATGCCTGTATTATGAAACCAAAAGCAGTCATTTTCTTGTTTTTTATAACCTCATTAACTTTTTCGTGTTCACAACAAGAGAAAAATCCAAAAACATTCTCTTTTTACGAACCCATTGAAACCGAAAATATAGTTGATGCTCTGACGTATGCCGACCTGTATATCTTTAACCATCATTTGGGCGAACTCGAAAAAGATTACACCGTAAGTTTGATTATCGAGGAATGGAAAAATCAACAACTCATAAATTCCGACACGTTGCTTTCCGTTTCGCTAAGTTCTTCCGTTTCGGAAGATGTCGCTATAGACAACAAAATTCCCGCTAAAGTGAGAACAAAAATTGAGCCTCTGAGTGATTCAATTGTGGCTGTCACCGTGGCTTTAAACGACGTTGCAAAATCTTTCCACATCTATTTGACAGAAACGTACGACGGAATAAAATATGTTCCCTATTTTCCGATTCGGTATGCCGACAAAACGTGGCAGACCGACAAAAACACTCCTCTTGTCTTCTATGGTTCCATGTGGCCCGAAAAAGAACACGGTTTTTATCGATTTAGCAACAGAAGCTACCTTACCAGTCGGGAAAACGATGAAGTCAGACAGGAATTATTATCTTCATCGCCACACTATTACCTTATCGGGTGTAGGGTGCAGGAAATAAAATAATTGCTCCGTTTACAACTTATAAAACCCCACCACGTCCGACGGCTCTAAGTCCGTAGCCCACATCTTTGTCAAAGTTTGAAACTTTGACAAAGATTTAATCCCCCAATAAACAATAATGAAACCAAAAACAATTCTTTTCTTCTTAATTTTCCTCCTCTCTGCCTGTCATCAACAGAAAGCGAGCCAAACTCTGTCTATATTTACCGGCTCGGAATTAGACCAAGGCGAGAAAGCCATCATTACCGGAAAAATAATCAACCGCGATGTATATCCGCACGTAAAATGGTTGGAGATAAAACTGCTCGATTTCTACGGAAACGAAACCGCCCACTCCTCTCCCATCGCCGAAGACGGAATGTTTCGATTTGAGATTTACCCCATTACCACACGCGAAATATCATTTACCCCGGTGGAAGACCGCATTGTTATCGCGCCGGGCGACAGCCTGTTTATCGAAAAAGATTTCCGCGACATTGCCCGCACCGTTTTCGAAGGAACAAACGCCGAACTTAACCGCCACATCAACGCTTTCCGAAACCAATACTTAGGGCGATACAGCCAACCGTATGAACTATCTTCCTCAGAATACAAAGAAAAAGCAAAAAAACAATACGATGAAACGCTGCAGAAACTCGCCGCTTTTCAACAAGAAAACAACACATCAAAAACATTTAATATGTGGGCGAAAAAGCAGGTAGCGTTGGATTATTACCACGCGCTGTTCATATACCCCTATCAGCACACCGTACGAACAAAAAAAGAACTGACAGGAAAAGAACGGGAAACATATTACAATTTTGTGAAAGAATTTGAAAAAGAAATAGATAACACGATAATAATGGCAAGCTATTTTGAAATGGGGAGCTTATTCTCAAGATACAAAATAGAAGAAAGTAATCCGGAATTATTCAATAGAGAGAATGTTAACGCGTCATGGGACGGGGTATTTGAAAAACTCAAATCGAGTTCTGCTAACAGTTACCTGTCGCAATTAGCTTCTGCTATTTTTGTTAGTAACTTTTACCTCACTGCCCACAAAACGGATTGGGTTGACAGCAACCGCGCAATGATAAACAAAACAATTACCGACCCGTTCCTGCGCACCACGCTCAACAACCAATACAATCGGGTAAAAACCTACAACGCCAATCCGCGTGTATATTCCGATGCCGTTTTAGGGAAAAATTCCGTTGAATTACACGGGAGCGGCTCGCTGATAACCGATTCTGCCAACATCGTAAAACAGATTCTCGAATCCAATTCCGGGAAAGTGGTGTATGTGGACATTACAGCAACGTGGTGCGGGCCGTGTATGCGTCAAATACCCTACTCCAAAGCACTCCACGATGAGCTTGCCGATGAGCCCGTTACGTTTGTTTACTTGTGGTTAGACGGCGAAACCGAACGCGGGAAAAACATTATCGCTAATCTTGACGTTCCCGGAGTTCACATTGCTCTTACCGATAAAGAGTGGCAAGACGTCATAAAACGTTTCAACACAGGCAGCAGTGTCCCGTACTACCTGCTTTTCGATAAAAACGGCGTAATGGTGGATTTTGGCAACCATATACTTCCGTCTTTACCGGAAACAAAGGCGGCGATTGAGAAATTGTTGGAAAAATAATCCCAAGCCCCATTCTGTAAACCTTGTAGGCCATTTTTACTTGTTTTAAATAAGTGTACCATAAACAAAAAATAAGATTAGGTGTTTAAATTACTGCAAAAGTAGTATTCAATAAAAAGCAAGTAAACAAACAGATGAAAATTGAAGTTTGGACAGATATTATGTGTCCGTATTGTTATATCGGTAAAATCCATTACGAACAGGCTTTGCGGCAATTTGCCCACGCCGATGAAGTAGAACTGGTGATAAAAGCGTTTCAGTTGAATCCCAATTTACCCGATAAAGGAAAGGGTTATCCCGTTGTAGATTATCTACTGAAAACCGCCGGTGTGCCCGAAAACAATATGAAACAGATGTTTGCTTATATTGAACAATTGGCCAAGAGAGCCGGTGTGAAGTTTAATTTACCCAATGCCGTGGCAGCTAATACACTTGACGCGCATCGGTTGGTAAAACTGGCAGCTAAAAGACAATTGGATTCCAAGGTTTTAACGCTTGTTTCGAAAGCCTATTTTGAAGATGCACAGGATTACAGCGACATTGAGTTGCTGGTCGAGATAGGTACGAAAGCCGGGCTTGAGGAAGTTGAAATAAGACAAATGCTTGCAGGAGAAGATTTTAAAACTGAGGTGAAACGGGATATTGAGGAAGCGCATCGATTGGGAATAGATACTGTTCCAACATTCTTGTTCGATCGCAAGCAGGCAATCATTGGCTCGGAACCGGTGCAGGTCTTCTTAGACACAATTGAGAAAGCTTATGAGAACTGGAAATTGAAGCGTGCTACCCTCAACGATATGGAAGTGAGGAAAGGAAAATCGTGTAATGCAGACGGAACGTGTGAGATTTAGAACAAAGAGCAAAGAACAAAGAACAAAGAACAAAGACAGAAGACATATAAAAGGCCATAAACATCAAGCAGTTTCGGAATTCAATCTTAATCAATCTCATTCAATCTACAAAAGAATGGAATATTTACAGATAAAAGAGACAGACTCACAACGCTGGAAGAAAGTATGGGAACTGTATGAAAACAGCTTTCCTGTCGCCGAAAGGCGAAAGATAGACGACCACATCCGTGCTTGCTCCGACCCTCAATTTTTTCCGGTTTCGGCGTGGGAGGGCAGCGAGCTTATCGGGTTGCTTTTTTATTGGGAGTGGGAGTCGTACCGCTATTTGGAATACTTAGCTGTGAATCCTGAATTGCGCGGACACGGTTTCGGCTCGCAATTGCTTCGCCACCTGCGCGACTCAGACCATACCATTATTTTGGAAATAGACCCGTTGATTAACGAATTATCGGTAAGGCGGTTGCAATTCTACGAAAGAGCGGGCTTTACGCTTACTCCTTATCGATTCATGCACTTACCCTATCGGTTAGAATCGCAATCGCAGGAACTCCTCATCTTGAGCTATCCAAAGATGATAACCAAGAATCAGCACAACGATTTTCTGAAATTTATCGACGAACGGGTAATTTTGTATTGCGAAGGTTATCCTTTTGAAAGTAATCGGTAAAGACTTTTGCCCATACCGTTTCTAACTTAAGGTTTGTTGTTCAGAAACTTTTTCTACGGGTTAAGCACCGACCTCAGTAGCCGAAGGGTCTGCAACAATACTTTTTCCTCCCTTTTCGAATCGGCATTTATCGGGTAGATAATTGTCTGCACTTTGTCGTTGTCCAGTAACTTAACGTATCCGCCAACCCCCCACGACATAATTCGACTATCGGTTCGGAATTTAACTACTTGGTTTTCCTTATCGGAATAGGATACGATAAAGTTTCTGTCGATTTTTTGCAGCATCTCTGCGTAATGATTATTTAATCTCGCTTTAAAAGTCAGGATTGTTTTTTTTTGTCCCGAAAATGTGGGTGGATTTACGTCTTCGGACTCCATATAGTCCAATCTTTTGAAAAAGAGCCATGTAAGCGCAGCTGGCGGCACAACACCGGCAATGAAGAACACCAACAGCAACTGCCAAAATTGAATACGGATACCCCAAAACAGGCTGATGATAGCAATAACGGTGATGTAGAATAGTAAGAAAATAGATGTCCAGGTAAAAAAAAGTTTTGTAGTAAATTTCATAGCTGTTTGAGTTTAAATGCGTAGTTAATGCAGTTCGGGAATAACAATTTCGGTAGTTAACTCTATTTTTTTGAATCCCATCCCCTCCAACAACGATTTTACCGCCAGCTCCGCTTGGCGGTTTGCATCGTTTAAAACGCCCTGTTTTATGGCATCTTGCCTCATTGTCTCTTTCTCATCCATCAACGCCTTGTTGTAGTCTTGTATTTTTATGGGATTGAAGGCATTTTCACTTTCATCGTACACTTTTATGCTGTTTTCGTCGATAACGATATCGAAAATCTGTGCTTTAGGCATCGATACATGAACATTTTCGCCGTTAATATTCACTTTTATTCTATTGAAATCGACTCCTGCTTTGAGGTAGCCGTCGTATTTCAGCAAAAAATATTTATCGGTAAGCGGAACGTTGATGTTCAGTATCTTAAAATTATCTTTGTATCCGATGACGCCGGCATAATTGTATTTCACAGTGGCAAGTTCCTGGATATGAACAATTTTGCTAAGGACAGTGGAGGTATTGTATCTTTTATCCTTAGCTTCATTCATTTTGTTTATTATCAGCAATACCGCCAAAATGATTGTCGTAGCTAAGAAAAAGTAAGTCGAATGGCTTCTCTTCTTTATCGGTATATTCTCTTCCACTTAATTTATTTTTTTCTATTACGTCTTTTAAGAAAAATCCAAAGTAAATAAATTACTAACAGAGCACCAAGCACAATAAGTATTATTTTCCAATAACTTACTACAAACTTGACCACAATTACAAGCACAAAAACGGCTACCGCTATAGCCAAAATTTGCCAAAGCAGCGTGAGTTGTTTTTTTCTTTTTACTTTTTTATCTTCCCCTTCAGCATCTTGCCGGGGTGTGGTTGAAAAGATGACCTCTTTTTCGGGTTGATTTGTTTTATCCGCAGCAGTTGGCTCTTCAACCACAGGCGGTTCTTCTGCCGATGTATATTGCTCTTGGTATTCTTCAATGGTGTCTCCGGACAGCGTTTCATTTTCTGTGACAGACATGTTATTTTCGTGAACGGTTGTCGGTGGCGGAGTTATAATGGGAATTACTTCCGGAATTTGATTAGCCTGATAATCAGGAGTGGATGGCGTTATTTTCTGTTCGCGACTGATGATGGAATCTACTCGGCGCGAAGCACGCGAAGCGTCGAAGTCATCGTCTCGAACCATTTCGAGCAGTTCTGTTTCAATTTCGGGATATTTCGTCATCAGTGTTTTACATGCTTCTGCAAAATCGCTGAATCGCTGAATTTTACCCAACTTATATTTTATTTCTTCGGGATTTCCCGATGAAATTTCCAAAATTTTATCGGCAATAGCAACTTTTAATCGTTCCATACATTTTTCTCGTCTATTTTGTTTTACAAAAATAACAAATAAGTGGTAAGATAGTAATTTTTATCGCTATTTTAACCGCATTTCGTAAACAAAACACACAGTTTGTACAATAGTGCTTGGCAACTGCTTATGTATTATCCTGATATGCGGGAACGAGAGGATTATGGAAATAAAATCAAACAGAGAGATTTCTCCTCTTTGGCAGGAAAAATATCCTTTACGCAGTGTATTATCCTGATACGAGGAGACATCGGGATTATCACCTATCCCTTTTCTAAAATGCTCTACAAAAAACAATCAAAGTGAAATAAATTGCACTTTCTCTTTGTTTGTTGAAAACAAAACGTTATATTTGCAGCAAAAAGGCAATATAGTGCACCATGGATATCCATTCGATTATACGGGAAAGACGTGACTTGTTGGGTTTAACTCAGCAAGATTTGGCAGATTACACAGGACTGAGCCTGCGGATTATCAAAAGCATTGAGTCGGGCAAGGGCAACCCATCGCTCTCCACGCTTACAAAAATAGCGGATGTGCTGGGCTTGGAATTGATATTGAAAGTAAAGGAGATGCATAAATGAGACAGGCAGAGGTGTTTAGTAACGGGATTTTTGCAGGTCTATTGACCGAAACCGATGGCGGAACATATTTATTTCGCTATGCCGACTCTTTTTTGATTGACGAAAAGCAAACAGCCATAAGCCCGTCGTTTCCTAAATCGACTAAAGAATTTACTTCTACGAGGCTTTTCCCGTTCTTTTACAATATGTTGTCGGAAGGGGCGAATAAAACAATCCAATGCCGTACTCTGAAGATTGATGAGAACGATGCTTTTGGATTATTATTGGCAACAGCGCATACGGACACCATCGGAGCGATAACCGTGAGAAAGATATGAAAAAGATAAAAGTCTGCCCCGGCAATTTGACACCGAGATTCGAAACGTATAGTCCCGCTTGTCTTCGCAAACTATTTGACGGCAAGAAAGTTTCTCCATTTCTGGATTTCGACTATGATGCGGATAGTCTTGACCTTGCAGAGAGTATAAACCAAATTTTGGTTTCCGGTGTGCAAGAAAAGCTGTCGGCAATTGCGAGTGACGGTAAGATAATTCTTACACCTGTAGGAGAAAAAGGGCGGTATATCATCAAACCGGCTCCGAACTACAAACATCTACGGTTTCGCCAGATGATCCCTGCCAATGAACACCTGACGATGCAGATTGCACGGCAGGTGTTCAGGATAAATGTGGCTGAGAATGGGCTTCTATTCTTTGCCAACGGAGAAACGGCGTATATTACCAAACGTTTCGATTTTGATGCCGATGGAAATAAAATCAAGCAGGAAGATTTCTCTTCTCTGGCAGGAAAGACCTCCTTTACCCACGGCAAAGATTTCAAGTATTCAGGAAGCTACGAAGATGTGGCGCAACTGCTAAAAAGCCACGTGTCGGCTTGGCGGGTAGAAATGAGCAAGCTGTTTACACTAATCGTTTTCAATTACCTTTTTGCCAATGGCGATGCCCATTTGAAGAATTTTTCATTACAACAGTCAGCAGGTGGCGATTACCTACTCTCCCCTGCCTACGATTTAATGAATACGTCCATTCACGTAAAAGACGAGGATTTTGCCCTTCAAGACGGTTTAATACCGGAGACTGAACATTCCGAAATATACCGTAATAGCGGACACCCCTGTAAGACAGATTTTATCACCTTTGCCAATCGCATAGGGGTATTGCCCAAAAAGCGAGATGCCATCATCGCAATGTTTTCTGAAAACGATCCACTTATAGAAGAGTTAATAGACCGCTCGTTTTTGGATGAAAAAACAAAGCGAATGTATAAACAGTCGCATCAGGAACGACACAGTCGTTTTCTCAGAGAGTAATAAGTGCAACAGAAAATTGTGTGTAAAAAAAGG
>CAZKZB010000094.1:0-8445 GCA_964557135.1 uncultured Petrimonas sp. | reverse complement strand
CCTATTGACAAAAGGAACTAAAAAACAGCCTACTTTTTGACCTATACGCCTAAAACTACAACTTTCCCGTAAAAAATTATAGAATTATCCATTAATTGCACATTTAACACATATTTGTGCGGATATCCCATATTTTCATTTACTTTTGCATTGTGGCATTTTATTGCAAAAAGCAGCTTATTAATTTCGATTCAACAGTTTAATTAAGTGAAAAATCATATTTAGCTTCCGCCGAAACAATTAATGCTACGTTTAGGTTATTTCAACAACTACATAATTAACAAAAAATGAAAAGTTTACATTTCGACACCCTGCAAATTCACGCAGGACAACAACCCGACCAAATTGAAGGTTCGCGGGTGGCTCCCATTCATCAAACTACCGCATTTGTTTTTAAAAATGCAGAGCATGGAGCTAACTTATTCGGTTTACGAGAGTTTGGAAACATTTACACTCGGTTGCAAAACCCCACGACCGATGTTTTCGAGAAACGAATGGCCGCTTTGGAAAAAGGAGTCGCAGCCGTTGCAACCTCATCGGGACAGTCGGCTGAATTTATTGCCATAAACAGCCTGGCTGAAGCAGGCGACAACATAGTTAGCACCTCGTTTTTATACGGCGGAACCTATAATCTCTTCAATGTCTCGTTTGCACGATTGGGAATCGAAGTTCGTTTTGCCGACGGGGACGATGTGAGCAGCATTGAAAGCCTTATCGACGAAAAAACAAAGGCGATCTATCTTGAAATGATTGGCAATCCGGAATACAACATTCCCGACGTGGAAAAAATTGTAGCACTCGCCCGCGAAAAAGACTTGCCCGTGGTTATGGACAATACATTTGCGCAAGGCGGATACCTTTTTAACCCTATTGAATGGGGCGTAAACATTGTGGTTCATTCCGCCACAAAGTGGATTGGCGGGCACGGCACATCGATGGGGGGAATCATTATCGACGGGGGGAACTTCAACTGGAACAACGGAAAATATCCCGCGATAAGCGAACCGTCGAAAGGATATCACGGTCTGAATTTCTGGGAAGTTTTCGGAGATCAATCACCTTTTGGAAATATCGCATTCGCGATACGTTGTCGTGTGGAAGGGCTTCGCGATTTTGGCCCGGCCATTAGCCCGTTCAACTCGTTCATGATGCTGCAGGGATTAGAGACTCTTTCACTTCGAGCCGAACGAATAAACACGAACACGCTGGAAATAGCCCGTTGGCTCGAGAAACATCCGAAAGTGGAAAAAGTGAACTATCCGGGATTGGAAAGTAACAAATATCACGCCTTAGCGAAGAAATATTTGAAGAACAATGGTTTTGGCGGTGTGCTGTCGTTCTTTATCAAAGGAGATGAAAAGCAGGCTGCCACCGTTATCGATAGTCTGTCGTTAATCAGCCACGTGGCTAACGTGGGTGATACGCGTACGTTGATAATTCATCCGGCAACTACCACGCACGAGCAACTTTCGAAAGAAGCACAAATTGCATCGGGCGTGTATCCGAACATGTTGCGCCTATCTCTCGGGTTAGAACATATCGATGATATTAAAAATGAATTAGGTGAGGCTCTGTCGAAATTATAACACTTACGAGACTAACATTCGGTATCCGAGAGTTCAAAAAACAAACGAGCGTGTAAAAACATTTCACACGCTCGTTTTTAATTCGTTTTCACGGAAAAATTAATCAATGATTTTCTTGATTAAGTCAGGGTCTTTTATCAAAGTTCTGAGTTCCTGCTCTAACTCGAAACGGGTAAATTCCATATCTTCGAGCTCTACCCGTTGCCAGATTTCCTCAACCCATTGATTCTGATTTTCGCCAAATTCATCTACTGCTTGGAACCATCTCAGGTACATAAACTTACGTCCTGATAATTTCAAATTCAGCGGATTGTCTTTTCCAATCTGTGTTCTGTTGAAAGAATGATTAATTTCTTCAATATACAAGGAGTCCCCAACCAGTCTGTACGTTCCGTCAACTGTAATCATGGAACCTTTGCTGGTAGTCATGAAGTTAACGAACCTGCCGTCGTCGATAATCATTTTAAACATTCCGTGAGGCATTTCCTTGTAGCCTCCTTCGTTGCTATTGTGAATGGCCTTCACCTCCCACAACCCAAACAAGCGCTTCGCTGTTTCACTTTTCAATCCCTTTTGCGCTGTTCCGCATCCGGTCAGCAATGCAATCACGCAAACTAATGCAGAGTAAAAAAATTTCGTTTTCATGATTACGGTATTTTAAAAAATAGAATTTACACCTTACAAATATATGGTTTTTTTATGTATTATAACATTTCTTTGAGGATTTTTTTTAAAAGTTAGTCGAACTTCGAAGAATTTTACTTTATATCCATTTCTTGGATAAGATGCGTAGCACCGGCGAATTTATCGATAACAAACAATACATACCGAATATCCACGATAATGCTGCGTTGATAGTCGGGAAGATATTGAATATCACCGCCAACCCCTTCCCAATTACGGTCGAAATTTATACCGATAAGTTCTCCTTTAGCGTTCATGACCGGACTTCCGGAGTTTCCACCCGTGGAATGCGTAGTCGCAACAAAATTCACCGGCATTTTGCCGTCGGGTAAAGCGTATCGACCGAAATCTTTGTCCCTATAAAGTGTTTTGAGTTTATCGGATACTACAAATTCCCAGTTATCGGGGTCTTCTTTTTCCATAACTCCGTCCAACGTAGTTTGTCCGATATAATAAACGGCATCTCGGGGTTTGTATCCCTTCAGTTGACCGTAAGTAAGCCTGATGGTGAGATTGGCGTCCGGAAAATGCGCGTTTGCGCCGTCCATGGCCAAAATACCCTCTAAGTATGCGCGCCTCGCTATCGAGAAAGAATTATCGAAGGCGCTTAACCGGGTACGGAGCGAAAGCATCTCGTCTGTTACCGAACGGGCAAACTGAAACATGGGATCGGTTCTCAACACTTCTGCATTTCTATTCCCTGTCACAAACTGTTGCAGCTTTTCTTCACTGCCGAAAATAGAGTTTTCGAAAATATAATCCACAAACTTATCCACATCACCGTTGAATTGTGAGTGTATCGCGTCAAAGTAGGTCGGCTGTTTTTCGCGCGGCACCAGTTTCGTGTATTCTTTCAGCATGACTTTAGCCACTTTTTTATCTACCCGCCGACTATAATCTTTATTGGCAAAGGCATGATAATCGGCAACCAATTGCGATGTGCTTTTTTCAATTTCAGCCTCATCGTTACTTTCAATTGCCGTTATAAGTACATTAGCCGCTGTTAACGGAACGTTGGCAAATTCTATCCCTCTGACAATCCCTTCGTTCAACATCCAGCTTCGATAACGCAAATCGGCTCTGTTTTCCACTATTTTACGGATTTCATCCAACGCTTGCGCGTACTGTGGTCGGTTGTTTTTCGCTGCCCAATCCAACACGCGGTTTTGTTGTTCGAGTTTCACCTGTTCGAAATTACGCAAATCTATCGCCCAATTGGTTCCAATCGCATTTTTATAACCATTGGTGGAGCCTGAATATTTAGACGCGTATTGAATTTTCACTTGTGGGTCGGCAAGCATTTCCTCCAGCATGGCATTCTGGCGCACACGCCGCATATTGATACGCACGGCGTTGTCGATATCGCGTCTTTCAGCTACTTCCCACGAAGTATAGTACTTGTGAGTGGTTCCCGGAAAACCAATCATCATGGCAAAATCGTTTTCGTTGACACCTTTCGTGGAAATGGTGAGCCATCGCTTGGGTTTAAGCGGTACATTGTCGGGGGAATAGGTAGCCGGATTGCCGTCTTTGTCGGCATAAATGCGGAAAAGCGAGAAATCGCCCGTATGGCGTGGCCACTCCCAGTTATCGGTATCGGCGCCGAATTTTCCGATGGAGCTGGGCGGGGCACCCACAAGGCGTACATCGGAGTATATCTTTTTGATAAACATAAAATATTGGTTGCCGTTGAAAAACGGTTTTATTTCCACATCGGTTCCGGAATTGTTTTTCAGGAACTCATCCCCCACTCTTTCAATCGCAATGCTTTTCAGGTAGGAAGGCGAGAGGAAAAGCACACCGTCTTTGTCTATCTCTTTATCCCGCTGAAGACACTCTTTCACGTAAGCGGTGACATCCTCAATTTTATCGATAAAGGTAACGGTCAGGCCGGGATTGGGGAGCTCTTCGGCTTTGGTCATCGCCCAGAAACCATCGTCTAGATAATTATTTTCGAGGGTACTGTGCTGTTGTATTTGTCCATAACCGCAATGGTGGTTGGTAAGCACCAATCCTTCCGAGGAGATGACTTCGCCCGTACATCCTCTTCCGAACTGAACCACGGCATCTTTTATCGACGATCCGTTGGGGTTGTAAATGTCGTAATCCTGTAGTTTTAACCCCAGTTTCTGCATTTCGGAATACTTTTGTTGTTTCAGCAGGTGCAGCATCCACATTCCTTCATCGGCAGAAAGTGAAAACGCAAGCAAGGTAAGAAGTAGGCTTAAAATTGATTTCTTCATGTTGTGTATTTTTGATTAATTGTCTATATGATCAATGTCTGAAGTCGGATATCCGGATTTATCTTTCGTTTTGCGAAGATAATAATTTTTTCTTGAATGTACGTCGTTTTCTATATGATTGATTAACTGATACAAGACCTTGTTTTTTATCATTTTTTCATTAATTACTAAACAAAAAGGATAAAATGATTAATTTTGCACCGTATTTCTAATTAAACGACAAGGTTATTAGAGCACAAGCATTAAAAAACATCAGTATATGTCAACACTCAGGTTCAAAGCAGTAGAAGAAGCATCGAAAAGGGTACCGGTAGAAATTTCAGTTCCCAATCAACTCCCATCGGAATATTTCGGTAAAAATGTATTCAACAGGACACAAATGGCAAAGTATCTCTCCAAAGAAACGATGAATACCGTTCTTAATGCCATCGACCAAGGGATTACGTTACAACGCGAAATTGCCGACCACGTGGCAGCCGGAATGAAAATGTGGGCTATTGAAATGGGCGCCACACACTACACACATTGGTTTCAACCGCTTACCGAAGGAACTGCAGAAAAACACGACTCGTTTGTGGATTACGTGAACGGGCCAAGTGGAAACATCATAGAGAGGTTTTCGGGAAAACTGCTTGCTCAGCAGGAACCGGACGCATCGAGTTTTCCCAGCGGCGGTATTCGGAACACTTTCGAAGCACGCGGCTATACGGCATGGGATCCGTCGTCGCCGGCATTCATTATCGAAGATACGCTTTGTATTCCTACCGTGTTTATTTCTTACACGGGTGAAGCGCTCGACTATAAAACTCCGCTGCTGAAATCGTTATTGGCAATCGACAAAGCGGCAGTTGAAGTTTGCAGACTTTTTGACTCGAACGTGAAAAAAGTGTACTCCTATTTAGGTTGGGAACAAGAATACTTTTTGGTAGATCAGGCGCTTTACGTTGCTCGCCCCGACTTGAACCTAACCGAAAGGACATTGATGGGACACGAAAGTGCCAAGAATCAGCAGTTGGAAGATCATTATTTTGGAGCTGTCCCCCCGCGCGTTGTGGCTTTTATGCGCGAGGTTGAGTACGAGGCTTACAAATACGGCATTCCGTTGAAAACTCGCCATAATGAGGTGGCACCCAATCAGTTTGAACTTGCTCCTATTTACGGCGAAACCAACTTGGCTATAGACCAGAACCTACTAATAATGTCGTTGATGCATAAAATAGCGGCTCGACACAATTTCAAATTGCTGTTGCACGAAAAACCTTTCGCGGGAGTGAACGGCTCAGGCAAACACAACAACTGGTCGTTGGGAACGGATACCGGCGTGGGCCTTTTCACACCCGGCAAAACAACGCACGAGAATTTGCGGTTTGTAACGTTCCTCGTCAACACGCTTATGGCGGTTTACAAACATAACGCCCTGCTGAAAGCGTCCATTATGTCGGCGCAAAACGCACACCGATTGGGCGCCAACGAAGCTCCTCCGGCTATTATCTCCGTTTTCTTAGGTTCACAACTTACAGCTGTACTCGATAAAATAGAAGAAAGTTCGGAGGATGATGACATCACCATGGATGAGCTTAAGAAAATGAAACTGGGCATATCGCATATTCCCGAAGTGCTGATAGACAATACCGATCGAAACCGCACTTCGCCATTTGCTTTTACCGGAAACCGATTCGAATTCCGCGCCGTAGGCTCATCGGCAAATTGCTCCGCAGCCATGAGCGTGCTAAACGCGGTTGTTGCCGGTCAGTTGATTGATTTTAAGAAGGAAATCGACAGAAAATTGAAAGAGGGTATTAAGAAAGAGCAAGCCATTTTCGACACCCTTCGCCTGTACATCAAAGAATGCAAAGCCATCCGGTTCGATGGAAACGGATACAGCGACGAGTGGAGAGAAGAAGCGCAAAGACGCGGTCTGGATTGCGAAACCAATGTACCGCTGATTTATGATGCGTATCTTTCGAAAGAAACCGTAAAAATGTATGAAAGTACCGGCGTGCTGAACGAACGCGAACTTCACGCCCGAAACGAGGTAAAGTGGGAAACATATACCAAAAAAATACAGATTGAAGCACGTGTTTTGGGCGATTTAAGTATGAACCATATCATCCCGGTAGCCACGCAATACCAGTCGATGTTGCTGGATAACCTGTATAAAATGCGCGTGGTATTTGATGAAGAGAAAGCCACCAAACTATCAATAGAAGACGCTGCGCTTATCGAAGAGATTGCTACGCACATTTCGGCCATTAAAACCAACGTGGACGATATGGTGGATGCCCGAAAATCGGCCAACAAATTAGAAGACGCACGCGAAAAAGCCATCGCTTATCACAATACGGTAGAACCTTTCTTAAACATAATTCGCTACCATATCGATAAATTGGAACTCATTGTGGATAATCAGATGTGGCCTCTACCCAAATATCGGGAGTTGCTTTTTATCAGTTAATCGGGGGAGAGGTGCAAGTTACAGGCGTTAAATATACTCGTCTCCGTATCGGAATTTCACATCGGTTACAAAGTGTTTGATGCGCTGCTCATCTTCTTTTTTACAAATCAGTAACGCGTTATCCGATTCTGCAACAATGTATCCGTCGAGCCCTTGTATTACCACCAATTTGCCGTCGCTCATAGTCACTACGTTGTCGTAACTCTCAATAAACAATGTTTTACAGTGAAGGCTGGCGTTGTCATTATCATCTTTCTCGGTTATTTCGTGCAGGGATCCCCAGGTTCCTAAATCGGACCATCCAAAGTCGCATCCGATAACATACACGTTATCTGCCTTCTCCATAACTCCGTAATCGATTGAAATATTGGGACAAAACGGAAATGCTTCATCAATAAACTCTTTCTCTCGGGGAGTATTGAAGAACTCTTTACCTTCATTAAACTTATTCACGATATCGGGCAAATACTTCCTGAAAGATTCGATAATCGATTTTACATTCCAGAGGAAAATCCCGGAATTCCAAACAAATTCACCGCTTTCGAAGAAAACCTTAGCCAGTTCGATGTTGGGTTTTTCGGTGAAAGTCTTCACCTTTTTTATCCCGTCCATTACCTCTTCATGATTTTCTTGTATGTAACCATACCCTGTTTCGGGGCGGCTGGGCTTAATCCCCAACGTCAATAAAAACGGGTTCTTTGCCACAAACTGCAATCCTCTCTCAATTTCCGACAGGAAAATGTCTTCTTTCAAAATCAAGTGGTCGGAAGGCGCTACCACAATGTTGGCATCCGGATTTATGGCTTGAATGCGAAATACGGCGAAAGCTATTGCCGGCGCGGTGTTTCTTCGCAGCGGTTCGAGTAGAATCTGATTTTCGGACAATTCGGGCAGCTGTTTAAGGGTCATGCCGGCGTATGCGTCGTTGGTTACAACAAAAATATTTTCAACGGGAATTATTTTTCTGAACCTATCAAATGTGCTCTGAAGCAATGAACGTCCGGTACCAAAAAAATCGAGAAATTGTTTGGGTTTATCTTCTTTGCTGAAGGGCCAGAAACGGCTGCCGACGCCCCCTCCCATTATTACACAAAAATTGTTGTTCTTCATAACGTTATAGTAAGACTTGTGAGATGTGTATATTTTTGGATTCTTATTTTTCAATTTTTCCTATCGGTATAACGCATTGGGTTGTGTGTTTGTTTTAACAATTGCTGTTTTATTTCATTCGGTTTTTCTTCAAAAAAAATAATTCGAAATAAAAAGTGCGTAACTTTTTTTAGTTATGATTTTTTTATGTACTTTTGCACTCACTTTTCTACACAACTTGCCCAGATGGCGGAATTGGTAGACGCGCTGGTCTCAAACACCAGTGGATTCACTTCCATGCCGGTTCGATCCCGGCTCTGGGTACTCGGAAACCAAAACCCTAATTGACAATCAGTCAATTAGGGTTTTTTAATTGTGGATTTTCCCC
>CAZKZB010000093.1:0-8539 GCA_964557135.1 uncultured Petrimonas sp. | reverse complement strand
ATATTCACCGTAGAGACGTAGCATGCTACGTCTCTACAACAAACCATCGGGCGGGAATGGTGAACCGTGGATATGTGACAATGTCGTGTATCAAAAAAAAGAATCGTTCAACGTGATTTTGTAAGGTGCGAATGATGCCAATAAAACAAAAAACAGATTATATATCCGGATATTATTGATATGATTTTTTTTCAATTTATTCGTCGAATACGTGTCTGGCACGAACCGGCAGGGAACGGCGCAACGTAGAGACGTAGCATGCAACGTCTCAAAATTAATCACCGGCTGTGATATATTCACCGTAGAGACGTAGCATGCTACGTATCAAAAACAATGCAACGGCTGTGAAATATTCACCGTAGAGACGTAGCATGCTACGTATCAAAATTAATCACCGGCTGTGATATATTCACCGTAGAGACGTAGCATGCTACGTCTCTACAAACAACCGGGCGGGAATTGATCGCAACGCAAAAAAGGCGCCCACAAGGGGCGCCTTTTACATTTAGTTGAGAACTAATCTCGCTTTAAAAAGCGTTTAACGATTAGGGTCTCGGGTTAATTTTGAATACTGCGTATCCTTTCACTTTCGCGCTACCAGCACGGAAGCCAATCCAATAGTTACCATCGGTATTAAGACCGTTTTGCATTGCGGTATAGTTTGTAACAGGTACACGGAAATAAATCGGTGAAGTGATAGCAGTTTGATTTCCTTGCCAGATAGCTACCGGTACTTCCACTAGAACAGGCACAGACCACCACCAAACATTTACGTATACTGCATGCTGAATAACATTGAAATATCTTTTGTTGTGAGCTAACACAGAGTAATCTTGATCTGCCGGTTTCCAAGTGTTGCCACCATCGGTTGATACTTCAACTTTAGAGTGGTCGAGACCGTGATAAGATCCGGAGATTGAAGTAGCATAATCTCCTAAAACATTATCAATTTCGAACGGATGGAGCACGTCGTCAGTCAGCATGAGAGGTGCAGAATTAAGCCCATAGAACCAAGCCTGTGCAAACGGATTAGTGAAAGTATAAGGAGTTAAACTCATACCCGGCTCCCAACGTGGGTGAACCAAGTTTCCATAACCGTGCGACAGGTCGTAAGCATGGTCGAACACTCCGCGATAAACCGATTTGGTCTCATCTGTAGCATGTACATCTTTCGTGAAGAAGTCGAAGAAGTGACCTTGAATCCGCTGATTGTCAGTCATCTCAACAGTTGTAAATGCCCAGCGTAATGCTCTTTCGAACTTGATGTTGAAATCGTCGATATAGTAGTAGTTACCGTTCGGGAATTTGTAAGATTCCTTGTCAGCGCAGGTTGCGTTAATATCGGTTACAAGACGTACAGGTAACAGACGTTCCATATCGTCAAATTTCATCAACTCTGTTTTACCCCATTTAGTCCAAACGTTATGCTTGGTAAGGTCGTTGCTTGCCAACATATCTTGCATCAAGTAGTTGTACAACATATCACCAGCCTTGTTGAATTTGATATACAAGTAGTTGAAACCATCTGCAGGATCGTTTTCAATACGTGCAGCCAATTCACCATTAAGCGTAATACGTGTCAGGTAATTGTTAGCATCGCGTTCGTACTTGAATCCGGCTGCTTTGATTTTGGCATCCTGGATAAATTCGAATTTAGGATTATAACTTGGAACTTTACCTACATTTCTACCGTCAATAGCCGGTTTGGTATCCGTTACGATATCAATTGTACCATCTTTGAGAATGAATGCTTCTCTCAAGTCCACTCTGTAACCATCGTCACTTCTGAAAGGACTATGTCCTTCATCAATTGTGTTGGTAATGCGTGTGTGTTGTACGCGGATGGTTTTGTTGTCATCTAACCAGTTTACGGTGTTTTTGTCGTGTTCAACAGTAATATCGCGCAACGCTACTCTAAACTTGAATGTCAAGTACAATACGTTTCCGTGTTGTGTGTTACCCACTTTGTTTTCAAGCTCGTAAGTAACTTCGTAATCTCCTGCCGGAGCATGGTCGTCAACGTAAATAATGTAAGCGTGGTTGCTGTACTCGTAGCGAATCATCACATGGCTCAACGCTTGTTCAGCAGTTACACCGGTAGCGGCTTCGTTTTCAGTATCGTTAACATGGTTGTTAGTGGCTGCAGTAAATTTGCGTGAACCAGGAACGATTGAAACGTGCTGTCCTTGGATGTTATAGATATTACCCATACTCCATTCGCCAATACCGTTAATTTGTGGGAATTCTCCAATCACATGGTCGATATCACCCGGATTCATCGTAGCAGATGAGATACCGTAAGATTGTGGCGAGTTAATCGGAGACATGAATCTATCTTCAGTGAACAGATTCAAGTTCGCGTCTTTATGGGTAAATGTAATTCCGTGAGACGAAGTGTTTACAGAATCTTTCTTAATGATGCGAGCACCGTTAATGAACTCCTTACACTCTTTGTGGTAATATGGCAGGTTGGTCATATCGTATGTGAAGTTCACATCGTCCCATTTACCGACAGGCTTATCCGTGTATTTGATAACCAAATATCCCACCGGTTGACGTTCGGGGCATTCAGAGTTAACTTGAGTAACTTTTACAATCACTTTTTTGTTTCTAACACCTTGAATAGCAACCGCAGTTTTATGTACACTTATAATGCTTCCTTCGATAGATACATAGTCGTGTGTGCTTCCGGAAGCGGGTGTACCGATAATGATATTGTGGTTTCCGTCTTCGTAGGCCACCAATTCGTATTCGTAAATCGGCTTCGCGTAGTTTGGTTTATCTGTATAAGGCGTACCGAATTCTTTTCCGAATTCTGCCCATAGATAACGATGCGGGTCACCCGGTACAACATCTTTGCGCGAGAGGTCACCTCCGTCTTGTGGATAATAGAACGAAGTTACATAGTTGTTCAAATCGAATGATCCCGGAATCCAACCGTCGGGATTTTCATTACCTGACCACGCTTGAACGTTCCAGTTTTTGTCGTGGTTAGGGAAAGAACTTTCGTCTTTCTTTGCCCATTCAGTAGCTTCTGCCAAAGTAAAGTTAAGCAAGCGTTCTTTTAAGTTGGCATCAAGAATCTGATTACCTTTTCCATCTCTCGATTCGGCCAATTTAATTTGGGTGGGAACCAATTCGGTATTCATCATTTCAGATGATTTCACGTAAACCTGTACGGGTTGCTCCGGATTTTCTTCCACCGATGTGGTAAGAGCGGTAAGTACCAACGAGAGTCCTCTGTTTTGGTTACCACAGGAGTATTGAACATTGGGGCTTTTCACCGTTTTAACAACATGTGCGGGGAAGTTATCCGGCGAGAGTCCATAAACGGAACCGAAGTAAAACTCGTTGCACCACCAGTCGTGGTTTCCAAATACATCGCAAGCTGCAGGTCCTTCAACGTGTACGGGAACATAGATAATGTCTCCTTCTTGAGTCACCTCTCCGTTAATTTTCACACTCACTTTTTCAGAACCGTCTTCCACACCGTCACTTGCCGAGCGGGTTGTGATTTGGTAGTTGAGGCTTTCGATAGTAAAGTCGCGTCCTAACTTGGCGTTCGACGGATTTACGCGATACATCAACATGTGGTTAGCAGAGTAGTCGCCCGCGAAATAGTAGAATTTCATTGTTTTTTCGGCGGGAAGACCACGTGTAGGAATGAACGTTAAACCTTTCAACTGACGAGAAAGGGTAAGGATATTGCTGATGTTAAGCTGGATGGCTTCTTCGGCATTAGTCATGCGACCTTGAAGTTCTTTGATATCATCTTCAATACCTTTCAAGCGTGGCTCCAACTCATTTTTGATGTACTTTTGAATTGCGGTGATAGCATTTTTGTTATCGGTGATTTGACGTTGTAGTTCTTCGTCTGCTTTCACCAATTCGTTGTACTTGGAATCCATATCGTTGCGCAGAGCTGTAATAGAGTCTGCGTGCGCTTTGAGAAGATCCGTGTGCTCTTTCAGCTTGTTGTAGATATCAGCAATTACTAAAGACTTGCCATCTTTAACGTCTAAGATGCCTTCGAGGGTTTTGATGCGCGGCTCCAACTCGTTTTTCAAATCCTCAATTGCCTTGTTGCGGTCAAGTACTTCTTGAGCAATAGCATCGCTGAGTTCTTTGCGCAAATCTTTGCCTAATTGGGTAATCTCCCCACGCAGTGTTGTCTCCAAGTTATCAACCTTCAGGTCGAGCGTGGAGATTAAGCCTTCTACTCTGAGAAACTCGTCTAGAACATGGAGTTTAAAGGCAGTCACCGTGTCTTCAAGTGCATCCAATTGCTCTTGGGTTGCGGCCAACTCTACCTTGGTAGCTGCTTTTTCCAAGCCGTCTTTGAGATCTTTCAATTCTTCGGCGACTTCGCCTTTATAGGTGTTAAATACTTCGAGAGAAACGGTTTTCTCCAGAATTTCTTTTTTCACTGCATCCAGTTCGGCTTTTGTTGCACTGTTTTCTTCCAGTGTTTTCAATTGCGCTTTCAGGGCAGTAATCTCATCAGTAACTGTCTTGATCTTGTCGTTGATCGCGTTGTTCAATTCAGTTTTAGTTTCATCAACTTTTTTAGAAAGTGCAGCTAACTCTGTTTTCAATGTAGAGTTCTCATTTGACAATCTGTTGATGTCATCATCATAATCTTTACAAGATGTAGTGAATGCCATTCCGACAATCACTGCAAATGCAAATAACTTTAGTAATAAACGATTCTTCATACTTAAAAATTTAATAAAAAATTAACACTAAAAAAATTATCTCTTGTTACTTAGAATTTAATTATATCTTTCAACCCAATCTCACGCGCTTTAACACGTGTGAACCGCAAAAGTAAACGATTAAATGTAATTCTGCAAATGTTTTTTAAAAAAAATCTGAATTTTTAACAGAATACAAAAATAATCGATTAAAAGTGACTTTGCAAATGTTTTTTAAAAAAAATATTTGTTATTCAAACCCTGTTACTTACTTTTAACTTTCGTGTAACAAAAACGCCTTAAAAACAGTTGGGTTTAAGATACTTTTGGAGTAAGCCGATGAGGCCGCTTACAACAGCCTCATTGGCTTTTCTTTTGTCTCTGATGTCCTTCCTGTTTTATTTAGCTACTTCTACCCTGCGTGCCTGAATGGTTAAGGCTTCCTGTCCGGAAGTTTTCGGGTCTTTACCCTCTCCGGAGGTAGAGAGTCTCGATGCGCTGATTCCTTGTTCCACCAAGTATCTTTTTACCGCTTCGGCTCTTCTTACCGACAGTCCGTCGTTATATACATCGGTACCTCTGTGGTCGGTATATCCGATAACGTCAACATTAACATCGGAGAATTCTTTTAATACAGAAACGATAGTAGCCAGCTCTGTAGCATATTTATTGGTATCCACCACATCGCTGTCGAACGCGAAGTGAATAGAAGGCAATGCCGGGAACTCTTTCACAACCGGTTTGGGCTCTGGTTTAGGAGCGGGAGCAGGAGCGGGAGTAGGCGCCGGAGCGGGTGCCGGATCGGGTGTAGGTTCAACATAAGGAGGTTCTACTCTTTTGTAAGTTTTACCAAGGTTAATTTTCAATCCTACCAAGCCGTTGAACTGCCAGTCGGGTTGATCGGCTTTTTTGGAGTTGAAATGGTCGTTCGTAACGTTTACGTTACCTTCTAAGTTCAAGCTAACCGCATCGCTCAAGCGAAAATCTAATCCAAGTCCTACTCGTCCCATGGGGAAAATCTTGCTGTCTTTCCACAGGTACTCTAATGTGTAACCTCCGGTATTCAGGGCGTTGGCTTCATCGTTCTTAAAGGCGTACGCCGCTCCTCCACCGAGGAACAGGTAGGGACTAACCGTGCGGGTGGGGTTAAATCCGCCGATAAGCGAGGCCAGATCGAACGTAAAATCGAGGCTTCCTTGCGCGTAATTAAACTTATACACTTGCTTGGGCGCCACCCATGCACCTTTGGCTTGCCATCCGCTGGCTACGAAACGTAAACCCATTACCGGGCTAAACTTGTAGCCTATGCTCAAGGCTGCAGCAGGAGAAATCAAGTCCTTAAAAGGAGCTTCTCCTAACGTGTACGCACCGCCACCCTGCAATTGCAGATAAGCATGGCGGTTAAATGTAACAGTGGGCTCTTCACTTGTTTGCGAAAAACCTGCTAATGACAACAGCATCAGTGCCATTGCTAATAATAATCCTTTCTTCATACGGTTTACTTTTAAAAATTTAAATCAAGTTTTAATGATATTTGCAGTTTAATATGATATTAAGATAACGTTTTTTTGTAAAAAAAGTTCTTTTTTACCCTATTGTAGCTCCTGTATAAAAATATTTGTTTAAGAATTTATGTTTAAAAATATATCGCAAAAATAAACATTTTTTATTAGAATGCAACAAATATACGAAAAAAAAATGAGGAAAAAGTTGCATAAAACCAAATATGGATGGAAATTGAGGAAATTTGAGTCCCGCGCGGCGGAATTTCCGCTTCGGTTGGATTGGCAATTGGGGGCTTTGAGTTACTATAAGGTATGAGGTTTGGGGTTGTGAGTTATGAGTCCCGCGTGGCGGGATTTCCGCTTCGCTTCAATTCTGAGTCATGAGTGGAGGCAAACAAGTTTCGCTAATTGGTAATTGGTAATTGGTAATTAAAAATTGGTAATTACTAATTGCTTGCCCCCTCAATAAAGATTTTTTTCGCTATTCTTTCTTTTTTTGAATTTAAATCTCTTATCTTTGCGTCTGAAATAGGAAAATCGCTATTCACACTCACAGCTAAACGCAAATAGGACTCTGATTGATAGCTATTTATCCCGAAAAAACCCAATAGTTATTTTATAATAAAATATGGCTAATCGAATTAAAATCAAGAAAGGCTTGCAAATTCCCTTGTTAGGAAAATCGGAAGAAACGCTTCGCGGGACTATAACGAGCGAATTTGTAAAAATTTGTCCGGAAGATTTTCACGGAATAGTTCCAAAATTAGCCGTGAAAATAGGAGATGCCGTAAAAGCCGGCGACGCGCTGTTTTACGACAAAAAACACATTGATATGTTGTTTGCCTCACCTGTGAGCGGCGTAGTTACAGAAGTGGAACGCGGTGAAAAGCGCCGTATTCTCAACATTGCAATTAAAGCAGACCGAGAAGTACAGTACCGGGATTTTGGTAAAAAGAACGTGGCATCGCTTTCGGCCGACGAAATCAAAAAGGCGTTACTCGAAGCCGGAATCTGGTTTTTCATCAAACAACGCCCCTACGATGTTGTTGCCAATCCCGAGAAAGAACCGCGCGACATCTTCGTTACCGGATTCGACTCGGCTCCGCTGGCTCCGTCCTACGACTTTATCCTGAACGGGCAGGAAGCTGACCTGCAAACCGGATTTGACGCGTTGGCAAAACTCACCGCCGGAAAAGTTTACCTCGGCATCAGTCCAAAAACATCAAACAAAGGGTTGCGCGAGGCAAAAAACGTGACAATCACGGAATTTCAAGGGCCTCATCCTGCCGGAAATACCGGCGTACAGATTAATCACATAAAACCCGTGAATAACGGCGAAACAGTGTGGACGCTCAGAGCACCCGACGTTGCCGTTATAGGACGCCTGTTCAACAAGGGTATTGTAGATCTTACACGCACCGTGGCGCTCACCGGCTCAGAAGTAAAACAAACAGGATTTTATAAAATGCTGATCGGCACAGTGCTTACGTCGATTTTCGAAAACAACGTAACCGAAGGAATCCCCTTGCGATACATCAGCGGAAATCCACTCACCGGACACAAGATATCGAAAGACGGTGTGCTCCGCGCATACGACTCTCAAATCACCGTAATTCCCGAAGGCAGCGACGTTCACGAAGCCTTCGGCTGGGCATCGTTTTCGCCCAAACGCTACAGCGCCGAGAGAACCTACCTGCGCCTGAAAAAAGCCTATCGACTCGATGCCCGCGTGTTGGGCGGCCCAAGAGCAATTATCGTTTCCAACGAGTACGACAAAGTTTTCCCCATGGATATTTTCCCCGAACAACTGATAAAATCCATTATCGCTTTCAATATCGACAAAATGGAGCAGTTGGGAATTTACGAGGTGGCGCCCGAAGATTTCGCGCTTTGCGAATTTGTGGACACCTCTAAGTTGGAACTTCAAAAAATTGTTCGTACCGGATTGGATATGCTGAAGAAGGAGATGGAGTAAAGACCCCTAAATCCCCTGAAGGGGACTTCAGTTAGGTGCAATATTCATCAATTCGCAAAAAATGAAATAACAAGCATAAAATAATTATTCATAGCCCGCAAAAGTCCCCTTTAGGGGATTTAGGGGTAAACATCAAACAAAAAAAAATATAATGTCGTTAAGAAAATTTCTTGATAAAATAAAGCCGAATTTCGAAGAGGGAGGTAAGCTTCATTGGCTGTATTCTACATACGATGCTTTTGAAACTTTTCTGTATGTACCGAATACGACGTCGAAATCGGGAGTGCATATCCACGATGCCAGAGACTCGAAACGCACGATGGTTATCGTGATTCTCGCGCTTATTCCGGCATTGCTGATGGGAA
>CAZKZB010000092.1:0-9082 GCA_964557135.1 uncultured Petrimonas sp. | reverse complement strand
GTTTTCTTTTTGATACGAGCTGCTTTTCCGCGCAATTTGCGAAGATAATACAATTTCGTTCTGCGAACTTTCCCTTCGCTGTTCACCGTAATGCTGTCGATAAACGGAGAGTTAATCGGGAAAATACGTTCAACACCAATATTGTCCGACATTTTACGAACCGTAAAGCGTTTGTTATCGCCGTCGCCCGAAATACGGATGCAAACGCCGCGATACTGCTGAATACGCTCTTTATTACCTTCCACAATACGGTATGCAACCGTTATAGTGTCGCCGCTCTTAAATTTGGGCAATTCTTTCTTTTCTGCAGCGAAAGATTTTTCTGCTATTTTAATTAAGTCCATTGTGTATAAAAGCTTTATGTTAATATTTAACTGTATGAAACGCAATATAACGATAACACATCGCCAGAGATTACGCAAAGCGGATGCAAAGGTAGCAATAATTATTTAAACTACAAGACGATATTTATTTTTATTCCGAAAAAATTGTATCGCCGTTGTATAACTTACAAAAATAGCGTATTTTTGACAAAACAAATTTCAAATAATCCAATTTTAAGGAATGAATAAACAATCGATCATTTTCATCCTTGCAGCTATCCTGCTGATTTCGTGCAAACCACAACAGTATCGGATTACTCACATGCAAGGAACCGCTGTGGAAATGAATAGCAGTTTCGACGCCCGTCCGAATAAGGAAATGGCGGATCTGGTAGAAAAATACAAAACTCAGCTTGACAGAGAAATGGGAGAAGTCATCGCTACTTCCACGCAATTTATGCCCTACGGCACTCCCGAAAGCCTGCTCACCAACCTGACTTCAGATGTGATGAAGGCCTATGGCGACGAACACCTGCAAGGCGGAGCCGATTTGGCGGTTATGAATGTTCACGGACATCGGGCCAATCTGCCGGAAGGAAAAGTCACTATCGGAGATATGTACGAAATATATTCGTTCGACAATGCCATCTCGTTTTTAAAATTAAAAGGCTCTGATTTGAAAAAGATTTTCAATTCATACGCCCGAATGGGAGGAGCGGGAATTTCGTCTAACGTAAAACTGATAATAAAAGACCGCAAAGTTCAATCGGTCACTGTTGACGGAAAACCTATCGACGACAATAAAATCTATTCCATTTCCACCCTCGATTATTTGGCGGAAGGCAACAACGGCATGGACGCTTTTAGCGACGCGTTGGAAAGAAAAGATATGGGCATCACCCTGCGTGACGTAATGATTGATTACGTGAAAGAACAAACCCGGCAGGGAAAAGAAATCACATCACAACTCGATGGCAGAATCACCATCATTGAATAATAAGCAAACAAATGAAAAAGAAATACTTATCCATACTTTTTGTCATTTTTATTTCCTGCGGAATACCGGCTTTCGGACAAAAAAACATTGTTATTCTGCACACCAACGACACCCACAGCCGCATTGAACCCATTCCCGAATCCGATAATTTTGCCGGAAACAAGGGCGGTGTAATTCGTCGTATTCGCTACATTGAGGAAGTGCGTAAAGAGAACAAAAACGTGTTGTTGTTCGATGCCGGCGATTTTTTGCAAGGCACACCCTACTTCAATTTGTTCAAAGGCGATGTAGAAACCGAAGCCATGAATCTGATGCGATACGATGCCGCTACATTAGGAAATCACGAGTTCGATTATGGCATGGAGGTCTTGGAGAAGGTTATTCGCCGGGCAAATTTCCCGATTATTAGCAGCAATTACGATTTTTCGGAAACACCGCTCAGCAAGCTAATCAAACCCTATCACATTCTGAAAAAAGACGGCGTCAAAATCGGGATTATCGGCATCAACGTTCAACCCAAAGGACTTATCGCGGTCGAAAATTACAAAGGGATGAAATTTCTTCCGCCCGCGGAAATCGCCAATTCGCTGGCATTGAAACTGAAAACTGTTGACAAATGCGATATGGTTATCTGCCTTTCGCACTTGGGATATACAGGCGATCAAAAGCTGGCGGCACAAACCCGAAACATCGATATCATCATCGGCGGACACAGCCACACCAACATGAAAACTCCCGATATGTTGAAAAATATCGACAACAAAGAGGTGCTTGTTTTTCAAACGGCGGGGCGTGGAATTTTTGTCGGAAGAATTGATGTGGAACTCGATAAAGTGAAAAAGTAAAGCGGGGTACGGGTTGCGGGTTACGAGCTTGTCCGCCGTGGCGGATTACGGGTTATCAGCACAAATATTACAAAACACGCATGTTTTCTCGTGCCGCTATGCTTCAACACGCAATTTTTTACTTAATTTTGACTATATAAAAAAATGACTCTGAAAAAAAGAAACATTATATTTTTTGCTATTTTCTTCTTTCTAACCGAAAGTATTTTTGCCCAAACCGAAACCAATCTCTATCGACAAACCGATAAATCAAAAATGAACCAATGGGTGGATTCGGTTTACAACAGCCTGAGCCTCGATGAAAAAGTAGGCCAACTGTTTATGCCTATCGTAGAATCCAACAGCAGCTGGCGAACAAGAATCACAAATTACATCAACAACCAAAAAATCGGCGGCGTACTGTTTTCGAAAGGCACGTTATCGGTGCAAGCGGAAATGACCAATTACATACAAAGCGTGGCGAAAACTCCGTTGTTTGTCGCTTTAGACGGTGAATGGGGACTGTCCATGCGCCTGACAGACGCGCCGCGATTCCCGCGCAACCAGCTTATCGGCGCTATTCACGATGAAAAAACGTTGAAACAATACGGTCGGGAAGTGGCTCGACAATGTCGCGAAATGGGCATTCACATCAACTTCGCGCCATCCATCGATGTGCACAGCAATCCTAAAAACCCGGTTATCGGAACCCGTTCTTTTGGCGAATTCCCCGCAAATGTGGCCAAACAGGGCATCGCGTTTGCAAAGGGGATGGAAGAAAACGGCGTGATGGCGGTGGCCAAACATTTTCCCGGACACGGTGATACATCGGAAGATTCGCACCTGACCCTGCCAACCGTAAGCCACGATATTAACCGATTGAATGCGGTAGAACTGCTCCCTTTCCAACAATACATCCGGGCCGGATTATCGGGCATGATGCTCGGGCATTTAAACGTTCCCACACTCAACACACACGGCTTCCCCGCTTCATTATCGATAAACGTGGGACAAAAACTACTCAAAGACCAAATGGGATTTACCGGCCTCACTTTTACCGACGGAATGGCCATGAAAGGTGTTTCCAATCAACCCGATATGAGTGTAAAAGCGCTGTTGGCGGGAAACGATATCGTGTTGGGCGTAGTGAATCAGGAACGGGAATTTGGATTGGTGAAAAAAGCGGTGGAAAACGGGACAATTTCTCAGCAAATGCTCGAAGAAAAGGTAAAAAAAATCTTATCGTACAAGTATATTCTTAACGTTCATAATTTTAAACCGATAAATACCCGAACGTTAAGTCAAAAAATTCACTCATCGGAGAGCGAGTGGACGCAGCGGAAAATATACGACAAGGCGGTGACATTGGTTAAAAACAGCGATTCCATTTTACCGGTAACGGCTCTCGACAAAAACCGAATCGCCTCGGTCGCGATTGGTGTTTCGTCGCAAAACACGTTTCAGAAATGGTTAAAAAAATACGCCGATGTAACTGTTTTTCAGGCAACAACCGTGGAAAGTTTATCTTCGTTATCCAACAAGTTGAAAGATTTTGAAGTGATAATTGTTTCTGTGCACGCCTCGCGAGCAAACGATTCGCAAGCGTTGCAGCAGTTGACGAAATACGCCCAAAAATCGGTTTTGGTTTTGTTTGATTCGCCCTACACGCTGAATAATTTTAAATTTTCTGCCGACAACGCAAAATCGCTTATCATGGCTTACGATAACACCGAGTTTGCCCAAATGAGCGCGGCGCAAGCCATTTTCGGCGGCATCGGATTCGATGGGAAACTGCCTGTTTCGGCCGGAAATTTCGATGTGAATACCGGAATCAGCACTCCCAAAATACGTCTCTCCTACTCCCTTCCCGAAGAAGTCGGCATCGCGTCCGACAAGTTGCAAGGCGTGGGTAGAATCGCCCTCGAAGGTATCCGTCAACGCGCCTATCCGGGCTGTTACGTGATGATTGTGAAAGACGGCACAGTCATTTACAACGAGGGATTCGGAAATTTCGAATATACAGCGACAAGCCCCGAAGTTACCGACGAAACCGTTTACGACTTGGCATCAATAACCAAAGCGGCGGCAACCGTTCCCGCGATTATGAAGCTGTACGACGACAAAAAGATACGCCTGCAAGACAATATCGGAAGTTTCGTTTCCCAAACCAAAGGTACCAACAAAGCCGGAATAAGCGTTCGCGACGCGTTGTTTCACGAAACCGGCATCGTCTCCTTCATTCCCTATTACCAAACCGCCATCGACAAAAACAGTTACACCGGTTCACTTTTCGGGAAACGTTCCGCGTTGTATCACGCCCGATACGCCGGCGCTTGGGGAAGAACGAATTACAAGTTTATTGCGTCGTTTATCTCCACAAAATCGTCCGAAGTTTTTCACCTTCCCGTGGCTAAAGACCTGTACGCGAGCAACAAAATGCACGACGCGCTTCTGAAAGAAGTTATCGACACCGATCTTCGTTCCAGAACCTACCGCTACAGTTGTCTCAACTTTATGTTGCTGAAAGAAGCGGTAGAAAATATTGCCAAAACCGATTTAGACAGCTTCGTAAAAAACAGTTTCTATAAAAAAATAGGCGCTACAACTACCACGTTTCAGCCGCTCAAACACATGTCTGTCAACAACATTCCGCCCACCGAAAACGACCCGTTTTTTCGCAAACAACAACTCCGGGGCTACGTTCACGATGAGGGAGCCGCGTTATTCGGCGGAATTTCGGGAAATGCCGGACTTTTTTCCAATGCCAACGACCTGGCAAAACTATCGCAAATGTGGCTCAACGGAGGAGTATATGGCGGAGAGCGTTTTTTGAGCGAAGAAACCGTGAACCTGTTTACTAAAACCAAAAGCGGAAACAGCCGCCGCGGACTGGGATTCGACAAACCCGACCCGCGCAACAGCAACGCCAGCCCTACGAGCCCGCTCGCGCCCGTTTCGGTTTACGGACACACGGGATTTACCGGAACCGGTTTCTGGATTGACCCCGACAACAAGATGATTTACATTTTTTTGTCGAACCGAGTGTTTCCGCAACGAACACCCAATCGGCTGTCGACACTAAAAATCAGAGAACGTATTCAGGATGAATTATATAAGGCGATGACCCCTCTAAATCTCCCCTGAAAGGGAGACTATAGGAACAACATCCGGTTAAAATGAAATCGAAAATAAAAAAAGATGTATAGCACAACAAAAATAAATAACTTGCAGCACACCAAGTCCCCTTTAGGGGATTTAGGGGTAATCCTTTCGGAAATAACGCACGACAAACTCTTTGTGCTCACCGATGAACACACTTCCAAGCTCTGCCTGCCGATACTCACGGAAATAGACGCGGTAAGAAATGCCGGAAAAATTGTAATTCCGGCAAACGACACCAATAAATCGCTCGAAAATCTGGCACAAATCTGGCGGCATCTCACCGAAAACGGCGCCACACGCCATTCGCTGCTTATCAATCTGGGCGGCGGCATGATTACCGACATGGGCGGATTCGCGGCGGCTACTTTTAAGCGGGGCATCAAATACATCAACATTCCAACTACGTTGTTGGCAGCCGTAGACGCAGCCGTAGGCGGGAAAACGGGAATCAATTTCGAGGGATTCAAAAACGAAATCGGCACGTTTTATCCGGCAGAATATGTGTTAATCTCGTCCCGATTTTTCAACACACTCACCCGTGAAGATCTACTTTCCGGTTTTGCCGAAATGCTCAAACACGCGCTTATTTACTCCGAGTCGGAATGGGAAAAACTACTGCTTTTCGATACCGAAAATATCGATTACGATTGGCTTATCGAAGCGGTTTTCCACTCCGTTTCCATCAAAGAACAGATTGTGGAAAAAGACCCGTTTGAGCGCGATATCCGCAAAGCGTTGAATTTAGGACACACCATCGGTCACGCATTCGAAAGCTTCGCTTTGGAAACGGAGAAACCCGTTTTGCACGGTTATGCCGTGGCTTGGGGGTTAATCGCGGAGTTGTATCTGTCGTATCGGGTGTGCGGATTTCCGAAAGAGAAACTGCAAAAAACGGTACGCTTTATACACGAAAATTACGGCGCTCTGCCCGTCGGCTGCGACGATTACGAATACTTGTACGAAATTATGAAGCACGACAAAAAAAACGAAAACGCGTCTTCCATCAATTTCACGTTATTGGCCGATATTGGAGAAATAAAAATCAACCAAACCGCAGATAAAGAATTGGTTTTTCAAGCGTTGGATTTTTATAGAGACAGTGTGGGGTTGTGAGTTAAACACCTGTCTTTAGATTTGCCAAGTAAAAACGTTATAAACAGACAAGAAAGCATTTTCAACAAAACATCAGTATCTTAATAATCAACATACTACAAAAAAATCACTATGCGCCCTCTACTAATCATCTCGTTCATTTTTTTAATTGTCTTCACTTCGTGTTCGCAGGATAACGGTGAATCTGCCCGAATTGACTGGGACTCGTGGGGTGTTCCGCACATATCGGCAACAACTACCGAAGATCTGTTTTACGCCCAAGGATGGGCGCAAATGCATAATCACGCCAACCTTATTCTCAAACTCTACGGAAGTTCGCGCGGAAAAGGGGCCGAATATTGGGGCAAAGATAGGTTGCAAAACGATATTCTTATCCACACGCTGGGGTTCGAAGAATTGGCACAGGTTTGGGAAGAACAGCAAGATCCGCAAACAAAATCCATTCTCAACGCTTTCGTAAAAGGGATGAACGATTACGCGGATGCTCATCCCAACGCTATCGACAAAGAAAACAAAAAGATTCTGCCCCTTACCGTTCAGGACGTGAATATGCACAGCATGTTCGTTGTTTTCACCCGATTTATCGCCGGCGGCGACCTGGGATTGTCGAAACGTTGGGGTTCCATGGGTTCAAACGCTTATGCCGTTGCGCCAAGCCGCTCAGCTTCGGGAAACGCCATGTTGGTGCAAAATCCGCACCTGCCTTGGTCTAACGAGTTTCTGTTTTTTGAATCTCACCTGAGACTCAACGAAAAAAACATGTACGGTTCTACGCTTGTGGGGTTGCCGGGAATTTCCATCGGATTTAACGAAAACTTGGGTTGGACGCACACAAACAACACCATCGACAATTCCGACGTGTACAAAATCAGTTTGCAAGACAACGGTTATTTGTTGGACGGAAAACGAAACGATTTCGAGGCAACCACCAAAACTCTTCAGGTAAAACAAGACGACGGAACATTGGTTCCAACTGAAATTTCGGTTCTGAAAGCAGTTCACGGGCCGGTTATCGGTAAAAAAGAGGATAAAGCACTGGCATTGCGCATGGTGGGATTAGACCGTCCGAATATGCTGTTGCAATGGTGGAAAATGGCCAGCAGCGACAGTTTCGAAGAGTTTGAATCGGCGCTCAAAATGGCACAAATCGGTTTCTGGAACGTAATTTATGCCGACAAAGAAGGCGATATTTTCTACCTTTTCAACGGATTGGTCCCGAAAAGAGACAGCGGCGACTGGTCGTACTGGAATTCTATCGTTCCCGGAGAAAGCTCTGACAATATCTGGACGGAAGTGCATCCGTACGAAGACCTTCCCAAACTCAAAAATCCCGAAACCGGTTGGCTGCAAAACGCCAACGACCCGCCGTGGACAAGCACGATCCCCACGGCGTTGAATCCGACGGATTATCCGCCCTATATGGCTCCCGTTGAAATGTCGTTACGTCCGCAGCGGGCGGCACGGATGATGATGGAAGACAACTCCATAACTTTCGAGGAACTCATCGATTACAAACATTCAACCCGGCTGGAAGTTGCCGACCGCGTTTTGGACGACCTTTTTGCCGCCATCGACAACTCCGGTTCACCGAAAGCGAAAGAGGCCAAAGGAGTTTTGGAAAAATGGGACCGGGAAGCCAACGCCGATAGCCGGGGAACGCTCTTGTTTTATCTGTTTACATCGAAATTCAATATAAACGATCCGTCGAATTATGCCGTGAAATGGAGCATAAAAAGTCCGACTGCCACCCCCGATGGTATTTCCAATCCCGCCAAAGCAATAGAAGTATTGGAATCCACCGTGGATGAAATGAAAGCAAAGTTC
The DNA here is from genome assembly GCA_964557135.1 of uncultured Petrimonas sp. Taxonomy (GTDB): domain Bacteria; phylum Bacteroidota; class Bacteroidia; order Bacteroidales; family Dysgonomonadaceae; genus Petrimonas. Next base: position 839 of record CAZKZB010000092.1, on the reverse strand, counting down.
GGACGACTCGATGTGCCGTGGGGCGATTTTTACCGATTAAAACATAAAGACAAAGATCTTCCCGCCAACGGCGCCACCGAGCGGCTCGGCGTATTTCGCGTTGCTCATTCGTACGACAGCATCGACGGAGAGCAAATGTATGTGGCAAGCGGCGATTCGTGGGTCGGCGTTATTGAATTCGGCAATCAGGTGAAGGCCAAAGTGTTGCTCAGTTACGGGAACGCGTCGCAAAAAGATTCTCCCCATAACGGCGACCAGTTGGAACTGTTTTCAAAGAAAGAATTGCGCGACGCCTGGTTCACTCCCGAACAAGTGAAAGCTAATACGGTTAGAACGGAAATTCTTGCCGGAAGCGGGACTTTTGGAGAGAAATAAAACATTTATCTATCAGCGAAGCTCTATCCATGCATGGCATCTACCGGCGCAGGCTTATCATATCAAGATGCTAATCATTTTCCTTTTTAAAAATATGAATATTAGTGTTTAAAACGTGCAAACAAGTTCGAACGCTAAACCTGTGTTAATTTAATTCTGGATGCCTATTTAGGACTGAAAGTCCGATTTACTTCAGCCCAACGCAGCGCGTTGGGTAAAAGGCAGGTACAACCCTAAGTCCTGTAAGGGCGTCTTAATAGTAAACGACATAATCTACTAACTATGCACTAGCGTATTGGTGTTATTCAAAAAGAATTGTTTTGATTTTTTGCTTTGTTGAAGAAAAAAATTTAATTTTGAAGAAGTTTATTTGAATCGTTAACGTTTTCAATATTTAACAACTACTGAGTAAACATTGTTAAATTTGGATAGGTTTACGAAGTGAGTTGCGTAAATAAACCGTT
>CAZKZB010000091.1:0-9404 GCA_964557135.1 uncultured Petrimonas sp. | reverse complement strand
TGTAGTGAGAATAGGAAGTTACAGAGTTTTCAGCCTACTTTTTGACCTATAAGTCGGGAATTGGGCAAATACTTGCTTACTATTTTTACGGAGATTTTCCTCTTTACCAAGCTGTTTACTTTACGGATCCGGCAAAGGAGAGACAAGTATTTGGATTGAACGGAGAATATACCAATCAAATTAACAGAACATTTAAAAGTTTGCAGCGATTCTGGGATATCGATTACAAAAACATCTTGCTGGTGTCTATGAATGGAGATGTATATAAAGATATTGACAAGCTGTTTACGCTTTTAGATGCTATGTATATAGATGCGGATTATGAGGATGCAGAGATTATTCAATCTATATTCACATCTAAATCTTTCTGGGGTGGAGACCATCCTATGCTTACCTTCAATGCCTTTTCGCTCAGAACCAACGATGAGTTTGTAAAATATCGAACTGTGATAGGCAATGGAATCTTACAAGGATACGCCGCAATTGGTTTAGATGATGTTGCTCCACAAGCCATTCTTGCTCACGAGTATGCCCATCAGGTGCAGTTCTCCGAAGGATATTTCTTCAATATGGACGTTCCACTTGATGAAGCTGAAGCAACCCGCAGAACAGAACTAATGGCAGATGCTTACACCGGATATTTCTTAACTCATAAAAGAGGAGCATCTTTGAATTGGAAAAGAGTAAGCCAGTATTTCGAAATTACTTATAACATTGGTGACTGCGGTTTTGATAGCAAAGGACACCACGGAACCCCCATGCAACGACAAGCCGCGGCAAAATGGGGATACATTTTAGCAAATAAAGCGCACAAGCAAGGACATATACTCCCATTAGAGTTACTTTACAATTCATTCCAAGAATCATTAGATCAAATGGTCAATTGCCCCGAATGCGTTACTAACCCATAAAATTACCGGTAAGGCCAAGATTAACCTTTGAGTAAAGATAATAGAAAAGGAGCCAACTAAATATGGTTCCTTTTTTGTTTCCCGGCGAGACTTCCGTCCTTGTATCTAATTGCTTAGATGCCCCTAAATCTCCAAGCCCCGCGCTAACTCATTGATAACACCATACGATTCTCTTCCGCCATTTTACGCATATTTAAAATAGCATACCGCATTCTACCCAACGCGGTATTGATACTCACACCGGTTTTGTCCGCAATCTCCTTAAAACTAAGCTCCTGATAATAACGCATGTTCAATACTTCGCGTTGCGAATCAGGCAAGCATTCTACCAACTTTTTTACATCGTTGAACACTTGGGTTTTCACCATTGTTGCCTCTATGGTATCGTCGCAAAGCTTGGAGTTATTGAACAAGTCAAATTCATATTCGTCATTCGAGATTGTGTTTTCGTTGCGTTCCTGACGAAAATAATCGATGATTAAATTGTGGGCAATGCGTGTAATCCACGCGCGGAACTTTCCGGTTTCGGTATATTTGCCCTGCTTTATCGTGGAAATAGCTTTGATAAACGTATCCTGAAAAATATCGTCGGCCAAGTCGCTATTGCGAACCGTGTAGAGAATATATCCGAAAAGAGACTGTTTGTGTCTGGAGAGAAGAACCTCAAACGCGCCGTTATTGCCTTCGGCATACGATGCAACCAACTCCTCGTCGGTCATCGACAAAAAATTGTCCATTACTTATAAACTTATGCGTTGGACATTGGGCGCTGAGCGTTAGGTTAAGACTTGCGACCTTTTACTCTATGCTCTATGCTCCATGCCCTATGCTAATTATTAATTGAGTAATGTCAATACAATAGGCAATAATTTTTTGAGTTTATAGTCGATGTTAGTGTAACAAAGAAAATTATAATTTTTGTAATAAACAAAGTTCGGATGTTAAAATATCATCTCGTTGATGTTTTTTACAGTAAAAATGCCGGCCGAAGTTAAAATGACAGGCCTTTTGAAGAACACACGAACTTAAAAAGAGAGGTTAATACTTATACAACAGCGATTTATTTTCCCCATTGGTGTGGATAACGATATACAATTCTCGCGTATCGGTCCAACGCAGTGGTTTCAAATCGAAAACAAATGTTTTTGTTATAACAGCGTGACAAAGTTCGGGATTAGTAAATTCGATTTTAACTTCGCGTTTCGGCGGATTAGTTTTAATCACTCCTTCAGAACTCACCAATCGAGCTTTCCAGGCATTCCCATCACAGCCGCTTGCTCCAATGGTTATTTTCAGCAAGTCGCCAACAATTTCGGCATCGATAATGGCTGCGCCCGAAACGTCAGAATAAGTTTCTGTATCTACAATTGTTCTTGAATTCACATCTGACAAATCAACATTTGATTTACTACATCCCCAAAATACAAGTACAAGCAAAAGAATTGATAAAGTTCGAACTATTGTTTTCATAAAATCTGATTTTTTTATTGTGCTTTAACGTTATACAAACTACCCGCTATAAATATAGATGTTATTACAACGAAAAACGTTGCATCAATTTTAAAGATTCTTTGCCTTTTAGTTTTATTTAACAAAAAAAGTGAGGCAATCTTTCGACTACTTTTTCAATTTTCCGGTTTCTGTATCGGAGTACCATAAAAGTTTTCTTTTAAAATAGAGAGTTTATTCTGAATAAAATGATACAATGCTAAGTTAAGAATGATATGCCGTTTCGTGATACTTTACGCCTTGGTGCCTTGATGGTAAATATTAATAGCCACAAAGGCTCAAAGCGGCACAAAGAAAAATTCATTATCCGCTATTTTACAATTAACTTGACAAGAGGTGTAATGTTATTGTAAATTAAGCACTATAATAACTAATCAAGATAATCTCTAATATTAAAAAGTTTAGTTTACTGGTCATTCATTTTCAGGTATTTATTGTAACTCGGATTAATGATAGCAAACTGAGTCAACTGAACCGATACTAATTACTTTTCAATAGCTCACTTTTTTCGGGGTTATCGTGTTAACCCGATGCCTTTCGTGTACTGCTATTCGGATAATACCTTCGGAACATTTTATTCAAATAATGCCGGTAAATCTTATGTTTTTCGCCATCTCTCACAAATTTCACCATCCATCTTACCTCTTTTGGCTTAAATTTCTGTATTTTTGTAAAACGAAAATTCAGACAGAAATCCTCGTGCTTATGAAACCCAAAAGTTTAGTGAATATTACCGACTACGACAAAGAAGACATTTTGCGAATTCTTAAATTGGCCAGCAACTTCAAGACGAATCCCAATCGCGATTTGCTACAAGGCAAAGTATGCGCTTCTCTATTTTTCGAACCCTCTACACGTACGCGTTTGAGTTTCGAAACTGCCGTAAATCGACTAAGGGGAAGAATCGTAGGCTTTTCCGACTCGGCTACCAGCAGTTCCACCAAAGGCGAATCGCTTAAAGATACCATAATAATGGTTGGAAATTATGCCGACCTCATTATTATGCGCCATCATTTGGAAGGCTCGGCCCGTTATGCGTCAGAAATATCTCCGGTTCCCATTATCAATGCCGGCGATGGCTCTAACCAGCATCCCACCCAAACGATGCTTGATTTATTCTCCATTTACGAGACGCAAGGAACGATGGAAAACCTGACCATAACCATTGTTGGCGATTTAAAATACGGTCGTGCCGTACATTCGCTTATTCAGGGGATGTCGCATTTTAAACCATCGTTTAACTTTGTGGCACCGGAAGAATTAAAAATTCCGGAAAAATATAAGTTGTTTTGCGACAAGTTGAATATTACGTATCGGGAATTTACCGATTTTTCGCCCGAGGCCATCAACTCCGCCGATATTTTATACATGACCCGTGTACAACGTGAACGCTTTACCGACTTGATGGAATATGAAAAAGTGAAAAATGTATATATATTGTACAACGAAATGTTGAACGACTCTAAAGAAAATTTGAAAGTACTTCATCCGCTTCCACGTGTGAAAGAAATCAATCAGGATGTGGACGATAACCCCAAAGCCTACTATTTTCAGCAGGCCGAGAATGGCGTTTTCACGCGACAAGCTATCATTTGTGATTTACTGGGAATATCTTGTAAACATGCAACCTAAGCACTTCATTTTGTCAACACCACAACTGTATCTTTGTCATTACAAATAATGCAAAAAGTGTAAGAATAGATAAATCAGAAACAACATAATAATCAAGATGGGAAAAGAATTACAAGTAGCAGCGTTGGAAAACGGAACGGCAATCGATCATATTCCGACTAAGGAACTGTTCAACGTAGTTACACTGCTTAAGCTGCAACGACTCGAAAACCGGATTACCATCGGTAACAACCTCAAAAGCAATAAAATGGGTGCTAAAGGAATTATTAAGGTTGCCGATAAATTCTTCAAGGAAGACGAAATTAACCGCATAGCATTAGTTGCGCCCAACGTTAACCTGAACATTATCAGGGACTACGAAGTTGCCGAAAAAAAGAAAGTTACACTTCCCGATGAAATTATCGAAATAGTAAAGTGTAACAACCCGAAGTGCATCACCAATAACGAACCGATGAAAACCCTATTCCACGTAATCGACAAGGAAAAGGTTGTACTACAGTGCCATTATTGCGAATTGAAAATCAAGAAAGAAGAAATTGTACTTAAATAGCATTGGGCGAAGAGCAAAGAGCAAAGAGGTAATTATTCATTGCAACATGCCCTTTGCCCAACGCTCAACACTCAACGCAAAAAAAATGAAACAAAACTGGAAACCCGGAACATTAATATATCCCCTACCCGCGGCAATGATATCGTGCGGAAGTCATCCCAACGAGTACAACATCATTACCGTGAGTTGGTTGGGAACCATTTGCACGAATCCACCCATGTGCTACATTTCGGTTCGTCCCGAACGACATTCGTATGAAATCATCAAACAAAACATGGAATTTGTCATTAATTTAACCTCCGAAAAACTATCCCGAGCCACCGATTGGTGCGGCGTACGTTCAGGAAAAGATTACAACAAATTTCAGGAAATGGGATTAACGCCCGCGAAAGCCACGGCGGTGAGCGCACCCATTATCGAAGAGTCGCCGCTCTGCATCGAGTGTCGTGTAAAGGAAATTATCTCTCTCGGTTCGCACGATATGTTTATATCCGATGTGGTAAACGTGCAAGCCGATGAAAATTATTTCGACCCCGAAACCGGACGGTTCGATATGCAAAGCGCCAAACTTCTCGCTTATTCACACGGAAATTATTACGGATTAGGCGAACATATCGGAAAATTTGGCTGGAGCGTGAAGAAGAAATAATGTATAATGCACAATAAAAGCAAACCCGTAATCCGCCACGGCGGACAAGCCCGTAACTCGTAACCCGTTATGCCCGTAAATTTACCCGACAACCTGCCTGCAATAGAACTTCTTCGCAAGGAGCACATTTTCGTAATGAGCGATTTGCGTGCTTCCACGCAGGATATTCGTCCGTTGAAGATACTTATCCTCAACTTGATGCCGCTTAAAATTACCACTGAGACCGATTTAATCCGACTGTTGTCCAACTCTCCGTTGCAGATAGAAATTGAGTTTTTAGGCTTAGAGTCGCACACACCAAAAAATACGCCCATCGAGCATCTGCAAGCGTTTTACAAAACTTTTCCCAATGTAAAAAACAGTTATTACGACGGTTTTATCGTTACCGGTGCGCCCGTGGAGCTGCTGCCTTTTGAAGAAGTACGCTACTGGCCCGAATTGACCGAGATTTTCGATTGGGCACGCACGCACGTAACCTCCACTTACTACATTTGCTGGGCGGGACAGGCGGCCATGTATCATTTTTACGGCATCGAAAAACATCCGTTGGATAAGAAAATTTTCGGCGTTTTTCCGCATACCATTAACGATAAATCGTTTCCGCTTTTCCGCGGATTCGACGACGAATTTTTCGCGCCGCACAGCCGTCACACTACCGTGTATGCCGATGAAATCGTGCGCCGCCCCGAACTGACTATTTTGTCACAATCTGACGAAGCGGGAGTTTACATCGTAACATCGCGCGGCGGACGCGAGTTTTACGTCACCGGACATTCGGAGTACTCGCCGCTCACGCTGCACAACGAGTACACCCGCGATATGCAGAAAGGATTAGACACGGTGGAGCTGCCCAAAAACTATTACAAAGATAACGACCCTCAAAAACAACCGCTTGTGTTATGGCGAAGCCATGCAAATTTATTGTTTATAAACTGGTTGAATTATTTTGTGTATCAGGCAACTCCGTATAATATAGAAGAGATAGAAAGATTGGAGAGTTTGTAGAGAATTTCCCGCAGATTACGGAGATATTCGCAGATGGTAGTAATACGCTTTAAGTGAAAGAATAAGAGTAGAATAATGACTGAAAACGATATTTCATATAAAGTCAGAGGTGCCATTTATAAAGTTTACAATGCATTCGGACCCGGGTTGTTTGAATCGATTTACGTAAAGGCATTGGCATATGAATGAAGAAAAGAGGCTCTGCTTATTGAGTTAGAAGTACCGGTTCCTGTTTTCTATGAAGGCATTAATTTGGAAATGGGTTTTAAAATTGACATTTTGGTGGAAAAGAAAGTAATCATCGAAGTAAAGTCAATAGAGAATCTTGCCGAAGTTCATCACAAACAAATCCTCACTTATCTGCGATTAACCGATTTAAAGTTAGGCATCTTAGTGAATTTTAAAGTGTCGGACATAAACAAAGGCATATTCAGAAAAGTAAATAATCTCTAAATCGTCTGCGAAAATCCGCAAGATCAGCGGGAAATATAAAAATGAAGACCGCAAGAAAAATAGAACTTCTCGCTCCGGCCAAAAACAAGGAAATTGGCAAGGAAGCGATTCTTCACGGCGCCGATGCCGTTTATATCGGCGTGGAAGGTTTCAGCGCACGGGCAGCGGCGGGAAATTCCATCGAAGATATTGCAGAATTGGCAGAATTTGCTCACCAATACAACGCCAGAGTTTATGTGGCGCTAAACACCATACTTTACGACCAAGAACTCTCGCAAGTGGAGAAACTTATTTGGGAGTTATACGCGGTAAATGCCGATGCCATTATCGTGCAGGATATGGGAATTTTACAACTCAACCTGCCTCCGATCCCGCTCCACGCCAGTACGCAAACCGATAACCGTACGGTTGAAAAAGTTCGGTTTTTAGAAAAAGCGGGATTGGCGCAAGTGGTGCTGGCGCGCGAACTTTCAATAGGCGATATTTCGGAAATTGCGACACACACAACCGTTCCGCTGGAAGTTTTTGTTCACGGCGCGCTGTGCGTTTCCTACAGCGGACAATGCTATATCAGTCAGGTTATTACGGGACGAAGCGCCAATCGTGGAGAGTGCGCGCAGATTTGCCGCCTGCCTTTCGATTTGGAAGATGCCGATGGCAAAACCATTCGCAAAAACGCGCATTTGCTCTCGTTGAAAGACTTCAACCAATACGATAATTTGGAAAAACTATTGGAGGCCGGCGTATCGTCGCTAAAAATTGAAGGACGATTAAAAGATGTTTCTTACGTGAAAAACGTTGTCGCGGCTTACCGACAGCGGTTAGATGAGATTTTCAAGAACCGCCCGGAGTTTATCCGCGCATCGTCGGGAAAAAGCAGGATTGATTTTACACCCAATTTATCGAAAAGTTTTAATCGGGGATTTACCGATTATTTTTCGAAAGGAAGACAGCGAGATATCTGGTCGTTTGAGTCGCCCAAATCTATGGGCGAGTTTGTAGGAACGGTAAAAACTGTCAACAAAAACTGGATTTCACTTAAAACGAAACTAATCCTTAACAACGGCGACGGATTGTGCTTCACGGATAAAAACGGGCTGAACGGTTTTCGGGTAAACCGCGCCGAAGGCGACAGAATCTTTCCGGCCGAAATGCCCAACATCAACATCGGGACAAAAGTTTACAGGAACTACGACCACGATTTTGAAACCCGACTGACAAAGAAAACTGCCGAACGTAAAATTTACGCCGATATTGTTCTCGAAGAGAATCCTATCGGATTTTCGCTGCAAATTTCCGACGAAGACCGCAACTCCTACACTTTCGTCGCAACTTTCGATAAACAACCCGCCCAAAAGCCGCAACACGAAAATATCCGCACGCAGCTTTCCAAAACGGGAAACACGATTTTCAGCGTGGAAAGCATCGATATCCGGTTTTCTGAAGAATGGTTCATTCCTTCATCGTTGCTGGGTGAGTGGCGTAAACAGCTGGTTTCAGGGTTAATGTCGGCAAGAAAAATTAATTACCGTCAAGAACGCAGACAAATAAAAACCACTTCGCACGCGTTTCCCGCCAAGGAACTGACTTATCTGGGCAACGTTTCCAATGCTAACAGCCGATTGTTTTACACGCGCCATCAAACCGAAATTTCACAGCCCGCATTTGAACAAGTTCAACAGAAAAACGTTTCACTCATGTTCACCAAACACTGCGTCAAGTTCGCGTTGGGTTGGTGTCCGCGTGAATCGAAAGAAAAATCCGATTTCAGAGAACCGTTTTATCTTGTCAATCAACAGAACCGACTTAAACTTACGTTCGATTGCAAAGCGTGCGAAATGCGGGTTTCAGTTGAAAATTAAATCGTAAATCACATGTCAATTTTCTCTTTTCTAAAAAGCAATACCAACCAAATAAAATCGTTGAATGCTGCCGATTTCAAAACTGCCATTGCCGATAAAAGCGTTCAACTTATCGATGTGCGCACGCCCGAAGAATACGCGCAAGGAACCATTGAAAAAGCCAAACTTATTGATGTTTATGCAAATAATTTTGAACAGAAAATTGACAAGCTGAATAAAGCCTGTCCGGTTGCCGTTTTCTGTCACAGCGGCGCAAGAAGTATGTATGCCGCAAGAATTTTAGCACAAAAAGGATTTCCTTCGGTTTATAATTTAAAAGGCGGTATTGTTTGTTGGCGATAAATCACTTAGATACTCGACTTTTGCTACAATAGAGATTATCTTGATTAGTTTATTATATGCTTAATTTACAACAGTATTACACCTGAAAGGTGTTACTTTCATAGAGGCTGTCCCATAAGCAAAACCTACTATCAAATTGTCATTTTGATCCGCCATCTGGCGGAGAAAAATCTAAATTGTCTTAACAAAAAGATGTTTCACTTCGTTCAACATGACAAAACGACGCAGTAGCGTGGCTTTTGAGACAACCCCAAGATTGTCCTCTTTCAACCCGACCCGAAGTGGTCGAACTTTTTATGTGCCGCCTTCCAGGCGGATGATTCAGAGGGTATTTCTTCCGTAAGCTGCTCCGCCTGCCGGCGGATTGCATACGGTTATGAAAACCCGCCTACCGGCGGTCAAGTGTCACCCTTCGGGTAAAACTCTAAATATTAATCCCAAACCCTAATTTTTTAGGTAATCGAAATTTTCATTTGCTTGAGCAGAGTTTT
>CAZKZB010000090.1:0-10095 GCA_964557135.1 uncultured Petrimonas sp. | reverse complement strand
ATTACCTACATTCTCCCACAACTGCCTGAAAATATCTACCGCTTTCTTCCCCAACAACCCCACTCGCCTGTTGGTGTTATGCCCGGCTTTGGTTTCGGAATAGATAATATCGCTATGCTGATCGAGATCCTGTAATTTTTCGTCGAAGTTCATCGGATTGAAATTTTCACGAAAATAAGCAAGTCTGTTTTGCGGGAAAAAGACAACCAATGTAATATCCTTTTATTCTCCCCTTATGGGGAGATACCCGACTGAATAGGAGGGGAGAGGGGTAAAAAAGCGGCGTGTTTCGCAACATGCCGCTTTAAATTAAACATTCAAAAAATCATGAGTTGGATCGTAAGATAGAAGAAATACTTCTCAGGTAATCCTGCCCGGTAAGTTCTACCATTTTTTCTTGCAAACGGCGTTGGCTGTACCAATATTTAAATGAGCGCCAGGGCTTAGCTTTTCGATTAGGATTAGAAATCCAGTTTTGCCCGCCGCTGCCTTTTGTGCCCGGGAAAACGCCGCCGTCCAAATACATGCCGTAGTGGTTGAACATGTGGTCTATTTTGGCGGTGTTTCCGCCCGCCTGCTTCATTAGCGATAGCGTGAAGCTGCGCATGAGCGCACCGGTAGAATATCGGGGCGAACCGTCAGGCCGCTCCGATATTCCCACATTTTCGGCTTGCATCCGTTCGTGCCAGAATTTAATCATCATGTCCGCCCAGGCATCGAGATATTGTTCTCGTTCTATGTTTGTGTTTACAGCCATTCTTCGGGATTAAAACATAAATTCGTCGGTACATTTACCGGTACCATAAAAAACAGTCCGGTGCATCCGTTCACAAAATAACCGGGTATTTCGTTGTACGAAATGCGTTCAGTAACCAAATAAACCATTTCGTTTTCGAGCCGTATTTTATCGCGGAGCAGTTTTTTCAGCACGGATTTATATATTTTCCGGCACTCTGCTAACGCGGCGCGTTGGCTTTCCATATCGTTCAATCGATATTTTTTCAAAATATAAATCACGAATGTTTTTCGGTCGAAAAATCCGCCACCGGATTGAAACGTAAATCCGTCCTCAGTATCATCGACACCAAAGAAGGAATCGTGATAGCGAAAATTATCGATTATTTCTTCCAGGTGCTGCATGCTTGAAATGCGGCTGTACTTGTAATTGCCGTTAACGGCAAGCTTCAGCTTGTCGCGAATTTCTTTCTCAAAATAGGTGTGTGCATCGAACATTATTTCTTCATTTTGCTTTTCATTATTTTGTACTCCAACGCTTTTGCGTCTAATTCCACGAGCGCCGTCCATGTTTCCACGCCATAGATTTCATTCACTTTCGTAACATCACCGCCACTCAGGGCGCGAAGCATTTGTTCTATTTGCTTGCGCATGTTCGGGGCGGTGGGTTTTTCGTCCGTGCCGGCGTCCAATTCAATAAAATAATTAGGAAAATGGTTTTTCAAAACCTTTTTCAATCCGCTAAACCACAAGAAAACAGTATAACGAACGTGGAAGGGTAGCCGCGCGAACCGACGAGCGAGTTTTTCTGTTTTCGCATCATTGAAATTGCCTTTGAAATAAAAGCATGCGCAAAGTCGATCTAAAAACATCGGATTTTTACGAAAAATAAATGCTTGGTAATTGTTTTCACACGCCAGGTATTGAGCGAGGGTTGCGCCACGAAGTCGGCAATCCGAAGCGGGCAAATGTTTCATCTTCGGCAATGGCGTTATTTCGCCGATGCCGGTTGTCAGAAACTCAAACTGTTTAGTAAAAGATAAACATTCTTCCGAAGTGAGCGAAAATCGCTGTTTTTTTAATTTAAAAATTGAAACATCGTCCGCCCAATGCTTTACTTTTATTCCCGTGAAGCGAACGAACGCGTATGCGTGAATTTCGCTTTCGGTTAAATCCCCGGTCGAAAGCAGCCAAGCAGCATATTTGAGTTGTTTTTCGTTCAACTCTTTCCACGATTTAGGCGCTGTTAATTCAACTGTTTTTTCTGTCATACGAAAAAATAGGTAGGATCCTCTTGTTTATTTTGATATCGTTCGGCTATCTTTAGTCGATACTCGTCCGATCCGGCGTAGGCGGGATACTTATCCGGTTCTCTGATCATCAGATTTACAACTTCTTTGAGCGCTTCAGTCGCTTTAAATTCTTCCTTTTGCATAAAAAGTCCGAGAATATGCCGTAATCGCGTCATCATAACTAAATCATCTGAATCGAGTGTTTGACTGCGACGTTTCTCAATCAGTTGATTGAGATAGTCGCGACTGATATAGTTTGCTATCTCGATATCCTGAAATCCTTTAATTATTGCGTGCATTTTGTGCAAATCGACAAACGGGAAACTTCGTTTCTGCTTGTACACCGCTTCGTAATTTCCGCTATACGAAGCGAAGCCGATACCGGTCCAGAAGAGTAATTCTGTCAGATAATCGAAACGAATAGATTTGCGCCATTCAGTCATAAAAGCAGATTTCGTTGAAGTGTACTCAATGAGAGAATCAACGTGATAATAGAGCCGGTCATTTACCCACTGCAGTAATTTATCCACTCGTTCGCGGCTTGCCGGCACAACATTAGAGTTATTAACAACCGCGAAACCGTTAGGCGTTTGAACCACATCGAGAAAAGGAATTGCAGCGGAATAGGCTTTTAACGCCACAATGCTGTTAAGCATTCGTTTTGCGTCATCATCGACCGATGCTTGTATAACTTCGACCAATTCATTGCCGAATATATCTGTTTTTGCCCAACTTTCTGCTTCCAACAGAAAAGGCTCTATGTCCTCAAAATGCGTTCCGCGCGCCGTAGGAATGTAGCGGATAAAATCTTCAATTGTTGTTATCATAGCATTATAGTTGAGTTTTAACGTCAAAGCACGGGCAATCTTTATTCGCAAATTCCCGATGCCCGTGCAGGGTTGTTCCCGGGTATTTGGCTTGCAATTTCTTCACCAGCTCGCGCAGTGCAATTTTTTGCGCTGGCGTGCGGGTGTCTTTCGCTTTCATTTGCTTATCAACTCCGCCAACGTAGCAAATCCCGATGCTTCGGGCATTTTGCCCAATGGTGTGCGCGCCCGTTTCGCTTTCGGCGCGTCCGGGATGAACTTCACCGTTCAAGTATATCACGTAGTGATATCCGATTTTCCGAAATCCGCGCTGCTTGTGCCAGCGGTCTATTTCTGCAACGGTAACTTTTCTCCCTTCGGGCGTAGCGCTGCAATGGATAATAATTTTTTCAATTTTTCTCATCACTCGTATTTTTTAGGCACAATTTTCTTTTTTCTCTTACGCAAAGCGCAATCCAACACAACACATTCATGAAGTTGTAATTCTTCTATATCGCGAGAGTTTTGCTCCACAATACTGTGAAGCTCCCGGATATCTTCCTTCATTATTTTTTTGTCTTCGCGTAAGTCGCTTATGGTTTCCTGGTAAACGCCCTGCCACTCTTTCATTGCATTTGCCTGTGCCGACATTTTTACCCACTTTGCGGTTAAAAACGAAAGTGCTCCGCCGCCGCTGATAAAGCCGGCAAAAAGTTCCCAGTTATGTTGCAAAAATTCCCACATAGGTTATTCGGTAGTTTCTTTGCGCAATGTATTTTCTTCTGCGTCCTTGCCTTTGTCCAAAGTGGTGAGCGTAATCACCGGAACATCGTACTTGAAATTTTCCCAGCCGTTGAATTTCTTAATCACAAAAAGCGGCTCCAATAGAATGTCTTGATACGATTTTTCCAGCGCTTGCTTCATCGTGAATAATTCGCGCTGTACGCTACCGGAAAACGATCCTTTTGATTTACCCGGAGCAGCACCCACCATACTGGGATGAATATTGTCTGCGTAGCAGATCATATTCGACGCTTCTTCGCTATCCTCAATCCAGTCGCCGCCCTCTTTGCCGGCGTCAATATTGGTAATGCGAACATATTTTACTTCTTTGCCGTCGAGACCGGTATAAAAGCCCGATATCCACATCTTGCCGCTGTTTTCAATACCGGTAAGGAATTTCTTGATGTTTTCTTTCTCCTTGTTACAACGCTCCAGGCGTTTCTTTTTGTCGGTAATGCCTTCGCTGTCGCACAGCTCGTCCCAGAATACCTTGTTAATTTCAACATGATATTTCATTGACGCACCGTTCTTTATTTTCGCTTTTTTCCCTTTCGGAATCAGGCGCTTGATATCGAACCAGCCACTTAGGAAAATACTGTACCAATAGGCGAAGGGGTAATATTGCGTGCCGGGGATGGGAAACATGTTGATGATTGCGAATTTACGCGTTTTGGTTGCCGATTGTGTTACACCGTCGTTGTTGGGAATTCGCCCCATGCGTACCATCAAGTCCCAATAGGGATTATTGATATCGAGCACCTCAATCACTTCGATATCGTCTTTCTTCGGCTCATCTTTCCAGTTCGCGTAAAACATGTTTTCGATGGCGCCCGTTTTTGGATTTACTTTTTCAAAACGTGTATGCGCCGCTTCTTTGTGAATGAGGCGCACAATTTCTTTGCCGTCTTTGCTGAGAATTATCACGGAAACCGTGAAGAAAAAGTGTTTCATATCCGTAGCTTGCTCCAGGTAGTATTTCGGCATCCGGTTGAAATCGAAAAACTGCGCAATCCGTTCTTCTGTAATCGGTTCGCCGTTGTTATCCGTCAGTTTTATGCCGCTGCCGTAAAGCGTGAGCGTATTAAACAGCTTGTTTTGGCTCAACACTTCATCGTGTCGTACGCTGTCGATTATTTCGTAAGGCAGGTTATTGTCTTCGCCCCAGGGCACGAAGCCGCGATAGCGGTTCTTATCGTCGCCCGGCACTTGCTTAGGCGTTTTGCCTAAATCGGCAAACAATTCTTCGCCCTCGTTAATCTCCGTAATAACGGCGGAAAAATTGCTGTTTTCGATGTTGAAAACTTCAAATCCGGGATATAAATTTTCTTTTTCCATATTACATATATAAATTTTTTCAGCCCGCAACTCTCCCCTTTAGCAAAGGGGAGTACCGCCAACGGCGGGGAGGGGTTACAGAAAAACTTCCAGTCCGTTAATTTCAAAAATGCTTACCACACGCACTTTGCGGAATTGCCCCGATGTGAGAAACTTAATGTTTACCGTGTTGTTGGCGAAGTGGCTGCTTGTACAAATCACGTTGCCGGCAACAATAATATTTCCGTGCTGGTCCCAAAACGAAATATCCACCGCGTCGCCGCTTTCCAGCATTTTGCGCGCCGTGCTTTGGTGTATGGCTCTGCTCATCTTTTTTCTTCAAAAATAGAAAAGGGAAATTTTAATGAAAAAGACACCCGCGGAATATCATTTTGCCGATATCAGCAAAATGGTGTTCAGTAAAAACAAGTGTTCATTGACAATGAACACGCCGAAAAAATGAACAAAAAAAACGGCGTGATTCGCATCAGACCGTTTTACAACAAATTCATTAAGTGTTAATAATTTATTAAGTATTAATGGAACGTATAATCAAATGTATCATCGAATATTCGCTTAATATCAATTTTTCCGGCTCCGTAAATATTCGGTTTCGAAAGCTGGTAATTAAAATCGAACGCGATCAGCTCATCGTGAGCGCTTGAACGTATCACTTTTGCATCGGTTATGGTTATCGGAACCAAATCGCTGCCGATAAGCAAAAAAACTTCGTTACTCACCAAAAAATCTTCCGCCCAATTGCTGTGGTTCTCGTTCATTATACCGGTGTTGCAAACAAACTTTTTCGTTTCCTTTGTCCGAAAACGGAACAACATATCGCGGATATAACCGGTTACGTTCTCGTAATCGTTTGTCCGCTCCATCAGTCCGGCCGGAACAAAACTCTCACGGCAGCCGAAAGCATTGCGGAAAATCATTTCCGGTTCTTCGCGCCTGTTATCGTGGAGAATGTGGTAAATCATCATCCGATCGCCCGCCTTAATGATGTACCGCGCTGTTGAATCTACATCCGCAAGCACTTTTTCGGGCGAAACATCCATTTCGAACACTTGGTTTATGGTGGATATGCTGCGAAGCTGCGACGGCCCAACCCGCGTGCCGTCTTTTTTCACCACTTCAATAGTGGCATCTACTGCCGAAGTAGTATAAATGGAAAGGATCTCCTTTTGCCATGGGCGGATAATTTTCCCTTCACGCAACAATGTGAGAAAATTATTTGCGACAAATACGGATGCCTTCATCTGTAGCGGATGTTCACCGAGCATTACGCGAAACGACTTTGTGTCCGTAGTATTCCCGTCCGTAAAAGTTAACGTGTAATCGGCGGCCAAGCCGGTAATATCGCCCAGATCCGATGCGATAACTTTGCCCAGATCGCGAATCCATATCCGGCTTTTATTGTTAGCCCAGTATTTTTCCTTCAACAATTCAGTGGTACTCCGCTTTAACGTGAATATCAGCGAGTCGTAACAATTCACTTCAATATCAGGAATGGTGGAAGTGAAGTAAAACGTATCTAAAACAGTAACAATTTGAATCATCTTATTTTACTTTTTTGATAAAAAGTATAATAACGCCAATCGCTATTATACTTCCAAGCATAACCCACAACCATTCCGCGCCTTGCACCGGACGGCTGTCTGTTTTTGTTTCTGTTATTTCTTGAGAAGTTGCGTGCAACGTCTCTACGGATGAGACGGAATCTGTTTTACCGGTTACGGAAACAATAGTTCCCTGTCCTCTATAAGTCCGTCCGCTCCCGGCTTCCTTGCGTACACTCTCACGGATAATTGTTCGTATTCGTCCAAGAGTGTCGAGATGTATTGTTTCGCGCTCTGTTGTTTCGCGAAGGCTGTCCTTCGCATCCACGCTTGTAACAACCGTTGTGGTTGTGCGCGACGTATCTGTTTTGACTTCAACTCGTTCAACTGCTGTTGTAGTTTCCGTTTTGCGGACGATATTTTTACGAGCGCGACAACCTGAAACAAGCACAAGCAAAGCAAGAATAAACAAAAAAGTTCCATGTTTCATTTCTTTTTTGTTCAAAAGTACGGAAGTGTTTTTTTTGTGAAAAAGACACAAAAAAAGCGGGAATTCCCGCTTTTTCTTAATCTTCAATTTTCTTCGTATTGTCACCGATCCATATTTTCCACAGCGGATAACCGCCGTCGAAAACAATCCTGTATCCGTTCACGGCCATAAACGCGCTGACTTCATCGGCAGTAAAACTTCCGGCACCGCGCAAATCGCTTGCAATTTCTTCACTGCTTTTCAGCGCGATGTTCGGATTATCGCTGATTCCGTCGCCGGTTGCAGGGGGAAACTCGCCCGCCCAGCGTTGCAAAACAAGCGTTTTCCAATTGTCTGAGAATGTCATGCGGCGCCTCCTTTCTTTTTGGGTATCGAAATTTGGCACTCTTTTATCGATTGAAACAAATTTCTTATCTCGTACAAAAACATAATCACGCTTTTGCGTTCTTCGCTGCTCACCCACTCCGTTTCATTGGTCAATGCCGCCAAGCGGATGCCCAAATCGGCAAAATCAAAACCTTCTTCCGCGCTGTAAATATCAATCAGGTTAAACAGCGGCTCCACGTTCATCAATACTTCCATATAGGGGTTGTTGATTAAAATCGGCGTTCTGTTTTCCGTTTTCATCCCACGCCCTCCATGGTGCTAACCGTGAAACTGATAAAACAGTTGTCGAATGTGCCGCTAATACGGCATTCTCTGTGATTCATCTCTAAAAGCTGGCGCAACGGCGCGTTCGCGTCTTCGCTGTCCAGCGCGTCCAGAATGGTTTGCATACGCTGTTTGAATTTTCCGATAGTGGTGTCGCTCATCCGCTCGCGGTAATACTTCGCGATGCCGCCTTTGTCGTTTGCCCGCAATACCGGGCGTTGGTCAAATTTTACTACTTCCATAATCACGATAATTTTTTGCATAAAAAAAAGAACGGTTTCGCTACCCGTTGTCTAAGTCTTTCGTGAAAGGCTTGTGAATGCCATTACAGCACACACACGGGGCGAAACCGCCATATAGTTAAATTATGAAATGGACACAAAAAAAGCCACACACTTGCGGCAATATCCATTGCCTAACACGATTAAAAAACTTTTGCACTGCAAAGATGGGAAAAGTTTTTGAAATGACAATGAAAAAACCCCGAAAATTTCGGGGTTTTGAGAAATAAATTTTATTTATTTACCAGTCATCATCTACCTTATTATCTGATTGAACATATTTAATCAAGTGTTGAATTTGAATATTAAAGTAATCTTCAATTAATTGTTTTTCTTTTTTAGCATAAAGATTACCTTTATTGTCGTAAATGCAATAATCTGTCCATTTATTCCCAGAAAAAACAACAGAATACTTAGAAGAAGTGCTTGGCATTTTGATATTTACAAAATCTACACGAACTCTATCATCCTTGAATCTTAATTCAGTATCATAAGTGATCGATATGCTTGCTTTTGCGCCAGTACTCCAACGCATAAAATTAGGATTATGCGTCGAAAATCTCAAATACTCATTAGATGTTTGACCTTTGATTGAGGCTTGAGCGTCATTTCTATTTTCATTAATATACCTGATAAAAGTATCAAATAGCTCATTTGCAGATTTTCCGTCAAAACTTATAACAACATAACTTTTTTCTAAATCATTCGAATCTCGCAATCCATTGGAGGTAACTTCAAATTTCTGAGCTAACAGATTACTTGCAAAAAAAATAAATAATACAAGTGAAATAATCTTTTTCATAACAAAAATTTTAAGAATTACTAATTTGTCTGCAAGATATAAAAAAACCCCGAATAAATCGGGGTTACGAACCAATAAACTCAAAAAATTTCATGTATAAAATCATTCCTATGCTAAGGACCAAAATCCAAAACAATAATTTTAATAAATCTTTCAAGGAATCTTTCATGTTTTTACTGGTTTAAATTTCATCAGTGCCGATATCCACACATCTGCAACTACATCTACAAAATTGCCGGCTGCTGTTACGTCGGTGTCCCAATCGGCTTCACAAGTAAACACTTTGCATTCGTATTCGTCGCCGTGCACAATCGCCTGATAGACTTCTTCGGCGTCATCTTCATCCACATAGCCAATTCGTTCAAATCCGGCAACAACTTCCACAATGTGTTTATTGCCTCTGAAACCTACCATCAACTCAAGATCGTCGCCGATTTGCAAATCTGCCGCTTGCTTGCGGATATGTTTCGGACGTTTACCTACACCGACCACTTCAAACAAAATCTCCTCCGTAAGATCCGATCGTGCCGGCTCCGGATTAGGCGTTTCTGTTGGGAGAGTAATGCCATGCCTTTCGTAATAATCAAACGTTCGCACCGGCTTCCGTGTTTCTTTTTTACTGCTGGATGAAGCGGCAACACCGGCGGCAATCGCGATAAGGCAGATAATAATAATCCAAATCATAATTTTATGTTTATTGAAAAAACGGATGTTCTAATAACGTTTCTGCGTTTTCACGTCTTTGGATACAAATATATGAAAAAAACGCAGCTTCTGTGGTGTGTCCTGTAATTTTCATAATTCGCGCCGTTGATATTCCGGCTAAGTAGGCATTTGTTGCGAATGATCTACGTGCTGTGTGGCTCGAGATAAGTTGATAGCGCTTGTATGTTTTCCGTACAACCTTTTTTCCTACAGTTCGTTCCCATAATACGTTGTCGTTCAACTTTGCCTGTTTACAGATGTTTTTTACAATCATATTATAATTTTGTTTCGATTTGTCGTAAGGCGGGAAATTCCCATCATATTTTTCCAAAATTTCGCGAACAATCGGATGTAAGGGCACTTCCACCACGACGCCTGTTTTCTTTGTTTTTCGAACGATTATGTTGCCGTGCACATTCTCCGCCGTAAGCTCTGAAAAGTCGCCAAAACGCATCCCAATTAAGCAGTTGGCAACAAACATATCGCGTACAATATCGCGCGTTTTTGCTCTTATATTAAGCGCGTAAATTCGCTCAATTTCTTCTGAAGTAACATAAACCGCACCGGTTGGCTCTTTTTTCACTATTACATATTCAAAAGTAAAATCAACATCATATCCGGCTTTTCCCATTCTGCGAAACATATACCCAACCTTGGATACATATCCACGGATA
>CAZKZB010000089.1:0-10313 GCA_964557135.1 uncultured Petrimonas sp. | reverse complement strand
CTCAACAAAGAAGACGGCGGAAATCGCAAATACATTCTTGTTCAAATGCCGGAGCTGTGCGATGAAAAATCGGAAGCCTACAAAGCCGGCTACAAAACTATTGCCGAGATTGCCAAAGAGCGTATTCGCCGGGCAGGACAAAAATTACATAAAGATACTGAAACAAAATTAGACATAGGATTTAAAGTTTTCAAACTTTCCGAAAGTAATTTCAAGCAATGGCGTCAGCCTGCAAACTACACCGCCGAAGAACTGTCGGAACAGTTAAAACTCTTTGTTGACCCAGTTTTCGAAAACGCCAATCTGCGAAATATGGTGTACGAACTGCTTCTGAAAAGCGGAAAAGATTTGAACGCAAAAATTCAAGACAACGGCAATTACTATCTGATTGACGATAACGAACTTGTACTTATGCTCGAAAAAGCGGACGAGAAAATCGTTACCGAAGTGCTGACAAAAAAGCCCGAAAAAGTAATCGCGCTCGACCGCATTTTTCGCGGAAATGACCAATTAAAAACCAACACCGCTCTGCAAATGAAAGATGCAGGAGTGGAGTTTAAAACGATATAGGAGGAGGAAAATGAGAGAAATTGATAAAATACTAAATGTTATTGAATCTTCTATTCAAAATAATGCATTCGAGAAAATTGAGACTGACAGGCTTGAATTAAAAGATTTGTCGCGAGGTACCGAGTGGGTTGAACTTTACAAAACTATCAATGCCTTTTTAAATTCAAAAGGAGGAATTGTTGTTATTGGTATTAAAGAGGATGAAAAAAATCAAAAATTTAAATTTACTGACTTTAATTATCATATCGAAGAAAGGCTTAAAGATTTGCCTAAAGAGTTTACAGATGAATTTGGTAATAAATTAGACTTAAAAGAATATGTAAATCCTAATCTTATTGAGATTGTACCTTTTTTGACAGGAAGAGTTTGTTTGATTTTTATAGAAAAATTACCCGAGGATAAAAAGTATGTGTTTTATAAAGGCAATGCATACGAACGCAGATTAACAGGAGATCACAAATTAACAAAAGACAATATCAGATTACAAAATGAACTGCGAGATGAACTTCAAAATGCCGTTGAATTGCAATTAGTACCTAGTGCAACTATAGAAGATTTAGATGTTGATAAATTGAATGAATATATTCTTCGACTAAATACAGATAAAAAAGTTGAAACTATAAAGGCAGATATTGATTCAGCAATGTCGTTTCTTGTGCGAAAACGCATGATAAGAGACGGTTGTCCGACAATCTTGGGAATGTTAGTTTGCGGAAAAAATGTTTTTGACCACCTCAGCGGTAGGTGTGAAGTAGATGCCTATTTTGAAACAGGTAAAGAGCTAGCTAATGATCAAAAAGTTTACAAAGATAATATTATTCCCCTTATGGAAAGCGCATGGAGTTTTGCTTTTTCAAAAATTGGCACGGGTGTAAGCACACAAAAAGGTGGCTCTACTGTCTATGAATATCCCGAAGATGTCATAAGGGAAACAATTAATAATGCATTGGCCCACAGAGATTATTCTTCAGGTAGATTTTCCATTCTACGAGTAGTTAGCAATAGATACTTAGAGATTAGAAATCCCGGAAGATTTAGGGAAGAACATATGTTTCATGCGGACATCCCCCTAAAAATAAGAAAAATAATTCCCATTCCAAAAGCTAAAAACCCCAATTTAGCAGATATATTAAAAGTATATAAGCGATGGGAAGGACGGGGAATTGGAATGTCAACTCTTACAAATTATGCCTTAGATAATCAGATTGATGTTCCGTACTATCGTTTGTATAGCGATAATGAGGTTGGACTTTATATTCCCAAAGGCAAAGTACTCGACGAGAAAGCGGAAATTTGGATTAGTAGTTTCCAAAGGTATATATTGAAAAGCACAAATGGTTTGGAGTTAACTGATGGTGAAAAAACTGTACTCGCCTATTTATACAAATCAGAAGAATTAGGAAATAATGAGTTCTACACAATAAATTTAACACAAGATAACAACCATTTTTCTGTCATTAATAAACTTCTTGAATACAGATTGATTGAGAAAGTTGTTCATGATAACAAAATTTTTCAAATATATAAGATAAACAGTATCTTGAAAAGAAATGAATTCTCTAGTGAAATGAGAACTTTATTTGGAGGTGCTTACGACTCTTTATCAGCATTGCTAAAAGATGTGTTACAATCCATATACGTATACAATGAGTTCAGTTTGGTAAATGAAGTTAGCGCTAATATTGTAGGAAATTATCTATATCACAAGAAATTTCGAAATGATGAGTTCGAATTAAAAACTTATAACAATTTTAAAAGAAATGTTCGAAACTATATCAATAAATTAGAAAAAGAAGGGTTTATTGTGAGAAAAACTGAAGGAAAGCCCAATTATAAATTAAACGAATCTTTTGAAAGGAAAGCCTCACTTTTTGATACACCATGATCCTCCACTTTGAACCCAACCTCGCTTACCAACTCGAAGCCATAAACTCCGTCGTTCGTCTTTTTGAAGGACAGCCGGCGGAGGATTCGGCGTTTGAGTTTAACATATCAGAAGAAGGAACGCTGAATTTTATCGACGGCATTGCCAATCGGCTCATTATTTCCGAAGACCAAGTGTTGCGCAACCTGCAAAATGTGCAACGAGATAACGAAATCGGTATTTCTAATTCGATTCACGGAATGAACTTTTCGGTGGAAATGGAAACCGGTACCGGTAAAACGTACGTTTATTTGCGCACTATATACGAACTGTTTGAGAACTATGGTTTTAAGAAATTTGTTGTCGTGGTTCCATCGGTTGCCATTCGCGAGGGAGTGCTTAAAAATTTGGAGATTACGCACGCGCATTTCCAAAACCTTTACGACAATGTACCCGTTCATTATCAGGTGTATGACAGTGGAAAAATATCATCGTTGCGCGGTTTTGCCTCCGGAAACAACATCGAGGTTTTGGTTATCAACATCGATTCGTTTGCCAAAGATGAAAACATCATCAACCGCCCCAACGACCGCCTAAACGGACAAATTCCCGCGGAGTTTATTCGTTCCGCACATCCCATTGTGATTGTGGACGAACCACAAAACATGGAGACCGACAAGCGAAAAAAAGCCCTTGCCAATCTCAATCCGCTTTGCACATTACGCTATTCTGCCACGCATCGCAACTTGTATAATCTGATTTACAGCCTTAATCCGGTAAAAGCCTA
Source organism: uncultured Petrimonas sp. (assembly GCA_964557135.1). Classification (GTDB taxonomy): domain Bacteria; phylum Bacteroidota; class Bacteroidia; order Bacteroidales; family Dysgonomonadaceae; genus Petrimonas. Next base: position 7,092 of record CAZKZB010000089.1, on the reverse strand, counting down.
CGATTTGGGACTTGTGAAGCAGATAGAAGTGGATTCGGTGCTGGAAGAAAACGCGATGAACGACGCTTTTGTTTCCGTGGACAGCATTACCGCTACCAAAACAAAGGTTACCGCCAAACTTTCCATTATGGTCAACGAGCGAAACGGCGTGGTGAAAAAAGCGGTAAATGTCAGAGCCGGAGACGATTTGTTTAGACTTTCCAACGAGCGGGAAATTTACAAAAACGGCTTTATCGTAGAAGAAATTGACGCAGGCAACGGCTGTGTGGTTTTATCCAACGGCTCAGTACTTTATAAAGGCTCTACACAAGGCGCGCTGACAGAGGAGGTAATGAAGTTTCAGATGAGGAAAACCATCGAAGAGCATCTGAAAAAGGAACTGAAATTGCAATCGAAAGGAGTAAAGGTATTATCCCTGTTTTTCATCGATAAAGTAGCGAACTATCGCGAGTACGACGGTCAGGGAAATCAGCTGAAAGGCAAATTTGCCCGTTGGTTCGAAGAAATTTATTCCGAATTGATACAGAAACCCGTTTTCAGTTCGCTCCACAAATCGGCTGTTGAGGATATCCACAATGGCTACTTCTCCACCGACCGAAAGGGAAAGCTAAAAGATACATCGGGCGAAACAAAAGCCGATGACGACACCTACAACCTGATAATGAAAGACAAGGAGAAACTGCTGAATATCAACAATCCGCTTCGGTTTATCTTCTCGCATTCGGCTTTACGCGAAGGGTGGGACAATCCAAACGTTTTTCAGATTTGCACGCTGAACGAGACCAAATCCGAAATGAAGAAGCGTCAGGAAATCGGGCGGGGCTTGCGTCTGGCAGTTGATGCCGATGGGAGACGCATTTATGACCCCAATATCAATCGCCTGACCGTTGTAGCTAATGAGGCGTACGGCGACTTTGTGAAAGCATTGCAACATGAAATGGAAGAAGAATGCGGTGTGGAATTTGGCGGACGCATTAAAAACAAACGGGAACGCACCGCCGTGAAATACCGCAAAGGATTTGAAGCTGATCCAAAATTCCTGGAAATTTGGGAACGTCTCAAAAAGAAAACAACCTATCGGGTGCATTACGATACCGACGAATTAATTGCGAAATCGGCAAAAACCGTTCGTGAGTTGCCGTCTGTCAATTCGCCATCCATTCGTTCCACCAAGGTGAACGTGGAGATTACCGAAACGGGCGTTGAAACTTCGTATGTGGGCGACAAAGTGGAGCATTACGGCGATTTGCAATGGACAATTCCCGATGTACTGGGCTATATTCAAAGCAAAACAGAGCTTACCCGACACACCATTGCCAAAATTCTTGAACAATCCGGACGGATAAACGACCTGCTCGTCAATCCGCAGCTGTTTTTGGATTTATGCTCTCAAGCCATTCGGCAAACGCTTTACGATTTGATGATTGAGGGTATAAAGTATCAGAAAATTGGCAATTCGGAATACGAAATGCGACTTTTCGAAGGGCAGGAATTGGAGATTTACCTCACTGATTTTTCATTCAGAGTTTCCGACACTTCAAAAACCATTTACGAGGAATACGTCCCCTTGGATTCCGGCGTAGAAAACCAATTTGCGAAAGATTGCGAAAGTAGTGAGCAGGTGAAGTTTTATTTCAAGCTCCCTTATTGGTTTACCATTCCTACGCCTATCGGCAAATATAATCCCGACTGGGCAATTGTGTTTGAAGACGACCGAAAAATATACTTCGTTGCCGAAACCAAAGAAACCGGCACGCCATCCGTTGATTTGTCAAAACTCAGAGGTAGCGAACAGCAAAAAATCAAATGCGGACAAGCTCATTTTGAGCAGTTTGACGATGTGGAATATCGAGTGGTTAGTCGTGTCAGGGGATTGGTGTTGTGAAAATATCCCAATCACATATAAACCTCTTCAAATCCTTTTTCAAGGGACGAGAAGATGTGTATGCGATACGTTGGGAAAAAGAAGGTCGAAGCGGATATATGCCTGCTTATAAAGTAGATTGGAATGATTATAATCAGCATAAAGCAGCCGGCGGAACTTTTGCAAACTATACGAGGAAAGAACTTTTGCCATTAAATGATACAGCTATTAGCGAACATTTATCCGGAAAAACTACGGTGGGTATTTATCCCCTTTTAGCCGACAATACCTCCTATTTTATTGCTGCTGACTTTGACGACAATAATTGGGAAATTTCAATACAAAAATTATATCAAGTCTGCGTCAATCACGAACTCCCTGCAATAATCGAACGTTCTCGTTCAGGAAATGGGGGACATCTGTGGCTGTTTTTTAAAGATAATATTCCGGCTTTTCAAAGTCGGAAAATAATGTTTGAATTGTTGCTGCAAGCAGGTATTGTCTCGAAGTTCGAAAAAGAGCCAAGTTTTGATCGTCTTTTCCCAAATCAAGACACACACTCGGGAAAAGCAATGGGCAATCTTATTGCTTTGCCATTGCAAGGACAATCTTTACAAAATAATAACTCCTGCTTCCTCGATCCGGTAACTTTCTCTCCCGCGGCAGATAATTGGGTATTTCTACAGTCCGTTCAGAAAATTTCAAAACAAAAAATCAATGCTATCTATTTGCGACTATTCGGGAGTATTAAAGAAACATTCCCTTCAAATTATAGAGATAATTCACCCATTGAACTTGAAATAGTAATAAATAGCGAAATTTACCTTAAACGAATACAATTGCATGAGAAACTAATCGAATTCATCAGAGATAATCTGAATATTTTGAATTCTGATTACTTTGTGAAAAAACGATTAGGAAAAAGCGCCTATAACATTGAAAAGTATTTCAAGTTAATTCAAGAAACGGCTGAAGGAGTCATTATACCAAGAGGATTTATGTCGTCTTTAATCAAGTTTTGTATTGCCGAAAAGATAGCCTATAAGATTATTGACGAAAGGTGTAAGCTTCTTGATACAGACGTAATCTCAAAAATTAATTTGTTGCCACATCAAGCTGAAGCCTTGAAGATTACAGAAACGAAAGATTTTGGAGTTATTGTTTCGCCGCCCGGTTCCGGAAAAACCATTATGGCTCTGGAGCTTATAGCTCGAAAAAAACAGCCGACACTTATCATCGTGCACAGAAAACAACTGTTTGACCAATGGTTGGACAGAATCCAAAGTTTTCTTTCCATTCCTAAAAACAAGATTGGGCAAATTGGGAATCAAAAAGAAAAGATTGGAAACGAGGTTACAGTTGCCACTATTCAGTCATTGAGTCGAAGAGATTTGACCGACTTAAAAAAACGATTTGGAATGATAATCGTTGATGAGTGCCATCATATCCCCGCAAAGTCTTTTAGAGAAGTGATTACAAAGCTAAATTGTTATTACTTATACGGATTAACGGCAACTCCAAAACGGAAAAATAACGATGAGAAGTTGATTTTTGTTTATATTGGCAATATCATTTATGAAATAACCCAAAAGGATTTTCTTATAGCGCAAAACAATAAAATAGAGATAAATGTTAGGGAAACAGATTTATTTGTGCCTTTTGATTACAGAATTGACAGTTATGAAACTATTTCTCAGGTGTTGGTCTTTGACACCTCTCGGAACAATCTTATTTTGAAAGACATAGAAGAAAACATATTCCGTTTTAAGTCAATACTGATTTTAACGGAACGAAAGGCTCATGTGAATATTTTAAATCTGTATTTGAAAGACAAGTATGAAACAATTGCAATAACGGGAGATGATTCTGAAAGCAGCCGAAAAAGCAAACTTGAACAAATTGATCAAGGGCATTTTCAGGTTATAATTTCAACAGGACAATATTTTGGGGAAGGCATTGACATTAATTTGTTAGAGTGCCTTTTCATTGTTTATCCATTTGCATTTGAAGGTAAATTAATCCAATATATCGGTCGTATCCAGCGCTCCGACAAACCTCCTGTGATTTTTGATTAAAGAGATTCAAAAATAGACTATTTTAAAAAAATGTTTAAGCAAAGGTACAGATATTACAAAAAATTAACCCGATAAGTGGCTTCGTAAAATGAAAGCTCTCTTATCGTATTGCGTAATTTCTTCAATTTTAGAGATAGAAAACGAAGCTTTCACATAAGCCTCCTCAACTCCTCCGCATCCAGCAGAACATCCCGATATTCCTCCGGCAATTCCGTTGCCAGCGGATGATTTGCCCCCAATAAATAAATTTGAATCCTTTTTTTTCTTTACTTTGCAGATAAGAAAATAAAATCGAAATATCCTAGATCTCAAAGAAGATGTTCAATCAATAGAAACTAAATAGTGGGGCTTTAAATAATAAAAGAGAGTTGACTGCTCTATTTTTTCATGTTTCAACGAACTAAAAAAATATAATATGGAATACAATTACAACAAATTACGCATCAAGCATGGCGAGAAAGTGCATTTGCACAAGTTTTCAACCAACGAAAGTGCCGGATACGACAAAAAATCGGCAAAAGAAGAAATCGCCAAAAATATTGAAGAGTTAGCAAAACACCAGGAAATGTTTTATGCCGACGACCGCTACTCGATGCTTATCATCCTGCAAGCGCGCGACGCGGCGGGAAAAGACGGTGTAATCCGCCACGTCATGTCGGGCATCAATCCGCAGGGATGCCGCGTACACAGTTTTAAAACGCCCACCAAAAACGAATTGGAACACGATTATATGTGGCGGCACTACAAAGCACTGCCCGAACGCGGAATGATTGAGATTTTCAACCGTTCGCACTACGAAAACGTGCTTGCCACCAAAGTAAATCCGCAGTGGATTCTCAACGAACGCATTCCGGGTTTCGGTTCGGTAGACAAAATCGATGCCGATTTCTGGGAAAACCGATACGCCGCCATCAACGCCATGGAGAAGCATTGGGCGCAAAACGGAATGGTGATTATCAAATTTTTCCTGCACGTGTCGAAAGATGAACAGAAAAGGCGGTTCCTGTCGCGATTGGATACGCCCGAAAAAAACTGGAAATTCAGCTCGGCAGATCTTCAAGCGCGCGCCGATTGGGACAAATACGAAGATGCTTACGAGGAAATGCTCGAAAAAACATCTACCGATTATGCGCCGTGGTACGTAATTCCTGCCGATAAAAAATATTTCGCGCGCGTGGCGGTGGGCGATATAATTTTAGAGCATTTCAAAAAACTGAATTTGCGTTTTCCCGCGCCGGAATCGCCAGAAATGTTGGCAGAAGCAAGGCGGAAATTGATGGAGGAGTAGGCGGGATAAGTAAATGTAAAAAGGGGGGCTCTCAAAACTAGAACAGGTTAACAAATTGTCATACTGAATGGAGTGTTAGCGGAATGAAGTATCTATAATCCTGAAAAATAGATTCTTCACTGCGTTCAGAATGACAGCATGAGGCTGAATGGTAATTTTTGAAACAAGAACTTGAAATTCAAATCCATCAGACCGATCTGAGCGGTCGGATGGGGGAACCAAAATTGTTTATCTCCCTTTCTTTTTTTCTCTTAAATGTACATCCAGCCGCGTAATCGCCCAAAACGACGCGAATACCACAAAAATCAGCCCGGCGGTGAGGATGAATTGCGATGAAGAAAGCGCTTTTGTTCCACTGAAAATTACCGTGAAAACCGATAATCCGCACAGTAATAGATACATTACGCCAAAAATGGCTTTGAAATCTTTCAAAACGTTTGCCGTTTCGCGTTTAGGCTTTACCCGTTGCGGGGTAAGCGCTTTTTCCGCTTCAATTTGATGTATAATGCGGTGTTTTAGGTTTTCAGACGCTTCAATTTTAGCCGATTGCATCATTTGGCGGATGATTTCCTCATCGGTATGTATGTTGTTTTTTTCTGTCATAGTTTTTTTGTTTTAATGAGACGCAAGCATTGCGTCTCTACGGTAATTGCTGTTCAGCAATTCTTTAAACAATTTCCGGGCGCGAGAAAGTTTTACTTTTACATTCGATTCGTTCAATCCGGTAATCTTCGCGATATCCTTTACCGCATTGTCTTCCAGATAATAAAGCGTTAACAGTAGTGCTTCGCCTTTGGGCATTTTGTTTAACACGTTTTGCACCATTTCGGTTCGTTCGGCATCGGCAATTTGCTTTTCGGTGTCAAAGTCCGATGTTGCCTGCACTTCAGAAAGTTCCACGGTGCTATCCGTTAGCCACATTTTCGATTGCGAAGCCGTTACCGCCGTGTTGTAAACAATGCGATAGAGCCACGTCGAAAATTTGCTGTCGGCACGAAAACTGTGCAAATTTCGGTATGCTTTCACAAAACTTTCCTGCACGGCGTCTTCCGCATCCTGCATGTTGCCGCAAATCCGGTAAGCGATGGTTATCGCCATATCCTGATACGTTTCGACAAAGTAGCTGAACGCGGAAGTGTTGCCCGAAAGCACTTGTTGCACACGCTGTTTTTCGTTCATCGCGCGGCGGGGTTACTCCTGTGGAAAATCGGTTTCGGCAGGCATCTGCATATTTCTGGTTACGAAGAAGTAAATCAGATAACCGATGCCGAGGAAAAGAAGGATGGATGAAGTGTAAATCCAAAACGCTTTTTCATCCGATAATGCCATTCCTTCCGAAATTGAAAAACCAACGAGAGTTCCAACAGCAATCCCGATAAGGACAATTCCGTTGCGGAGCGATACAAATCGGTTGGGATTGGATTTGTGTCTCGTATTGACTTCTTCTGACGGAATAATGCCTTGTGCGATGAGCGCCATTCGTTCACTGTTTCGTAATTTCGATTTTCTGAACTCCAAAATAATCCAGATAAGTAATACGGGAGCGAAAAAAACGCCAAGTATTGCAAAAATAGGAACTAAATCTTCAAACATAGCTTTAAAAATAAAAAGTGAATAAATCTGTTTTCGTTAATAGGACAATTCGAAACCGATTTCGGTTACAAAAATACGCAACTTTTTTATAATAAAATCATTCTTGCCTGAAAATCAGCGGATTAAAAACTTCTCAACAGACCCCGTTTTTTTAAGATTTTATATTCGCAAATGTGAATTCTATTTGTTTTCTTTGTAACAGTCAAATAACAAAAGTCTCTCCCCTATATTTGTGCCATCTGACATTTAATAGGGAAAAGTAAAAATAGTTC
>CAZKZB010000088.1:0-10603 GCA_964557135.1 uncultured Petrimonas sp. | reverse complement strand
TTTTCTGTCATTTCCTCTTTATTCCAAATTTATTTTGGTGGGAACTCAGAATGACCGAATTCTTATCTACAAACGGTTCATTGCCTGATGATGCGAGGATATCAATGCCCGTGAGCTTGAAAAAATCATTCGTAGTACTCATCATTTCCTTAAATGTAAGGAACTTATCACCCACCTTAATATTCTCTTTCAAATCTTCGTCATAAATGTAAGCAACGGGCGCAATTTCCTGTATTTCGGGAAATCGCTCTTTGAGAATCGGCACAATGGCGTGATCGAAAAGCATTTTTTTTCTTTCCGCGTCCATCAGCCGATACGTATTTTCAGCATCGGGGAAAAAAGTATTTACCGTGTTTTCGCGATAAGCAAACAAAGCGATAACAATGCACACGGCAAAACCAATGGCAAAACCCACAATGTTGAAAAACGAGAAGATTTTGTTCTTCTGTAAACTGCGAAAGGCTTGTTTTAAGTAAAGCATATTTTTGGATTGTTTAGATTGACCCCTAAATTCCCTGAAGGGGACTTAAAGGGCTGTACATAATTAAACGTAGCCCCAAAACTTCCCTTTAAGGGGCGGGGGTAATTTACTCGTATCTCAGCGATTTCACCGGGTTTTGCAGTGCCGCTTTCAGCGAGTTAAGCACTGCCACAGCGCCCGTGAGCGCGAGGATGCTTATGCCCGAGAGAACGAATATCCACCAACTCAACGAAATTTGGACGGTGAAATTCTGCATCCATTTCGACGATAGAAACCACGCTCCCACCAAGCCCACAACCACGAACGGCACGGCAAGTTTGGCTATGTTGAGTACAAATATCCGAATAATATCGAGCGTAGAGGCTCCGTTTATTTTACGAATAGCCAGCGCTTTGCGATGACGGGCAATTTCGTCGTTCAGGTAACCCAGCAATCCCATAACGGTAACCAGCAAAATAACAAAACTGCCGGCATAAATGGCGTTTCGGAATCCTTTTTGCGCTTGGTATGTGTTTTCCACAACCGCCGACAAACTTTTAATTTCGGCTTCGCCACGCGGAATGGAATTGTTGAAAATATCGGTAAACGATTGAATAATATTGTGATGGCTGCCCGGCGTGGTTTTGATGAGAAGATAAAATCCGAAACTGGGATATTCTTCCATTATCTCCACAAATCGTTCGCGCGGCATATAAAAAAACACGGAGGGCCGAACATCTTTGCTCATCAGCGAACCGACAACCACATCGGGAAAAATACCGGCGACGCGCGAAGCGCCCTTGCTGTTGTGTTCCGAAATCGAAATATCGCGTCCCACCACGCCGTCGTTCCAGCCGTTGTTGAGTACGAGCAAATCTGCCGCTTTTTGGCTGATTAGCACATCGCCGGGCGCGGATTCTCCGGCACGGAAAGTCTGTCCTTCGGTTACGGGAATTTCGAGAATGGAGAGATAGGCGTCGTCTATATAGTAAAAATCGTTCACGTTAAACAAATCTCGGTCGCCTTCGGGCGAAACTACGTTGTTGCCCGATGTTCCGAAAATGGGTATACTAACTCCCAAGCCTGCGTTTTCCACTTCGGGCAGCGCTTTGAGCTGATTGAGCACGGTTTGAACTTTGTGCGGATCCATTCCGCTTGTGGAGCCGAAATAGACATTTTCTACGGCATATCCGTGATTGGCGTTTTTCACCTTTTCGTACTGCATACTCACCACAAAAAGCATTGCCAAAATCAACGCCGCGCCCGCGAATTGCACGGCAAGCAGGGCTTTTTTCCAACGTGTATTATGTTGGCGATAGGTACGGAAAGCGGCTGCAACTGGCGTTTGCGCGAAAATTCGTCCGGGCAGATACCCAACAATCAATATCAAAACCGATACGATAAGCAAAATAGGAATTATCACATAAGCATTAAGCGTAGCGTTCAGGCTGTGTCCCACTTGCGCTTCGGCAAAGGGTTTCAGCATCAGAATAAGCCCGAAAGCCACCGCCAGCGAAATGACGAAAATAAGCGTGCTTTCGGCAAAAATCATACCCACCAAATTGTTTTTTTCGGCGCCGTAGCATTTATGAATGGCAGATGTTTTGGCGCGGTTTACCAAGGTACTTATGGTGAGCAGCATATAATTCATTACCGACACAAAAATCACAACCAACGCTATGGCGCTCAGAATAAATATCATATCTTTTACTGCGTTGGAAAATACTTTTTGAATAGGTTCAAAGGAGTATTTCATCATCATTCCTTTGGCTTCCAAATTGGCTATATTTTGGTGCTTTTCCTGCATCGCGCGCACGGCAGGCGCGAGACTTTCGGGCGAAATGCCTTTGGCGAGTTTTACCACCGTAAAGTATCGGTCGTTTCCGAGCCAGTTTTCTGAGCCGTCCCACATAAAGTTGCCGATGGAGGGCATCGAGATGGCTATATCGAACGTAAAGTTGACATTTTCGGGAAACTTCTCAAACACACCGCCGATGGTCAGTTTTTTGCCCGGATAATCTTTCATTTCGATGATTTTCCCTACCACGTTTCCGCCCATATTTTCGGCAATTTCGCTCGAAACCATACAGCTCATAGGGCTTCGCAATATCTCCGCGGCTGTACTGCCACTGAGTATTGGGCGAGGCATCAGGTGGTGCAGGTGTTCATCCGCCAACACAAATTTCCCTTGATAACCGAGGTTCTCTTCCGTATAGAAAACTTGCGCACCAATGCTTGTCATACGCGTGGCGGCTTCAATGCCGGGCACTTCGGCTTTCATTCCCGGACCGATGCCGCCGCTTACCCGATTGTGCGCTTTTAATTTGTCCGATTGCTTATCGGGGTTAAAGTTCTCGTTTACAACATACAATTGCTTGGCATCGGGGTAAAAACTGTCGAAACTGTAGAAGTAAAACACTTCGGAGAGCAAAAGAAGACCAAACGCCAAACCTGTGGCGAGAGAAATAATCCGCGTGGCGGTGTGTTCGCCTTTGCGAAAAAGTTTTCGGGTGGCTAAATGGAAAGGGTTCATATTTTTTTTTAGATTGTTAGATGATAGATTATTAGATATCAGACATTAGACAATTAGAATAAAGACTGACAGAATGTATAATTGCTCTTTGCTCATTAACTTACTCGTACCGCAAAGCTTCCACGGGGTTGCGAGATGCCGCCCTCCAGCTTTGCCAGCCCACTGCCAACAACGTTATTGCCAAAATCACCAACCCGCTGACTAAAAAGTAAATGGGTGTTATGGCAATTCTGTTTACGAAATTCTGCAACGCGTCGTGCATTACCCAATAACTAACAACAAAACCTACAAGGCAGGCTACGAAAACCCACACAAGCACTTGAGTGAGGAGTATTCTCAAAATCTGCCACTCGGTGCTGCCCATTATTTTTCGTACGCCTATCTCTTTGGTTCGGCGGTTCACGTTGAGCAGCGAAAGCGCCACCAATCCCGATATGGAGAGCAGGATAGCCAACAACGCTCCCGTGCCGACCATTTTCAGCGTTTTTTCCTCCTCTTTGAATTTTCCGGCGTATAAATCGCTTACGCTGCTGCTTTCCAGCACATAGGTGTCGTCGAATTTCTTAAAAATCTCCGCTATTTGCAGCCGTTGCGCGGCCGATATTTTTTGCGAAGTACGCACGTATAACAACGCGTTATAGAAAGTATAGGGCGTTAAAGCAATCGGCTCGATATTTTTTCCAGAATTGTCGTTATAATAAAAATCTTTCACCACGCCTTTTACGGTTACAGGATTACCTTTGTAAAGCACGAGTTTTCCCGCGGGGTCTTGCAATCCCAGTTTTTTTACGGCGGCTTCGTTCAGGATAATTTCGTTTTCGGCATTTTCGGCAAAAAAATCTCCGGCAACGAGTTCCATCTGCATTGTTTCGGCAAATCCGGGTGTGGCGCGGTATTCGTTAATAGGCATTGACTTATCGCTTCCGTAATTGCCGATGGTCTGTCCGCTGACTCCCCCGCCCATTTGGTGATTTGAAGTTGCCGCGTTTTCCACAAAAGGCAATTCTTTAACTTCGGCTTGTATGGTGTTCATTTTCTTGTTTAATGTGGAACTTGAAACCAAAAACATCTCCAAGTTTTCGGAATTGAAACCCAACGGAATGGATTTCATATACTGCATTTGCGAATAAAAGATGATGACCGCCGCCAACAAAAACGCCGTGATTCCAAATTGCAATAACAGAGCCGTTTGGGTAGCGAAACTTTTTCGTTTTACCTGTTGGGTTTTTCCTTTTACGCCTAACGCCAAACTGTTTTTAGAAAGCGAAAGGAGCGGGAAAATACCCGAGACAAAAACAATTACAACCAATATTGCCGCCACGGTAAGACTTCCTTCCCTGCTAAACAACTCTGAAATGGTAACTTTGGAATTGAGCAATTGGGAGAAATAGGGCGCCACGAGGTTGGTAAGAAAAACGGCTATGCCGAGCGCGAGCAGCGCCATAATAAGCGTATCGGAGAGGAACAGACGCGCCAAGCCCAATTGCGACGCGCCCAACGATTTGCGCATCGCCACTTCGCCCGTGCGCGTGTTGCTGTGCAAAACGTACAGGTTGATGAAATTGGCCAGCGCGATTAAGAGCACCAGCAAAGCTATTCCGGCTACCAGCCACAAATAGTTCAACGTAACGGCAGGTACAATTTCCTGACGCGATTCCGTGAAGAAGTGAACATCTTTCAACAAAACTGTTTGAGAAGCTATTTTTAATCCTATTCTTTCGCCGAACGACTTCATAATTTCATCGTTCGCCTTTTCTATTTTTCGCGATACGGCGGCAATATCCGCGTTCTTTTTAATGAGATAATAAGTGTAAAACTCCATTCCGCCAAGCTGCTCCAACGGAAGTGTTTCCATTGATGCCAGCATTTCGAAACGGAAATGCGAATTGTCGGGCAAATCTTCCACCACACCGCTTACCATATAGAGCGGCTCTCCCCACGAATCTATTTCCAATTGCTTGCCCACACAATCGGTGGTGCCAAAATACCTGAGCGCGGTGGCTTTGGAAAGCACAACCTTGTTTTTGCCTTTCAGCGCGTCGTCGGCGTTTCCGGAGATGAGTTTTTGAGCAAACAGGTCGAAAAACTCTTTGTCGGCATACAGCGTATGTACTTCCGTAAACGTTTCGCCCGTTTCCGTTACTTTCAGTTTGCCGGCTCGGTCGTTGAACAACTGCGCGGCAGCTTCCACTTCCGCTACTTTTGGCGGCAGTTCGTCGTACGATTTCCGCAAACAAATGCCGAAAGTGCCATACTCGCCGCTACTATCTACATTGTAAAGACGCACCACACGATTTTTTGTGGCGAAATGTTTATCGAAACTGTATTCGCGGCGCACATAGCACACCAGCAGCAAGACCACCGATAAGCCGATTGCCAGGCCGGGAATGCCGATGTAAAGCAACAATTTATTGCGTTTTAATTTTCGGAGAGAGAATAAGATATCTTTCATATTGTGAGATTGTTAGATTGACCCCTAAATCCCCTGAAGGGGACTTAAAAGGCTGCAATTAATTATTCGTAGCCCCAAAACTCCCCTTTAGGGGGCGGGGGTAATTACTCGTACCGCAACGCTTCCACCGGATTACGGCTGGCCGCCCGCCAACTTTGCCAACTCACCGTAAGCAACGCCACAACGAGCGCAGCCAAACCTGCCAAGGCGAAAATCCACCAGCTGAGGGCGGTTTTATAGGCAAAGTTTTCGAGCCAGCGGTTCATCGCGTAGTAAGCAATGGGCGTGGCGATGACGAAAGCGATGATTATCCATTTCACAAAACTTTTGTTCAACAGCGTCAGTATTTCGCCTATAGTTGCGCCGTTTATTTTGCGGATGCCGATTTCTTTGGTGCGCCGTTCGGCAACAAACATACTCAACCCGAAGAGTCCGAGACAGGCAATGAAAATGGAAATCCAACCGGCGTGCGTGAGCAGTTTCTGGAACTGCGTTTCTTTTTTGTAGAGATTGTCCCATTCGGCACCGAGGAACCGATACTCAAACGGAATATTGGGCGAGAGCTTGTTCCATTTCTGCTCCACATCGGCAATCAAGGTTTTGAGTTGGTCGTAAGTTTGGGTATTGGTTTTCAGATAGATGTGGTTGGCCGTTTCGCCATTACAGAAGAAACCAACGGGTGCGATAGGCGTGTGCGCCGAACGGAGGTTGAAATCTTCCAACACACCCACCACGCGCCCTTCGCCCACCACGCGTGCTTTTTCCAAATCGTCAATCCCGAACTCTCGGATAGCGGTTTGATTAAAAATTACTTCGTCGAGATTGGATTCTGTTTTGGTAAAGTTGTGTCCCAACGTAAATTTTAATCCAAAAAAATCGAAAAAATTGGGACTTACGCCAATTTTATCGAACGTGATAGTTTTTTCTTCGCCATCGTAAGAAAATTTGACACCCCACTTTTGTGTTATTTGAATCAAATCGCCATCGGCAAAAGTAATGTCCGCCACGCCCGAAACGTTTTTTAAGTCGTTAAGTAACGCTTGCGACTGTTTACGCAAATCGCCGTTGGTGGTGGCATAAATAATGTGCTCGCGCTGATAACCCGGATTTCTGGCAAGCATCATATCGTTTTGTTTTTTTATGGTAAACAAGCAGGCTATAAGTGCGATAGCAATCGAGAATTGCAATACGGGGAGCGCGTTGCGAAAAAAGCCGTCGCGTTGTTTTTCCGCCAACGGTTTCATTAACCGAAGGGCTTGATAACGGCTGAAAATCAGTCCCGGCAGCAATCCGGTTATCAAGAGTGTAAACAGCAGAATAACGGCTATCAGTTGTATATTTTGCGGCAAGAGGAAAAGCGACGGGCTGTAGCTTGTTTCCATCAATCCGTTGAAAAAATCCAACGCGAAAGGTATCAGGAAAAAGCACAAACCCAATGCCGCCAGCAGCAGCAATGCGGCCTCGAAGAGGAAAATCTGCACCACGCCCCACGTTTGACTGCCCAGCATTTTGATGACCGCCACGCTCTTGTTGCGCTTTTGGCGTTGTGCCGAAACCAAATTCACGTAGTTGATGCACGCCATCAGCAAGATAAGTGCGGCTATAAGTTCCAATACATTCAGCATTTGCAGATTTCCCTTTTTTAGCATTTGAACAATAAGAGCCGATTTTGAAGTATGAAAATAAAGTTGCGAAAAAGGTTGAATGTGTAAATCAATTCCTTCTACCCCTTCGGGGTTTTTAGCCACTTCGGGCGTTTTTGAAAGGGCTTGCAATTGCTGCCGGAAGTTATCGACATTGTAATTTGACGGTAGCTTACAAAAAGCCGTGTAATTTTGTCCGCCCCATCGGTTTGCGTTTGGGCCATACCAATCCAATCTTTTGTCGTTTAAGAAAACTGAAATGATCGCATCGAATTGCAATGAAGAGTTTTCGGGTAAATCTTTCAAAACAGCACTTACTTCCAGAGGTTCGTTGGTGTAATAGGACGTATTCAGGCGAAGCGTTTTTCCGATGGGATCTTCGTTACCGAATATTTTCTTCGCCAAACTTTCGTTTAGCACAATTTGAGATGTAACATCCAACGCGCGTTGCGGATTTCCCGCAACGGCGTCGAATTGAAACACATTGAAAAAAGTAGAGTCTGTGTTAAGTAATTGATTTACCCTGAAATTGTTTCCCGCTTCGTCTGTCAAAAATGTTTGCTTTGCCCAATCCTGTGTCGCGTACGTAATAGGGATATTGGGGAAGCGGTTACGCAAAACATCCACCATTGGCCGTGAAGTATAAAATTCGGTAAGTTCTTCGTTTTGCGAGAAAATATAGATATTCTCATAATCCTTGATAAACTTATCGGTATCTTTCTCTTGTCGCACATACGACAACAACAAAATGCTGATAACAATTCCCAACGTAAGTCCAAGCAAGTTGATGGTACTCACCGTTTTGGATTTCAAAAGATTGCGAAACGCTATTTTTAGATTTTTCATTTTTTTGATACTGTTATATTGCCCCCTAAATCCCCTGAAGGGGACTTAAAAGGCTGCAATTAATTATCCGTAGCCCCAAAACTCCCCTTTAGGGGGCGGGGGTAATTACTCATACCGCAACGCTTTCACCGGATTAAGCGATGCCGCCCTCCAGCTTTGCCAACTTACCGTAAGCAACGCCACAACGAGCGCCGCCAAACCAGCCAGGGCAAAAATCCACCAGCTGAGCGCGGTTTTGTAGGCAAAGTTTTCGAGCCAACGGTTCATCGCGTAGTAAGCGATGGGCGTGGCGATGACGAAAGCGACACCTAACCAAATAAGTACACTCTTGTTGAGCATTCGCACCACTTCGAAAATGCTGGCTCCGTTTACTTTTCGGATACCGATTTCTTTTACACGGTCGCGCGAGATAAACACAATCAATCCCAGCAAACCGGTAAGCGCCAGCAAGATAGTCCATAGCGACACGAACTCGATAAAGCGTGCCATACGGGTTTCTTTGCTGTATTGCCGTTCGAGCGCCTCGTCCAAAAATTTGGCGTGGAATGTGCCTTCGGCATCAAATTTCTTCGCCGTATTTTCTATATATTGGCGGATTTGCGTAAAGTTTCCGCCGCGAGTTTTTATCAGAATGTTGTTTTTGCGTCCGTCGGTGCGCCAAAAAACCATCGGGCGGATTTCGCCTTTTAACGACTCGAAATTAAAATTTTTGCAAACACCAATAACGTCCCCCATTTCGCCAAGGCCTTCGAATTTCTTTTCCATCGGCTTGTCCCAACCAAATGTCTGCACGGCTTTTTCGTTGAGAATAAAGTTGTTTATATCGCCTTCGCCTTTCATAAACGCGCGTCCTTCCGCCATTTTTATCCCGAAAAAGTCGATAAATCGGTCGTCTATGGGCCACGCTTGCATCTGAATCTGCTTTCCGTCCACTTCGCGCCCCCAGCCCATTCCCACTTGTCCGGGAAGCGATTGGGTATAAGTGTAATCCGCGATTTCGGTGTTTTTCATCAACTCATCGGCAAAAGCCTGATGACTTTTCCGCAACGCGCCTGAAGTCTGTAAATAGAGCACGTTTTCCTTATCGATTCCGATATCGAAATTGTTCCAAAAACGCAACTGCTTCTCAATGGTGAGCGACGCGGCAATAAGCGCGATGGTAAACACAAACTGAATGGTAATGAGTATGCTGCGGAAGTTTCTCCCTTTTCCGGAGAAGAACATTTTGCCTTTCACGGCTTGCGAAATAGGGGCTGATGTGATGTAACGCGACGGATAAAAAGCGGCTATCGCGCCAAAAACAACGGCGAACAATACAAACACGGCGTAAAACAGTTCGCGCCCTTTAAACGACAGTCCGGTAATTTGAAACAGGTTTTGCAACCGTTGAAACATCAAATTGTGAATAACGAACGCCACGCCCAACGCGATAAGCGACAGCGCTACCGCTTCGCCCGTTATTTGCAGACGGGCTTTCCATTTGGCTTCGCCCAGAATTTGCTGCACCGAGAGCGATTTGGCGCGCAACGGCGCTTGCGAAGTGGAAAAATTGATGAAGTTTACCGCGCCCATAATCAACAATACCAGAATAAGCGCCGAAAGCACATTGAGTATCGTTCTGTTTACCGACGGGAACATATATCCGCGCGAACCGTAATGAATTTGGTTCAGCGGCAGCAAGTCCACGGCGGCGTCTTCGGGCGAGTAGCGTTCGGCAATTTGTTTCAGCGTTCCGTCAATCCGTTCAATGGCGGCAATTTTCTTATCTACCGCCGCTTTGTCCACACCCTTTTTGAGTTGCAAAAAGATGCTGAAACTCCATTCGCTCCAATCGGAGTTCTCTTTCGTACTCAGCGCTACAATTGCTTCGCTGTAAAACGATGTATTTTTGGGCATATCTTTCATCACGCCCGATACGGTGAGTTCGCTTCCGTATGCCAACAACGGTTTTCCCACAACGTCAATGGTTCCGAAAATATTCTTCGCCATCGTTTCCGAAATCACCACGCTTTTGGGCGCGGAAAGGACGGAAGCGGCATCGCCTGCCAAGAGCGGAAAATCGAACATCGTGAAAAAATTCTCTGAAACGTGCAGCGATTTTGCGCGAATGGCGTCTTTGGGGGTTTGGTCGGTTCTGCAAAACTCGTTGTTCCACCACTCGCGCATAATTACCATACGCTCAATTTCGGGAACTTCGCTCTTAATCAGCTCTCCCATCGGCACGGGCAGCGCACTACCCATATCTTCAATTTTGAACGACATCAGGTAAATATCTTTCTTGTTCGTGTGAAAATCGTCGAAACTGTGCTCATACGAAACATAGAGCGACAACACGATGATGCCCAGAAATGCCACCACAAGGCTGGTGAGGGTCAATACCGACGAAAGGCGGTATTTGAATATGGTTTTGAAAAGTTGGCGAATGGTTCTCATTTTTTCAGAATTGATTTGGAATTATTTTTTTCGATTTTCGAGATATATGAAGATAATTGTTGCTTGTAACTGTCCCACCCGTCTCTAAATCTCTCCCCACAAGTGAGAGACTTTGGTGCGACCTTGATAAATTGCTGCCCATACTCCCCTTTTGAACTGTCATTTCCTTATCCTCTCCCTATTGATATAGTCAAATGACTTTGCAAGGGAGAAAGTAAAGTTTAGCGATCTTTAAC
>CAZKZB010000087.1:0-10990 GCA_964557135.1 uncultured Petrimonas sp. | reverse complement strand
GGGAGTTATTAAATGAATTGAATCCTTCTAAAAAAATAGAATTTGATGCTATTGTAGCCAATCCACCTTTTAGTTTGCGTTGGGAGCCAAACGATACGTTGGCTGAAGATTTTCGTTTTAAGAGTTACGGCTTAGCTCCTAAGTCTGCAGCTGATTTTGCATTTTTATTGCACGGTTTTCATTTTTTAAAAGATGGCGGGACAATGGCAATTATATTGCCGCACGGAGTATTATTCCGTGGCGGTGCAGAGGAACGTATCCGTAAAAAGTTGCTAAAAGACAATAATATCGATACAATTATTGGATTGCCTTCTAATTTGTTTTATTCAACAGGTATTCCGGTTTGTATCTTGGTTTTAAAGAAATGCAAGAAAGAAGATGATGTTTTGTTTGTAAATGCCAGTGAGCATTTTGATAAAGAAAAAAGACAAAACAGCTTAAGTGATGAACACATTAAAACAATCGTAGAAACTTATAAATTCCGACAAGAAAGAGAACGTTATTCTCGTAGAGTTTCAATGGAAGAAATAAAGTTGAACGACTATAATCTCAATATTTCAAGATATGTAAGTACAGCTGTTGAAGAAATAAAAATCGATTTAACAGAGGTCAATCTAAAATTAGCTGCTATTAATGAAAGTATAAAGATAAATTCAGAAAAACATAACGAGTTCCTAAAAGAGTTAGGATTGGATTTTATATAAATTTTCAATTAAAGAAAACCGGGTGTAAAAAAGGGTGTAAATCTCGTAACAACTTGACTTACACCCTTTATTGCGGAGAGAGAGGGATTCGAACCCCCGGAGGCTCTCACCTCAACGGTTTTCAAGACCGCCGCAATCGACCACTCTGCCATCTCTCCATGCTTTTTGTTCAAAAGCGAGTGCAAAGGTAAGGCTATTTTTGAAAATAAAAAAGATTCTGACGAAATTTATTTTTCAGAACAGCATTTATGGAGATGAAAAAAGGAAAATAAACACTATCTTTGTTGAAATTATAAAAATACAAGATGTTATTTACCGAACTTCCGCTATGCGATTCCTTATTGGACGGCTTGCAAGCCATGAATTTTAAAGAAACCACTCCGGTTCAGGAGCAAGCTATACCCGTTATTCTTCAGAAAAAAGATATTATTGCCTGCGCCCAAACCGGGACGGGTAAAACGGCCGCTTTTTTGCTGCCGCTACTTAACAATTTGCAAACCGAACAGCACGAGGAGCACAAGGTAAATGCCATTATTATGGCTCCCACACGGGAGTTGGCGCAGCAAATAGACCAACAAATGGAGGGTTTTTCGTACTTCACGCCGTTTTCGTCGGTGGCGGTGTATGGCGGCAACGACGGCGAAGCCTGGGATGTTCAAAAGCGTGGCTTGACAACCGGTGCCGATGTGGTAATTGCTACTCCGGGAAGACTGCTTTCGCATATTAATTTGTACGATATCGATTTTTCAGGAGTGAAATATTTTATTTTAGACGAGGCTGACCGAATGCTGGATATGGGTTTTTACGACGATATTATGAAAATCGAAAAACTCTTGCCAAAAAAACGACAGACCATCATGTTTTCGGCTACCATGCCTCCCAAAATCCAGCAACTGGCAAAAACCATTCTGCATAAACCCGAAGAAATAACCATTGCCGTTGCCAGACCGCCCGAAACCATTTTACAATCGGCATATATCTGTTACGAGCCTCAGAAAATTGAAATTGTAAAAAATCTGTTTTCCGAAAAAAAGCCGGACAAAGTAATTCTCTTTTCGGGAAAAAAACAAAAAGTAAAGGAAATTGCCAAAACATTGCGAAAAATGGGGTTATCGGCAGATGCCATGCATTCTGATTTGG
Organism: uncultured Petrimonas sp.; assembly: GCA_964557135.1. Lineage (GTDB taxonomy): Bacteria > Bacteroidota > Bacteroidia > Bacteroidales > Dysgonomonadaceae > Petrimonas. The sequence continues at coordinate 9,146 of CAZKZB010000087.1, read as the reverse complement.
AGCAAGCAGAACGCAACAGCGTCATGCATGAGTTCCGAAACGAAAGGGTGAACATTCTGGTAGCCACCGATATAGTTTCGCGCGGTATCGATATCGATGACATTTCGCTCATTATCAATTTCGATGTCCCCTTCGACGTAGAAGACTACGTACACCGCATCGGCCGCACGGCTCGCGCCGGAGATTCGGGCATGGCCATCACGTTTGTTTCGCCCGACGAGCAGTTTCGCTTTGCCAAAATAGAAAAATTCCTACAAAAAGAAATCTATAAAATTCCCATTCCTTCTGAATTGGGCGAAGCGCCCGAATATAACCCCGAAAAGTGGCGAAAAGAGAGCACAAAGCGTTCAGGAAAACCCAAAAGAAACTTCGGTAAAAAACGCGGTAAAAAACCAACCGATAGCAAAACGCAAAAACCCTCGCGTAAAAAAACAAGAAACCGGTCTGACGAAAGAAATCAAACCGGCTCCTGAATTCGCTTTACGGATTAAGCATTATTCCGCTTTATGCATCTCTTCAATAATTTCCATTCCTCTTCCGATGGCTTTTTCGTTCATCGGGAGTAGTTTATGGTGACGTTCGGGAAGTGATTTTTTCAACCCTTTCATTACGTTATCTAATTGAACGATGGGCGATATTTTCAACAAACCACCCAAGACAATCATATTGAATACTTTGGTGTTGTCCATTGCCAGCGATTCTTCCATCGCCTTAATTCTGTAAATGTTGATGTCTTTTCGCTCAGAGGGTTTCATAACGCTGTAGCTGTCGTATATGAGCGCGCCGCCGGGTTTGATTTTATCTTCAAATTTATCGAGCGACGGTTGGTTCAGCACAATTGCCACGTCGTATTCGTTAACGATGGGTGAGCTGATTTGCTCGTCGGAAATGATTACGGTAACGTTTGCAGTTCCACCGCGTTGTTCGGGTCCGTATGCCGGCATCCACGAAACCTCTTTGTCTTCCATGATTCCCGAATAGGCAAGAATTTTACCCATCGACAATACGCCTTGTCCTCCAAATCCTGCGATTACTATTTCTTGTAACATAGTTTTTTAGTTATTAGTTTTTAGTTGTGAGTTATGAGATGTGAGTTTTTTGGGTTATCTGAGTTTGAATTTCCCTCAACCGTCACTGATTACACTTTCTGCACTTTAAAATTCCGACAGATTCGAACTATCACAATGCGAACAAAAAATCGGAATTCAGCATCTTCAAAACACTCTCATCACTCATCACTCTTGGATATTTATACATTTTTCAAATCACCCAATTGATATACAGGGAACATATTTTCCACCATCCACTTGTTCGACGCGTCGGGGGTTAGTTTCCAACCGGAGTTGCAAGTAGATACGATTTCCACAAAAGAAGTTCCTTTTCCTGCCATTGAGTTTTCGAAAGCAAGCTTAATCATTCTTTTTGCTTTTCTCACAGCGGCCGCGGTGTGAACGCTTTGGCGGGTTGCCAAACAAACACCGTCTAAAAGAGCCACTAGGTCGAGGATTTTCAGCGGGTTACCCATTGAAACGGTATCGCGACCTTCGGGGCAAGTTGCTGTTTTCATGTTTTCTAGCGTGGTGGGCGCCATCTGTCCTCCGGTCATCCCGTATATTCCGTTGTTGATGAAGATGACAGCAATATTTTCACCGCGATTCGCTGCGTGAATGGTTTCGGCTGTTCCGATAGCTGCCAAGTCGCCATCGCCCTGATAGGTGAACACCATTTTGTCGGGGTTCAGACGTTTTGCGGCTGTAGCCAAAGCGGGAGCACGTCCGTGAGCGGCTTCCTGCCAGTCGATATCGATGTATTTGTATGCGAAAACGGCGCATCCGACGGGTGCGATACCGATTGTTTTTTCTTGCAAACCAAGCTCTTCAATCACTTCGGCAACCAGTTTATGTACTACGCCGTGCGAACAGCCCGGGCAATAGTGCATATAGTTATCGTTCATTAATTTTGGCTTTGCATAAACCAAATTTTCGGGACTTACTATATTATTTGTATCCATAATTTATCTTTTTGAAAATCTATATAAGAAATAGAAAACAATTGCAAAAGCTCCGGTTATCCACGTAAGTTTCATGTTTTTATCCGTGACAAAATAGACCGCTATCGTGCCCAGAAAAAAGAGCAGAAACAGCATGGAGAATAGTTGATTTAGTTTGGGATTCACAATTGTATGACTTTTGTTATTTTACAATTTTTTGTTTGAATGCTTCAAGCACACCGTCGGGAGTGGGAACAATTCCGCCCAATCGTCCGTAGTGTTCAACCGGAACTCTTCCGTTTACTGCCAGGCGAACATCTTCAACCATCTGTCCGGCGTTCATTTCAACGGTGAGCATTCCTTTCACTTTATCGGCGTATTTACTCAATACTTCGCTCGGGAAGGGCCACAAAGTGATGGGGCGTATAAGTCCCACTTTTATTCCTTCGGCACGAGCCATATCTATAGTTTTCAAACAGATGCGCGCTGCGGAGCCAAATGCCACCAAGAGATAGTCGGCATCTTCGCATTTAATTTCTTCGTATCTTACTTCGCTCTTTTCAATTTCGTGGTATTTTGCTTGGAAACGTTCGTTGTTCTTTTCCATCACGGCAGAATCCAGCTCAAGCGATGTGATGATATTGGGTTCTCTGTCCGGAGTTTTTCCCAGCGTTGCCCACGGGCATTGTTCTCTGATTTCTTGTTCGGTTCTTCTGCGTTTGTATTCCGGCAGTTTCACCTTTTCCATCATCTGTCCAATAACGCCGTCGCTCAAAATCATGGCCGGGTTGCGGTATTTGAACGCCAAATCGAATCCGAGTCCTACAAAATCCACCATTTCCTGTACCGAGTTGGGTGCAAGGGTGATTAAACGATAGTCGCCGTGTCCGCCGCCTTTTACAGTTTGGAAATAATCGGCTTGCGATGGCTGAATGGTTCCCAATCCGGGACCGCCACGCTGTACATTCACGATTAGACAAGGTAACTCAGCACCGGCAAGGTACGAAATTCCTTCTTGTTTAAGGCTAACTCCGGGGCTGGATGAGGAAGTCATGGAGTATTTTCCGCAAGCGGCTCCGCCATAAACCATATTGATGGCTGCTACTTCACTTTCGGCTTGCAAGACAACCATTCCGGTGGTTTTCCAAGGCGCGACTTCCATAAGTGTTTCAATAACTTCTGACTGAGGTGTAATGGGATAACCGAAATAACCGTCAACGCCGTAACGAATTGCAGCGTGAGCGAGAGCTTCGTTCCCTTTCATAAGTGTTACTTCTTCTGTCATAACTTAATTTTCTGTTTTTCTTGATTTTTTTAATTTTGTGAGATTTTTTGGAATAGACTCATGTTTATTATCAGTCTGTGACAACTCTTTTGCGATACACAGTTAAACATCCGTCGGGACAAACGATTCCGCAATTTGCGCAACCGATGCAGTCTTCGGGGTTTTTCATATAAACATAGTGATAGCCACGGTCGTTAACCTCTCGCGGCTGCAATTCCAACACGTCCTCCGGACATGAAACAACACACAAGTTGCATCCTTTGCAACGTTGAGTGTTTACAAGTACATAACCTTTTACTTTTGCCATTTTATTATTTGTGTTTTTTTTGTGGTTTGCACAAAATTAGTTGATGTTTCAGATGTTTTCAACTTTTCTATGTTAAAATTTATGCATAAGTTATTTAATACTACCTCAATACAGAATCAATTTATTACTAAACCCCTCGCTTTTGGGAATAAAGAGCAGTAATTTCAATTAAAAAAGTGGAAACATCAACTGAATCAAGATAAAAAAAGATGAAATATAACTTTAAAAATATTTTTTCGATTACCAGTAAAACGCGTCATTGTTCATCCATTTACCCTGAACTTTCATGACTTGTTCAATCACATCGCGGGCAACACCCTCGCCGCCGTTAACGGGAGAAATGTAAACCGATATATCTTTTATTTCCTGACAAGCATCGGCCGGAGCAACAGGCAATCCCACTTGCTGCATCACCAGATAATCGATAATATCGTCGCCCACATACATGATTTCCTCCGGTTTTAAACCGGTTTCCTGCATATACTCTTTCAATTGTCGGGTTTTATCGTACGATTTCAGGTAAACGTGCTTCACGCCAAGCGACTCCAAGCGGTGACGCACAATTTCAGAACGCCCGCCGGTAATAACAGCCACGTCAAGTCCTTTTCGCAAGGCGTAATGAATGGCATATCCGTCGCGCACATTTGTGGTTCGCATCGGCTGGCCATCCTCGGCATGCGTTACGGTTTGGCGCGATAAAACTCCGTCCACATCAAAGATGAACGATTTTATTTTGGTAAGGTCGTAATTAATAGTACTCATGTTTTAAAATTGTCGGGGTGACAGATATCTGATGACAGAAGTTAAATTATCTCCTTCGGTTCGATAAAACCAGAACTAAACCAATGACCAACAACGCGATAGGCAACATCAGATTGCGGTAGTCCTTCATCCACCCGAAAAACACGTCGGAATGAATAATAAGTCCTATCACGGTAAAAACCAAACCCAGCATCTTTTCCTTCTTGTAAATCAGAAAAATAATACCGGCAACTAAAAAGTAGGTACCGGCGCTTTGAATGAAATCAGCGAAAGGAAGATGACCTGTTATGCCTAACTTATCTAATAAAATCAAGAATCCGAAAGCAAGTAATGTTACTCCCCAAGCCATTTTATCGGAAAGTTTGTCGATTGCTGCCATAACGATTAATCTTCTAAGAGCTTAAATTGTCCCACATGCACTTTCTCCCACAGCAAATTATCGACACTGTTGGGTGAGCGGGGTTTTTCCTTTTTCCCGAAAGAAACAATGCAGAGCACTTCCATCGGCATGGGAATATCGAGAATATCGTTGATGTATTCTCCGGCAGTTATGGTTTCCGAAAACTCGCGATTGCGAACCTGAACCCAGCAACTGCCAATGCCCAACTCTTCGGCCTGCAACTGCATATTGATAGCGGCAATGGAAGCGTCTTCCACCCACACATCGCTTTCCAACGGATTGCCGGCAACTACTACCGCCAAAGCGGCGTCGGCGACAAAACTTGCGCTGTGCGGCTTGCAATTAGAGAGTTTTGAGAGCATTTCTTTATCTTCTACCACCACAAACTCCCACGAGTGTTTGTTTTTGGAGGTGGGCGAAAGCAACGCGGCTTCCAAAATCAGCTGTACTTCGTCGCCCGACAAGGGTTCGTTCAGATATTTGCGATAACTTCTGCGATTAACTAAAAGTGTGTTGAGATTTTGCATCATTTTTTTCTTTAGGAATGCAAAAATAGCGATAAAAATCAAGTTTTGGAAAGAAGTTGAATTGTAATTTCATTTCAATCGCGAAGACAAATTAGAATAAATCTAAACAAAAATGCCTATCTTTGTAAACAAAATTCGCAAATGGCTATGTACAACGGCTCTCGAACATTCATAAAACCGGCCATGAAGCTGTTCGATTTAATCGAAGAGAATCCGGCGTTGCTGCTTGTGCTGCAGCATTTCGATATCGATTTTCGGGTGGGTGATCAAACGGTGGAGCAATTATGCGCCCAAAAAGGCATCAACGAAGGGCTTTTTATAGCCGTGGGAAACCTTTATAACGGTTTTAAACCGAAAGAAAACCCCGTGCAATCCATCGCCGATGTGGAACAAATTGTGCGTTTTCTGAAAAACAGCCACAATTATTATCGACAAGATAAATATCCGCAAATCAGTTCCTACATTCAACAACTGAAAGAGAAACATCCCGAAAAGGAGATTAAGCTGCTCGAAGAGTTTTTCAACGAATATTTTACCGAAGTAATCGACCACCTGGATTACGAAGACGATGTGGCGTTCCCCTACTTCATCGAACTTATCAACCGACACGAAAACCGCGTCAATGAAATTTATTCGGCACGCGAATACAGCGAACACCACACCGATATCGAACTAAAACTGAAAGACCTGAAAAGCCTGCTGCTGAAATACGTGAAAGTGGACGCCGACCTCAATCTGCAGCGCAAGCTCCTGTTTGCCCTGTATGAGCTGGAATACGACCTGTATATCCACTCGCTCATCGAAGAAACCATTTTAATTCCGTTCGGTTATTCCATCGAAAAAGAATGAGTCGTTCACCGCTTCATATTACCATAATAGAACCGTCGCCAATCATCTACGAGGGATTGTACGCTGTTCTTTCTCAATCGGACATGCTTTGCAAGCTCAGCAAAGCGGACTCGCTTGAAGAGTTGGAACAGGTGCTGGGACACAAGAAAACCGACATACTGATTGCCAATCCGATGCAATTGGCCAATCGTGAAAAAGATGTGCGACGGCTCCGAAAAAATCATCCCAAGTTATCGATAGTGGCCGTAAACCCGGGAATTATCGACCAACAGCTGCAGTCGGTGCTCGACGCGTCGTTTACCATATTCGACACGGTGGAACAGATTGTTGACTTGCTTCAAAAAGCGGGTTGCAAGAATTCCGAACTCAAAACGCAAAACGGCGACGACAACCTCACAGATCGCGAGCTTGACGTGCTTACCCATCTGGTTCACGGCAGTTCTAACAAAGAAATTGCCGATTCGCTCAACATCAGTGTACACACCGTGGCAACACACCGAAAAAACATCACCTCCAAAACCGGCATCCGAAGCCAATCGGGACTGGCCATTTACGCCATTTCCAAAAAAATTATAGCTATCGACGATATCGACCTGCAAAATCAATAAACTCACCTTTTTGCAGGACGAAACATATTTTACAGGACTTCCCCGCTTACACAATCCCTTAAATCGGGTATATTTCGGCAATCAAATACCTAAAAAAGGTGATTGCCGCATGCGCGTTATAGCAGTACTTTTGCACCGTAATTCTATCAGAAAAAATCGCATTATTAAATTCAAACTAACAATGAAGAAAATTTATGTAGGGTTTCTCGTGCTGCTGTGCTCGATAAACCTGATGGCACAAGCCAATAAAACAGACGCAATGCTCTTTGGGCACGTTGTTGATAAAGAGACAAAAAAGCACATACCCTATGCCACCATTTTTGTAAAAGGCACCACAATGGGAACGTCGGCCGACGGAACAGGACACTTTAAACTGGCTCACTTACCGATTGGTAAACAAACAGTTGTGGCTCAGTTCGTAGGCTACAAATCGCAAGAAATTGAAGTAACCATGACTTCGGGGAAAGGCACTGAGGTTTATTTCGAGTTGGAGGAAGATGTGCTGAATCTCGAACAAGTGGTGGTAACCGGCACACGTACACAACATTATGTGAAAAATGTACCCATCCGTACCGAGGTGGTTACTTCGCAAGCGTTGAAAAACAAAAACGCGTAGAACGTTTTTGAAGCGCTGGAAGGCGTTCCCGGAATTCGGGTGGAAAACCAATGCCAGTTCTGCAACTTTACCATGGTACGGATGCAGGGTTTGGGAGCGGAGCACACGCAGGTACTTATCAACGGGCAGCCCATTTATTCGGGATTGGCAAGCGTGTACGGATTGGAGCAAATCGGTACGGGAGACGTGGACAGAATTGAAGTGGTAAAAGGTGCCGGCTCGGCATTATACGGAAGCAGCGCGGTGGCAGGAGCCATCAATATCGTAACCAAAGAACCGAGCGGAAGCCCCACAATTTCGGCCGATATTCAGGCGGGAAATCACGGCACAAAGATCATCAACCTCAACGGTTCCATTCGCAACAACAACTACGGACTAAACGTATATGCACAGCGCATTGAACACGGCATTATCGATGAAACCGGCGAAGGCGAAACACGCGAACAGGTGCGCAAAAAAGACGGTATCTCCGACCGAGTGGAATCGAAACTCAACAACTTGGGATTCGGGCTGTTTATTTACAATCCGTTTGCCGAAAACGATAAGCTCATCATTCGCGGAAAAGCTATTCACGAAAACCGCGCCGGAGGAACACTAACCGACAACCTGTTCCGAAATCCGTTTACCGAAGGCACCGAAAACATCGAAACCAATCGTTACGATGCCGAAATTACCTACAACCTGCCCATCGGCACCCGCTCGGAACTGAATTTCTCTACCGCTTACGCCAATCACAACCGACAAGCCACAAACGACTCGTTTTTAGGCGACTACAAAGACACACACGACGATCAAAACCCCGACGTGGAACTTATGCGCCCATACATTGCCAAAGAAAATTCGGTAACGCCGTCTATTACTTTCGCTTCGCGATTGGGTAACCACAACCTGCTGATTGGAGCGCAAGCATATTTTACGAATTTGAAAGAAACCGGACCGTATGTAATTGTGGACGAAGAAAGCGCCTATCAAGGAACGGCTTATACTTCCACCGGCAAAAAACACGCTAAAGAATTTGGTGCTTTCGTGCAAGACGAATGGAACGTTACTCCGCGATTGACCGTTGTGCCGGGCGTGCGTTTGGATTACCACAGTTCGGGCGAATCGTACCAATCGAGTGAAAAAGTTTTCGACAGCGCGTTTCCCGATACAAAATTCGAGGAAACCAGCATCAATCCGCGTTTAGCAGTAAAATACGCCCTCACGAGAAACATCACGCTGCGCGCCAATTTCGGTACCGGATTCCGTGCGCCTTACGGTTTTTCGGAAGACTTGCACCTTTGCAGCGGATCGCCCCGCGTGTGGAAATCGTCGGAATTGAAAGGCGAAAAATCGATGAGCTACAATCTATCGGCCGATTACTACGGCGATCATTTTCAAGTGAGCGCCAACCTGTTCCGCACCGATTTGAAAAACAAAATCGACTTCGCGCCTGCCAATGAAAAAGTGCGCGCCTTAGGCTACACTTATCAATGGGAGAACGTGGACGACGCGTATGTGCAAGGTATCGAGCTGTCGCTTTTAGCCAACGTGGCGCGTAACCTGAACGTGGGCGTGGACGCGACGTTCAACCAAGGTAAATACAAACACCAACGCGCCGATTGGGAAAAAACGCCCTATGCGGCCGCAAGTCAGTACATTCCGCGTTTTCCCGCCACTACGGGGAATCTGAAAGTGGAATACACGCCCGCTACGTGGACATTTACGGTTACCGGTTCGTATCAGGGCAAAATGTATATCGATTATATGAAAGACGACGAAACGCCCACTAAGATTAAAGAAACCAAACCGTTTATGACGTT
>CAZKZB010000086.1:0-11204 GCA_964557135.1 uncultured Petrimonas sp. | reverse complement strand
TTTCATGATGCAAAGATAATAAATATTTATGAAATAATTGCCGTCAGGTTAATAAGTCCAAAAAGTAAGGCAATGCTGGTTAGAGAATAGAGAAAATCGGGTTGTAACCGCAAAAAGTTGTTGTCATCGGAGACTTGTAGAACGGCCAATTGATCGAAAACCTCCCTGATAGTGATCAGCGCGATTATTTCGAACTGTTTTCCTATGTAAATACTGATAGAACGCGGCAGGTAATAAAAGATACAGTAAATTTCGTAAAACAAAATAATGGAAAAGGGCGTGTAAATGGCGTTGAGCGGGCTTTGCAACGCCATAATATTTTGGCTGCCGGGTATCCATTTTATGTGAATTAATCCGATAATAATCAGATGAATAATAAAGCCAATGATGGCAACAATAAACACGCCGCGCTCCATTTTGTTCTTGGCTTCGCGCGAAAGCAATTTATCGTATAAACTCGAAATTATTTTTCCGGATTTCATCCTTTTTGGTTTTCCCTTGTAATACAAAAGTAAAAAAAATGATTAAAAAATGACCGATTTAATTGATTTTTATGGGTAAATTTTCAATTCTGTGTGAAAATGGACGAAATAAATGTAACTTTGCAACCGAATAAGAAAATGACGCAGTTATATGTCAGAAATGAATTACAAAGGAATAGGGGTTGCGCTGATAACGCCGTTCAAGAAAGATAAATCGGTAGATTTCAATGCGCTGGGTCGATTGGTGGAATATCAAATTGCCGGAGGCATTGATTATTTAGTGGCTTTGGGTACCACAGCCGAAACGCCCACTCTCACACGCGATGAACGTACCGAAGTTGTTCGGTTTATTATAGAAAAAAACAACAATCGGCTTCCCATTGTGGTGGGAGTAGGGGGTAACAATACCGCGGAAATTGTTCACGAACTGAAAGTGTCTTACTTTTCCAATATTTCCGCCGTACTTTCTGTTACGCCTTACTATAACAAACCCAATCAGGAAGGGCTTTTTCAGCACTATCGAGCGTTAAGCGAAGTTTCGCCGCGACCGATTATTCTATATAATGTTCCCGGGAGAACCGGTGTAAACATGGAAGCCGAAACAACGCTTCGTTTAGCTGAATCCTGTCCCAATATTGTTGCAATTAAAGAAGCATCGGGAAAGATGGATCAGATTCGGCAAATTATCGAACACCGTCCCAAAGGATTTTCAATGATTTCGGGTGACGACGGCATAGCACTCGATTTGATAAAAGCCGGTGGCGAAGGTGTCATCTCGGTTATAGGAAATGCCTTTCCGCGCGAATTTTCGAGTATGATACATCACGCTTTGGCGGGGAATTTCGATTTAGCCAAAACCGAAAACTCCCGTTTCGTAGAAATATTTAAATTACTCTTCAGGGATGGAAATCCGGCCGGAGTAAAATGCGTACTACACGAAATGGGATATATTGAGAATGAACTTCGTTTGCCGTTGGTGTCGGCTTGTACAATAACGGAAGAATTGATAAAAAAAGAATTGTACCGGTTAAAATGATAAAAAAGTATTTCGTTTTTTCTTTGGTTATTTTATCGCTGTGCGCCTGTGGAGCATCCAAAGAGATAAAAGAAGATTTCAGAACGGAAACGTACAAGCAAAGAACCGCTTTCTTTGCCGAAAACCCGTTGCAGCAGGGGCGGGTTATTTTCTTTGGAAACAGCATCACACAAGCCGGAGAGTGGCAAGAATATTTTCCCGATGCCGATGTGGTTAATCGCGGTATATCGGGCGATAACACCGTAGGTATGCTTGCCCGATTCGATGAAATTACGGCGGCAAAGCCGAAAAAGTTTTTCATTTTAGCAGGAATAAATGATGTTTCACTGTCGCGTCCCAACGCAACCATTCTTCGGAATTATTCGCAGCTAATCAATCAATTGCAAACCGAATCGCCCGATACCGAGATTTTTATCCAGAGCATACTCCCCATCAATAACGATGTAGGACACTACTCGCGCCTAAAGGGAAAAGAGGAACAAATTTTGTCGCTTAATCGTGAATTGCAGCAACTGGCTGAGTCGAAAAGAGTTGTTTTTATCAACCTTTTTCCTTTTTTTGCCGATAGCGAGGGAAAGCTCAAAAAAGAATTTACGAGCGACGGGCTGCACCTTAATTCGGGTGCTTACAACCTTTGGGCGAACATAATTCGCGCGAAAGTGGAATAAATTTCGTACATTTGCGTCAATAATTAACAAGATAAAACCACTTATTATGTTTTCTGGAATTGTAGAAGAAGCCGCAACCGTAGTTGCATTGGAAAAAGACAAAAGTAACCTCCACATTACCTTGAGATGCTCGTTTACCGATGAGTTGAAAATCGATCAAAGTGTTTCCCACAATGGCGTGTGTCTTACTGTTGTTTCTATAAAAGACGACACATACACCGTAACCGCCATACAAGAAACGCTCGATCGTTCGAACCTCGGTTTGCTGAAAGTGGGCAGCAAAGTAAACTTGGAACGAAGCATGAAAATGGATGGCCGTTTAGACGGGCACATCGTGCAAGGACATGTTGACCAAACCGCCGTTTGCACCGATGTCACCGAAGCCGACGGCAGTTGGTACTACACCTTCAAATACGATTTCGATAAAGAAATGGCTAAAAAAGGATACCTTACGGTAGATAAAGGTTCGGTAACGGTAAACGGAGTGAGCCTCACGGTTGTAACTCCTACCGAAGATACTTTCCGTGTTGCCATTATTCCTTTCACCTACGAAATGACCAATTTCCACCAAATTGAAAAAGGTACGGTGGTGAACCTGGAGTTTGATATTATCGGTAAATACATCAGTCGGATTGTAGCATTGCAATCGTAAATGCCAAAACTTGTCCGCCCACCGGCGGATCCCAAAACTTGTCCGCCCTTTGGCGGATCCTAATCCCAAATAAAAATGAATTTCCTTCAACTCGTTTCCTCCCGACAAAGCGACCGCGCTTTCGACCCCGACCGTCCGGTAGAAAAAGAAAAATTAGAACGTATTCTCGAAGCTACCCGATTAGCGCCTTCGGCGTGTAACGCCCAGCCGTGGCACATGATTGTGGTTGACGACCCCGAATTGAAAAACAGAGTGGCCGACGCCACATCGGAACGAATATTGGGAATGAATCATTTTACCAAGCAAGCTCCGATTCATATAGTGTTGGTGGAAGAAAAAGTAAATCTCACATCGGGCATTGGCGGCTGGGTAAAGCAAAAAGACTATGCCCAGATGGATTTGGGAATCGCCGCAGCTCATATCGTACTGGCTGCCCAGGCCGAAGGGCTTGGCTCGTGCATTGTAGGATGGTTCAACGAACCCAAGATGAGGGAGTTGCTTTCCATTCCCGATTCAAAACGGGTTTGGTTAGACATTGTAATTGGTTACAGTACGCAGCCGGTTCGTTCCAAAAAACGCAAGGCGAACAGCGATATCGTTTCGTACAATAAATATAAATGAGCGTTGGGCGTTGGGCATAGGGCATAGAGTTCCTTCAATTCGTAACTCGTAACCCGTAACCCGCAGCCCGTTTTTTCTTTAAAATTCCTCAACTTTAATCTTTTTAACACGAAGTTTCTGTTCTTTTGTTGGTTGCATCGTAAAAAAATATCATCTTTGTACCCTCAAACAAATTATGAAACAATCGACCAACATCTTGTTGATTTTAATGAAGAAGAATGAACATAACAGCTAAACGTTTCCTCTCGATAATTACTTTTTTTGCTATTGTTTCTGTAACTTTCGCACAACAAGTAGGATCAAACTCGCCGTATGGCAGATATGGCTACGGCCTTTTATCCAATCCGTCAATGGGCGCCTCCGAAGCAATGGGAGGAATAAGTTACGGACTCAGGAGAAGCCAGCAGGTGAATCCAGGAAATCCGGCGTCGTACTCGAAGCTCGACTCACTCACTTTTATTTTCGACTTTGGTGTTTCGGGACATTTCGCCACTTTCAGCGATGGAATGAATAAACAGCACTTCTACAACGGAAACCTCGATTATATAGCCATACAGTTTCCTGTTTTGTCTAAAGTAGGCGCAAGTATCGGACTGTTACCTTATTCTAAAGTAGGATATAATTACGGACAAACACGTTCGCTTTCCGATATTGTTTACGAAGAAGTTTTTCGCGGATCAGGCGGATTAAGTCAAATTTATGGTGGAATTGCGTATGAACCCATAAAATATTTTTCTGTGGGAGCCAATGTTTCTTATCTTTTCGGAAACTTTAATTACAGCAGCATATCGGTTCCTCGAACTTCTACCGGAGCCACTATTGGCGAAGAGAAAAAGAGATACTCTATCCGCAGCCTGAAGTACGATTTCGGAGCGCAATTCACGTATCCTATCGATAAAGCGCGCTCGTTAACGGTTGGAGCCGTGTTTAGTCCCAAAGTAAACACGAAAACCGATGTTTATGCTACGGAAATGATGTTTTTGTCCGATCCGTATTCAAACCCGTATCAAACGCCGAGCGAAGTTTTGCGCGATGATACCCTTTCCGCACAACATTTTCAATTGCCCAACAAATACGGATTAGGAGTCACCTTTTCCAATACAAATCTGCTTGTGGGTGTCGATGGAACTTATCAGCAGTGGGACGGTTTGAATTATCCGGATGTTTTAGACGGATTAACCATTAAAAATCGTTTCAATAATGCTTACCGAATAAGCGCCGGTGCCGAGTATGTTATCGACCCGTATAGCCGGAGCTTTTTTGATAGAATACGCTTCAGAGCCGGCATTTCTTACGGAAATTCATATACCAACGTCAGTGTTTATAATCCGACCACAAGTGAAAATGTAGGTGTGGGAGGTTTTAAGGAATACGGAATTAATATCGGTTTAGGTCTGCCCTTCAGAGATTCGTTGTCGGGCAAATTGTCTTTGCTTAATATCGGATTTGGCTATACCACCCAACGTCCCGATTTACAATACATGATAAAACAAGACATGTTTAAAATATCCTTAAATATGAATATCAACGAATTTTGGTTCTTCAAAAGACAATTTAACTAACTTTTTATATCTTTGCAATGTTTAAAACCTGAACGGATTAAACTTTTTATTTAACATTTTGTCCTATTAACAACCAAAACAGGAGTAGAAAACAAATTAAAAAAAGAATGAATATGAAAAAATTATTATTATCAGGATTTCTTGCAATAGCAACCATTGCAGGCGTTAGTGCCCAAAAGGCAGGATACGATCCGGTAAAAGCACCTTACGGGCGTGGCGAAGACAGTGTGAAATGTCTCAGAAATTTAAGTTTGATGCAAACATCGGCCAAAGCGGAAGACTACAAAAGCGCTTTAGAGCCGTGGAGATCAGCTTATGAAGATTGCCCCGCATCAAGCAAAAATATTTATATTTACGGTCCACGTATTTTTAAAAGCCTGCATGCCTCTGAAACTGATGCTGCAAAAAAGAAAGAGTACCTTGACAAAGTTATGGAAATATACGATAACCGTCTTAAGAATAGCTATTTTGCAGATGACGTGAGGGGTACTATTTTGGCGTTGAAAACTTACGACTATATGGAACTGGCAGGTGATAAAGCCGACTCTAAGTTAATTTACGAATGGTTGGGCGATGCTATTAAGGATATGAAATCAGGGATGAATCCACCTGACGCGTATTCTTATTACATGGTTTCATCATTGACTCAGTTTTTGACGGATCAATCCAAGAAAAATCAATATATTACCGATTATTTTACCATTACCGGTTATGTTGACGAAGCCATCAGTACAGCGAATGCTGCCAACGACCAAGCAAATGCCGATTATCTGGCATTGGTAAAAGATGGTATTGTAAAAGGATTTGTAAGCAGCGGAGCCGGCGATTGCAAAACGTTGACCGAGTACTACGCCGATAAATTGGAGCCAAACAAAGCCAATAAAGAATTTCTGACCGAGGTTATTAATGCGTTGGGCTCGGTAGGTTGCAGCGAATCCGATTTGTATTTCACCGCTTCAGAATATATGTATAAATTGGAGCCGTCGGCCGGCGCAGCTATCGGTCTGGCTAATAAAGCCTTGAGAGATAAAGATTACGATACTGCCGTTAAGTATTACAGCGAAGGAGCCAAAATGGAAACCGACAAAAAGAAAGCATCGGACTACATGATGCAATTGGCGGGAATTTTCTCCAATCAGCGTAACTTCTCTCGTTCGCGTCAAGCAGCTTACGATGCCTTGGAGTATAATCCGAATAACGGTTCTGCTTATATCCTGATCGGACAATTGTATGCTGCATCTGCACAAAACATTTTCTCGGAGTCGGAAAAAAGAGGTTTGGTTTTCTGCGCCGCGGTTGACAAAATGCAAAGAGCAAAATCGGTTGACCCCAGTGTAACATCAGAGGCGAACCGGTATATCAACCAATATTCAGGATACTACATGGATACTGAAACCGCCTTTATGATGGGTATCAAAGCCGGTGAATCCGTATTTATCCCCGGATGGATTGGCGAATCTACTACGGTAAGACTGAAATAAAACGACGAATGATTTGTTGAAAAAACAATCAAACATATACAGTTCGAAAAACATAACAACCGCATTTTTTGTGGTTGTTATGTTTCTTTTTATCGTATCGTGCCGAAAGAAAGATGAAAATTTGGTTAACTTGAAATTCGATCCGGAAACCATGCCGTCTATGGTTACCGACAATGTTTCAACACTGATTTCCGATTCGGGTAGAACCCGCTATAAAATAGTTGCTGATGTTTGGGAGATTTACGATAAAGCAAAAG
This sequence comes from uncultured Petrimonas sp., assembly GCA_964557135.1. Taxonomy (GTDB): domain Bacteria; phylum Bacteroidota; class Bacteroidia; order Bacteroidales; family Dysgonomonadaceae; genus Petrimonas. The sequence goes on along the minus strand of CAZKZB010000086.1, from coordinate 4,445 downwards.
AGCCTTTCTGGTATTTTCCCGAAGGCTTTTACTTAGAAAGATACGATGATAATTTTAATATTGAAGCTACTATTGTAGGCGATACAGTTTGGCGTTATAATTCAAAGAATCTCTGGCGTGCAAGAGGAAACGTGGAGATAAAGAACAAGGAAGGGCATGAATTCAAAAGCGATGAGCTCTTCTGGGATCAGACAACCGCCAAGGTTTACTCCGATAAACGCATAGAAATAAAACGCGGAGAACTTGAACTGAAAGGATACGGTTTTGAGTCCAATTTTGAAATGACTAACTACCGGATTTTGAGACCGCACGACGGCAAATTACCTTTCGAAGAAGATACAAGTGAACCCGACTCTTTTGAGTTACCCCCCGATTCGACACAATAAATATAAAAGACAATACAATTGTTGTTACGGTAAATATCAGATAATGTTTCACGATAGCACTCTGTTTTGACGGAAAGATGACCTCACTTCATTCATGAAAAAAGTCGTAGGGCTGATTATATCAACTCGCCGTTCGTTTTCAGTGTAGCTCTATCACGCAATGCGGTTTTCCGCCAAAAGTCGGATACTGTTGCTGCAGGCGTTATCTATGTAAAACGTCGCAATACTTATCAATAATTTTTTAAATAATGGCTTTTGCAACTCTGATTGGCTGGTGGTTTATTCTACTGTTTCTATCGGCATTTTTTTCCGGTATGGAAATAGCGTTTGTGTCGTCGGACAAGTTGCGTTTTGCCATGATTCAAAAGAACAAGGGTTTCTACAATATGATGCTGAACACCATCTACAGTCATCCCCGTCAGTTCTTATCCACGCTTTTGCTGGGGAATCTCATCGTTTTGGTAGTGTTTATCTATTTGTCGTTGCTGATATCTGTTCCTTACATCCAAGAGAATATCACACAAAATACATTACTGGTTTTCTTAATTATAATTTTTGGAGCTACTGTTATTATTCTCTTTAGCGGTGAGTTCTTTCCGCGCGTTGTTATGGCTCGCAAGCCTAACCTTTGGGTTCGTATTTTAGTTATTCCCGCTTTCTTTTTCTACATACTACTTTTTCCTGTCGCCAAGATTTTTGTTGTAATCTCCAAAGCTGTTTTAGCTGTTTTCGGAGTAAAGTCCGACACGACAAACGAAGACACGTTGGGACGATTGGAGTTGGATTCATACGTCAGAAAAGGGTTTGAGGAAATTTCCGATGAAAAGGAAGTGGACTCCGAAGTAAAGATTTTCAGAAATGCACTCGATTTCTCCTCTATGCGTGTGCGCGACTGTATGGTTCCCAGAGCCGATATCGTGGCTATTAACGTGGATGAAGATATTGAAAAGTTGAAAGATTTGTTCATCGAGTCCGGTATTTCCAGAATATTGGTTTACAGGGAGGATATTGATGATATTATCGGATACATTCATGTTTGGGAAATGTTCGACTCTCCTAAAGACTGGACAAAGAGCATTACCACTGTCTCGTTTGTGCCCGAAAGTATGCAGGCTAACAAACTGATGAACGACCTTATGCAACAACGGAAAAGTATAGCCGTAGTTGTTGATGAGTTTGGGGGGACATCGGGTGTGGTGACAATGGAAGACTTGGTAGAAGAGATTTTCGGTGATATTGAAGACGAATACGATAGTAAAGCTCGCTTTGTGAAACAGGAAGGAGATAACGAGTTTGTACTTTCGGGACGTGTCGAAATTGATACCTTAAACGATGAATATGGACTGAATATCCCCGAATCGGAGAGTTATTCAACCGTTGCCGGTTATTTGCTGCACCACACTCAACGTTTTCCGAAAACTTATGAAACGGTAATTATCGGCAAATACACGTTTAAAATACTGAAAGTTACCGCGCGAAAAATAGAGGTAGTCCGGTTAATAATTGACTAAAGAACCGTTTGTTGCTTATCTGAGTTTGTCGGTTCTCTACGTAATTGGCAAATGGCTTCAATTCTTAAATCGTATCACCTCAAAAAAACACTTTTTTCAAAATTATGGAGTTATCTTTCTAATTTTTATTAACTTTGCACTCTTGTTTAAAAGAAAAAAGAATATTTATTTGTTTATCAAAAAATTAAGATACTTAAATGGCTACACTTCAGAAGATTAGAGACAAGGGCGTGCTTTTAGTCGCAATTATTGGTATTGCATTGCTCGCATTTATTTTGGGAGATTTACTCACTTCGGGAAACACGCTTTTCGCCAAATCGCGCGATAAAGCTTTTGTAGTAAACGGACAGGTAATTTCTACGCAGGAATATGCCGATAGAATTGCCGAATGGGAAGGTTTTCAAAAAATGATAAGCGGACAAACTTCGTTAGACGAAAACACGTCGCAACAAATCAGGGAAGCGGTTTACGACCAGATGTTACGTGAAAGAATGCTCGATCATCAGGCGGCAAAACTGGGTTTAGCAGTTTCCAAAGCTGAAATTAATGATCTTGTGCACGGGGAAACCATTTCGCCTTTGTTGCAGCAACTTCCGTTTTTTCTTGACCCGCAAACCGGTATGTTCGACAGAGAAGGGCTGGTGCAATTCTTGTCAACTGTAAACACTCCGGTTGAGTCTCTCCAACCCGAAGAAAGAGCTGTAGTTGAACAATATAAATCGATGTGGTTATTTATCGAAAATATGGTAAAATACCAGCGTCTTCAGGAAAAATATACTTCATTGCTGGCTAACGCCGTAATGGTAAACGATATTGAAGCAAAAAACGCATTCGATCTTTCGCAACAAAATGCCGATATGGCTTATGTAATGAAAAACTATTTCACTGTACCCGATTCTGTGGTTACGGTTACCGACCAAGAGGTGAAAGCGTTTTACGATAAAAACAAGCATTCTTTCAGAATGAACGTACCTTTGGCAAAAGTTACCTATTTTACCAAAGAGATTGTTCCCAGCGATGCCGATTTCGCCGAGATTGAAGCGCAAGCCAATGAAGCTTACCAGAAATTGATGGAATCGGACAACCCGTCTTCCATTGTTGCTGATTACTCCGATATGCCTTTCCGCGATGTTTATCTTGCGGCAAATTCGCTCACCGAAGGACAAAAGTCATTCGTGGAGTCGGCATCTGTTTCCGACATAAAAGGCCCGACTCGTGAAGGTGACGCTTATACCATTTACAAGTTGTTGGATAAAACCGTAGCTCCCGACTCCGTTCATCTCAGAATGATGGCGATTCCCGATGCTTCCATTACGGAGCAAGACAGTATTGTTACGCATTTCGTAGACAGCATTTTCAATGAAATTAAAAGCGGAAAATCATTTGCAGAGGTAGCAAACAGCTTGAATCCGCAATCTAACGGCGGTGATGTGGGCTGGGCTCGTGAAATTGATTTGGCGCAAGTAGGAACCGATGTGGTTAAAGCCGCATTCAGCGCTCCGGTGGGTCAGGCATTTAAGATGAAAGTACCCGGACAGCAGGTAATACTTCAGGTTGAAGAAAAAACCGTTCCGGTTCAAAAATACAAAATCGCTACCGTCAACATGCCGGTTGTAGTAAGCGAAAAAACATCAAATAACGTAGATAACGAACTCAATCAGTTCGTTTCCGACCCCAATGTAAGCAAGAACTTCAACGAACTTGCTACGGAAAAAGGATATTTTGTGATGCCCGATACACGTGTTTCGGCAAACGATTTCTCTCTGATGCAAATTCCGGGTTCCCGACAAGTTGTTACGTGGGCGGTGAATGAGAAAAAAATGGGAACCGTGCGTAAGTTCGATATTACCAATACACGCGTTATTGCTCGTGTAGATCACGTTTATCCGGCTGGTGTGGCACCGCTGTCGGAAGTATCGTCGAGCATTCGCTCTCGCTTGAGCAACGACAAGAAAGCCGAGAAAATTATTGCCGATCTTACGGCAAAGAATCTGACCGGCTTAGATGCGTACGCAACCGAAATGCAATCGGACGTGGATACCGTTAAATTTGTGAATTTCACTACTCAAAACATCAGTGGCTTAGGTTTTGAACCGGCTTTGAATGCTCTTTCTGCTTACGCCCCGCTGAATACGGTGACGCCGCCGGTAAAAGGAAACATGGGTGTTTACGTGGTAAATGTTCAGGACAGAACGCAAGGAACGGAAACCTACGATGCAAATGCTCAAAAGAACATGATGCAAGGTAACAACGCGTACATGCTGCAAATGCAATCGATGGAAGTATTGAAGAACAAACTGAAAGTAGAGGATAACCGATACGTGTTTTTCTAATATTGAGCTGAAAATATAAAAAAACAAAGGCGCTGCACTTTCAATGCAGCGCCTTTGTTTTTGAGACAGGATTGTATTGTGCTTGTAAAACAGCTGCTCCTTCCGCTTTACGTTTGTTCCGGAGGCTTATTATTCATCTGTTTGTTAACTCGTGCGTGTTTTCAAATACTCATATATGGCTTGTTGAGCACGTACGGGCGGTTTATCGTCGTGTT
>CAZKZB010000085.1:0-11377 GCA_964557135.1 uncultured Petrimonas sp. | reverse complement strand
AAGAAGGTATTGTTGTTGTAAATGTATTTAACGCGCGACAACAATTTGCTAAACTAATCGATGAAATAAACGGCGCCGGCACATGGGACAGCAACCCGATCGTTACTCGATATGAATTTAAATTAATTGATTTATAAAAATATAATGGAAAATAAAGCTTTAAAATACGTCAACCAATTAGGTTACAGAATGGAAGGCGACAGTAGCGGAAAATATCTGTATGACGCTTATTTAGCCGGCTATCTTGAAGCCACTCGCTGGCGCGATGTAGAAGATGAGTTGCCTGAGTATGATACTCGGGTTCTTATACGATCGATAATTGCCAATGACGATACTCTCTGTATATACACGGTAGATAGTCTCTCTTCTAAAACGAAGGAGTGGGAGGCAACATTTTGTTTTCAAACGAAAGTTACCCACTGGCGCCCAATCGAACCCGAAACACGCAACCCGTAACCCGTAAATATGAAAATCCTCAAAATCCCAGAAATTCAGCCCGCTTCGCTCGAATTTATCGACGATAGAATACAAGACATTGTCGATACCATCAACGAAGCGTTTATTGTGCGAACGTCCGTTCTCGATCCTTCTAAATTTAGCATCGAGAGCCGTGACAAATCGCGCTACCGTGTCGCGCCAACCGCCGACACGCTTTATCTGTACCTTAAAGGCATCGGCAAAACCATTTCCCGAACCGATTTGCGCCTTATTCTGCGAGACGCCAATTATTTCGACCAGGAAAGCCCGGTACTCAACTACTTCGACCGCGTGCGAGGGACATACAAAGGCGAAAGCCACATCGATAAACTGTGCGACCACATCACTCCGCGCATATTCGACCGTGAACCGGAGTATTACCGCGAGCGTATAAACACGCTCATCCGCAAATGGATGGTCGCTTGCGTAGCGCAATGGAAAGACGGCGTTCCCAACGACATAACGCTGGGCTTTATATCGGACGAAGAACGCATCGGGAAAACCTATCTCACCAAATTCTTTATCCCGGACGAACTGGACGAATACTTCGCCATTCCTACCAAGGAGCAAAAGATATCGCTGGCGGACCTATTCACGCGTTTTCTTATTATCTCGTTCGACGATTTGGTAGGCATCAACAAAGGAACCGCCCGGATCGAGGAGTTTAAAAGTTACAGCCGCGCCAAATCTATTCTTGTACACCGCCGCAACGATGAATTTCCGGTGCATCGCCCGCGCATCGCCGTGTCGATGCTTACTGCCAACCGCAATGCCGAAATGGGCGGTTTCCTCACGTTAGACCACGGCACAACGCGCTACGGCTTAATAGAGGTTGATAAAATTGATAAACGCTACTCTCAGCGGGTTAAAGTGGATCAGATGTGGGCGGAAGCGCTGTTGTTGTACGAAAATTCGGAATTTGAAGCCGTTTTCAGCGATGAAGAAGTACAAGACTTGGTGAGCTACAACGAACGATACATCGTGCAAACCGACGAAGATAAATACGTGAAGCTCTATCTATCTTCTCCGGAACAGGACGACGAGGAAGCCGAATGGATGACCGCCACCGAGATACTACACCGCCTACGCCACAACCGCAAAATTCTTTCAGCCGACCGGCTCAAAATTACACCCCAGCGAATTGGCTATTCTCTTACTGCGGCAGGGTTTGTGAAAGAATCGAAGCGCACGGCGCTAAAATCATACCCCGAACGGAGATACCTTGTTAAGTTCAATTTATAATGTATATGTGATATGGTACGCGTTACGAATTATAATTATATAACATATTTATTATTAAGTAGTTATAATATATTTATTTTTTTTTATACAAAATCGCTTACACTTTTAAAAAAAAGTGCGCTACCTACTACAACTATTCTGAAACGCTTTTCTGCAAAGGCTTTGACCGTGTAGTAGGCTATATGCAAAGCCTACTACAAGCCTACTACATAGATACAACATCAAAACAAGCTACCTCGCTGTAATTTATTAGTTATCAGAAAGTTTGTACCATTGTAGTATGTAGTAGGATATTTATAGTTACGACAATTATTTTTTTAAAATCAACTTTTCAAACCAAATAATATGAACGAATATTACATCTATCTCACTGTAGAACCGTATTTGGCGCAATTTTTAAAAAATGCCTTCGGAAATCCCGTGCGTCTCGAGCGAGACGGCCCGGAATCAAGAATCATCCGCGAGTTTATTTCCAAAACGCCAGAAGGAAAACAACCGGATTTAGGAAAAGGTGCAAATTTGAAGATTGTAATCCCCTATTTCAAGGAAGCCGATCCACGAACATACAATTATATGGGCAAACGCGCGAAAAAAGCGTTGATAAACAGTTTCGAGCATCTTTTCAAAGCCTGCATGATGAAAGAACTCGGAGCGCTCGAAAATTGTAGGCGCGGGGAAATATCTAAACAGATTTATGCCTGGATGGAAAAACACGACATACCCGAAGAGAATTGGTACACCGTTTCGCAGAAGTTTTACCGGCTTCGGAAAAAATATGCGCAAAAAAATGTTAAATTATAGATTTTTCTTTCGACTTCAAGTGCTTAAATAAAAGAGAATGAAAACTTTAAAAACATAAAAAATTAAAAACATGGATATTTTACATTTACCCGGAATTACAAAAGCAGGATTTTGCAAAGCGATAAACCTGCAACCCGACCTTTACGATTTGATTGATGAACTGAAAGTGACAAAAGTTTACGGTACTTTCACCGATATTCCACTGGCAACGCTGGGCGGAATGAGTATCAAAAGCGAAATTATTAAAGGCGTGACCGTTTACACAGTGAAAGTTAACCTCAGAATTCATTTACCCGATCAGGATGCAAAAGAGTTATGCTTGAATCTCGCGAAAAACGACAACGCTTTCTATTTTCAAAACGTAAACGGACAAAAAATGCTCGTCGGAACGCACGAAAAACCACATCCTACGGTTAGTCATCCATACCAGAACGATGATACTCCTACCGGATTACGGTGTTTCTCCTTAGAAATTACCTATCAAAACACACACTCTTTTCTTGTTTTGGAATAGGTTACAGTCTTTTTCCACATCTATATATAGTATTAACGTTGCATTAAATTTAAAAATGCAACGTTTTTTATGGCTAAAAAATACGACATCGACATCGATTCTTTCATCGGTGATTGGTATTGCAACAAAAGAGCAATCAAAAACCAACTCAAAAATTTAGGCGACCACGAAATTACCGTGCGCGTAAACTCGCTGGGCGGTGATGTAGATACCGCCATCGATATTGCTACGCAATTCGAAGCGCACAACAAAGTTACTTGCGACTTATACGCTTTCAACGCTTCGGCCGCTACCGTGCTTACGCTCGGTGCAAAAAAAGTGAGAATGCACGAGAACGCCATGTATCTGATTCATAAAGCCATGATTTGGATTGATGAATTTGGACACATGAACGAAGATGAACTGGAAACGCTGATCGAGAAGCTGAAAAATCAACAGGAAAACAGCGCCGTGGTTACGCTTAACATCGCTTCGATGTACGCCAAGAAATCGGGAAAACCCATACAAGACATTCTCAACCTGATGAAACAAGAGAAATGGCTGAATGCCGAAACGGCCAAAGAATGGGGGTTCGTTGACGAAGTGTTTTCCGGAGCCATCGCTGCCAAGCAGGAAAGCAACATCGTAGAAATGCTTAATCGCGCGGAATTGCCGATACCGGAAGAATTCGAGAATAACGATGATGCACCGAAAGAAACCGAAAACGTAAGCCGTCGAACATTCATAAATGAATTGCTCGACGGAATTAAAAATATTTTTTCTAACCAAAAAACTGAAAATCAAATGAATAAAACAATGATTCAGGCGGCGCTCGTGCTCGCCGTTCTCAATGTGGAAAATTTGGAAGCAACCGACGGAAACGTTTCGCTCACTGCCGAACAAATTACCGCCATCGAAAATGCCCTTTCCGGCAAAAACACCGAGATCGACACCCTGAAAAACCAGCTTGCCGAAAAAGAAACCGAAATTTCCAACCTAAAAGCGGAAAATGAGAAATTGAAGAAATCGCCCGGCGCGCAATCGCCAGGAGTAAACAAAGAAAACGACGAAGTGAATAACGACGACGTTGAAACTTTCGACAATTCATCTGTTGAAGCTGCAAAAGCTTTGTATGACGCACTGCCGTAAACGTAATTTATAACAACTAAATATTTTTTTTATGAGCAAAGTTATCATCACTCCCGAAGATCTGGCAAAATCAGCCGCGAAATACCGCAAGGAATTGCTGATTATGTCGGTGATCGCGTTGCAAAATACCTTGCAACACATGTCGCTTCGCACCGGTATTCGTTACAAAGAAACCGTGGGCGAATTGTCCGGCTCAATCGAGATGGGACCATACGACGAAAAACGCGTGAACGATTCCGACGTGAAAATCGCTGGGCGTCCGCTTGAAACGTTTTTCGGTTCCGTGTGGGAAAAATTCTCGCCTAACTCTGTGTATCAATCCATCTACGGCGACAGCATTGTTTCCGGCGAAGGCTTGAAAAACGTGCCCATCACCAAAGCGGTACTCGCTTTCTTGATGAAAAAAGTTTCGCAATCGCTCAACAAAAACATCTGGTCGGCAGTTCGTAACGAATCCGGCACTAAAACAGAAGATTTGTTCAACGGTTTCGACACAATCACGCAAACTGAAATTACCGCCGGCAATATTGCAGTGGCGAAAAACAACTTGTATGAATTCACTGCATCTATCACGGCCGTTAACGCCGTTGATGAATTGAAGAAATTCTACCGTGCCGCAACCGACGAATTGCAAGGCGACGGCGACGAAAACATGAATCTGAAATTGTTCGTGCCAAAGAGCATCAAACAAGCTTACGAAGATTGTTATCAAAGCACTGTTGGAGCTGTTCCTTACAACAAGCAATTCAAAAAAACGTTTTTGGAAGGAAGCGACGAACAATGCGAAATCGTTGCGTTGCCCAACAAAAAAGGTTCGAATTTCATTCATTTAACTACCAAGTCCAACATGTTGGTTGGTACGGATCAACAAAGTGATATGGAGAAAATAACTGTGGAGAAGCACGAACCGTTCAGATTGGACTTCGTGGCTGCTATGTTCTTCGGGTGCCAATTCGAAACAATTTCGCCCGAAAGGTTATTGGTTGGTAAACTCTTTCAAGGTTAATTGATATGGCAAAACAATGTGTAGGACTCAGTCCACAATCCTTAGAGTGGTGCGAAGGTGAAATAAACCTTCCGGGCATCCGCTCTATCGTGTACGCAATACCCAAACGGGATATTGTGAAGTTTCCTGAACGGAAAACGAAATACACAACTGACATGAGCGAAATTGCCACGCTCACCGGTTCTTTCGAACTCGCTGAAGACAAAAAATGGCAAATTCTATATGTTTTGGTTGACAAATCGCCGGTTACGTGCGAATCGCAAGGCTCCAAGCCTTCTAAATCGTTCCTGAACAAAGCCACTTTTGTTCATCCGGGCGTGGAAGAAGAAGCAGCCGCTTTCTGCGCACTCGCAAACAACGACGATTATGTATATATCGTACAAACGAAGCCGGGCAAGTACCGCGTTATTGGTAACGATATGTATCAAACCGAAACCAATCCGTCGCAAAATCTCGGTGCCGAAGCTACCGGAGAAATGGGCACAACACTCGAAGTGTCGGTTACCGACTTTATTCCTTCTCCTTTCTATACCGGCGAAATTGTAACAGTTGACGGAACAATTAATCCGGCTGCGGGTGGCGGTGGTTAATTATTTGGGTTTTATGTGTGCGAAGGCGGTTCTGTAACGGAATCGCCTTTTGTCTTTTCAAGGTAATTACGTGCTCATTAACTTTGAGTACGTTATTAATCACTAAAAAAAATCGAACATGGGAGAATTAACCGAAAAAATTAAATCGATTCTTGAGCAAAAGATTGAAGATGTTGACTTGAACGAAGCAGCGTTGATTTTGCTCAAAGTAAATCGCAACCAAATATTGTACAACAATATTTTGGCAAAACAATGGAAAGAAAAAGCCGTTTACGAGCTGCAAAAAATCTACGATTTCCGTATGCAGGAAGATGCACTCAAAGAAACGGCCAAGATGGAAAAAAAGGTTGAAAAAGTTATCGAACTCAATCCTGAATTGAACGAACCGGCAAAAGAAGACGAAGAACCCGTAAAAGGAAAACGCGCCGATCACGACGAGTTGCCCGACGATATCAAAGCCTTATTTGTTGAAAATCTGCACGTTTTCCGCGAAATGCGAAAGCTGCACGAGCAACTGAAGTTGATGCACAACCACAAACCATGCGACCGATATCCGTTTCTCAAGGAATTGCTGGAACTTGACAAGCAACACCGTGCAAACTGGGATGCTTACGATGCTTTTGTTTTCGATAAGAAAGATCCGGAACCAAAAAAGGTAGATACCGATCCGGAAGACAAAATCATTACCGAAACGGTTGCCGATCCTAAGTTAGTTTCCGCTGCGCGCAAATACCTTTCTTCCAACAAAGCGAAAGTTGCTGCGTTGGAGGGCGAAGCCAAGCAAGAATTGCTTGCCAAAATGCAGGAACGATATTCCTACTTAGTTGCAACCAACTCCGGAATATCCGATGAACAAAAGGCTGACTTTAAAGCGCTCGGTTTGAATGTTTAAAATCGCGAAACAAGAGATAAAGCCTGTATCGGAATTTCCCATACAGGCTTTTTACACGGATAAATTTCAATTGTTCGATATCATTGAGGTTGTTCTCTCCCAACTTCCCGATTGCGGGGAATTGATAATGACCTCTTTTTCGATATCCGAAGAATTTACCCGCAAAATCTTACGTTTCCGCCAAGAATACAACCTGCATCGCGTTGTGCTATTGCTCGACACGAAAGCGGCTGCTAAAGTGCAAAAGCTGAATATGTTCCTAAAAAACACTTTCGATGACGTGTTTTTAACGAACAACCATGGTAAAGTAATCCTATTCGATTCTAATCCGCGCGTTTCGATTTGTACAAGCCAAAACCAAACGCGCGGGAATCGAAAGGAATCGCACATTATCAGCACGTCTTCCGTTGTATTCGAGGCATTTCACAACACTGTTTCACACATGCAATCAACCGCCGTAAAACTATGATAGATATCGAAAAAATAAAGGAGTACGCCGCCGATCTGCTGCCCATCGACGTAATCGCCGTATTGCTCAACGTGGACGAATTTACGTTGCGCGATGCAATTTCCGACCGTAGGTCAGAGGTTTCCATCGCATACTATCGCGGGCAGGCAGAAACAATCGCGGCGGTCCGCAAACAGGAAGTTGAGTTAGCGAAAGCCGGATCACCCTTGGCTGTGGAAATGGTAAGCAGTTACATTATCGAACAAAAAACTTCCGAAAATGGCTAAACCACAAACCTTGGAACTCTGCCGCCTGCATTTGTTCGACGATATCGAACGGCTGCAGGAAAATAAAATATCGCAGCAAGGCATCGACCGTATTTTGCGGCTGCGCGCCGCGTTCACGATGTGGAACAAATATCCGCGCAAGAAAGAAGCCGAAATTCGCGACTACATCATGCAGCAATCGGGTGTGGAGCGCACCGCCGCGTATGAAGATATCCAAATTCTGAAAACGCTGTTGGGCGAATTTGCGGAATCGTCGAAAGAGTTTCACCGCTTCCGTTTCAATTTTATGATTGAAAACGCCTATGATTTGGCGGAACGTAAACAAGACGCCAGGGCAATGGCGGCGGCTGCCGGAAACTACGCAAAATACAACCAGCTCGACAAAGATGACGCGGTTAAAATTCCGTGGGACGAAATTGTACCGCAAACATTTGAGCCTACTTCCGATCCTTCGGTTATCGGAATTAAGCCGGTTGCTAATATCCGCGAAAAAATTGCCGCCATGAAACGCAAATACATCAACGATATCGCCGAAGATATTGACTTCGAAGAAGTGGATTTTAACGAGGAAGAATTTTTCAGTAATGAAGAAAAAAATATACTTTAATCCGCCGCAGCAGGAAGTTATGTACACGGGGGCGCACACCGTGGTTTTCGTTGGGGGTAGGCGTATTGGGAAAACACACGGCGTTGCCGCGCCTTTTCTTTTACGAAACGTCCAGCGCATGCCGGGTTCTTCGGGCGCGTTCGTCGCAAGCACGTACAAACGTGCGCTAACGAACACAATCCCTGGAACCCTTGCTGCGCTCGACTCGTGGGGTTACAAACGCGACTTGCATTATTACATCGGAAGGCGCCCCCCTAAAGTTGCCGGCTTCGAAAGTCCGCGTATCGAACCGGCTGAATACGAATATGTAATTTCATTCTACAACGGCTCAATCATCTACATTATTTCGCAAGACCGCCCGGGAACGTCCAACTCGCTCACGCTCGATTATCTGATTTGCGATGAAGCAAAATTTTTGGATTTCGAGAAACTGAAAGACGAAACCTTTCCCGCAAACGGCGGTTACAAAGGTTATTTCGGACATCGAAGCTATCACCACAGTCTGTTGATTATCTCCGATATGCCGACCACGAAAAAAGGTTCGTGGTTTATGCGATACGAAGAAAAGTGCGACGATGAATTGATAGGCGCAATCCAAGGCGCCGTTTTCGAGATATGGAAAACAAAGGATCGCATCCGCACGCTCGATAAAGAAAACAAACCCATTCCGGACTATCTCAAATACTATTTGCGTAAGTTGTACAAAGATTTGGCAGACTTGCGTTCGGTTGCCGTTTATTACAAAGAATTCTCTTCTATCGAAAACCTTTTGGTCCTTGGTGAGAATTATATCAAGCAGATGAAGCGCGACCTTCCGCCGTTGGTATTCCAAACATCCATTCTTTGCCGCAAAGTCGGTGTGCTCAAAGATGGTTTCTACAACAATATGCGTGAAAGCCAACACTACTACGTTGCCAACGATAACAACTACTTAGACAGCCTTGAATATAAATTCGATAAAATCTCCGACGATTCCTCTCTACAAGATTCCGATGTTGACAAGGATATGCCCATCTGTATCGGTATGGACTACAACGCGAACATCAACTGGATTGTAGCCGGACAACAGCAAGGGCGCACACTACGCGTACTCAAATCGTTTTATGTGAAGTATGAAAGGAAGTTGCGTGAAGTGGTGCAGGACTTTTGCAAGTACTATCGGCACCAGCGCAACAAAACCGTTATCTACTACTTCGACGGCACGGCATTGGGTTCCAACTATGCCGTGAATGATGAAGACTTCCGATCGGTAGTTGTCGATGAATTTTCAAAACAAGGCTGGACGGCGCGCGCCATCCACATCGGTAACCCCATGCGCCACATGGAAAAATGGTTGCTTATATCCGAAGGCTTTACCGCCAAATCCGGATTGGTTCCGATGATTAACAGCAACAACAACGAGGAGCTATTGCTTGCCATGGAGCAGACAGGCGTTTATAAAGGCCCTGAAGGCTTCAAGAAAGACAAGCGGGGAGAGAAGCTCGCCGAGACGGAAGAAGACCGCTTAGAGTATCGTACAGACGGCACAGACGCTTTCGATACGCTTTATATCGGTTGCGTTAAGTTCCCGCAAATCGTTTCACCGTTCGCGGTAACCAGTTCGTTTATGTAATTACCCCTTCGGGGAAAATTCGGATAGTACATTCGTTTTTACCGCCCGCGCCGATTTTCGGCGGATGGGCGGTATTTTTTTTTGTGCAGTTACGGAAAGGTCGTATCATATAAGGCGTTTTTCCGAAAGTGTTAAATGGAATCGAAAGCAGGGCGGTGGGGGCAGCATTCCCTTTAAAAGCGGTAAAAAATGCGCTTTTAAGATGTTATGTTTTTTTGTTTCAGTCTCTTAGCGTCATTAAAGGCGAAAATATTTAACTAAACTTTAACTTTTGTTTTGATTTGTACAGGTAATGGCGTATTTATCAATCGTTTGAGATGTTATTTCTCAGCAATGCATTTTTCGATAAAAACAGTGTTAAAACGATGGTGAATAAAGAAGATTAAACGCAAGAGACGTGCCAATAACAACCAGGTAAAAACAAGGGAAAATGCGCATAAACACCTATTGCACAGCAACATATAAATTTGTATATTTGTAACAGGTTAAGGGAGTGAGACACCGAAACCGATTATTTTATTCACATTTTAAATTTTATTTTTATGAACACAGGAAAAAAAGAGGTTGCCAAAACGGTAGCCATGCCCAAGCAGGCAGACCCGAAAACCGCCACCACCGCAAAGGCGGAAGAAAAAAAGTTATCAATTACCGAAATGTTGGAAAAACAGCTTTCCGAAATCAAGCGAAAAAAACAACTCGCAGACCGCAGGGATATTTTTATCGCAAAGTGTGAGGAAGTAGACGACTGTTTGACGATGTTACAAGAGGAACATCAAGCCGGGACGTTTGCAACCGATAACTTTACGTTGATTTTTGCACGTAAAAACGGTTACAGCGATAAAGAAGCGTTTCGCATAAGCAATCCGGCCATGATAATTAAATTTTTGTCGGTATTGCAAGGCGAAATGTTACAGACAGTTAAGAGGATTGAAAACGAACTTTTAAAAGATTTGTAGAAAAAGAGAAAGGCGGTGCATAGTGTGAGACCGCACCGCCTTTCATTCACATTTTAAATTTTATTGTAAAACTTAAAACATGACAAAGGTATGAAAACTAATTCAAAAATTCAAGAAAAACGCAAACAGTTAAAGGCGATAAGTGCGCCACTTCGTGAACTCTATAAAATAGGAGCAATACATACGATAAACGACGGTTTGAGAGATATTTATGCAAGACAAGGACACGAAGATTTAAAAACCATTCGGCAATGGAACAAAGCGGGAAAGCAGGTCAAAAAAGGCGAAAAGGCGCTTTTGCTTTGGGGAAGTCCTCGAAAATTTGAGGTTATAAATGCAGACACCTCCGAAGTGGACGAAATGGATTTTTATCCGATTTGTTTTGTTTTTTCAAATAAGCAAGTAACCGAAAGCAAGAAAGGAGGCAAGAAATGACAAGACAAATAAAAGTATGTGCCAAGTGGCAGGGAGCTAAACAAGTACCGCACATAAATTTGCAAGGTGTTTATTTACGTGATTTTGGGTTCGTGCCTGGCGAGCGTGTAAAAGTTGAGATGAAAGCGGACGAGATACGCATCAAAAAATTAAACGCAAGCGATATTTTAGAGGTTATGAGGAAGCAGAACCCGAGCATGGAAAGACTTATCAAAGAGTTTGGGTTAGTGCTTGCAGATTGATTTATGAAGCTGACAAAGGGTGTGTAGCCCTTTGCGGCGACTACTTTTTGCAGGGCGACAAAAAGTAGCAAAAAACGCCTTCGGGTAAATCGGCAATTTTAGATTGCGATTTGGTTGGTTTTATTTTTATAAGATGTATG
>CAZKZB010000084.1:0-12148 GCA_964557135.1 uncultured Petrimonas sp. | reverse complement strand
TAATTAATCATTTAATATTTTCACATTGGGTATCCAACGAAGCGTTGCTGCGGGATTATTGCTTGCATCGAGGGCTCTCATAACAGGGGCGCCCTCTATCATGTTTTTAAACTCAACGCCTTCGCCTTCATTCATTTTCCAATAACTTACAAGGCCCTCTGAATCGGGAGATACCGCATAAAAGTTTTCTTTTATCTGAGCTTCGCTACGAGCGATTTTCCAAATACGCAGTTCGTTCATGTTTGCTTGGGCGCGGAAATATTGTGTCCCACTTGAACAAATACTTGTTGTTGCGTCAAACTTCACTATTTTTCCCGGGTTGTTCAATGTGCTTTGCAGTACACCGTTGAGATAAATTTTCATATCTGTGCCGTCGTAAGTCATGGCAATATGGTGCCACTTATCTCTCTCGCCCATGAATGAGTTTATTTGCGAACCTCCAAATTTTACCTGAAATTGATTGTAGGGAATGGCAGCATCTCCATAACGTACATAAATTTCTGTTGATGAACCTCCGCAGTTAAAAAGTGCTTGGTTATTGATGCTGTAGCTGTCCATTTTTAATCTGAACTCAACTGTCCATGCCTCGAGAGTTAAAGGTGAGTCTGTAAAAACAGCTGCGGCTTTTCGGTGAGTATATGTTACTCTATCCACTCCAAAAACAGGCACTGAGGCGAATCTTACCAGATCGAGTGCATAAACAATGCGATCGGCACCGTTTATGGCTACTGTTTTCCCGTCCTTGCTTGATATTTTGATGGGCAATGCATACTTCTTACCACTATCTTTCATTTCTTGAGAAAACGGTTTAACTCGTATTGTTCCATTAACGCTGGGAGCAACTTTCCCGGCTTGAATCTCAAACTCGGTTGTTGATAGTTCAAAACCATCCGCGGGTACAGCTTCATAGGCTGTACCGTTTTTTTCGTTAAATTCTTTCAGAAATTCAGCATCGATTTCGACACCAATTTTTACGTTTTCATTCAATACATTGGTCAGACGAGGTGTAAACACCAAATTGATAGCCTCCTCTTCCATAACAAACACCTTGCGTTGATTAGATTTCACGCCGGTTTCTTCGATGAAAACGTTGTTTTCTCCCACACTGTACTCTGCATCGTCACATGCAACCAGAAATAATGAGAAAAGAGCAAAAATTGCACCGAAGTATATTTTATTTATATATTTCATTTTGATAAAAATTTATTGTTTTAAACACTTTCTTAGTGAACGGCCGGGTTCATTATCTGAATAGACTTTCTTGTTGCCGGATAAGTCATGTTGATAGGTGTGCCTGCAATTCTGTATTCAAATCCGGGTCGGAAACTTCCACAACCGCCTTTGCGAACGGTTTTCCCGTTAACTATCGGATTCCACAGCGCCATCCCTTCTAAAGACTGCACATTTTTGCCATCTCTCGTTGTATGAGGAACGCCACCATTTAGAGCATAAGACTCAAAGTTTTCGGTAACGATAAATTTGCTTGCAATTTGTTCCTTGGTCATGGGTGTGCCATCCACATTTTTAGCATTTGCAAAAGCTCTGAAAATTCTTTGCAAACGAGAATCCAAGTTTGCATAGCTGGAACATGCATAAGCCTGAGAAATGTAATAATCAAATACGCAAGCTAAGGAATCGGGCATTAATTCGGGTTCACCGTCAATAACAAGCAGTTTGCCGGTACCGGATTTCGGGCCTAAGCGTTTGGACAGGGCATTAACAATATAGCTGATTCCTGTTCCTCTAAGATTCTTTTCTGTTTGGAACGGTTGAGCGTAGCTTGGTTCCCAGTCTAAG
Source organism: uncultured Petrimonas sp. (assembly GCA_964557135.1). Classification (GTDB taxonomy): domain Bacteria; phylum Bacteroidota; class Bacteroidia; order Bacteroidales; family Dysgonomonadaceae; genus Petrimonas. The sequence continues at coordinate 10,351 of CAZKZB010000084.1, read as the reverse complement.
TCGAAACCATCATAATTGTATTTATCGATGGTATCGCAAATAGCATTGGCATATTTCTCGCAAGCCAGACGTTTAGCTTCTTCATCTCCGTCAATCCATCCCCAGAATTTTTTCTTATCTTCTCCTTCCGGTGTAATTTGGTCGCCAATATCAAGCATAACAAATACAGCGAGTGCTTTAATACCTTTTACTTCTTGACAATAGCGTAAGTCTTTCAAACGAACTTCACCCGGGTTTTTCCATCCTCCCCACATCGACACAATATCAATGCTGTCTGGTAATCCTCGCATAGAGTTCTGGAGATTTACGCCTGTACCCGTCCATTCGCTATACCAAGCAAACGAAACAGCATGGTCGCTTTCTTTATATGCACGTAGTTTAGCATAATAATCTTCGGAGGTTCCGATGGTTTCCTCGTATATACTTCCCACTTTTTTTATGGGATCTAAGGGTTCAGGCGTTAAAGCGTCCTCGCAAGATGCAAGCCAGAATGCCATAACGGCAAATAACAATATGTTTTTTATTGAAAAAGTTAATGATTTCATTTTTTCCTAACTTATTTTGATTAATTATTTTTTATTCCACCACAATTTTGTTGCATAATTATCGGGACCGTTTAGTTTAGAAACTGCATCATCGTAATTTTCCTTATTGTTTTTGTTTTCAACCGGTGGAAAAGGCAAACGATTAGGAGTTACTAAATCATATCGCTGTATGGTAGCACTTTTGAACAGTTTGGGATAACCGGTTCTACGTACTTCGCTCCATCCTTCCATTCCCAATGGGAAAAGTGCGAGCCATTTTTGTGTGGCAATGCGCTCAATTTTTCTTTCTCTTGAGTCGTTTTCATTCCATTTAATAGTAATGTTACTTACAGCGCTGATAGCGGGTGCACTGTTTGCCGGATCGGTATAATCTGCTTGTTTGCTCACATCGTCATTAAGATATGTTGTTGCATCACCTGCCCCCCATTGCTCGAAGGATAAGCGAACTCCCATCTCATAATAATCTTTTTCAGATAAATCGCCTACATTCCAGCCTAAGAGTTTGCCTTCTGCACGAGCAAAAGCCATTTCTGACGCCGGCATCCAAAGCAATCTGTCGGTTAATGAAACGTTGAAACGAGAGTATAAATCTTTAGCCTTGGCTTCATCTACGGGGCGAGCTCCGAAACGAATTCCGACAATCTCTCTATTCGCATTTTCGATATTCGATTTCACAAAAAACTTATCGGCACGAGGGTCTTTGTATCCTGCTAAAAAAGCATCGATATCGGCGCTGGCGCAGTAGTCTTTGTATGGATAAGATACAACGTGCAGCGGATTTTTCGGATATCTAATGGCTGCATTGTCTTCGTTTTTCTCAATAATTCCTGATTGAACTGCCTCTTCAGCGGCTTTTTGTGCAAAAACCGGATCAGCGGCACTCATACGAATAGCCATACGAAGTTTCAACGAGTTGGCAAATTTGCGCCATTTTGAAAAGTCGCCTCCATAAACATCGTCATATTCTGCTATTGAGCTCGCAACGCCAACGCCATCGAGCATTTCAACTGCTTTTGTAAGATCGTTAATCACAGCTTTATATAACTCTTCTTGGCTGTCGTAGGCTGTGTTTTCGTGATTTGTAGCACTTATTTGTGAATAGGGTTGTGGACCGTAAGCATCGGAAAGGCGTTGCACCAATTGTGCACGTAAGATAATAGCCCAAGCTCCATCTATGCCTTTCAGCTCTGTTAAGTCGGCAACTTTTTTCCACTCTTTATAAAACTCTCTCATACTGGCTGTAAATGGCTCATCGATCCACGATTCGGGCATATTGAAGGTTGCGGGGTTGTGTCCTGCATACCAGCCGGAAGCGGTGAACATACCGTAGTGAGCATATATTCCACCTACAATGGATTCGAAGTGTTGAAACAAGTTTTCTTGTGCGGGAAAACTATAAGCTGTCAGATGTTTAAAGAAACTACCGGTCATATATCCGTCGCGCTCCAGCATTTCGCGGTCAATCTTTTCGCCGGGTCTGTTTAATTCGTCAAAACCCGCGGTACAAGCAGAAATCATGAGGATTCCTACAACTGCCGTAAATAATGGTTTTACGATTTTACGTAAATTTTTATTAGATAATATCATTTTAAAATTCGTTTTTTCTGATTAATAAAATGTCTTGTTAGAACGAAGCTTTTACGCTGAAACCGAAGTTGCGAAGACTTGGTTGCATAAAATAATCGAAGCCTTGATAGTAAGTACCGGTTGAAGCGGTTAACTCCGGATCGAAAGGCGATTTGTTATAGAGCATAAGTAAATTACGTCCGGTAATTGTTAGGCTGAGATTCACTTTGTTGTTAAGTAATTGAGCAGGAATATTATATCCGATATATGCTTCTTGCAAACGCACGTTGGTTGCACTATAAATATACTCTGACCATACTGCGTTCTCTCCACCTACTACTTGATAATATCCTTGAGTGTCAATTTTACCAAGGTTTACATTAATTCCGCCATTGTCTCTATCGAGAGCTGAGCGCTCACTTACTCCGTATTGGTCTAACACGGCTTGTGTGGTAGAAACGTTTATTCCTCCTAAACGAGCAGCAAACATAAATCCGAAGTTAAAGCCTTTAACACGGAAATCGTTTCTCCAGCCCAAGTTTCCTTTCGGCAATACACTGCCAACAAATCGAGGCTCGGTGAGTGTTTTCTTAACCACCATGTCTTTCTCGTTGAGTAACAAGTTGCCTTCGTGATCTCTTTCTAAATCGTTTCTTACATATAGGTCACCCATGGTTCCACCTTCGCGAAGTATCACTTCAATTTGGTTAAATCCGCCTTTGAAGATTTCTTCTTTTGGGTCGTCTTCTATAAGTTTTACAATTTTATTGATATTGGCGCTGTATGTCAGATAAGAACTCCATCCGAAGTTACCAAAAGTTTTATCCACACCAAGCGAAACCTCAATCCCTTTATTTTGCACATCACCCATTTGGATGTATTTGCTTGAAAAACCTCCTGATGCTGAAATTGGACGTAAAAAAGTCTGCTTAGTCGTATTCGACTTATAAAGTGTTGCATCTAAGTTAAGTAACCCATTCCAGAATCTGGCTGTTAAACCTGCTTCCCACGAGTAAGTGCGTTCGGGGAAGAACTCATCGGGCATTAAATACGATTCGCTTACATAGCCCTGTGTAGCAGGGTCATAAGTATACTTAAAGGGCGAGGATAAGTTTCTGGGAATTGGAGAACCTACCGATGCCCATGAACCGCGTGCCTTGAGATACGAAATAAACGAAGGTAATTTTACAGCTTCGGAAATAACGGTTGACAAACCTACCGACGGGTAAAAGAAAGATTGATGTTTTGTTCCTGCTAACGACGAATCCCAATCATTACGTCCGGTAAGGGTGAGATAATATGTACTTTTGTAGCCCAATTCGGCGCTGGCAAAAGCAGAGTTGGTTCGGTGTTTCCATTGAGTAAAGGTTGGCGCGTTTTCTTTTGTCGCGAAACCGTAATCAATAGCATAAGGCATGAAAATATTTGCCGGAGCTTTCAACCCTCCTTTTTGTCCGCGGCTGTCATAGTATTCTTGAGCCATAGATACACCTAAGTTACCGTTCACAGATAGTTCGTCGAAGACTTTATTTACGTTCAACATTACATCGCCGTAAAATGCTCTTTCGTCTGATTTTGTGTATCCGTAATAGCCGTATTTTGAATAAGTGAAGAGTTCATCGGTAGTGGCAGGACGTTTATCTTCAAAATCGATGGTTGCGTTATCGATACGTACCCGTCCAACCAGGTCAAGCCAGTCAGTCAGTTCATACTTAAGGCTTGCATTTGCCATGTAGCGTTGTTTTTTACTCTCTTTTGTAATCTCGTGAGCAATCCAATAGGGGTTTTGCATATGCATATCGGTTGATCCGATCCAGCTTTGCTCATAAATACCCCTTGCAGGATTCCAAATTCTGTATGTACGCACGGCTTCAAAGTTTTCTCCTCTCGGGAACAAATACAGTGGTAATAGGGGATTCATATACTCACCTTGTCCGATAAGGTTTCTGTCATCTTGAATGATGTAGTTAAATCCAAAATCAAGCGTTGCTTTATCATCTAAAAACGAAGTTGTGTTTCTGATGGTAAAGTTGTAGCGATTGTATTTTGAGTTTGGAATAATACCGGTTGAATTTGTGGTACCAATAGAAAAATAAGTTTGATTCTTCTGGGTTCCGGCAGTTATCGAAATGGTGTTTTGGATGTTTGTTCCTGTGTTGAAAAATCCCTTCGGGTCGTATGCTCCGTATGGTGATGTTCCAGGAGTTGTTTCCCATGAGCCGGATTCATTGGTACGATTCATGTATCTTGTTTGAAACTTTGGCATGATAAAAGGAGTCATAAAGGACGAGTTGTTAGCAATTGAGACTTTTACTGTACCTTCTTTACCTTTTTTTGTGGTAATCATAATAACTCCTTGTGCAGCGCTAGAACCATAGAGTGCGGCAGCGGCCGGACCGCTAAGCACCGACATACTTTCGATGTCATCGGGGTTAATATCTGAAATACCTTCACCTCCGCCAACTTGGCCGTATTTTCCGGCTTGATTGATTTCACCCTTATTCATATTAAAAATGGGCACACCGTCAATTACATACAGCGCTTGGTTGCTTTGGTTAATAGATTTTGGACCACGCATTACCACACGAGTGGCGCCACCGATACCAACCGACGAAGCATTGATGTTTACTCCGGCTACTTTTCCCGCTAAAGCGTTCATAAAGTTGGCGTCCTTTATTGTGGTTAGTTCTTCTGCACTAACTTGTTGCACATTGTAGCTCAACGCTTTTTCCGAGCGTTTGATACCGAGAGCGGTAACTACTACCTCTTCTAACAATTCGCCATCTTCTTTCAAAACAATTCGCAAAGGGCCTGTTCCCAGCACATTTACAGTCTGAGACATATATCCGATATAGGAGAAAGTTAATTTGGCGTTTCTATCTACTTGTAGAGAGAAATTGCCATCGAAATCGGTAGCAGTTCCGGTACTTGTACCTTCGACAACTACGTTAACTCCAATTAGGGGTTCGTCATTTTCGTCAATCACAGTTCCGGTTACAGTTATTTTTTGCTGCGATGAGGAAGCTGTTTGTTGAACACTTGTTCGTTTTGTTAAAACAATGTAATTGTCTTTTACGACATACGTAAGCCCTTCATCCGATTCTCTAAGAATGGTTTCCATAACGTTGCCAATGGGTTGGTTATTGGCATCGATGCTGATTCGTTTATCGGGGTTCATATCCTCCAGGTTGTAAACTACCGATAAATTCGTTAATGATTTGATTTTTTTAAAAATCTCGCTGATTGGTGCGTCCGTGAATTTAAAAGTTACTCGTTGCTCTTGTGCCGAAATTTCTGAGCAAATGCTCGTTAGAAATATCAATGTAGCGATTAGAGCTCCTTTCAAACTCCATGCTCCGATTTTGTTACACTTCATTTTGTTTTTATTCATTTAAGTTAAAAATACATTAAATTTTAGATTCTCCTCACTCTTTTAAAAAGTGACAGGAATGGGTTTTACATAAATTTGTAGCTTTAGTGGTTACTTGTTTTTTTCATTCGTTCTTTTTTAAAATTGGATATTATATACATATTCTCCATTGTATGAAGAATAATTGTTTGGTTTAAAAATAAGTTGTGAAATAGCTTTACCTTGAGGATATTACAATATTCCTGTTATCTATTTGATAAGTGAATGTGTTTGTAAGTTCTAAAATCGAAAAAATCTGATAAATGTTATCAGCCATTTCAAATTCGGCTGTAAAACGAATGTTTTTGGCGTTGTCGTCATCAAACGTGATATGTACATTGTAATGTTTTTCTAAACTGCGAGCAATCTCTTCCAGTGAGTTATTCTCAAACAGCAGCTTCCCATGTATCCATGCAGTAACATCTTCTTGTGAAATAATTTCATCTACGTTAAACTGGTGTGTTTTTTTATCAAAAACAAGTCTTTCGTTGGGTTTTAACTTAATAGATGACTCAACGTTAACATCGGAAAACTGTATCGAACCTTCCATCAAACTGGCGGTAATGTAATTATCATCTTCGTTGCATCTTACATTGAACTTGGTTCCCAGTACTTTTATTTCCGAACCGTTATTCATTACAATAAAAGGAAATCTGCTGTTGTGAGCCACGTCAAAATATGCTTCTCCGGTAAGTTGAGTTTTGCGTTGTGGAGAAAAAAATGACTTTCGATATTCCAGCTTACTGCATGCGTTAAGCCATACTGTAGAGCCATCGGGGAGTTGCACTTGAGCGCGTTCTCCTAATTTGGTAGAAACGACTAAAGATTGTGAGTTTTTTTCTAACAATGCAACAAATGATAACGTACCCGTAAGAAGAACCGCAACGAAAATGGCAGCAACTGCGGCAACCCTTTTCCACAATTGAACAGTTTTTGTTCTCGGGTTAGACTTGGCTCTTTGCTTTTTTTGTTGCAGAAACCGGTTATAAGCCTTTTCTACATCAACTTCATTTTTTGCCGCTAATCTGTCGCTCAAAAAAGTCACCACATATAAGTCTTCGAGTGTCTTACGGTTCTCTTCCGATAACAAAACCCACTCCTCTACTTTTTGGCGTGAATCCTCATCCAGAAGGCCTTTTAGATATTGTATCAGTATAAAATCTTCCATTTTCATTTCTATGTTGTATAATTAATACAATCCAAAATGAAAAGCTACTAAATAAATATCGATATTTTTTTCATTTTTTTTCTTTGAAAGTTCTGGCTTTTTATATTTCTTTGTGGGTCACACGAATAGATATGTTGGCTGCTGACTTAGAAAATAACGAGAAAACCATACGTTTGCTAAGAGACGATAATGGCGTGTTTTTTGAAGTAGTATACAAGTACTATTTCGGGCCACTCTATTCTTTCGCCACTCAATATCTTACGCATGAAAAAGCTGAAGGGGTGGTGCAAGAAACCATGATTTGGCTGTGGGAGAACAAAGGTACGCTTATCCCCGAAATGTCTTTGAAGTCACTTTTGTTCACCATCGTTAAAAACAAATGTTTGAACAAAACCGGCCACGATCGAATGAAAAGTCGCATTCATGAAGCCTTGAAAGAAAAATACCAAGATCAATTTGAAGACCCCGATTTTTATTTCGAGAACGAGTTGTTTTCACTCTTTCACAAAGCATTGGAGCGTCTTCCGAAAAACTTTCGTCAAGCATTTGAAATGAGCCGGGTGGATGGCTTTACACACAAAGAAATTGCAAGTGAATTGGGCGTTTCGCCCCAAACGGTAAATTATAGGCTAGGAAAGGCGCTTGAAATATTAAGAAATGAACTGAGAGAATATTTGCCGATTATTTTAGCGATACTGGTCTGAAATATCTCATATTGCGATAGCTTCTTCCGTAATAAAGGCAACAGCTTCGTACTTTTTCTGTTCCATTCATTTTTAGATAAAATCGTATCTTTGCAAAGAAAAGATAAACAACTGTAACTATATGATGACTTGGGAACGATTACTCTCGTCCAAACGTTTCGGGATGGAAGAATATTCAACCGAAAATAAGCACGACCGAACAGAATATCAACGCGACTACGATCGATTGATTTTTTCGTCGCCTTTTCGGCGGTTGCAAAACAAAACACAAGTTTTCCCGCTTCCGGGAAGTGTTTTTGTTCACAACAGGCTGACACACAGCCTTGAGGTTTCGAGCGTTGGTCGTTCGTTGGGGGAAAACATTGGTCGAGAGCTGCGCAAGAAAAATCCCGATTCATCTGCACACTTCGAGGAAATAAGCTCTATCGTTTCCGCTGCTTGCTTGGCACACGATTTGGGAAATCCGCCTTTCGGTCATTCGGGCGAAAAAGCCATTTCAACTTTCTTCTCCGAAGGAAAAGGGCAAGAGTTGCGCCGGCAAATTGAAGCCGAAGGAGGAAGATGGACAGATTTCACCTGTTTCGAAGGAAACGCCAATGCTATACGTTTGCTGATGCATCAGTTCAAAGGCCGTCGCAGAGGAGGATTTGCGCTCACTTACTCTACACTGGCATCCATTGTAAAATATCCCTATTCGTCTGAGTTGAGCGGAGGAAAAAACAAGTTCGGTTTTTTCGCGTCGGAAGAAAACGATTACAAAACCATCGCCGATGAGCTTGGCATCCCGCTTATAGAGCAAAATCCGGTAAGATATGCACGATACCCGCTGGTTTATTTAGTGGAAGCTGCCGATGATATCTGCTATCAGATAATGGATATTGAGGATGCGCACAAATTACATTTAATTTCGACAGAAAAAGCCAAAGAATTATTTCTCGATTTCTTTGAAGACGATAAACGCCAACGCAGAATCGAAAATCTAAATTTTGTAACGGATGTCAACGAGCAAATTGCTTATTTACGCGCCAGTGTTATTGGGCTATTAGTAAACGAATGTTCAAAGGCTTTTTTAAAACTTGAAAGTAATATCTTATCCGGAGAACTCATTAGTCCCTTAATAAAAAATATTTCTGAAAAAGCGCAGAAAGCGTATACAAATTGCTCCGATTTCGCCGTAAAACATATTTATTTGTCAAAAGATGTGCTCGATATTGAACTGGCCGGCCATCAAATTATCGGTTTTTTACTCGAAAAACTCACAGAAACTATAAAAACGCCTATTCATACTTATTCTAAATTACTACTCGACAGGATTCCCGAACAATACACTCCTGCCTCCAATGATTTATACTCTAAAGTGCAGTCAATCATTGACTACGTGTCGGGAATGACCGATATTTATGCCCTCGATTTGTACCGTAAAATTACCGGAATGGGATTGCCGGCTATCTAATTCAGAAGTGACATTTTGATTAAAAAAAATATTTTTTAATTTTTTATTGAAATAATTTGGTTAGTTTTGATTTCTTTTTTATATTTGCAACGTGGTTTTTTCATAATAGTATTAGATTTAAGGTTAACATGTTTGGCAGGATGTCGTGAGATACCCTGCCAAAATTTTTTTATCAAGGGAAGAAACATCAATTTTTCGTCAAAATAATCTGAAAATATTTTTTACCATTCACAAACTTTTTTAATTTTGTGGTAATATTTTATCCTGATGAGAAAGAAATTACACTTCACAGCCTTAATAATTGCTTCTTTGTTGTTGATCAATTGTTCCGACAAACAAAGTTTGAACGAGCGATTAACCAAGATTGCCGAAAACTTAAATAAATCAACACCTGTGCTACTCGACAATCACACTGTTTTCTTGAATGCCTCAGTAACAGACGATAATATTTTCCAATATAAATATCAAGTTGTCAACACGAGCGAGCCTCAATCGCTAATGCGAGAAATTGAAGATCAAACCATTGCCAACATAAAAGAGGCTTTCAGAATGAATCCCGATTTACGCATATTCACCAAAAACAACGTGACTATCGATTACATTTATACCGACTCCACGGGGCAGGTCATTAAAACAATGCGTATTACACCAAAAGATTACAAATAAAACTTTACAATTATGAATCGTTATTTTTACATCGACAACGAAGGAAAACAAAAAGGAACCTTTTCTCCCGAAGAGCTAAAAACCGAAAATATTAAAAAAGACACACTGGTATGGACGCAAGGAATGAACGAATGGATGCGCGCTTCAGAAGTTGGAGAGCTAAATTCACTGTTTGCCGAAGCATCCTATCCACCTCCAACTGCTGCACAACCGGTTGTGCCTCCTGTTTATCAAACAAATTACGCCCAACAACCGTCGCAACCAACTGAACCTATGCCGAAAACTTGGCTCATTGAGTCTATTTTAGCAACTATTTTGCCGTTTATTTTGTGCGGTAGTCTTTTGAGTTTGTTAGGGATTATCGGAATTGTAAACGCAGCAAAAGTGGAATCGCTCTTTACTCGAGGTGATTTTTCAGGTGCTCAAGCAGCATCTACGCAAGCAGGGAAATGGACAAAAATTGCTATGTGGTTAGGTATTGCTTGGGTAGCTCTGTGGATAATCGGTATTATTCTTATCATAGCCTTTGGAGTATCCATGGCGGGTGTGGGTGATATTATCGGAAGCTCGGGCTATGAAATTTAATTGCCGATGAATTCGAATGATTTTTCGCAGGTAAACTCAACGCCGCCGGTTTATTCGGCACAAAACTATTCCGATATTCCGCCCCTAAAGCCCAACACTTGGCTTTGGCAGTCGATTGTGATAACGTTGTGTTGTTCGCCGCTATTTGGGATTATTGCTCTGATTTTTGCCGTTCAGGTAAATTCGAGTTACGCCGAGGGATATTACGAGAAAGCGCAACGAGCATCCAAAAGAGCTAAAACTTGGATGCTTGTG
>CAZKZB010000083.1:0-12273 GCA_964557135.1 uncultured Petrimonas sp. | reverse complement strand
CTCCAACTCCAACACCAACGATGTTGAGTTTATCACTCGGAGCCATGTGCCCCATACTTTTACCAAGTACTGATGAAGGTACGACAGTTAATCCAACAGCAGCAGTTGCGCCTGCCTGAATAAACTTCCTTCTTGACATTTTTGATGACATAAAAAATTTGTTTTAGATAATTTAAAAAGTGTTATTTTATAACTTTTCTGATTTAATAAGTTACATTTTTCCCGATAAAAAAATGTATTTAGAATAATTGGCGTAAAAATAACAATAAAATATGAACAATTAAAATTTTAAATAAAATAAATAGTCAGAAAATATCTTATTTTCCTCAATGACTTATCTACCATATTTAAACTCATTGTAAAAAGACAATCCCTTTTTCCCTCTTGTTCTATGGCCATTTAAGTCTTAATTAAATCTTCACAAACACACTTAACTTATACATCAGACGCAACAAAAAAAAGAGGATAAGAAAATTGGCAAACGTGAGAACAGCAGCATAATAATCTCCGGTATATTTCTCTAATCCCCACAATAGGGAATGGGCAACGCTTCTGAAATTGACAACCATTCCAAGCGTGTAAGCAACAATGGAGTTCATTCCGTAAATTTTCAGCCAGTTCACTCCTTTTGACCGGCCTTTGCAATCGATGACATAGTAAAACAAAGCCATCAGTAAGAAGCACAGCCCGCCTGACCAAAGCGTCATGCTGGCAGACCATATTTTTTTAATGATCGGGGTTTGAAAACTCAGCAACCATGCAAAAACGAGTAATGCTACACCTATTACAAACAACAATTTACTGTTTTTCAATTTGTCTTTGCCGTTTTTCATAATTTGCCCGGCAAAAACACCCAACATGGTGGTCACGCCAAACACCATACCGGTTAAAACCCATGTATAACGATAATTCGGCGAGAAAGTCCATGATCCGTCTTCCGCGTATGATACGCCATCGCGAACTCTGCCCAATACCGCTCTATCGACCGCCTCTGCAAAATTACCGTCGGGCGTAAAATCGCCTAAGAAAGTCAGGAGTGCCCAGTAGCCAATAAGCAATAGCGAAGTGGCAATTATTTGCCATTTTCTCGATAAATGGAGTAAAAAAATGGCAGAAATCAGATAACCGACAGCAATTGCCTGTAATGTGTTGGTATAAATACGTATTTGCAACGGATCGAGACTTAACAACTTCCCTTGAACTACGGCTCCAAGTATAAATAAAATGACAAAGCGTTTGGTGATTTTTTTGTAAATGGCCGTTTTATCGGGATTAGTACGGTATTTTTCGAAAGAAAAAGGCATTGCCGCACCCACCATAAAAAGGAAAAGCGGCATCACTAAATCCCACGCCGTAAACCCCTCCCATTGAACGTGTTCAAACTGGTTCAACAAAAATGAAAAAACCGGAATATTCTTCCAATGACGAGCTAAAGCTACAAATACAGGCTGAAAGAATACTAACATAAAAAGGTCGAATCCTCGAAGTATATCGAGGGATTCGAGACGCTTTGCTGCAACGGGTCTAAAACTCAAATCATTCATTATTAATCATATGCGTTATTACAAACTGAGGGAACACAACCCATTGCAATATTATTAAAGTAACAAGAGAAATTAGTAAAAGATTAAGGCAGACGAGTGTTTGAAAAAACAAACTTATTCGTTTTTGCTAAATCAAAATCAATACTTTATATTCTTGAAAAGCACTCTGTTTTCGCGCGCCTCGTTTAGGCGGATGAGCATTTTCCGGCGGTCGTAATCGGAGAAATCGGAATCTTCGCTACCCGAAATCACATGAAGCAAAGCGCGAAGTTCATCGTCGGCAAACTGCTCCATAATTTCATCAAAGGGTTCTTTATTTCCTATTTCGAAACGAATAAATGCTAATCGCGATTTTGCCGTTGGATAATCGGGGTCGAGTTCGAGCAGGTGCTCTAAATATTCTGCTGCCTGTTCGTATTTTTCACGAGCGACACTCACGTTTGCCAGCCGATCGATTATCTCCTCGTTGTCATCCGATAATAAAGCAGCCTTAATGTACGCCGCTTCAGAGGCGCGTAAATCACCATCGATAAATGTCAGCTCACCTTCAAGCATATAGTAATCAAGAGAGTCTTTTTCGTTATCGGGGATGTTGGTGTATAATTCCCGCGCTGCGGGCAAGTTATCTTTTAAAAGTTCCACGAATGCACGACGTGTAGCAATTCCTTTCTGCCCGAAACGCTCTTCTTTAATATCGATTATACGCGACATTTGGTCGTACTGCTCCATGGCCTCATATCCTTCGAGCAGCGAATCGTAGAGCGATTCATCGTCGGGCGCAATGCGGATACACTCTTCAAAAATACGGATGGCTTCGGGAGCATTATCGTTCAGGTAAAGCGACAGAGCTTTCATTTTAAGGGCCGAAACATCGTTTTCGTTGATGGTGAGGGCGAAATCGAACGCATCGATAGCTTTATTGAACTCTTCGTTAATCGAATACAATTTACCGATATTTACCCATCCTTCAAACGAATAGGGGTCAATATCGAGCAGTCGATTGTTGTACTCTATTGCACGACTGAAATCGCCTTTCATTTCGTTGGCATACGCGAGGTCGATAAGCACGTCGGGATTCGATTCGTCTATTTTTAAACTCTCTTCGAGATAAGAAATCGCCCGATCGAAATTGTCGATATCGTTCATTACATAGCCAACTTCGGTAATGAATACATACAAATCATCAATAGATAATTCGTTGTTCATGGTCGCGTTAATAATCTCGTTGGCTTCATCCGTCTTTCCCAAATGGAGCAAACTCTCAATTCGGAGCAAGGGAAGTTCAATATCACCTTCGTCGGGAACATTATTCAGGTACGATAACGCTTCGGTAAACATCTCAGAAAAGACTAACGTTTTTGCCTTTAAAATCATCAATTCAGGGCTGGCAGGATGCATTATAAGTCCTTCTTCGATAATTTCTTCCGCCTGTTCGTTGTCACCCAGACTGTTGTAATAATCGGCAAGTATGGCAAACTCATCGGCATCGAAATAAGTTTTCTTGCCGAAGGCTTGCATTTGCTCGTATCGGTTTACGAGAGATTGTATGTCGAAATCGTTGTCCATTTTTCGGGTTACGAGGTGCGAGTTACGGGTTGCGAGTTTTGTGAACAGCCGCTGATGAGGGGCAAACTGCAAAATTAATCGTCAATCCCAAATCCAAAATCGTAATTTATTTGCTATTGTTGTTTTTTCCACGAATCTCTGAGCGCCACCGTGCGGTTGAACACCAGGTTTTCGGGAGTTGAATCTTTATCTACATTAAAATATCCGATGCGCTGAAACTGGAAACTGTCCATCGGTTGCGCATCTTTCAGATACTCTTCCACTTTACAGTTTTTCTTCACGATAAGCGAATCGGGATTCAGCAACTCGTGAAAATCTTTTTCTTTTTCGCCTGCGGGATCTTCCACCATAAACAGGCGGTCGTAGAGCCTCACTTCGGCATCCAGCGCGTGTGGAACCGAAATCCAGTGAATGGTTCCTTTTACCTTGCGGTTGGCTTCGGGCATTCCACTGCGGGTTTGCGGGTCGTACTCGGCGTACACTTCCGTAACGTTGCCGTTTTCGTCTTTTTTGCATCCGGTACATTTAATGATGTAGGCGCTTTTGAGGCGTACTTCGTTGCCGGGCGTAAGGCGGAAATATTTTCGCGGCGCGTCTTCCATAAAATCGTCGCGCTCAATCCACAGTTCGCGGCTGAATTTCAGTTTGCGGCTTCCCATCGATTCGTCTTCGGGATTGTTGATGGTTTCCATCTCTTCCATCTGCCCTTCGGGATAGTTGGTGATGATGAGTTTTACGGGATCGATAACACCGGAAACGCGGGCTACTTTTTTGTTTAAATCATCGCGAACAGCGTGTTCCAAGAGCGAAACATCGTTCATTCCGTCGTATTTGGTGTAGCCGATGCTATCCACAAAATTGCGGATAGATTGGGGCGTGTATCCGCGGCGACGAAGTCCCACGAGTGTGGGCATACGCGGGTCGTCCCATCCCGAAACCAATTTTTCCTGCACCAATTGAAGCAGTTTTCGCTTGCTCATCATTGTGTAGGTGAGGTTCAGGCGGTTAAATTCGTACTGACGCGGGCGGTAATCGCTGTCCATCAACTGGTCAATAAACCAGTCGTAGAGCGGACGATGCACCACAAATTCCAGCGTGCAGAGCGAGTGAGTTACACCTTCGAAATAGTCGGATTGTCCGTGTGCGAAATCGTACATCGGATAGGCTTTCCACTTCGTGCCGGTGCGGTGGTGCGGAATGTGGATGACGCGATAGATAATGGGATCGCGGAAGTGCATATTAGATGCCGCCATATCTATTTTAGCGCGCAACACCATTTTGCCTTCGGGAATTTCGCCGCTGTTCATTTTGTGAAACAAATCGAGCGATTCCTGTACGGGGCGGTCGCGATACGGACTGGGCGTTCCGGGAACGGTGGGCGTGCCTTTTTGTCGGGCAATTTCTTCTGCCGATTGTTCATCGACATACGCTTTGCCTTCGTTGATAAGCTTGATGGCGAAATCCCATAGTTGCTGGAAATAATCGGACGCATAGTAAACATTCTCCCACTCGAAACCGAGCCAGCGGATGTCTTCCATTATGGAATCTACGTACTCCACGTCTTCTTTCACGGGGTTGGTGTCGTCGAACCGAAGGTTGCAAACGCCGCCGTATTTTTGAGCAATGCCGAAGTCGATACATATCGCCTTGGCGTGTCCGATGTGGAGGTAGCCGTTGGGTTCAGGCGGGAATCGGGTTTGTACGCGTCCGTCGTGAAGACCTTCGCTGATGTCTTTTTCTACAATTTGTTCAATGAAGTTGAGCGATTTTTTGGGTTCCTCAACCGGGGGATTTTGTTGTTGTAACATATATTTTGTTGTATTATTTGTTTTATGGATGTAGTAAAAATGGATTACTAATAATCAAGCTTATAGAAACTTTGCCGCATTCTTAAAGTCATTTCATTATTTTTTCTAAACTTTCAGGATTTCTTCGACTGTCCCAAAAGGTCAAAACATAAATATTATTTTCTCGAATCTCGTAAATAATCAAATAGTTCGATACAATCTTAACACGAGCAGATTTATCATCAGTTTTTCTCCCGATTTCCGGATAAGATGCAATTAATTTTAGTGCTTCACCAAACTGTTTGTTTAGTTTTTTACTGTATATTTTTGATTGATTCCGCTCGTTCCAGTATTCCAAAATTTGCCGTCTTTCGTCACGAGCTGTTTTTGATAAAATTATTCTTCGAGCCATTTTGACAATTCTTCCTCAACTTCTTCGTTGGCAAAATATTCACCACTATCAATCTGTTCTCTCGCAGCAGAAATTGTATTCTTTTGTTTATCGGAGAGGTAATATATATCCTCCAGTTGATTTTCACGCTGAATAAACAAATAAAGTTCATCCAATAAATTCTCGTTGTGAGAACGTTGAATTTCGGAAATCAATTTTTTGCGTTTAGTTATTAATGTTTCCATTTTATTACAAGTTTTATTTCAATAATTTCCTATTTTCCACTTCCTGCAATACACTCATTTGCTGAATGGCTATTTGGTTTAACAAAAATGAGGCTTTGTCGATTCACTTTTAAACCCCTCATAAATGTGGGGTTTAAAATTAGAATTATTCAATGTTTCCCACAAACCAAGATATTCAATTGTGCTATATGTTCTTAGCCATAAATAATTACTTGAGAAGGATTTTCTTTATCACGAATTTTTGCAATATGAGTCAATGAAAGATAATCTTCATCTGATTTTTTAAAATATACAATTTCTGTATTCTTAACTGTTATTTTAGCCATATTATTCTAACTCTCAAGACCATCCATCATACAAGTGTAATTATGCATTATGCATTCTTAATTATGAATTATATCCCTACCCTCGCAAATGGTGCGGCATCGTATCCGCATAACTCGCCGGCGAGAAATTTGTAATATCCCGTTATGGCAACCATTGCCGCGTTATCGGTGGTATAAGCAAATTTGGGAATATGGATTTTCCAACCGCAACGGCGACTATAATCTTCAAACGCGGCGCGCAAGCCCGAATTTGCAGATACGCCGCCCGCAACGGCAACTTCCTTAATTTTCAACTCTTTGGCGGCACGATAAAGTTTGTTCATCAGAATATCTACAATGGTTTTCTGCAACGACGCGCAAAGGTCTTCCTTGTTTTTTTCGATAAAACCGGCATCGGTTTTCAGTTCATCGCGCAGGAAATAGAGAAACGACGTTTTCAGTCCGCTGAAACTGTAATCGTATCCCGCGATATTGGGTTTACTGAACTTAAATCGGTCGGGGTTTCCCAGCTTCGCTAATTTGTCTACAATCGGTCCGCCCGGATAGCCCAATCCCATCACTTTGGCGCATTTATCGAACGCTTCGCCGGCGGCATCGTCGATGGTTTGCCCGATGATTTCCATCTCGGCGTGCGATTTCACCAAAATAATTTGCGAATTTCCGCCCGAAACCAATAGGCACAAAAACGGAAATCGGGGTTGATTCTCGTCGTTTTCGTCTTCCTTAATAAAGTGCGCCAACACGTGGGCTTGCAAGTGATTGATATCCACCATCGGGATATTGAGCGCCGACGAAAATCCTTTCGCGAACGACGTTCCCACCAACAGCGAGCCCAATAATCCGGGCCCGCGCGTGAAAGCAATTGCCGACAGCTGCAACTTATCTACTCCGGCTTGCCGAAGCGCATCGTCCACAACGGGAATGATATTTTGCTGATGTGCACGCGACGCCAATTCGGGTACCACGCCGCCGTATCGCTCGTGAACAGCCTGATTAGCAATGACGTTTGAAAGTATCACGCCATCGCGAATGACGGCAGCCGATGTGTCGTCGCAAGAAGATTCTATGCCTAAAATTGTAATCAATTCAGTTGATGTTCAGTTGTTATTCTATCGTAATTCGGTTGTAATTAGTCGCAGAGTGAAGTGATTCAACAACACGATTGAATTTCCAAGGAATAACGCGTAGCGAATTACTGTCGAATTACGGCAAAGCCGATAAAGATACAAAGATAACACAAAAAAAGCGTTTCGCCGATAAATGACAAAATGCTTTTTATTTTCCGCAGTTGAGCAAAGTCAGCGGTGAGTAGAAACCTCACAATGTCACATCCACCCTCACTCTGCCCAACAACGCATCGGGATGGTCGCGATAGGTAAACCGATGAACGTATTCTACACGCAAAAGTCCCAGAATGTTAGTTATCCCGATAGTCCCTTCCACGTAAGGCGCAGAGCCGTATCGATTGGAAACTGCGGGAAAGTTGTAAACGAGAGAAGAAGATGACAGCGGATCGTTTTTCACACTTAACTTGCCATAAGAAGCACGAATTGATATCAGTTCTTTTATTCCTAAATCGTTTATAAACGGTATTTTTGATAACAGAAAATCATCGGCAACAAAAGTTGTTCGGAAAGTATATTGTTCATCGGCAACAAACTCCAACGCCCGGTTGAGAAAAAATGCATTACTCTCGATATGATGTTTGTAACGCTGATTTGGATATACCAACAGCGGAAACGGAACGGCATTCCATACTTTCGAGAATTCGCCTACGGCATCTAATCGCCCGACATAACCTATCCGAAACCGTTTCTGCGCAGAGAACTCTGTTCTGTGATAAGCAACTTCACCTCCTATAAAATTATTCAGTCCGATAGAATGCGACAGAAAAAACACCGGACTTTCCCAATCAATTGGTTTTCTCTTGCGTTTTTGCTGCACGTAAGCTTCTCGAGCGGAATAGCGCAGCAAGACTCCTACTTCCGAAGTGTTTAACTCATTGTAAGAAATGCGTGTATCGCTAAAATCTCTTTCGAACACCAATTCGCCCTGCGGAATTAACCTCGATTTTCGCAGCCAGAGCGTGTAAGCCAAACCGTTTTTATACTCTTTTTCGTAATTAATTTCCACAAAATTGCGGTACGTAGCTTCATTCACCGATCTTCGATAAGTGACCAGCAGTAGATCGTTTTGCGCGCGCGGATGCATTTCTCCCGGTGAGTACAAATCGTTTTCATACACCAAGCGTAGGTTATTTTTCGGGAATTCATCTTCGTGATACACTTTTTTATCAAACGAATAAATAGCTTCGCCCCGGTATTTAAATTTGCGATCTTTGAAACCGTAAGCTCCGTAACCGCGGACGAAAAAATGCGGACTCAGTCTCGAGTTAGATGCCACTCCCGCTCTTAAACGAATGCCCTCAACAGGATTATAAGTGGGCAGGGTTTGAATTCTGCCAAAATCGAACTTGTTGGTTTCAGGATTACCAAGCGGAAGCCAATCGTTCAAGACAAACTTTACAGCTCTATCCAAAAATCTGCCCAAAGGCTTTCGTTGAACGTTAATGCCATCTTGCAAAGTAATTGCCTGCAGCTCCAAGTCATTGGGTTGTAACTCAATTTGCATCTTATCGGCCTCAAGCGTATCAGGTGAAACGCGTTTTATTAGAAAACCTTCCCGAATGATGACCAAATTGCTGGTTAGCAAAGAATCGGGTACCGATAATGAAAAGCGACCCACGTTATCGCTCACGGATGCCAACCTCGCTTTTTCTACAAAAACAGCGGCATAAGCTACCGGCGTTTTGTATTTGGCATCGGTAACCACTCCTTTGTATATTTTGTCTTGGGCGAAAACTGTTCCGGAAAAAAGAACGGTAAAAAACAGTGCCAATAAATTTTTCATTCAGACAATGTAATTAGGCTGATTGGGCGGTGAGCATTGAGCATAATGTATAAGATGCCGGATTTGAACTCAGAACTCAAAACTCAGAACTCAAAACTCAGAACTCAGAACTCAAAACTCCTCACAACTTCCTATACCTCACTCGTTTTGGTTCAACGTTGCCCATACGCATTTTCTTGTTCTCTTCGTATTCGCTGTATGAGCCTTCGAAATAAAACACTTCCGAATTACCTTCGAAAGCCAAAATGTGCGTACATATGCGGTCTAAGAACCAACGGTCGTGCGAGATAACCACGGCGCAACCGGCAAAGTTTTCCAACCCTTCTTCCAAAGCACGCAGGGTGTTTACGTCGATATCGTTGGTAGGCTCATCGAGCAGCAGCACGTTGGCTTCTGCTTTGAGCGTAAGCGCCAGGTGTAAGCGGTTACGTTCCCCACCCGACAGCACACCGCACAGCTTTTCCTGATCGGCGCCCGAAAAATTGAATCGCGACAAGTAAGCGCGTGAATTGATTTCTTTTCCACCAACGCGGATAAATTCCGCACCGTCTGAAACCACCTGATACACGGTTTTGTTGGGGTCGATAGCTTCGTGCGCCTGATCAACGTAGGCCGTAACCACGGTTTCGCCCACTTCGAATGTGCCGGCATCGGGCTTTTCCATGCCTTCGATAAGACGGAAAAGTGTGGTTTTTCCTGCGCCGTTGGGGCCGATGATGCCCACAATTCCGTTGGGAGGGAGCATAAATTCGAGATTGTCGAACAGCAATTTGTCGCCAAAAGCTTTTTTAACACCCTTTGCTTCAATTACTTTGTTGCCCAAACGTGGCCCGTTGGGAATAAATATTTCTAATTTCTCTTCGCGCTCTTTTTGATCTTGGTTCAAAAGCTGTTCGTATGAGTTCAAACGCGCTTTTCCTTTGGCGTGACGCGCTTTAGGTGCCATATTAATCCATTCCAACTCACGTTCCAACGTTTTGCGACGCTTGCTGGCAGTTTTCTCCTCCATTTCCATACGTTTGGTTTTCTGCTCCAGCCACGACGTGTAGTTTCCTTTCCAGGGAATGCCTTCGCCGCGATCGAGTTCGAGAATCCAACCCGCTACGTGATCGAGGAAGTAACGGTCGTGCGTGATGCAGATTACCGTTCCCTTGTATTGCTGCAGGTGTTGTTCGAGCCAGTCGATGGATTCGGCATCCAAATGGTTGGTAGGCTCATCGAGCAAAAGCACGTCGGGTTCTTGCAACAGCAATCGACATAACGCCACGCGGCGGCGTTCACCACCCGACAGTTCGTGAATGGGTTGCTCCTCGGGCGGGCAGCGCAACGCATCCATTGCCCGCTCCAACCTATTATCGATGCTCCACGCGTCGGCAGCGTCTAACTTATCTTGCAATTCTGCCTGACGAGCGAACAGAGCGTTCATTTTGTCTTCGTTTTCGTAATATTCCGGCTCGCCGAATTTCAGGTTGATATCTTCGTATTCTGCCAGTAAATCCATAATAGGTTGAACACCTTCGCGTACCACTTCGATAACGGTTTTGTCACCGTCCAATTTGGGGTCTTGCTCAAGGTAACCCACCGAAAAACTTTTATCGGACACCACTTCGCCCTGGTATTCTTTTTCAATTCCGGCAATGATTTTCAATAGCGTAGATTTTCCCGAGCCGTTCAACCCTATAATCCCGATTTTGGCGCCGTAGAAAAACGACAGGTAAATATTTTTCAACACCTGTTTGTGAGGCGGATACGTCTTGCTGACACCCACCATAGAGAAAATAATTTTTTTATCGTCAGACATTTTTTTTAGTTATGAGTTTACAGTTTTGAATTATGAGTTGGTGCGAGTTTAATGCTTCGAGCTCTAATGTCTTGGCTCTCCCATTTTAAGACACAAAGATAGTGAAAGAAATTTATATTTCGGGAAACGATTCGCCAATAGTCGAACACAGTGATTCTCTCTTCGTGTTGCATTGAGATTGAAAAGCCGGGGCAATGATTATTTTTAAAGAGAAACCGGCGCGATTTTTTCTTTCAATTTGGAAGGATCTGTGATATGTATGTAGATTACCTGCCTTTTTAATCCTGTTGACTATTTGATTATTAACAATAAATCAGTCTGCTTATCGCTATTAAAGTTATGAGCCTGTTAACTTTACAAGAAAGAGGCTGTCTTTGCATTGAGACAGCCTCTTTTTTCTGTTTAGGAAGGTGAATTTCCACCGATAAGGTTTATTGTACAAAACGCATCTCAGTACAACTTATCACCAAATACGTTATTATTTCTCTGTTGAGTGCTGGTTGCTTTTTTCAACGGCACCCTGATTTCTGTTTTTTTTATTCCCCTTGCCGGCGTTTTGCCGGTAAGGGGAGTGATTTTTATAATGGAGATTTATTTCCTGCGTTGTCGATTTTTTTATACAATGCCCAGTTTTTGGCGGCAGCGTTATTAATATCCGCTACTGTAGGCAAACTGTTGCCCTCAACATAAGGTGACGGCGGGTCTTCATGGAAAACATGTGCTTCGCCCGCAACAATACCTGTCCGGTTGGGCAGACTGTTAATCAGCGTTGTCATAGCCGTGCTATTTATCCGGTTCACATCGAAAACTACATACTCTAAATTAACGTTTTCCGGCAGGTCAAGAGTAACGAGCTGATTAAAGGAGCAATCTATGCGTTCAAGCGCTGTATTTTGAGACAGGTCAAGTGCTGTGAGTTGATTGGTGGGGCAAAACAGGAAATCCAGCACTGTGTTTTGAGACAGGTCGAGAGATGTGAGTTGATTGTTGGCGCAATTCAGGTATTTCAGCGCTGTGTTCTGAGACAGGTCGAGGGCTGTGAGTTTATTGCTGCGGCAATTCAGGTTCTCCAGCGCTGTGTTGTGAGACAGGTCGAGAGATGCGAGTTGATTAACCGTGCATTCCAGTGTTGTCAACGCTGTGTTTTGAGACACGTCGAGGGATGTGAGTTGATTGTAAGAGCAATACAGCAATCTCAACGCTGTGTTTTGAGACACGTCGAGGGATGTGAATTGATTGTAAGAGCAATACAGCAATCTCAACGCTGTGTTTTGAGACACATCGAGGGATGTGAGATAATTTTCGTGCAAATCCAGGTATTCCAGTGCTGTGTTTTGAGATACGTCAAGAGATGTCATAACACCTGCAATAGATGTGAATTTTTTCACCTTACCGTGTATTGTAATGGTATTGGTGTTTGAAAGTGAATAAACTACTTCTTGGTTAAACATAGGAATGGACTCGTTTGCATCTCTTGTATTGTTATTATTCAAGTCAATCCACACTTCGGAGCGGTTGATAGCATCTGCGTCTATTATAAGACGAACCTGTGAAAGAGGTGTTATAAATGCCATTTTATAAGCTGCCGGCTGCGTGGTACTGCCTTTGGGCAGAATGTAAGTATTGCCATTGTAGGTAATGGTAAATGTGAATTAGTTTCGATTTAATCTGACAGTCAAGGGCAAAAGACTTAAATTTGTAAT
>CAZKZB010000082.1:0-13003 GCA_964557135.1 uncultured Petrimonas sp. | reverse complement strand
ACAAAAGCGAAAGTGAGGAACGAACGGCGGCATCGTCGTCTATGATGAGAATCATATTTTTTGAAACTATGTTGTCTGACAATGTTATAGAAGCATCAAAATTACAAATAATAATCGAGAAAAACGGTTGACCAATTTGGTAATTGATAATATATTAGCAATTTTGGGCGCACCATAGGGATTATTGATAATATATTATCAGTTAAAAACTTTTTATCACTACAAAGCAGCCTATCACGCGAAGCGTCTATCAGCACAACGTGTTTTATCGCGCGAAGCGCCTATCGTATACCTATTTACTCACCAACCGCTCAAATTCCGCGTCCAAATCGGCATTTTGTTGAAAATCGAAAAGCGTGAGGCTGCGCAACTGATAAAAATAGTACCAATAGAGGTGCATTTCCGATACGTATTTGGCGCGCGCGCTGTCTTTGGAGAGTTGAGCGTCGTTGAGGTCGAGCGTATTGATTTTGCCAATCATAAACGATTCCACCGATGTTTTGTATCGCTGTTGCGCAATTTCGTCGGCATCGTGGGCAATGCGCAATTGCTCCGCCTGATGGTTATACTGCTCCACCAACAAGAAAATATCCTGATTGAAATTCATCTGCTCCTGTTTCAGTTTCGACAATGCCACATCGCGGTTGGATTCCGCCACTTTCACGCGACCTTTTCGTTTTCCCCAATCCAGAATGGGAATCTTTACGCCTACCTGCACAACTTGGTAATCCATCAGGTTTTGATACGCCGATTTCATCGTCATATCCTGCCCCGTGTAACCCACAGAGGCAAAAAGATTGATTTCGCGCCGCGCCCTTTTGGCTTTCGCCACTTCGTAATCGGCTTCCAACTGGCGGCGGCGGATGTTTTGCGAAAACGGATTGTTCTCTTGCGCCTTGGAAAGCACGGTTTGATAATTGATGAGCGGATAACCGATGATTTCTGGAATTACGGGGTCGATGTGGTCGTTCTCGCTCAATCCCAAAAACGAACGCAGACGAAACATCGCGGCATTGAGCGCCGATTGCTCCCGCGTGAGACTCGATGCCGATTTTAGCGCGGCAAGTTTGAGTTGCAGTACTTCGTTTTCCGAAATCTGTCCCATTTGTCGGCGTGCTTGGGCAATTTCGAAGATGCGGTCGGCGTTCTCCTTGTTTTGCTGCGCGATGTTGTAGTTCTCTTTGGCTAGCAGCAACTGAAAATAGTAGGTGATGGTTTTCAGGGTAACATTTTCCACATTTTCGAGAAAAGCCGCCTGCGCCTCGCGATAGCGAATGGGTTCTATGCGCCGCCGCCATTTCATATCGTTTACGGCGAAAATGGGTTGCGAAAACGTAACGCCCATCGGCACCGTCATATAGTTTCGGCGGGCGCCCGGGGTGTTGAGCGGATCAACAAATTGCATCGATGTGTTTATCGACAGTTTTCCGCCCGTGAGCCAAACATTTTGGTCAACCGAAATATCGCCCGACACACGCAACGAGTTATTCCTAACGTACTTATACGTTCCGTCGTCCGATTGATAGAGGTTGTAACTTTTCCGATAATCGGGAAGCGTGGCTTTCAGATTTACCTCGGGTAACAAATCCGCCCGATAGGTGCGAAACTCCCAATACGCTGTTTTCAGCTGGTTGAGCGCCACGGCGGCGTCCACCGATTGCAAACGAGCCAACTCGATGGCTTCGGGAAGTGTCAGCGCTTGCTGTGCCGACACTTCCGTTACCAAACTGAACACAAAAAGTAGAGTAGTTAATAATTTGGGATTTGGGATTTGGGATTTGGGAATTTTCCGAAATCCGAAAACCTGAAATATCTTTTGAATACGATGAATAATTGTTGTGTGCATATTTATTCTTTTATGTTTTTTTGCTGCGCAGAGAGCTCGAAGGTTTCACGGAGAACCGGAAAGTGGGATTTTTGTTTTTTCTATTGAATTTGTCGAAGTACTCGCGTTCAACGGCTTCAACTCCGCCTGATGCGGCGGTGAATATTTCACTATCTGCACCGCGCAACCCGTAACTCGTAACTCGCAACCCGTAAAAGTTTACGAAATTTGCCGCCCGTCTAAAAAGCGGATAGTGCGTGTGGTTTCTTTGGCTTTGCTCTCGTCGTGCGTAACCATTACGATGGTGCGACCATCTTCGCGGTTGAGCTGATGCAAAAGATCCATAACTTCGGCGCCCATTTTGGAATCGAGGTTACCGGTAGGTTCGTCAGCAAGAATGATGGCCGGATTTCCGATAACGGCGCGGGCAATGGCTACACGCTGGCACTGACCGCCCGAAAGCTGTGTTGGGAAGTGGCGCATACGGTGCGAAAGTCCCACACGATGAAGCACCTCTTCCGCCAGCCGGCGACGCTCGGCAGCCGATACGTTGCCACGATAGAGCAACGGAAGTTCCACGTTATCTATTACGTTGAGCGAATTGATAAGATGAAAACTCTGGAACACAAATCCCAACTTTTCGTTGCGAAATTTTGCCATATCGAGGTCTTTCATTTCGGACGTCTCTTTTCCGTCGATAATCACGCTGCCGCTCGTGGGCGTATCGAGCAAGCCCATTACATTGAGCAGCGTAGATTTTCCGCAACCCGATGGTCCCATCACGGCAAGAAATTCGCCTTTTTGTACTTCTAAATTCACATTTTCCAATGCTACTGTCTCAATCTCTTCGGTGCGATAGATTTTGTGCACCTGTTTTAATAAAATCATTGTTTCCATATTTTTTTAATTGTTTGATGTTTAAAGTTCAATGTTTAAAGTTTAAAGTTCAAGGTTAATTGCGAACTGCTGTTTATTACATTTAGCCTGCTATCCTCGTAACTCGTAACTCGCAACTCGTAACTCGCAACCCGTAACCCGCAACCCGTTCATTCGTCTCTCAACGCTTCCACCGGATGCACTTTCGATGCGCGGCGGGCGGGAATAAGCACACCTAACGAAATAATACCCGCCATAACAAGCGCGGTAATAAGCTGAGTAATCCAAAATCGGCTCCACGTGTAGTCCATAGAGTCGTTAAAAGTGTAGGTTACATCAAAATATGCCAAATTGATGCCGATGATTAGCGCGGGAATAAACGCCACGGCAAAAACCACCATACTTTCGGTCAGGATATATCCCAATACGCGTTTTCGGCTGGAACCCAACGCCATACGCAACCCGATTTCGTTTCGGCGCGACTCCATCTGAAACCAGAATGTTCCCAAAATTCCCAGAAAAACAATAAACAGGAAGAAGATGATCAGCGCTACAATAACGCGCACATAGCTGCTGATTCCTCGGTCGATATCCTCCACTTCGGAACGAAAATCGTACGACATAAACCCGAAAAGATAGTAAAAACCTATGTTAAGCTTGGTTTTCATCTCCTCCATAAACTGCTCGGCAAATCCGGGCACATCGGCTTCGGGTTTTACGCGAACAACAATTTTGGGAATCGAGTAGGCGAAAGCTCCGTACGATAGCGGTGTATAAATAAACGGTTCGTATCGCCCGTATTTATCGTATTTCATTGATGTGGAAACGCCCGATACGCGAAATTTCAACTGGGGAACGTAATAATCGCGAAAGGTTTTGCCAACCACCGATTGCGCTTTGAACAGCGAATCTGCCAATTCGGGCGAAAGCACTGCTCCTTGCGGCGTGGCGGCAATGTCCCATTGGGCAAATCCTCCATCGAGAAATTCCATTTTAAAGACTTTGTCGAACCCCTCGCTCACGTAGCGTATTTTTGCACCGTAAGCGTTTTCTTCATCTGCTGTATAGCCCTGAAACATAGGACCCTCGGTAAAAACATCGGTTCCGGCAAAATAGGCTGTGGCTTCCACTCCGGGATAGGCGTTCACTAACTTCACAATTTGTTCAAAAGGTTTTATCCAGTAATGATTTACACTGTCGATATTGTTTCTGTCGAACTGTTTTGTTTGGTTCGCTCCCAAATTCAGGCGATAGACGTGTTCGGTGTTCACGCCCATCGGTTCCATATTTTTGCGGATAATTACGTACAGAAAATCTACGCAATACCACAACAAAACCGATACAACCATTATCTCCACGAAAATCCAACCGTTGGATTTTTTGTTTTTCCAAATTTGTTTTAATGCTGATTTCCACATATTATTGATGAATTGTTGTTATAAACTAAATAATATTGATAGGCTTTCGCGATAGATTCAGTTTATAAAACTGAATGATAGACTCACGTTGTTCGCGATAGAACCCCTTCTTCCGCTCCGCGGTACTCCCGCCCCCTTCTAACTTCCCAAAAAGGGGAAGGATTGCGGGCTGAGAATCATTTACCGTAGCCCATTTCCCCTCTCTTTTGGAGAGGGGTTGTGGGTGAGGTTAAGAGGAGAGTTGCGGCGCTGAATTGTTTTATTATCGCGCGAAGCGCCTATCAGAGCAGCTCTATCGTCGCAGACATTATCTTTGTATTTTTAATTATCTCCTTTTATAGTTTGAATGATGGTTGTGCGCGATGCGTTCCACACCGGAATAATTGCCGATAATAGATTGATTACAAGGCAGAACAGCAGCATCAGCACAAAAAGCAACGGATTGAAAAACATCTCTATTGGCAAGCTGAAACTCTCTGCCGAGTTGATAGTCATAATATCTGCCAAGAGCATATTTTTGAATGCCAACACGGCAACAATTGAGAGCAGCAGCCCCACAACGCCTCCCACAATGGTGAGCATCAGGTTTTCGAGCAGAAGTTGAGATGCCACTTGTCGGTTGCTCGCGCCGTAAGCCTTGCGCACGCCAATTTCGCCGCTTCGCTTTTTCATCTGCGTGGAGAGCAGTCCGCTCATATTGATTGCCGGCACAATAAGCAGAATCAGAATCAAAATGATGACTATGCGTGCCGGATTGGCAACTTTATCGTTGAAAAAGCTCGCTTGCGGGTGCGAAATTGCCTTCATTTCGAAGGTAAATTCACGCAAGCCATCGTTCAGTTTTTTCACGTTCTCTTCAATTTCGGCGTTCAACGCTTTAAGAGAGGCACCTTTCTTGGCGACTACCAACACTTTGCACATTCCGCGTAATCCTTCGGAATATTGTTATCGTAAACTCGTCTGCGATTGTCCACACATCGCTGTAAGCCTTGTTAAAGAGCGAGCTAACCGATTTCACAACGCCCACCACGCGATAGTCTGCAAACCCGATGGTGATATTTTTGCCGATGGCATCGTCCACGCTGTTGAAATAGCTCAACGCCAATCTGTCGGCAATGATTGCTACTTTTGCCTGCGCCTCCACCTGCTCGGCGGTAAAGGGTTTTCCTGCAAGAAAATTGAATTGAAAAACCTTAAAATAGTTGTCGTCAACCGGACTCACAACGCGTTTTTTGCGATTGGCGGGACTTGTGCCCACAAAAGCGGCGCCCTCGCCTTTGTTTACGATGTAGCTCACGGTTTCGGCATTTTCCAAATTGCCGAAAATCTTTTCCGCCGCGCTTTTCGACATACCTGTATTGGCATTGGAGTGGTCTTTGGTTATATAAGAGCGTCCGTCATCGGAATATAAAATGCGACTGCGGTTGCTTTCGGGGGCGATGTTTGCCGTTCTGAAAGCGTAAACCATATAGAGCGTCATCACAAAAGCGATGGTGAACGCCGTTGCCATCACCGAAATTGTGCTGAATAGCGGATTGGTTTTCCACAGTTGTTTGATTTGTTTGAAATATTGTTTGAGCATAGTTGTAGTTTGATGTTCAATGTTTAAAGTTTAAAGTTTAAAGTTTGATGTTTAAAGTTCAAGGTTCAAAGTTAATTGCGAACTGCTGTTCATTACATTTAGCCTGCTATCCTCGTAACACGTAACTCGCACCCCGCAACCCGTGTAACCCGCAACCCGTTCATTCGTCTCTCAACGCTTCCACCGGATGCACTTTCGATGCGCGGCGGGCGGGAATCCACGCGCTAAGGGCAACAATGATTGCCAACGCCACGTAAGTAATTCCGTTTGTGATGAAAAAGCGGAGCCATTTGTTTCCGGTAATATATCCCACGGTTGAGCCTTCGCCAATGGTTTTTATAACGTCTGCTTTTGCCAAACCAATATTGATGCAGATTGCCGGAATTGCCGCGAGTGTCATCAAAAGCAGCGCCTCGCCGATAAATTGAGCGAGCAATTTACGCCTGCTGCTTCCCATTGCCATTCGCAAACCAATTTCGCCGCGCCGCGCCTGATTTCTAAACCAAAACGTGCCGATAACTCCCAGCGCGGCATTCAGTAAAAAGAAAACCATAATTCCCACGCGCAGCCGAATTTCTTTGCTGATGCCCCACATAAACTCTTGTTCTTTTTGAACAGTTTTGTAAGATTTTATTGCCGAAGTAATCTCTTTTTTAAATTGTTGAACAGAAAAATTATCGCCCACGCGTATCGAAATTTCGGGATTGGAAACCAGAGAACGATCCAACAGGCTGTAGCCCATATAAATTGGCAAATCGTAAGGGAAACGCTTTTGCAAAACAACCACATCAGTAACTCGGTAGGTGCTGCCGTTGAACAGAACGGTTTTTCCCACAGGATTTTCATCACCAAACAACCGCTTGGCTAAATCTTGGGTAAGCACAATGGTGTTGGCATCGGCAGAATTGAGTTTTGCTATTTGTCCGGTTGCCGCCGAATAGATTTTGAATACATCAAAATAGTCGCTCGATGTCAGGTTTTTAAACTGAAAATGGTATCTCGATTTCGTTGTGTCTGTTTGTATAGCTGCTCCATTGTAGGAGCCGCTGCTTGGCGCAACTCCCATAAATTTATCGGACAAGAAAATTTGTTGAACGCCCGGAAAGTGCTTGATTTTGGTGTAAAACTGTTCAAACGCTTCTCTGTTTTCGTCGGTAATATTGCCGCGATAGTCAATCTGATAGGTGTCCGAAATATCGTATCCTTTGGGTATCATTCGGTTGTGAACCAGCACAAACGCGTAATCCACAATATACCAACTCAGGGCAAAAACAATAAGCAG
This sequence comes from uncultured Petrimonas sp., assembly GCA_964557135.1. GTDB lineage: Bacteria > Bacteroidota > Bacteroidia > Bacteroidales > Dysgonomonadaceae > Petrimonas. The sequence goes on along the minus strand of CAZKZB010000082.1, from coordinate 6,020 downwards.
TTCGCTAAAAATCCAAACGTTGCGGCGACGTTGAGTCCAAATCTGTTTTAAAATATGAAGTAACATAATCTTGTATCGTTATTTAGTGTTTGTATTGTTCGTGCAGCGAGTTGACGATGCTTTTTCTTGTGAATTTAAGTGCGGGAATTATTGCCGACAACACATTGACGATAAGAGCGGCAACAAACGCCCGGAAAAAAACCGTGAAGTTGAGCAACATAGCCGGTGTTACGCCCGAAGCTGTATTGGTTAAGGTTTCATAATCGTTTCCTACAAATGCAAATTGGTCTAAGAGCAAATCTTTGAAAACCACGATTAAAAGATATGAAAAGAGTAATCCCGCGGCTCCGCCCAACAGCGTGAGCAGTAGATTTTCCACCAAAACCTGGTTCAACAACGTTTTATTTGGCGCGCCAAACGCTTTGCGTACACCCATTTCGGTAAGGCGCTTTTCCATTCGTCCGCTGTTTAGCCCCGATAGGTTGATGGCGGGAACCAGCATAAATATGAGCAACAGAAGAAATGTATTCAGATAGATAGTGTTCATTTTCAAGGGGCGGTTTCCTTCCCTAAAAGATTTGATAAACGATGTATCGGGTTGTCCCAACAAATCGATGTTTTGCGTAAGGTTGGCTTGGTATCGCTTGATGTTTTCAAAAACCTCGTTGCGCACTTTTTCCTTGTCGCCGCTGTTTTTCATCAGAATGGTTACGTAAAGAAATCCCAAAATATCACCGGTAGCAAAGGTTTCGGAATGCTCATCGTGCAGTGTGTAAGGAAGCCAAACCTGCGCAAAAGATTCCGAAAGGAGATACGACGGAGTTTTCACCACGCCGCACACGCGATACTCCTCGTCGTTGAAGAAAAAGCGTTTGCCCTCTGCATTTTCGTCGGGAAACAGGAACTTCGCCAGCGATTGCGAGATGACCGCCGTTTTTATGGCGCTGTCGAAATCGGCTTGCGTAAAGGGTTTTCCCTCCAAAAATGTGAACTGAAAAACGCGCCAGAACGCCGTGTCGGTATATTTTACCACAATGTCTTTCGGCTCGCTTGTGAGGGTGGCGCGAACCGTATTGGCATTGTCGAATGTCATCAACGAAGCGGAAACCGCCTCGGGCGTTTGCAGGTTATAGAAACAGCTTTTTACCGTTTGCAGCGATAGCAACGAGCTTGAATTGGAGTTGTCGGTAGAATCTTTCGGTTTTATTTGCGCCATCTTAACATACAATGTTCTGTCGCGCTCCAATTCGGGATAAATATTTCCCGTTTTCAGGTAGAAATAGATGGCGATAATCATCACCATAGATATAGCCAATGCCGTTCCGGCAATGTAAATGGCGCTGAAGAGTTTGTTCTCTTTCAGCAATTGCCACGCTTGTTTGAAATACATAGCCCCTCTAAATCTCCCCAGAAGGGGAGACTTTGCCGGCTGCGGATAATTTGTATTCGTAGTATTATGTTCCATTTTTTTATGATTTTGTTTCAATTGGTTGCTGTTCTCAAGTCCCCTTTAGGGGATTTAGGGGTTTACCTTTATCTTGTTTTTATTCTTATATTGCCCCATATCCGACACCACCACGCGGTCGCCCGGCTGCAATCCCGACACCACTTCCACAAACTCGAAATTGCTGTCGCCCAATTGCACTTTGCGTTTTTCGAGCGTGCTGCCGTCTAATACAAACAGTTCGTAAGTACCTTTTCCGGAGTAGTACGGACCGTTGGCAATGCGCAACACATCGTCTTTTATGGCATTCATAACATAAACATCGGTTTTGAGTCCGGAGCGGAGGCGGCTGTGGTTGTCTTCGTCCAATTGCACGGTGAATTGGATGATGCCGTTTTTCGATAGCGGCGTAACGCTGCTTACCGCGCCTGTTAGCTGGTCGTTACCGATTTTCACTACCACTTTGTTGCCCGTGGCGATGCGGTCGCCGTAGCTGTCGGCAATTTCGCCGTCGATTTTAAAGTGCGACAAATCGGAGATAATGGCAACCTGCGTTCCCTGCGGAACCTGCACGCCCACTTGGTTGTTGATGTAGGTGAGTGTGGCTTTCCGTGGCGAACGAATTTGCGCGTCGTCGAGTATGCGTTTGGTTTCGGCAAGTGTTTTGCGGAAAATGGCGAGTTCGAGTTCCTGCACTTTCAAATCCGACTCGGCAATGCGCTTGTCGTTGTCGTATTTGGCGCGCGCCTGCTCTTGCTCCAACTTTGCCACGTTGTATTTCAGTTCTGTTTCGCGCACCTTGTCGGTGGTTCCCGCGCCAATGCTGTCTAAATAGCGCTCATTGCGCACTTCCACCTGCATCTTGTCAATCTGCATATCGTTCACTTTCAGCTGCATTTCCATATTGCTGAGCGCGCTGTTGTTTTTAATGCGTTGTTGCTCAATACGATATTGTCGCATTTGCAACTCGTCCAGCATTTTTCGATAGTCGGTTTCGATGCTCTGCAAATCCAAACGAAGCAGTGGCGTTCCCGCGTCAACCGAGTCGCCCGCTTTTTTGTACACTTCCACAATTCGGCTCTGGATGGGCGTGTTGATAATCTCTTCGAACGCCGGCGACACTTTTCCCGACGCGCTTACCGAAACCTCAATAGTTCCGCTATCTACGGTGGAAAGTTGCAGGTTTTTCAACTCCACCGATTCGCGCAACAGCGAGATAACTACCGCAACAACGATGATGCCGCCCACCAAAACCGCACCGTATTTGATAAATTTGTTGCGTTTTTCTTTTCGCAGTACTTCTTTGGGGATTTTTCTGTCCATTGTCATGTAAATTGTTTTGCCATTTCTTAAACAATTGGCGTGCTATGGATGTAAGGTGCTTATAATCAGCAGGTGATTGAAAATAAAAGTGTCCGAAAACGGACAGTTGCTGTTCGTTTTCGGACACGTTGGAAAGAAGAAATGGAGTATCGAGATTGGGTGTTGGAACTAAGTGACGAAATTAATTGTATTTTTCAATCGAGAAAGCCTGCACCAGTAGAATCGAATTTGCGAAATATGAATATCCGCATTTTTACCTAATGGCTTGGAGAGCCATATTTTCATAACCGTAAGTCAGAGCAAAGCGGCGACTTGCGGTAAGAGTACACACTTCACACTCCGCCTGTAAGGCGGTACTTGTAAAATCGCTTATGTGCCGCCACTCCGGGCGGAGCCTTAGGAGATATATTCTTTACCGCAGGCGAATAAATCGCCTACGGTTATGAAAATGCCGCCCATTCCCCGCACAGCGGGATTTGCGACGGGCGATTAGGCAACGAAACGGATATTCATTTTGCGAAATATGCATCTTTCACCGATTTCCCGCTGTTATTCCCTGCCAGTCATCCGTACGGAACGGCGACGCGGGAAGTCCGACTTCGTTATACAGGTTACAAACGGGATTGTCGCCCCAGGCATAGCGAACGGCGACAGGAAATTTTACGTGCGGCGAGCTAACTTCCACTTCGTTCGCGACAATTTTCGCATCTGCCCAATAGAATTTCTTATCGGGTCCGGCAATGGCGAAACCCTTTAATTCTCCGTCTTTGGCTACGAGTTTCGATTTATTCGGTTGAAAGAAAATCCTGATTTTTCCGTTTTCAATTTGGTGCGATTTGTAAATCGGCCCGGAAGCAACGACATTTTGCTTGTATGTTTTCTCACGTGCTTGCAATGCCAATCGCTTTCCTACATCTTGTTTGTTTTTGGGATGAATGTCGTCCGCATCGCCGATATCGATAGTCACTGCCATTCCGGTTTTAGCAAGATTCAGCGTCATCAATTGTGCTTCGCGAAGTTCGGCCCAATTAGACTCGCTCGGTTCGTTTTGTGTTTTCATAAAATTGGACAATTGGACAAAATAAAACGGAAAATCGTATCCCCATTTTGTGCGCCAATCGGAAATCATCAACGGAAAAAGTGTTCGGTATTGATACGCTCTTCCGGCATTCGATTCGCCCTGATACCAAATGGCGCCTTGAATGGCATAAGAAACTAACGGAGCAATCATGGCGTTGTACAAACTGGTTGGGTTGTTCGGGTTTTGAGACGCGAGTTGCGGAAATGCTCCTGCCTCTTTCAAATCTACCGCTACTTTGTATTTCCATTCGCCGTCTAAATTCTCCCTCAATGTTTCCTTATTGGCAGGCGCGATGTACATTTTCCCCGGCTCACCGTGAAAACCTCCGCCACCGCCGGTATCCATTACTCTAACGGCAATGGTAGCGTTACCTCTTTTCACCAAATTGGCCGGTACGGTGTATCGTCTTTCCGTGCTATATCCTTCTGTTCTTCCGATTTCTTTACCGTTGAAATAGGTGATGTCGTTATCGTCAATCATTCCGAGAGACAACGTGAGGTTGTTTTTTTCCCAATTATCGGGAATTTCGATGGTTTTTCGGTACCATACGAAACCGTCGAAATCGGGAAGTCCGTTCTCTTCCCACAATCCCGGGAGGGAGGCTGTTTGCCAATCGCTTTCGTTGAAATTGTTTTGAGCCGCTACCGCAACGCTGTTTTTTATCCCGAAATCTTTTTGCATCACGTTTTTATTCCACTCATCTATTTTTTGTTCGATTATTTTTTTCTGTTCTTCCACATCGGTGGGCAATTGGCGGAATACCTCGACCCTTTCCACGAATTCGGGCATCATAGTCAGCGACTCGGCGCTTGTCCAGGCTTCTGCCACCGTTCCTCCCCACGAAGTGTGAATCAGTCCAATGGGAACATTAAGGCTTTGATACAAATCGCGTCCGAAAAAATAGGCGGTTGCGGAGAATTCGGGGATGGTAGCCGGAGAGCATTGCTGCCAACCACCCGAGGCAACGGTAACATCGTCTAACGGATGAGGGCTGGTTGTACGCTGCACCTGAAACAGGCGAATATTGGGATAATTGGCTTCGGCAATTTCCTTTTTATAATTAAAAATCTGCCCCCAGCCGGCTAACGGCATTTCCATGTTCGATTGTCCGGAACAAATCCAAACTTCGCCAATAAGTACATTTTTCAACCGAATGGTGTTTTTCTCTGAGATGGTTAATTCGTACGGTCCGCCTGACGCCGGTGTTTTTACTGTAATCTTCCAGTTCCCGCTTGCATCGGATTTCGCGAGGTAAGTCTGCTTGTCCCACGAAGTGGTAATTTTTACGGTACTGTTCGATTTGGCTTTTCCCCAAATGGGCGCGTCGGTTTTCTGCTGCAGAACCATGTTGTCTGAAAACATAGCCGGAAGGCTCACTTGCGAATAGATAGCGATTGCAACGAGGAAGAACGCAGCTATCAAAATCGGTTTTAAAAAGATTGATTTCATTTGTTTGGAGTGGTGTTTTTAGTTATTGGTGATAAAGTTATGAATTTTATGAAAAGCATCTCACAAAAAGTGTGGAAAAATTACCCATTTCCCTTTTTTGTCGAAAGTATAGCGGTTGTAATTTTTTTTATCGCTTACCTTTGTTTCGGATTCATTAATAAAATAATAGAATTACGCGCATTGATTTTTATTTAATCCAACCAAAATCTTAACTATGTTTTTATTTTTTTCGTAGTGATTACGAGAGCTTAAAAACATAGTTTTTTTTATTTCCAAAACTTATTTAGAATTAGTCTAAGGTGTTGTAAAACAAAACTTTCGCTATCGCGACGCACCCTTTACAAAATGGCGCGAGCGGATGTTTAGCGCCCTGCGGTTCCAAACCGCACGGCGTGTAGTGAACAGTCACGGCATAGAACCACGAAGTGATTGAACGTTGCCCGCATCGCTGACATTTTTTGCCACTAAGAAACAAAGACTCAAAGAATCACTAAGTCGTACAGGTTTCTATTCGGTACGATAACGGCAGATATAAAAAGCGATTATAAATCGCTTCACCCATGCAACGCACCATTTGCAAAATGACGCGAATTGTTAACGCCCTGCGGTTCCAAACTGCACGGTGTGTAGTGAACTGTCACGGTAAACGACCACGAAGTGATTGAACGTTACCCGCATCGTTGACAATTTTTGCCACTAAGACACAAAGGCTCAAAGAATCAC
>CAZKZB010000081.1:0-13667 GCA_964557135.1 uncultured Petrimonas sp. | reverse complement strand
CTCAACTGCTCCGCGCAAGAACAGAGCTCAGAAACACGTTTTTTCAAGGACGTTACCGCCACCCATATTCCGATTGACGAAAAAGCACACGCCTTAGGTGTAGCACTGGCCGATGTTAATCGCGACGGTCATCTGGATATAATTCTGGCGCTCGAAATGCAGCCCAATCGGTTATATCTAAACGACGGCTACGGCAAATTCTCGTGGAAGAAAAATACTTTTATCAACGAAAATCACGATACCGAACATGTGAAAGTGACCGATTTTGACGGTGACGGGTTTCTTGATGTCATATTTGTGGCCGAAGACGACCAAAATCACGAGTTTTATTTAGGCAACGGCGATGGTACGTTTCGCAACGCAAGTGACCGCCTGCTTGCAAAAAGCGAAGGAAACGCGCTGGATATCGGCGACGTGAATGGCGATGGATTATTGGATATCGTTATTGGCAATACAGGAGAAAAGCCTGCTAATTTTCTTTGGTTGAACAATCCCGAGAATCCCGGACATTTTATCGACTACTCATCAGGTGGACTGCCACAAATAAACAACCAAACTCAGTCCATCAAACTGGTTGATCTGGATAAAGACGGTTTTATAGATATGGTTGTCGGCAACGAAGTTCCGCCCAATCAAATCTACTTCAACGACGGAAAAGGAAACTTTGCCGAAAGAAAAGGAGCCTTTACCGAAACTGTTCCGCTACACACCCGCGAAGCAGTTACTTTTGACGCCAACGGCGACGGACTTCCCGATATTTTATTCGCCAACCTCACCAGCAATGGCGGACAATGGGAAAGAGACCCGCGTGCCCGACTGTTCATCAATCAGGGAAAAGGAGTTTTCAAAGATGAAACCGAAACAAGAATTCCCGAATTCAAATTCTCAACTTACGCCGCAAATGTTGTCGATTTTAATCACGACGGACATCCCGATATTATTCTGAGCGCCATCGAAATTCCGCCTTTTCAAGCCATGCAGGTACAAGCGCTGCAAAACGACGGTACCGGAAAATTCACTTTCGTGACCAAAGAGGTGATCCCTGAAATAACCGCCGGCAGAAGCTGGGACATTGCCGTAGGCGACGTAAACGGCGATGGCATAGACGATTTGGTTATTGGCGGTTGGGGTTCGCAAGTAAGACTGCTATTAGGATAAAAATAGAATCATAAAACCATTACGTTAAAACTCAATAACAAAAAAACTTTCTAACTTTGCAGTTGTTTACAGAGTTAGCAATTGCTTTTTAACAGGAATGGAAAAAATTAATATTGCCGTAGATGGATTTTCGTCGTGCGGTAAAAGTACTATAGCCAAAGGATTGGCTAAAGAGTTGGGTTATACCTATATCGACAGCGGAGCTATGTACAGGGCGGTTGCCCTTTTTGCCTATCGCAACGGTTGGATGACCGATAACGATATAAACGAAGCCGAATTGCGAAAGCATATCTCGAAAATAGAAATTTCTTTTAAAACAAACCCGAACGGACAACAAGAAACTTACCTGAACGGCGAAAACGTGGAAAAAGAAATCCGCTCGCTGCAAATTGGCAACGGCGCCAGCCGCGTGAGCACCCTCGGTTTTGTGCGGCGCGAACTGGTTCGCCAGCAACAAGAAATGGGCAAGAAGAAAGGCGTGGTGATGGACGGTCGCGATATCGGCACGGTAGTTTTCCCCGAAGCCGAACTCAAAATATTCCTCACCGCCTCGCCCGAAGTACGTGCCCAACGCCGTTTCGATGAAATGAAAGCCAAAGGCGAAAATCCTGTTTTTGACGAAGTGCTGGATAATGTGCGCGAACGCGACGAACGCGACACTACCCGTGCGGAAAGCCCGTTACGAAAAGCGGACGACGCGATAGAATTAGATAATTCACACATCACTATAGATGAACAATTGCAATGGGCATTGAGTCTAATGCATAATGCATAATTATACGGGAATTTGTTTCGTAATCGTGTGTAATTTCGCTGAGCAGCCCGCACTTCGAAACTCTTAACCCGAAATGTTTAACAAAATCACAAAAAAAATGACTAAAATTGAAATCGACAAGCAGTCCGGATGCTGTTTTGGTGTAGAAAAAGCCATCAAAAAAGCGGAAGAAGAACTGCAAAAAGGCGGAACGCTATACTGTTTGGGCGATATTGTTCACAATAATATCGAAGTGGAACGCCTCACCAAAATGGGATTGGTAACCATCAATCACGAAGAGTTTAAAAAACTGAGAAATGTGCGAGTTTTGCTTCGCGCTCACGGTGAGCCGCCAAGCACGTACGAAATTGCCAAGCAAAACAACATAGAACTTATTGATGCTTCGTGCCCGGTGGTTTTGGGACTACAAAAACGCATAAAAAAGAAATTTGTAAACAAGCCGAATGCGGACGGGCAAATTGTTATTTTCGGCAAAAAGGGCCACGCCGAAGTAAACGGCCTGATGGGACAAACCAACGAATCGGCCATCGTGATAGAAAGCAAGGAAGATATAGAAAAACTCGACTTTTCACGCGATATAAGTCTGTTTTCTCAAACTACAAAACCGTTAGACGGATTCCAGGAACTGGGCGACATGATAAAATCGCGCATGAAAGATGGCGCTACGTTCGAATTTTACGACACTATCTGTCGCCAAGTATCTAACAGAGTACCCAATATGCACGAATTTGCTCAGGCGCACGACCTTATTATTTTTATCGCCGGCGAAAAAAGCTCCAACGGAAAAGTGCTTTTTGCCGAATGTGAAAAATTCAACCCAAATTCGCACCTCATTCACCATCCCGACCAACTCGACCCGGAATGGATAAAAGAAGATACTTCTATCGGAATTTGTGGGGCCACGTCAACCCCCATGTGGCAAATGGAGGCCGTGGCAAAAAGAATTGAAGAACTCGTTCCCGAAACCGAAGTTGAAAAAGCGGCTTTTTAAAGCCGCTTTTTTTTGTGCGCATGCCAAAAAAAATTATCTTTGTGACCAATTGTCTTTAGGTTTAATCATTTTTTAATAGAACTAATTTCGAAATGGAAGCAAATGTAAAATGCATCGGCGTACTTACTTCCGGCGGAGACGCCCCGGGTATGAATGCAGCCATACGTGCAGTAACGCGTGCCGCAATCTCCAACGATATGCGGGTTTTTGGTATTTACAGAGGATTTAGAGGGCTTATCAGCAATGAGATAGAGGAATTCAAGACCAACAGTGTAAGCAATATTATCCAACAAGGTGGAACGATTCTCAAAACGGCCCGTTGCGAAGAATTTTTAACTCAAGACGGAAGAAAACTCGCTTACGAAAATATGCAGCGACACGGAATGGATGCCCTTGTTGTAATTGGAGGCGACGGTTCGTTGACCGGCGCCGGAATTTTTGCCAATGAATACAATATCCCCATAGTGGGACTTCCCGGAACCATCGATAACGACTTGAACGGAACCGATACCACCATCGGGTACGACACGGCGCTGAATACCATCATGCAATCGATGGACAAAATCCGCGATACGGCAACCTCTCACGAACGACTTTTTTTCGTAGAAGTAATGGGGCGCAACTGCGGTTTTCTGGCACTCAACAGCGCTATCGCGTCGGGAGCCGAAGCGGCGATAATTCCCGAAATAAGCATCGAAAAAGACCAGTTGGAAGAACTTATTGAACAAGGATTCCGAAAATCGAAAAGCAGCAGCATGGTTTTGGTAGCCGAAAGTGAAATCACCGGCGGTGCCATGAACTTAGCCGAGCGCGTAAAAAAGCAATATCCGCAATACGACGTTCGGGTTACTATTTTAGGGCACTTGCAACGCGGAGGATCGCCCACGGCGCAAGATAGAATTTTGGCCAGCAGAATGGGTATTGCAGCCATTCAGGCGTTGCTCGAAAATCAGCGTAACGTAATGATTGGTATTCGTGAAAACGAAATTGTTTATATTCCTTTCAAGCGCGCCATCAAAAAAGAGCGTGAAATCAGCCCCGAATTGCTCGAAGTACTCAGTATATCATCTATTTAAAGAAATTTAAAATAAATTTTATCGTACAATTTAAAAGTTGTATCTTTGTGCCTCTCAAACATATAATCACTCAAATAAATTAATAAATATGGAATTAACACACATTGAACACATCGGTATTGCCGTAAAAAGCATCGAAGAACAATTGCCTTACTACGAAGGAGTTCTCGGACTAAAATGTTACAACATTGAAACGGTTGAAGATCAGAAAGTAAAAACCGCTTTTTTCCAAATCGGACAAACAAAAATTGAACTATTGGAACCCACCAGCGAAGAGAGCACGGTAGCCAAATTTATCGAAAAACGAGGTGAAGGAGTTCACCACATCGCTTTTGCTACCAATAACATAGAAAAAGCTTTACAGGAAGTCGAAGCTAAAGGGGTACGCCTTATCGACACAAAACCTCGCGCCGGAGCAGAAGGACTCAACATCGCCTTCCTGCACCCGAAATCGACCGGCAGCGTGTTAACCGAATTGTGTGAGCACCCGTAATACGGCTCAGGCCGATAACGCTCCGCGATAGAGCTAAAGCTGATAGTCGCTTCGCCGATAAAATGGAGGCAGCACGCATTTATCGCCGAAGTCATCATCACAAGCGACAGCGAGTATTATCGCAAAGCATTATCATTCAAAAATGAACCAATTAAAAACAACAATAAATAAAATTTTATGAGCAAACAACTCGAAAAAATCAAAGACCTGATTCAGCTTCGCGAAAAAGCTCGGTTAGGTGGTGGAGCAAAAAGAATTGAATCTCAGCACCTGAAAGGAAAATATACCGCGCGCGAGCGCATAGCCATGCTGCTGGATGAAGGCAGTTTCGAAGAATTCGACATGTTCGCCGAACACCGTTGCCACAACTTCGGTATGGAAAAAACCAAATTCTTGGGCGATGGCGTGGTTACCGGTTACGGAACCATCGACGGACGTTTGGTTTACATCTTTGCGCAAGATTTCACCGTTTTCGGTGGTTCGCTGTCTGAAACACTGGCACTAAAAATCTGTAAAGTAATGGATATGGCCATGAAGATGGGAGCTCCGATTATCGGAATCAACGACTCGGGCGGCGCTCGTATCCAAGAAGGAATTAACGCTTTGGCAGGATATGCCGAAATTTTTCAGCGCAACATTCTTGCCTCGGGAGTTATCCCTCAAATTTCGGGAATTTTCGGCCCGTGCGCCGGTGGAGCCGTGTATTCTCCCGCGCTTACCGACTTCAGCATCATGACGCAGGGAACATCGTACATGTTCTTAACCGGACCCAAAGTGGTGAAAACCGTTACCGGTGAAGATGTTACGCAAGAACAGCTGGGAGGAGCGTCGGTGCATACAAGCAAATCCGGAGTTGCTCAATTCGCGGTTCAAACCGAAGAAGACGGATTTAAACTTATCCGCAAACTTATCAGCTACATACCGCAAAACAATCTCGAAGAGGCGCCGCTTATCAAAAACAACGACCCGATTGACCGTTTGGAAGATGGCTTAAACGATATTATCCCCGACAGCCCCAACCGTCCGTATGACATGTATCAGGTTATCGGCGCAGTGGTTGACAATGGCGAATTTTTGGAAGTACACGCCGATTACGCCAAAAACATCGTTGTGGGATTTGCCCGTTTCAACGGACAATCGGTGGGAATTGTGGCAAACCAGCCTAAATTTCTTGCCGGCGTTCTCGATATCAACGCTTCACGCAAAGCCGCGCGCTTTGTTCGTTTCTGCGACGCGTTCAATATTCCGCTTGTTACATTGGTCGACGTTCCCGGATTCCTTCCCGGAACAGGACAAGAGTACGGCGGCGTAATCACACACGGAGCAAAACTGCTGTACGCATACGGCGAAGCTACCGTTCCGAAAGTAACCGTTACACTGCGCAAATCATACGGAGGCGCTCACATTGTAATGAGTTGCAAGCAATTGCGAGGCGACATCAACTACGCTTGGCCCAGCGCGGAAATTGCGGTTATGGGAGCCGACGGAGCCGTTGAAGTGCTTTACGGAAAAGAGATTAAAGAAGCCGGAACACCCGAAAAACAAGCCGAAGTGGCAGCTGCCAAAAAGCAAGAGTACGACGACTTGTTCTGCAACCCGTTCAACGCGGCTCGATACGGTTATATCGACGATGTGATTGAACCCAGAAATACTCGTTTCCGTGTTATCAGAGCATTGCAGCAATTACAAACCAAAAAGCTGACCAATCCTCCTAAGAAACATGACAATTTACCATTATAACAGAAACATGATTATGACAAAATTATCGCACATATCACTGCTTTTGTTGGCGATTACCCTGTTTGCGGGATGCTCGAAGAAGATAAAAAATCCCGACTTGGTAATCAACGAAGTAATGATTGTAAACGAAACCAACTTTACCAACGATTTCGGGCAACGCAGCGCATGGATTGAAATCTACAACAATACTGCCGCAACGAAAAACGTGGAAGGAATGTTTCTGACAACGGATAAAAACAATCCGAAAATGTACGCTATCTCGCGCGGAGACGTTCTCACACAAGTGAGACCGCATCAGCACGTGCTCTTTTGGGCAGATAACGAACCGTTTCACGGAACATTCCACACCAACTTCACGTTGAATCCCGACATCGATAACTACATTGCTTTATACGACGTGGATGGCAGAACGTTGTTGGACGAAATAATCATTCCGGCAGGCCTGCCCGCCGACAAAACTTACGGTTATGAAATTGACGGGCAGAAATACGATGCTGCCGGCAATTTGCAAGCCAAACAGTTGAGCCGTGTAACACCGAGCAGCAATAACGAAGTGGTGGGCGAGAACCCAAAAATTGTGGAGCTGAAAAAAAACGACAAGCAAGGCGTCACCATAACCATTACTTCCATGTTAGTGGTTTTCGCGGGACTTGTCTTGCTCTATTTCGTTTTCAAATTCACAGGAAGAACGGCATCGAATCTTTCGAGAAAGAGAGCTGCCAATATCGGTTCGTTTGGAGCACTACGCTCTGAAACACAGCTTTCGGGTGAGGTCTTGGCAGCCATTTCGGCGGCAATTCACGATATGAATCAGGTTCAACACGATATAGAATCGACCATCCTGACCATACAGCAAGTTAAACGAAATTACTCGCCGTGGAGTGCCAAACGTCAATCGTTGCGTCAACTGCCACAATAAATTATGTAAAGGTTGCAACAAAGGCATATATACTTTGAGAATGCAGCCGAAAAATTCCGTAAATCGTAACAAAAAAATATTTTCAACATGAAAGAATTCAATTACAAAATAAATGGTTCTCCCTACCGTGTATTAATTCGCAAGTCTGAGGCATCTGTTGTTGAACTCGAAGTAAACGGTACCCCCTACGTGGTGGAACTCGAAACCAAAGAGAAGAAAAAACTCGCCGGAATTCAGCGTCCGACAACAACACCCACTCCGCAAAGCGAAACCACACCATTGGTAACGCGTCCAAGCGCTCCTTCCGCCGGCGGCAGCATACAATCGCCCCTTCCCGGTGTTATTTTGGATATCAAGTGTAGCGTGGGTGACACCGTGAAAAAGGGACAAACCGTTATGGTGCTCGAAGCCATGAAAATGGAAAACAACATCCTCGCGAATGCAAACGGAAAAATTGCGAAGATCTTAGTAAGTACCGGCGACTCTGTTCTCGAAGGCGCCGATCTGGTAATAATCGAATAAACAAACAATAGAATGAATACCTTATTAACATTAGGAGATAATTTACGTACATTCTGGGAATATACCGGATTTGCCAACGCTGAGTTCGGACACATTGTCATGATTGTGGTGGGTCTGATTTTTATCTTCTTGGCCATCCGATATGAATTTGAGCCGTTGCTGCTCATTCCCATCGGTTTCGGTATGCTTATCGGGAACATTCCCTTCAACGAGACAGCCGCACTGAAAATCGGGATTTACGAAGAAGGCTCCGTTCTGAATATTCTCTACGATGGAGTCCGAAACGGCTGGTATCCGCCGCTCATCTTCCTGGGAATTGGCGCCATGACCGACTTTTCGTCGCTTATTGCCAATCCTAAACTGATGCTTATCGGCGCCGCGGCGCAGTTCGGTATTTTCGGAGCGTACATCATAGCATTGAATGTCGGTTTCGAACCCAATCAGGCCGGTGCTATCGGTATTATCGGCGGTGCGGATGGCCCTACGGCTATCTTCCTTTCGTCAAAATTGGCGCCTAACCTCATGGGAGCCATTGCCGTATCGGCATATTCGTATATGGCACTCGTTCCCATTATTCAGCCTCCGTTCATGCGCTTGCTCACGACACCAAAAGAGCGTGTCATACGCATGAAATCGCTGCGCGTTGTGTCGCAAACCGAAAAAATTCTGTTCCCTATTATCGGATTGTTGCTCACCACATTTATCGTTCCGTCGGGTCTTCCGCTGTTGGGTATGCTGTTCTTCGGCAACTTGTTGAAAGAGTCGGGCGTAACGCGTCGTTTGGCAGAAACCGCCCGCGGTCCGCTTATCGATATTGTTACCATTCTGTTGGGACTTACGGTTGGAGCATCCACACAAGCAACTACGTTCCTGACACCGCAATCGATTATGGTTTTCGGAATTGGAGCTTTGTCGTTTATCATTGCCACCTGTGCCGGAATTTTATTTGTTAAGTTCTTGAATATCTTCTTGAAAGAAGGAAACAAAATCAATCCGCTTATCGGAAACTCCGGTGTTTCGGCTGTACCCGACTCCGCACGTATTTCTCAGGTTCTGGGACAAGAATACGACCAAAACAACCACTTACTGATGCACGCCATGGGGCCCAACGTGGCCGGCGTTATCGGCTCGGCAGTTGCAGCCGGTATCTTGCTCGGATTCTTAGGATAAAAGTTGAGAATAAGTGTTTTAGACAAAGGGTATCTCACTATGGCGATACCCTTTGTGTTTTTTATTCGATGATTTTTAATGCTATACATTCAGGTTATTTCCTCCTCACATCCACGCCCCACATCAATTTATCGCGAAGCGTTTCGTAGAAAGTATGCCCTTTTCGTTTCACAACGTTGAGCGTATAATCTGTTTTTTGGATCGCTATTTCGGTTCTCACGTGGCAAACCTGCGACTGTCCGTCTAACGAAACTAAAAAGTTGTTGCTCCGGCTTTCGATTTTCAATTTAAGTTTCGCATCGTCTTGCACCACCAACGGACGCGAGGTTAAGTTATGCGGCGCAATAGGCGACAATACAAAACTGGGTGAACTGGGCACAAGAATAGGCCCCCCCACACTCAGTGAATAAGCCGTGGAGCCGGTCGGCGTGGCGACAATCAGTCCGTCGGCCTGATAGGAAGTTAGAAAGTCATCGTTGATATACGTGTGAATGGTAAGCATCGATGCCGTATCCTGTTTAAGAATAGCCACTTCGTTCAACGCACGGTTGTATCGGCTGAACGATGGAAGTTCATCAACGGATACTTCGAGCAACGAGCGTTCTTCAATCAGGTATTCTTCCGAAAAAATCTCATCAAGAGTTTCTTTTAAATCATTGAAATTCACATCGGCCAAAAAGCCCAATCTTCCGGTGTTTATTCCCAGCACGGGAATACCGAAATCACTTACCGCTGCTGCCGTTCGCAAAAAAGTACCGTCGCCGCCCACGCTTAAAGCCAAGTCAACAGGGGGCAATAGGTCAAAAAGCAGACACAGCGGACGAATTCTGTCTTGTGTAGCATGTGAAAGTGAATAGAAAAAAGCCTCGGGTAAATACAATTCAACCGAATACTCCTTTACGGCTTCGCAAACCTCAATTATCTGAGATTCGGCTCTGTGAGCTTCCTCAGAAAAGACACTTCCAAATAATGCAATTTTCATTTTCATAAGACGATTAGATTAATAGACTGCGAATTTCAAACTGTCAGATAAAAATAATCGGCAATCACCCAATCAGCTGCAACCCGTAACCCGAAACCCGAAACTCGTAACTCGTAACTCGTACCCCGTAACCCGTTTACATTTCCAAATAATACAACAACTCGTCTAACCGCTCTTTATGCGTATCGGTCACCACGCCTTCTTTCATCTGGTAATACAACACCTTATAATTAAACCGCTCGAAACTCATCAAAACGGTCGATAAATCCAATAAATTCAGTTTAATGGAAATTATCAGCGTATTGCCATCAGCTACCGGGAGAACAAACAGGTTCATAACCCGTGCGTTATTGCTTTCAACAATGCGGGCAATATCGGTAATGGTGTAATCTACCAGCGGAACTTCTATAACAATAAGCGAGTTTTCCGTGTCTGAAAGTCCCAAAAAATTCTCAAGCGTAAACGATACCGATTGTTTTTCTATCTGATGTTTAATAAAATCTTTCATCTGTTCTTAGGCAAAACCGTTATTTCGTATTAATTTTGTATCGTTTTACAAAGATGGGAATTTTTTGGATAAAAAGTTGCTTTAAACGGCTTTTTATCGTTTCTCATCAAAAAAAATGGACACAAGCTTATTTTCAACAAAACCAATGACAAAACTAAGTGTAAACATCAATAAGGTGGCTACGCTGCGAAACTCGAGAGGTGGAAATATCCCCGATGTGGTGAAAGCAGCCATCGATTGCCAGCTGTTTGGAGCTGAAGGTATCACTGTTCATCCACGCCCCGATGAGCGCCACATCCGCTATGCCGATGTGTATGATTTACAACCCAAAATTACGACGGAATTCAATATCGAGGGAAACCCTTCTCCAGAATTTGTGTCGCTGATAAAAAAAATCCGTCCCACGCAGGTAACGCTGGTTCCCGACGCGCACGATGTCCTGACATCCGATACAGGTTGGGACACGGTTCAACACAAAGACTTTCTGACAGAAGTAGTAACCGAGTTCCAGTCGATGGGTGTTCGCACTTCCATTTTCGTCAATACCGATTTGGAGATGATAAAGATGGCATCGAAAATTGGTACAGACAGAATTGAACTTTACACCGGACCTTACGCCGAAGAATACAACGTTGACAGAGAAAAAGCGGTTGCTCCATACGTTGAAGCGGCAACGCTGGCAAAGAAATTAGGATTGGGTGTAAACGCGGGACACGATTTGAATTTGGATAACCTGAACTACCTTTACGTAAACATTCCTTGGCTGAAAGAAGTATCCATCGGACATTCGCTCATCAGCGACGCGCTTTACATGGGTTTGGAAAAAACAATTAAAGCTTACAAAAATTGTTTAAATACTCCATTGAAGGGCAATAATCTATAAAATAATTATTTACTTTTATAATTTCGAATCAGAAACTATTCATCAGGCAAATAGTATCAAACGACTCAATTGTTTTAGCCTGACTCCGTAGGTAGTCAAAAAACTATTGATTTGATTCTTTTATAAATTAAAATTTTAACTCAATGAACTTGTTACAAATTGCTCCGGTTCAAGATACACTACAACAAATAAGTACAGCTGTTGAACCCGTTACATCGATGAATGCTTTAGACTTAGCTTTTAAAGGCGGCTGGCTGATGATTGTTTTGTTGGTGCTTTTGCTCCTGTCGGTTTATGTATTGATTGAAAGAACGTTAGTGATAAACAAAGCCGGCAAGGAAGACAATTCGTTTATGAACCGAATAAAAGATTACATTCTCGACGGCAAGATTGAAGCTGCAATGACACTTTGCCGAAACACCAACACGCCATCGGCAAGAATGGTGGAAAAAGGGATTTCCCGATTGGGCAGGCCAACGGCAGATGTAATGTCGGCCATTGAAAATCAAGGGAATATTGAAATCTCCAAACTCGAAAAAGGGCTGCCGGTTTTGGCCACTACAGCGTCCGGAGCACCCATGATTGGTTTCTTGGGCACCGTTACCGGAATGGTCAAAGCCTTTATGAGTATGGCAAGCGCCGGAGCAAACGTAGATGTGAATATCTTGTCCACCGGCATTTACGAAGCGTTGGTAACAACCGTTGGCGGTCTTATCGTGGGAATTATCGCGTTGTTTGCTTACAATTACCTTGCCACCAGAATAAAAGGTATTGTAAATAAGTTAGAGATGCGGATTATGGAATTTATGGATATTCTGAACGAACCGGCGGCGTAAGTTAGTAATTAGTAATTGATAATTAGTAATTACCAATTATCCTAAGCTTAAAACTATGGCACTAAAACAAAGATTTAATGTAGAAGCTCAATTCAGCATGGCGTCAATGACTGACGTAATTTTCTTGCTGTTGATTTTCTTTATGATAACATCCACCATCGTGGTGCCTAATTCCATTAAGGTATTGCTGCCGAAATCACAACAACAGGCTCAGGCAAAACCCATTACTCGGGTCACCATCGATAAAAGTTTGAATTATTATGTGGCGAATGCCAATGAAACCGAACGCATGGTAACGTTTGAGCAGATTACACCGTTTTTACAATCGGTTTACTCTGCCGAACCGGATATTTTCGTAGCGCTGTATGCCGATGAGGAGGTGCCTTATCGGGAAATTGTAAAAATATTGGATATCGCCAATCAAAACCAATTTAAAATGGTGTTGATGACACGGCCAAATTAAATATGGCATCTTTGTCAAAGTTCAAAACTTTGACAAAGGTTATTATTATTGACTGTGGAGGAGGAAAAAAACATAAATTACGACAAACAATATCGTTATTGGATTGAATCTTCTGATGATGATTTCAGGGTGATGTCTGATTTATACCGGTCAAAATCCTACAATTGGGCTTTATTCGCCGGACATTTAGTATTAGAAAAGCTCTTAAAAGGATTATATGTAAAAAACCACCTCCAAACGGCTCCTTTCACGCACAATTTACTAAGATTATGTGAATTGAATAACATTGAACTCACCCCTGAAAAACTGGAATGGTTAGATGAAATAACAATGTTTAATCTCAATGGCCGTTACGACGATTACAAGAAGAAGTTTTATTCAGTATGCACATTCGAATTTGCGAGTAAATGGATAGAACGTATAAACGAATTAAGAATATGGATAAAGTTGATGCTTTAAAAATTGCACGAGAATATGCTGACGAAGTCAATCTAAAGTATAACTCTGCAAAGGTTTTCTTATTCGGATCTTTCGCAAAAGGAAATTTCAGGGAAGAAAGCGATATAGACATTGCTGTTGTTCTTCCGGATTATTCGGATTTTTACAAAACTCAATTGGATTTGATGCGATTGAGGAGATCTATCGATGTCCGCATCGAACCGCATCCCTTCAAACTTAAAGATTTCAACCACAATGACCCATTTGCGCATGAAATCTTACAACACGGCATCGAAATAAATATCTCCCAACAACCGACAATATCCGATATGGTTGCGGAGACTAAAGAACCATACACAACAAAATAACAATGCAAGTTACGAGAGAAAAAATATCAGGAATTATCGGAACAGCCATCTTTTTTGTGCTGCTTCTGCTAATTTTGTTATTCTCTTACTTCACTTTGGTAACACCACCGGACGAACTGGAAGGAATTCCCGTTATGTTCGGAAACGTTGAAGACGCTTTTGGCACAACGGAGTCTCCCATGAACGAAATTGTTCCGATACCGGCACAGCAAACACCCTCCGTTCCCGAATACTCGCCCAACGAACCCTTAATTACTCAAAATACCGAATCCACCATCGATGTTGCCGCCCAACGCGAAGAAGAACGCCGTCGCCGCGAACAATTAGCCGAGCAACGTCGTTTAC
>CAZKZB010000080.1:0-13760 GCA_964557135.1 uncultured Petrimonas sp. | reverse complement strand
GATTGATTATCAGAAAGTTATAACCGCACTAAATCTTAGAGGGACAAGTCAGGACAAATAAAAAAACAGCCAAATCAAAAGATTTAACTGCCTTATTACCAAGTAGCGAGACCGAGAATTGAACTCGGAACCTTCCCGATTTTATATCGGGACGCTCTGACCAGCTGAATTATCTCACAAAAGTAGGTGCAAATAAAAAAAACAGCCAAATCAAAAGATTTAACTGCCTTATTACCAAGTAGCGAGAGTGAGAATTGAACTCGGGACCTTCCCGATTTCATATCGGGACGCTCTGACCAGCTGAATTATCTCACACAAGTAGGTACAAATAAAAAAAACAGCCAAAGCAAAAAACTTAACTGCCTTATTACCAAGTAACGAGAGCGAGAATTGAACTCGCGACCTTCCCGATTTTATATCGGGACGCTCTGACTAGCTGAATTATCCCGTAAAGTATGTGCAAATAAAAAAAACAGCCAAATCAAAAGATTTAACTGCCTTATTACCAAGTAGCGAGACCGAGAATTGAACTCACGACCTTCCCGATTTTATATCGGGACGCTCTGACTAGCTGAATTTATATCCTGTTTTCATGGAGCAAATGTAGAAAATTTTAAACGACTCCACAAGTTTTCGGGTTGATCCGTAGTATGTACATGGTATGTACACTATGAAAAAGGCAGTTAAGCTGAATGGCTTAACTGCTTGATTTTCAAGTAGCGAGACCGAGAATTGAACTCGGGACCTCATGATTATGAATCATGCGCTCTAACCATCTGAGCTATCTCGCCAAAATATTAAATGAAAAGAATTGAACTCGGTACCTTCCCGTTTTAAAACGGGACGCTCTAACCATCTGAGCTATCTCGCCAACAATAAATATTGAATTTGCTCTAAATTCGAGGTGCAAAAGTAATCTATTTTTTTTAATTGTGCAACCAAAAATCGGGAAAAAGCAAAGAAAAATAGTTTTTTATTCCAAAGCCATCAGCGCGAACGACGCTAACCAATGATCGCCGCCGTAATTACCCTCAAAAACGAGCGGAAGGGCATTGTTTAATAATGTGTGCGCGGTTTCTTCGAAATGCGATTTCAGCGGATGCCCGCCGGGCAACGACGCGGCGACGTTTTTCATGCACCAGGCGCGCGAAAACGACAAACCCACCAAGTGAACGGTTTGATAATCGCTTAAATCGCTCACCACCGGAATTTCGCAAATTCGGTCGATTCCCTTTTGGGTGTAAAACGTGTTGAACCAACCCTCAAATTCGCTGCGCGAGAGAACTCTCCGCATCAAATCGGCAATTTCCAAGCTGGGCGAAAAGAAATCGGAACCGTCGGGTTCTAAATGGGCAGGCGTTTCGGTGTCGTTTTTATAGAAATCGAGCGATTTTTTCGTCAACGCCTCTTCAAACGATTTGTTGCCGGTCGCGCGCGCCCAATCGATAGCGAAACCCAATGCAAAAGCCGAATTGGGATGCACTCCCGTGCGGTTGGGATAGGTTTGTTTGGGCAGATATTCCGTCCACAACCGAACGATTTCTTGGGTAAGCGGCTGCAAGTTTTCGTGCCACGTCTGCGCTATCGGCAAGTTCCACGACGCCAACTCCTCGTCCAATTTCAGCAGCCATGCCCAGCCATAAGTGCGCTCAAAGTTGCGTCCGGCTTCGTATTTCGAGAAATAGGCAGCCTCCGTCTCCATTGCCGATTTGCTGAACGAATTATTCAATACCTCCATAATTTTATCGCGGTTGGAAATATTGGGTTTCAGCTTCAATAAACGCGCCAGCATCCAATGACCATGAACGGAACTGTGCCAATCGAAGCAGCCGTAAAACGCGGGGTGAAGTTCTTGGGGCGAAAGTCCGACTTCATCGGCAGAGCCGTATGTGTGCCCGGGTTTATTGGGATATTCCTGCGTGATGCAATTGAGCGGCATTGCCGATAGTTTGAGGGCGACGGTTTCGGTGAGCTCGGATTGGTTTTGTGTCCAAACGGACGTTGCGCCGCAGAGAAAAAACGCGATAAATAGTGCGAGAAAATGGAAATGTTTCATCATAATTATGTGATATAAATAAAGGCAGTGTTTTGCATGAACCGATAATGCATACACGATAGTTTTCCGTAAAACGGGGAAGATAGACGAACTTCATTCGCGATAGAATTCTTCCCCCGGCATTGCCTGTTTTGATCTGTTTTTCGATTATCGGCGCAGCTCTATCTCCCGTCTAATCTGGACTATCCGTCATGAGTCGGACACAGTCTCCGCGGGCTTATCTATCCAAAGCGTAACAATAAAAATTCTACAAATGTATTTTACATCGCCAAAGATAGATATTTTCTTACCAAAAAGTCTTATTTTTGCACAAATTCAAAAAAATTCCAAATCGAAAGCTTGTCCGCCCCATAGCGGATCGAAAATCCGAAATAAAAAGTGTTTTATCCCGAAAATTTTGAACAAAAAATAGAATTTACCAAAATAAGGCAGTTGCTGGCGCAGCAATGTTTGAGTTCGCTTGGACGAGAAAGGGCTGACGAGATGCGTTTTTCTGCCGATTTTGCCGAAATTGATGTTTGGCTGTCGCAAACGGATGAATTTCTGCATATTTTGCAGGAAGAAGACGCTTTTCCGTCGGACAATTTTTACGATGTTCGCGATGCGCTTCGGCGCGTTCGGGTGGCGGGTTCGTGGATTGAACAAAACGTATTGTCGGAGCTGAATAAATCGTTGCAGGCAATAATTTCCATTGTTCGGTTTTTTACGTCCGACGAAGAGAAACAGGCGCGCTATCCGCAATTGATGGCGCTGACCGAAAATGTATTTGTTTCGCCCGAAATCAGCAAAAAAATAGAGCGGATAATCGACAATTTCGGACAGATAAAAGACAGCGCGTCGCCGCAATTGGGTGCCATTCGCCGCGAAATGACTTCCACACTCAACGGCATTTCGCGCAGCCTCAACTCCATTCTTCGCAAAGCGCAAGCCGAGGGTTTTGTGGAAAAAGACGTGGCGCCGAGCATGCGCGACGGGCGGTTGGTAATTCCCGTAAATCCGTCGTTTAAGCGCAAAATAAAAGGCATTGTACACGACGAATCGGCATCGGGAAAAACCGTTTACATTGAGCCTTCGGAAGTGGTGGAAGCCAACAACCGCATCCGCGAATTGGAAAACGACGAGCGGCGCGAAATCATTCGCATTCTCACGGAATTTACCGATTACCTGCGTCCCTTTCTCCCCGATTTGCTCCACTCATACGAGTTTCTTGCCGAAATAGATTTCATTCGCGCCAAAGCCAAATTTGCGCTGCAAATCAACGCCATAAAGCCCGCGTTCGAAAACCGGGTCGCCATAGATTGGGTGCAAGCTGTGCATCCGCTGCTGTTTTTGGCGTTGAAGAAGCAAAACCGAAAAGTGGTTCCGCTCGATATTATTTTGGACGACGAGAACCGAATTTTGGTTATTTCGGGGCCCAACGCGGGTGGAAAATCGGTCTGCCTGAAAACCGTCGGATTACTGCAATACATGGTTCAGTGCGGATTGCCTGTTCCCGTGCGCGAAAACTCTACGGCGGGCGTGTTCAGCCATATTTTTATAGATATTGGCGACGAACAATCCATCGAAAACGACCTCTCAACATACAGTTCGCATTTGCAGAACATGAAGTTTTTTCTGAAAAACTGCAACGAACATTCGCTGCTGCTCATCGATGAGTTTGGCGGCGGAACCGAACCGCAAATCGGCGCGGCAATTGCCCAAAGCCTGTTGCAGCGGTTCAACAACAATAGGGCGTTTGGCGTTATCACCACGCACTACCAAAACCTGAAACATTTTGCCAACGAAACCCGCGGCATTATCAACGGAGCCATGTTGTACGACAGACACGAAATGCAGCCGCTTTTCCAGCTATCTATCGGGAATCCGGGCAGTTCGTTCGCCGTGGAGATTGCCCGAAAAATCGGCTTGCCCGACGATTTAATCGCTCACGCTTCCGAAATTGTGGGCAGCGATTACATCAATATGGACAAATATTTGCAGGATATTTCGCGCGACCGCCGATATTGGGAGCGCAAACGCGATGAAATCCGTCGCGAGCGCAAACGTTTGGAAGAAATTACATCGAAATACGAAACCAATTTATCGGAAATAAACAAGCAGAAAAAGGAGATTCTCGCGCAAGCCAAACAACAAGCCGAACAGCTGCTCAGCGAAAGCAACGCGAAAATAGAAAACACCATTCGCCAAATTCGGGAAGCGCAAGCCGACAAAGAAAAAACCAAACAGGCACGGCAGTCGCTGGGCGAGTTTAGAGAAAAAATCGCCCCCTCCGGCTCCCCCAAAGGGGGAGAGTCGGGTAAAAAGAAACATAAACCCAAGCCCGTAACTCCCCTCTCTCGTGGAGAGGGGGCGGGGGTGAGGCTCACCATCGGCGATTCCGTCCGCATGAAAGGACAAACCGCTACCGGCGAAATTTTGGAAATCCAAGGGAAAAAGGCAACGGTTGCCTTCGGCGTGATAAAATCCACCGTAAATCTCGATAAATTGGAATATGTGAGCAAAAATCAACTGAAAAGAGAATCGAAAGCGACCGGCTTAGTCACGCGCGAACTCATTCACGAGAAAAAACTCAATTTCAAACAAGATATAGATGTGCGCGGAATGCGCGGCGATGAGGCTCTGCAAGCCGTTATGTATTTTATCGACGATGCGATTCAGTTGAGCGTGGCGCGTGTTCGCATTCTGCACGGAACGGGCACCGGCGCTTTGCGGCAGATTATTCGCGATTATTTGCGAACGGTTCACGGCGTTGCCCATTTTCAAGACGAACACGTGCAGTTTGGCGGAGCCGGAATCACGGTAGTAGATTTGGGGTGAGCGGGTTGCGGATTACGGGTTACGAGTTACGAGTTACGCGTTACGGGTTACGCGTTACGGGGTAGAAATACAACTTTAAACTTTAAACATTAAACATCAAACTTTAAACTATAAAATTATGATTAAATTCTCTAAACCTTTCTGGGTTGCCAACTTTGTAGAATTACTTGAACGACTGGCGTTTTATGCCGTTTTTATCGTTATCACGCTCTATCTCTCCAACGTGTGGGGATTTTCCGACGTTCAGGCCGGGCTTATTTCGGGAGTTTTCTCCGCGTTGCTCTATCTTCTCCCCTTGTTTACAGGAGCCTACGCAGACCGGATCGGATTTCGTTCCGCTATCATATTGGCTTTTGCCCTGCTCACATTGGGATACGGCGGATTAGGCTTGCTTCCCACGCTGCTCGAAAGTGCCGGCTTGGTTTCTTACGATATGACCACTACTTTTACCGGACTCAAGGAGAGTCCCATGCAGTGGACTATTGTGCCGGTCATGATTTTGATTGTTATCGGAGGAGCATTCATTAAGTCCGTCATATCCGGCACGGTGGCGCGCGAAACCACTACCGAAACCCGCGCCCGCGGATATGCCATTTTCTACATGATGGTAAACATTGGCGCATTTCTCGGGAAAACGGTTGTTGACCCACTTCGCCGAAGCATGGGCGACCAAGGATTGGTTTACCTCAATTATTTCTCGGCAAGTATGACTTTTATTGCGCTGATTGCCGTGTTTTTTCTTTACAAATCGACGCATACCGAAGGAAAAGGAAAAAGTTTTCTTGAAATCGGTCGCTCCATGATTAAAGTTTTTTCCAATATTCGCCTGATATTACTCATTCTTATTATCAGCGGTTTCTGGATGATTCAAAGCCAGATGTACGCCACCATGCCTAAATATGTGATTCGTTTGATTGGCGAAGGCGCGTCGCCCGGCTGGTATGCCAACGTGAATCCGTTGGTAGTGTTTGTATTGGTTAATTTTATCACATCCTGGATGAAAAAACGTTCTGCAGTTTCGTCCATGATGATTGGTATGATTATCATACCACTGTCGGCTTTGGTTATGTCATTTGGTAATCAACTCGGAAGCGCTTATATCGCAGGCATGCACCCCGTGGCGTTTATGATGATTGTGGGAATTGCCATGCAGGCGATTGCCGAATGTTTTATTTCACCCCGTTTTTTGGAATATTTCTCGTTACAGGCGCCTAAAGGCGAAGAAGGATTGTATTTGGGATTCAGCCATTTGCACTCGTTTTTCTCCTACCTGTTTGCTTTCGGATTGTCGGGATTTTTGTTGGAAAAATATTGTCCCGATCCTCGTCTGTTTACTAATGCCGAAGGCGTGATAGACACGGTTGCCTACTCCGCTGCAACTCAGAATGCGCATTATATTTGGTATGTCTTCGTCGGGATTGGAGCGATTTCTGCCATTGCACTGTTTATCTATTCAAAAGTTGTTAATAAATTAGACGAAGACAAAGAACCTGCGAAATAGTAAGTTTTGAGATACAAATTCAAGAAAATTTATGTTTTCTGAATAACTTTTCTTACTTTTGTCAGTGGAAAATCAATATAAAATTTTATCATGCGATTAGATTTAAGCTCATACATCACATTTGAGAGAATACCGAAGAGGTATTACAAACCCGAGAACGATTTCGAAGAGTACACGTTAAGTCGTTTCGAAAAAATTCCTACTCGAATCTACGAAAAAGTAGAGCGTGCGGCAAAAAAAATTGCCAACGATATTGTAAAGCAAATGAAGAAACAACAAGAAAAAGGGAAACCTTTTGTACTTGGACTTTCGGGTGGCAGATCGCCTCTTGCCGTTTACGAAGAGTTGGTCAGACAACACAAAGAAGAAGGCGTTAGTTTTGAAAACCTTATTGTTTTTAATACTTACGAATTTTATCCTATTTACGACCCTGAGTTTACTAACCTGCAACAAATCAAAGACAGTTTCCTGAATCACATTGATGTTGATCCGAAAAATATTTTTTCTATCGAAGCATCAATCGAAAAAGATTTGATTGCCGAGAAATGTCAGGAATTTGACGAGTCGCTTCGCGATTTAGGCGGTTTAGACTACCTTTTGCTCGGACTTGGCAGTAAAGGAAACATCGGACTCAATATGCCGGGAAGCAATCCGCACTCACAAACTCGATTGGTAATGCTCGACGGCGACTCGCGTCTCGATATCGCATCCGGATTTGAATCGTTGGATAAAGTTCCCATCAGCGCCATAACTATGGGTATATCCGATATGATGAACGCCAAAAAAGTGGCTTTAGCGGCATGGGGTGAGCAAAAGGCTGAAAGTATCAAACAAGTGGTTGAAGGCCCTGTCATCGACTCCGTTCCCGCATCTATACTCCAAACCCATCCGGCAGCAAACGTTTTTTTGGATTTAAATTCTGCCGGAAGCCTCACACGAATCAGTCAACCTTGGCTTGTAACCAACTGTGAGTGGACCAGCAAACTTATTCGTCGCGCCATTGTTTGGCTGTGCGGCGTGGTGAACAAACCCATTCTGAAACTTACCAACAAAGACTACAACGATAACGGCTTGAGCGAACTGATTACCCTTTACGGATCGGCTTATAATGTTAATATCAAGATATTTAATGATTTACAGCACACCATTACCGGTTGGCCCGGCGGAAAACCCAATGCCGATGATTCTAATCGGCCCGAAAGAGCGAAGCCGTTCCCCAAACGCGTAATCATTTTCAGTCCGCATCCCGACGACGATGTTATTTCGATGGGAGGAACTTTTCAACGACTGGTGAATCAAGGACACGAAGTGCATGTGGCCTATCAAACATCCGGTAACATTGCCGTTGGCGACGAGGAGGTGATAAGATACGTTTCGGTATTCAAAAACCTCATTAAAGAATTTGATCCCGACAATTCTACCTCCTTAAAAAAACTGACGAACATGTTGAACTATTTGTTCCACGAAAAAGGGAAAGATGACATAGATACTCCCGAAGTTCGTTTTCTGAAAGGAAGAATAAGACGTGAAGAAGCCCGATCTGCTGATAGATACGTCGGACTTCCGGCCGGCAACGTGCATTTTCTGGACTTGCCATTCTACGAAACCGGAAAAGTGAAAAAGGATCCTATATCGGAAAGAGACGTGGAAATTGTAAAAGACCTTATTGAAAGCATTAAACCGCATCAAATTTACGTGGCGGGCGACCTTGCCGATCCGCACGGAACGCATAAAGTGTGTTTAGACGCTGCCTTGGCTGCTATCGACATCCTCAAAGACGAAGATTGGTACAAAGATTGCCGCGTGTGGATGTATCGCGGAGCCTGGATGGAATGGGAAATAGACCATATTGAGATGGCTGTTCCACTTTCGCCCGAAGAACTGCGTCAAAAACGAAACGCTATCCTCCGCCACCAATCGCAAATGGAAAGTGCTCCGTTTTTAGGCGATGACGAGCGTCTGTTCTGGCAACGTTCCGAAGAGCGAAACCGAGCAACCGCCGTTATGTACGACAGGCTTGGTTTGGCGTCTTATGAAGCTATTGAGGCATTTGTAGAGTACAAGCCTATACGATAAAATATTAAGGAAACGATAGCTTACGCTTTCATTATTTTTCTATACTAAAGAAAGGGAAACGACAGAGTGTTGTTTCTCTTTTTTTAGATTAAATTCTCTACATACACTCAAAAAAAATGTATAATACTAAACAGTATGGAGAAATTGACCGTCTTTCAAAATCGCTTGCCGATGACATAACCATAGATTCTACTGAAACCATCAACTCATTTTGTTAGAGCAAATCTCAGCTATGCGGAGGATGTACACTCAAAACCACAACAAAGCGTTCGATATTGGTGGATGAATGAGGTCGGAGATAATATTTATTTTGAGTTTCAACTGCATACATTGGAGTTGTCCTCCGAAATTACCTTGCAGTTTACCAACTTTACCGTTTCCGATGAGAAAGGTTACGCTATCGCATTGTGGTAAAACGAAATAGACGAGTTGAAAAGATGCTCGTGAGCGTAATTTAACGATCATATTACACACAAAAAAAGAATAGGAAGAACGGCCGAAAAATAATCGCCTGTTCTTTTTTTGCACTGTTTTTTATGGTTAAAAGTGTTAAAAGATACAAGAGTGTGTGTTTGTCGTAAAACAATTTGTTATACCTTTGCGCACAAAAAAATAAAAATGAATATGAAAAAGATTGTTTTACTATTAGGTGTTATTATTTGTGCTGTTTCCTGTCAAAAGAGTCAAATTGGCATGAACGCGAATGAGTCGAAAGTAATTGTAACGGTTTATGACCAAAACGGGGAAGTCGTACCCAACGTTACGGTAAAAATGTATGATGAAAAAGATTACGCAGATTTTGAGAAAAATAATCTCACTCCTCCTACCACAATTGATAAGACAAATGAAAATGGGTTTGCAACTTTTGTTTTTTCGAGAGAACAATGGTTTAAATCCCAATCACAAAGGCTATTTGCCTTTGTTGTGCAGCAAGGCGGAGGAGAACATAATTACCAAATTTGGTCATTGAGAAAAACGGTAAACTCAGGAAAAACCCTGAATCTCGAAATACATTTATCCGAATCTATCTAAATTATTTGTTCATAGATGAAAAACTGTTTTTATGTACAATAAGCTAAGACCGGCTTCTTACAAGCTATAGAAACATTAGTGGAATATAAACCCATACGATAATTTCGGGAATGATTGGCTTTGGAATCGTTCAAAAAACGTTACAAAAGTAGTTTCCCGTGATGCAATAAGGAATATTTCCTCAACTCTTTTCAAAAGCAGAATTGAATTTTTCAGTTCTGCTTTTTTGCTTTTGGGACGATTCAACTCTATGTGTTTTTTTAAGAAAATATAACAAATTTTGGTGCAAGATTTCATCCATATCGGTATTATAAATAATACAGGTAGGTTGAAGACTTCCCGCAAGTTTTTCAACAAATCTAAAATCAAAGCGACACAATAACAATTAAAAACAATAAAATTATGAAGAGTAAACACATTCTTTTATCAGTAGGAATAATACTTGGTTTCCTACTTTTACCGTCTTGTTTGGACGATGATAACTCCAATTGGGATAAGCTGTATCCCAACGCGTTAGTAACCGTAAAGCACGCCGGCGACGAAACCGTCTTTTTTCAATTGGACGATAAAACAACGCTGCTTCCCGTGAATTTAAAAACTTCGCCTTTGGGTTCGAAAGAAGTAAGAGCGCTGGTAAATTACAAAGAGGTGGATGAATCTGCCAAGGAATACGATAAGGCCGTGCATGTAAATTGGATTGACAGCATTCGAACAAAACCGATGGCCGCTAATATGGGAGATAAAAACGATGAGGTGTATGGTAATGACCCCGTTGAGATTGTTCGCGATTGGGTAACCGTTGCCGAAGACGGATACCTCACGTTGCGTTTCAGAACATTGTGGGGGTATAGTCGAATCGTTCACTACGTGAATCTTATTCCTACCAACAATCCCGAAAATCCGTACGAAGTGGAATTCCGACACGATGCCAATAACGATTACGCCGACAGAATGGGCGACGGTTTGGTGGCTTTTAAGCTCGATAAGCTGCCCGACACAAAAGGAGAAACCGTAAAATTAAAACTAAAATGGAAATCGTTTAGCGGAGAAAAATCGGTGGAATTTGATTACCGTACTCGTTCCGCAACAACCTCTTCTTCAGCAATTTTCTACGAAAGAGCTGTGCTCCCTTTGCAGTAACCGAATATAAAAAGGAATGTTAAACAAAAAGAAATAATCCTTTTTTTCCGGCTTTCGGATGCAAGATTTCTCGAAATGACGATTTAATAAGTATCGCTCGCGATAAAAAGAGCGTTTTAAAAACAATTTCTAATTTAAAAAAAAAGAAAAATGAAAAAATTAACAAGCATTTCGAGTTTAGTATGCCTCTCATTGGCAGTCTTGACATTTACATTCACATCGTGTGAAAAAGACGATAACGGTAAAAAAAGCCTGAAATTCAGTCCTGATGACAAAGTGGAAGTAGTTGTGGGAAACACCGAAACGATAACCGTAAGTGGTGGAGTCGCTCCATATACTGCCGCATCAAGCGACGCGAAAATAGCCACTACCACGGTTGACAAGTCCACCATCAGCATCAAGGGCGTGGCAAAAGGTACGGCAACCATTACCGTTGCAGATAAAGACAAAAACAGCGGAAAAATTACCGTAACGGTGAAAGAAGCCGGATTAACTTTCGATAAAAGTTCGGTAGAAATGGAAAAAGACGAAGAAACTATCGTAACCATTACAGGCGGTACAGCTCCTTACGCTGCCGAATCTGAAGACGCTACCATTGCTTCGGCAACTGTAGAAGACAATAAAATTACGGTAAAAGGGGTGAAAGCGGGAACTACCTCGATTAAGGTAACCGATAAGGACAAGAAAAACAGCGGAACCGTAAACGTGACTGTAAAATAAAAATACTTTTTCCCCGAAAAAAGCAATGTAAGGTTGTACCTTTGTAGCAATAAAGGTACAACCTTATTGCAAGAAACGAAAGCGCGTTTTCTCACGTCGTAAAATGTACGGCAATTGATTACAAAGGCGTGAAACGGTATTGAAAACGTCCTTTCATTTTTAGCATAGACCGGTGTAGATTCGAGATTTGTAAATGGTAAGAAAAGAAAAAAAAGAGCGAAGCCTTCTTCAGCAAATTGTGCGCGGCAACACCATTGCCATGAAGGAGTTTTATGACATTTACTCCGGATATCTTACCACCGTGTGCTCTCGATACCTATCTAATAAAGAGGATGTTAAAGATGTTCTGCAAGAGAGTTTTATTAAGATTTTCGACGCCGTAGAAAAATTTGAATATAAGGGCGAGGGGTCGTTGCAAGCGTGGGCATCTCGCATCGTAGCAAATGAATCATTGAAACACATTAAGGAAAATCAAAAACTAAAAGTTACGAATCTTCCCAGTTGGGATTTGCCCGATACGACCGACGACCAGGAACCGGATTTTGAAGATATCCCCACATCGGTCATTCTGGAAATGATTCGCGCGCTTCCAACCGGCTACCGAACCGTGTTTAATTTGTATGTTTTCGAGCAAAAAAGTCATAAAGAAATTGCTTCGATATTGGGCATCGCGGAAAACTCTTCCGCTTCGCAGTTGCATAGAGCCAAAGGCTTGTTAGTGAAAGAAATAGATTTGTATCGAATAAAAAAAGTGGCACAATGAAAAATCAATGGCAAGATACTCTGCGCGATAGGATGGAACGTCATGAAGAGCCGGCACCCGAAGGATTGTGGAACAGCATCGAGCAAATCGTGAGTGGCGAAAATGTCAACAAAACCATACCCGCCAAGCGAAAAATTATTCCGTTGTGGACTCAACGCATTGCAGCGGTGGCGGCAATAGCCCTTATTTTGTTTTTTATCGGACTGCACACGTTGAATGAAAGCCGGAAAGATGTTCGGATAGCCGAACTGGAGCAAGTCGTAACTTCCGCTCCCGAAACATTTACGCCCAAAACGGAGCCTGTTGTGAAAATCGAAGAACAACTTTTAGTACAGAGAACCGAAGGTAAAAAACCGGAATCGACAAAAACGTTACTTGTGGCCGAAACAAATGCACATACAGCTGTGCCCGAAACCACGGAAAGCTCTCGAAAAAACGAACAGCAACATCTTGAAAATAAGACCGACGCTCCTAACGAAACCCAAAATCAACATCCGGTCAATAACGATCAAGAACAACCCGTTTTAGGGACAGACAACGCACCCGGTTTTCAATTACCGACGAACAGGCGATACCGAAAACCCGCCAAATGGCAAACGGATCTTTACGCGTCTAATATCCCTTCGGGAGCGTCAAGGAAGCATGATGGATACGGTAGTTTCAGAATTGACGAATCTCAGCCGGGAGAAGAAATCGCGCTTGCTTCCACAAGAAGTACAGATTCCCCCGATGGAACTCCTGCAATTAACAGCTATCAGCACGTGTACACCGACATCAAGCATTTACAGCCGATAACGCTGGGCGTTTCGATGAAGTACAATTTCGCCGAGAGATGGAGTGCAACAAGCGGACTTACTTATACAATTCTCTCATCGCAACTTCGCTCCGGCACCGACAATCATTACCACAACAGCCACCAAATGCTGCATTACGTGGGTATTCCCCTAAGCGTTAACTACACGGTGTGGAAAAACAGTAACATTTCAACTTACCTATCGGGAGGCGGATTAGTAGAAAAAAATGTGTCCGGTACGTTGTCAACGGATTTTGTTATCGACAGCAAACTCGAAACACGCAGTCAGCATGAAATTTCCGTCAAACAATTGCAATGGTCCGTCAATTCGGCTGTGGGAATCCAGTATCAAATTGCAAAAAACATCGGTATATACGCCGAACCGGGTATTGCTTATTACTTCAAGAATAAAAGCGATGTGGAAACAATCTACAAAGAAAAACCGCTGAATTTTAACCTCAGGCTCGGGTTACGTTTCTCGTTAAACGAGTGAATGAGTTAAGCCACGTTTCGGACATTGAACGCAATTGTGTTTTTATTGTTTTAAAAAAGCAAGAGGAAACACACAAGTATTTCATCCTGTTGAGTATAGAACAACTTTACCATAATCATAATACCAGGCCATAAAATCTTCTCTTTTGATAAAGGGAAGTACCCGGAGGGGGAAGGGTTAGAATATTTTATCGAAAAAGTTAAAATTCAACGTAGGCAAAAAAAATTGCCCATCAAATGTTTCAAAAACATTTAACAGACAATTAAGCGAGCTTTTAAAAGCTTATTATCAGCGCTTTGCATAAAAAGTGGAGTTGGAGGGATTCGAACCCTCGTCCAAACGAGGAATTAATTTGCTTTCTACATGCTT
>CAZKZB010000079.1:0-13945 GCA_964557135.1 uncultured Petrimonas sp. | reverse complement strand
AACAAATCTAAGAGAGAAAACACTTATTATCAGTGCATTCGGGTGGAAAACGGGACTCGAACCCGCGACCTTCGGAACCACAATCCGACGCTCTAACCAACTGAGCTATAACCACCGTGTCATAAAGCGAGTGCAAAGATACATAATTTTCTTCATATTTCGTAATAAATTTTCAAAATTTCAAAAAAATACAATTAATGACCGATTTCTTGTTTAAAAATTGTATTTTTGATGTTATAACAGATAAAACAACAATTATAGTGACCAAAAAAGTAAGACTCTCCATTCTCGGAATATCGTTCAGTCAGGTGCAAGCCGGCGCTTACGCGCTTATATTTGCCGAAGAAAACGGTATTCGTCGCTTGCCTATTGTAATTGGAACGCCCGAAGCGCAATCCATTGCCATTGTAATGGAAAACATGACTCCGCCCCGCCCTTTGGCTCACGATCTTATGTACAATATTTTCAAGTCGCTAAGCATCGAATTAGTAGAGGTTTTCATCTACAAGTTCGAGGACGGCGCTTTCTTTGCGGAGTTGTTGTTGCGACAAAATAACCGGGAATATCGCATCGACTCCCGCACATCGGATGCTGTTGCCATTGCTCTAAGAACCAATTCACCCATTTTCACAACCGAAACAATCATGCAAAACATGGCCATTGTTTTTGATGAGAAAGAGGTTCTTGCAAACGAATTATCTAATAAAGAGACTGATATACAGGAGATTTCAGAAAATATCGAAGAAGTAAGAATTGAAGCTTTACAAAAGCGATTGGAGGAGGCCATTAAAGATGAAGATTACGAGTTGGCAACAAAACTTCGCGATGAAATAAACCGCCGGCAAGATAAAAAAAATGGCTGATACAATCTTTTATTCTCCCGATGTTAAACACACCCTTCAGTTGCCCGAACAGGAATCGCGACACTGTGTTAAAGTGCTCAGGATGAAAGAAGGCGACAAATTAATCGTTACCAACGGTAAGGGTTTCTTTTACAATTGCACTTTACTTCAGGCACATCAGAAGCATTGCTTACTTAGTATAGACAAGGAAATTTCGCAGCCCAAACTGTGGAACTTTAACCTGCAGATAGCATTTGCTCCTACCAAAAATATTGACAGGATTGAGTGGTTTGCCGAAAAAGCCACCGAAATAGGAACCGATAGGTTTACACCGTTGCTCTGCCGATTCTCGGAGAGGAAGGAACTAAAAACCGAAAGATTGGAAAAGATTGTTGTTTCGGCCATGAAACAATCGCAGCAGGCTGTGATGCCTATTATTGACGAAATGATTTCGTTTGAAAAATTCATCCGTCAACCGTTCAACGGGCACAAGTTTATTGCCCACTGTTATCCTTTGCGTAAAACGCCGTTAGCTAATGCTTATCGAAAAGGAGAGAACGCACTAATCCTTATCGGTCCCGAAGGCGATTTCAGCGAACAAGAAGTGCAGGATGCCGTTACTCTTGGATATGAGCCCGTGAGCTTGGGAGAAAACCGCTTGAGAACCGAAACAGCTTGTTTAGTTGCCACACACACCATTCACGTCATCAACAACCTTATATAAATTCGTAAAAATGAAAAGAATATTATTACTCCTGCCGCTTGCGATGGTACTGCTCACGTCAAGTTGTAAAAGCGGTGTCACCAAAGAACTTCCGCGAATAGCCATTTGCGGATTAGCCATTGAATCGAGTACGTTTTCGCCCGCCGTTTCCACCGAGGAAATGTTCAGAACCCGTTACGGCGACAGCGTTTTCACCTATTATCCGTTTTTCCATGCCGATTCGGGCGTTATCAATCGTGCCGTTTGGCTACCCACTTTGCGCGGACACGCCATGCCGGGCGGAATTGTAGCACGCGACGCGTATGAATCGCTGGTTTCGAAAACATTGGACAGCCTGAAAGCGAAACTGCCGTTAGACGCCATCTTTTTCGATATTCACGGCGCGATGAGCGTGCAAGGTTTGGAAGATCCGGAAGGT
This sequence comes from uncultured Petrimonas sp., assembly GCA_964557135.1. Taxonomy (GTDB): domain Bacteria; phylum Bacteroidota; class Bacteroidia; order Bacteroidales; family Dysgonomonadaceae; genus Petrimonas. Next base: position 11,961 of record CAZKZB010000079.1, on the reverse strand, counting down.
GACTTTTTGGTGCGTATTCGCGAATTGGTGGGAACAGACGTGCTGATTTCCACATCGATGGACTTGCACGGCAGCGTTTCGCCTCGTCTGGCACAAAACACCGATTTAATTACCTGTTATCGCCTGGCGCCGCACGAAGACGCCATTGAGTCGAAAAAACGCGCGGTAACCAACTTGTTAGACAGACTGGAAAACGGCAAAGGAAAACCCGCGTACAAAGCGTGGATACCGGTTCCCATCTTGCTTCCCGGCGAAAAAACCAGTACGCGCATCGAACCCGGAAAAAGTCTTTACGGTGAAATTCCGAGTGTTATCGACAAAGACAACGTAATTGACGCGTCCATCTGGATGTCGTATCCGTGGGCGGATGAACCGCGAAATCACGGTGTTATTGTTGCTTACGGCGATGATAAAGAGGCGGTTGGAAAAGCTGCCGAAAAATTGGCGCAACATTTTTGGAACGTTCGGAAAGAGTTTGAATTTGTAGCTCCCACCGTTTATCTGCCCGAAGTATTGGACAAAGCCTTATCAAGCGATAAAAAGCCGTTCATTATCAGTGATATGGGCGATAATCCCACCGCCGGAGGCGCGGGCGACGTTACTTGGACGCTACACGAAATTTTTAAACGTCCCGAATTTAAATCGGCAAACAGCAAATCGTTGATTTACGCGTCTGTTCCGGGCGAAAAGTTTGTGAAAAAGGCAAAAGAAATTGGTGTTGGCGGAAAAATTGACGCTACCGCCGGAGCTGCCGTGGATAACAGATACGCGCCTCCCGTACGAATCGCGGGAACCATTACCGCCATTTACGAAGGACATCCGAATGCCAAAACCGAGGTGGTGGTAAAGAGCGGAAACATTTCGGTGATCGTTACCGAAAGACGCATGGCGTATCATTACGAAAAAGATTTCACTAAGTTGGGATTAAATCCGCGCGAAGCCGATATTTTGGTGGTAAAAATCGGTTATCTCGTTCCCGAATTGTACGATATGCGCGCCGATTGGCTGATGGCATTGACTCCCGGTGGTGTGGATCAAGACCTTTTGCGCCTGCCTTATAAAGGCATCAACCGCCCGATGTATCCGCTTGATCCGGATATGGAAAATCCCGATTTGAGCGCGCGGTTTATTCCGTTGTCGGATGAGATTATGAAGTAATTTTTGTTCAAACTGAATATATCCCTTTTGAGAAAAATTTTCAAAAGGGATTTTTTCTGTTTTTTTGATACAAATGTAAACTATTTAGTTAACTTTGTCGTATGATTAGAAAAATTCTGACATACAAGAACTATTTTATCGACTTTTACAAGGCACAGGACAATAAAGTTCAGGAAAAAATAGAGTATGTATTGGATTTGATACGATTTGAAAAACGTGTACCTGCAAAATTTTTCAAGGCATTAGAAAACACAGATGATATCTATGAGATAAGGGTAATTACTACTTTCAAATCCGTTCGTATTCTCTGCTTTTTTGATGAAGGAAATTTAATCATTCTCGCGAATTGTTTCGTCAAAAAAACGCAGAAAACTCCGAAAGAAGAAATAAAGCTTGCAGAGAAATTGAAAAAAGAATATCTGAGCAATAAAAACAAATAAAAATGAAAAATACAACAGATTTCGAAGATTTATTAGTTGAGAAGTACGGAAAAAAAGGCACTCCTATCCGTGATAAATTTGATGCCGATTCATTGGCTTTCCGACTGGGAGTTATGTTGAAAGAAGCGCGAAAAGAAGCTAATATGACACAAGATGAGTTGGCGCAACGTACCGGCACCAAAAAGAGTTATATTTCTCGCATTGAGCGCGGATTAAGTGATATTCAGATGTCAACTTATTACAAATTAGTGGAAACTGGATTAGGAAAAAGTTTAAATGTTTCCATTGCATGAATCGAAAAACAACCAAAAAACAACGCTTCAAAAACGTAATGGATTGGTTCGAAAACAATGCAGAATCAGCTGAAACAGAACTACATTACGCCAACAACTATCAGTTGCTGATTGCCGTAATTCTTTCGGCACAATGCACCGATAAACGGGTGAATATGATTTCTCCGCGCGTTTTTGAAGCGTTTCCGACACCCGAAGTTATGGCGGCATCATCGCCCGATGAAGTGTTCGATTACATTAAATCGTGTTCCTATCCCAACAACAAAGCAAAAAACTTGGTGGGAATGGCGCAGAAATTAGTGGCCGATTTCGGCGGTGAAGTTCCGTCGGATATCGATTCACTACTAACCATTCCGGGGGTGGGACGAAAAACGGCAAACGTGATGCTCTCCGTAGCTTTCGACAAACCCGCGATGGCGGTGGACACGCACGTTTTTCGGGTTTCCAACCGAATCGGACTGACCGACAACTCCAAATCGCCCCTCGAAACCGAACGCGAATTGGTAAAATATATACCCAAACGAATTTTGGGAAAAGCACATCACTGGCTCATCCTGCACGGCAGGTATGTGTGCGTGGCACGCAAACCGAAGTGCGAACAGTGCGGTATCAAAGAGTGGTGCAAGTATTATGAGAAAAATAAAGGAGGGCTGTGAAGCTCTCCTTTTCTTTAATCAATCTTTTTTTGAAACCGCCTTGTGTTTTTCCAACACCAAATACACTATCGGCAAAATTCCGATGGTATTAAAAACGGCGATACATACAAACCACGCCAAATGATTATTTCGTGCCGATTTCCACATGGCAATGACCTTCATGACTGCGTCAAACAGAGCCAAAACCACAATTACGGGAATAATCCACACTTCTTTCAAAAGTACACTTTCCATTATTTCACCGAAAATTTGTAAATGCAGCGACTTGTGTATTTTTCGCCCGGTTTCAAGTAAGGCGAAGGCCAATCGGATTTATTGGGCGAATCGGGATATTTCTGAGTTTCCAAACAAATGGCATTGCGCTTGCCGTAAACAGCACCGTATTTACCGGTTACGCTGCCATCGAGAAAGTTGCCGGCGTAAACCTGCAATCCCGGCTCATCGGTATAAACATCTAATTGAATGCCGGTTGCGGGAGAATATACCGAGGCTGCCACTTGTGAAATATCGCCTTTGGTGTTCAGCACCCAGTTGTGGTCGTAACCGTCGCCATTTTTCAGCTGATCGAAATCATACTCATTAATCCGTTCGCCGATAGCGGTGGAAGTACGGAAATCCATCGGAGTACCTTCCACATTGTCGATAGCGCCGGTGGTCATAAACGTATTGTCCACGGGCGTGAATTGGTCGGCATTAATCATCAGCATATCGCCAAGGATGGTGTTGTTGGCATCGCCACTCAAATTGAAATAAGAGTGATTGGTGAGGTTTACGACCGTTTCCTTATCGGTTTCGGCTTCGTACTGAATATCGATACCGTTGTCATTCGTCAATCTCATTGTCACTTTCACGTCGAGGTTTCCGGGAAATCCCGCTTCACCGTCGGGCGACAGATAAGTCAAAACAACGGTTTGATTATCGGGCTGATTGGCTTTGAAAACTTTCGTATCAAAACCCTCGGAGCCGCCGTGTAGCGTGTGTCCGAAATTGTTTTGAGGCAATTCGTATTCCACACCATCCACCGTGATTTTTCCGTGCGCGATACGGTTTCCGTAACGCCCGATAGTGGCACCAAAATTATTGTTGATGTTTACGTAATCGTCAACATTATCGAATCCGAGCACTACATCTTGCATTTTCCCGTCTTTATCGGGTACCATTACCGATACAATACGTCCGCCGTAATTAGTAACGGTAACTTCCATACCGTTATCATTTTTCAACACGTATAAATCGGTTGAATCTCCGTTAATTAGCGATTGAAAATTGCTTCGATTTAAACCGGAGAGCGTTGTAACGTCAGCCAGCGTTTCTTTTTGTTTTCCTGTACAGGCCACGACAACGATTAGCGCTATCAGCCAAGTTAATTTGTTCACTTTCATCTTCTTTATTATTTAAACATCATTTAAAACACAAAAATAAGAATTAATTCAACACTGTTTATCGTTTTGAAGAATTATTAAAATATCGGTTTTTCCGCTTCCAACGATGGCGCGCTGTTTTTGACGTAAGGCCAGTCGTTTTCCCACAAAATTCGATCGAGCATCAAAACGCGACCTTCGGGATTATCCACGGAAACCGCGTGATAAAACATCCAATCCTGTCCTTTGTTGTCCTGAACAATTTCGGAATTATGCCCGGGTCCCACGAATTTCTCATTTTTTCGAATAATTACTTCGTGGTGATTATCCATCATCGAACGGTCTTGCTTATCGAGAAACGGGCCAAACAGATTATCTGAACGTCCTACAACAGTTGTGTATGTGCTTTTCAACCCCTCACAACAGGAACCGATGGAAGCGAACATGTAATAATACCCGTTTCGTTTGTGAATGTACACCCCTTCATAAGCCGTGCCGGCGATTTGACGCTTTTCGGCACCGGGCTTTAGCGAAAGTCCGTCGTCTGACAGTTCAATGGAATAAATTCCGCGAAAGCTGCCCCAAAACAGGTATTTTTTGCCGTTCTCTTCGATATAAAACTGGTCAATAGAGTTTTGAACGCCTATCTCATTGCTGCGGAACAATTTTCCGTGGTCGGTAAACGGGCCTTCGGGTTTATCGGAAGTGGCTACACCGATGCCGCACGTCCATTCCCCACCCCACACCGACATGGAGTAATACAACACGTATTTTCCATTGATGTAATTGATATCGGGCGCCCATAACCCGCCTTTCGGCTCAAAAGTGGGCCGTGTGGCATCGGTAAAAGCTGTGCCGACAAGTTGCCAATCTATTAGGTTTTTCGACTTGTGAATGGGCGTATTTCGAATATTCTCCGTGGCGTAAAGATAGAAATAGCCGTCGTTGGCTTTCATGATGGTTGGATCGGGAAGGCTGTAATTGATGACGGGATTTTTGTATGTGTCTGTGTGCACGGGGTTAGTTATAATTGTTTCTTTTCCTTTACAGGATGACAACAGTAAAACTAACACGATTAATTTGATGTAATTCAACATAATACTATTTCTTTATTTTTCCTTTAATCATCCAAACACCGATTTTATCGGAATTAAAGTTGGTGGAAGCCAGCGCCGCAATGGTATTGTTTCCCAAATCGGCCAATGAATTCCATTTCGCTTCTTTCGATACTGGCACATCGAAAGGGCGCGTTGGGTTTCCGAAATCTACAGCCGAATCACTTATTACAACTTCCATGGTGGATAATTCCCATTCGGATGTACGGTTTTGAGTCGTTTGATACGACAAAACATACAGTCCTTTATCGGTACGGATAAGATAAGGTGCACCGGCGTAAACCGAATCGGGCAGCGGATTTTTCAACGCCGAGTAACGACTTGAAGAGTCATTTGTCGCCGTTTTACTCTGGTTTTCTGATAGTTCACTTTGCACAATATAGGGTTTGAACTGACCGTCAGCATTGTCTTCGATTGCAACGTATGTTTTCTCTTCGTCGTGTACGGCAACGGGCATTCCATCTCTGAAATTGCGTCTAAAGCTAACCGTTACAGGCTCATTCGACCAAGTATTCCCGTTATCGTGTGAAGAAATCATCGAAATTTCCTGTTCGTTGGAGTCTTGATAAGGAAATTCGTTTGCAAAGTAAATTCGAACTGTTCCGTCGGGTAATGCCAAAAACGAAGGTTCCCAACAGCCGTCGATAAAACGGGGAGCCGCTTCAAAAAGTATTTGCGCATCGCTCCAGGTATCGCCGTTGTCTTCGCTTGTTTTCAGGGCGATGGAAAACGGATATACCTCATCTATCCTCGGGCGTAAGTTGCAAGCCAGTAAAACTCTCTCGTTATCGAGCTGGATAATTTCGGGATTGGCTATGTTTACTTGGGTAGAATTTCCTTTTTCATCCGTATAATCAAACCTTTCGTATGCCAACACAGCATCGCTCCAAGTGGCACCTTCATCGGTACTTTTTTTAATCACCACATCGCCTCTTCGGTTTTCATAGACGGCTAAAAATGAGTGGTTTTGCAAACGGCGTAAACGAGGATAAGCTCCCTCGTGAGCAACGCATACGAGAGAGCTTTTATCCCATTCTATACTATAATTTCGCGTTTCCTGACTTTCTTTTATTTGACATGAGATAAGCGCGAAAAACAAAACTAAAATCAGTTGTCTAATATCCGGCATATCTCTTGGTTCACTTTCCGGATACGTGCTTCGTCCATCTTAACCACAGCCCTGTCGTAGGTCATCAAACCGTTTACTTCCACTTCCACATCGGTGGTTTGCGTGTAAACCGCTGCCGAAAATCCTTGACGAATCAGTTGTTTCAGTTGCTCGGCGTATTTAACATATTCGTCCGTAACTTCTTTTTCGCTGTTGAATTGTACGTAGCCCCAGTTACGGTCTGGCTCCCATAAGTGTTCTTTGATAGCCCAACCAATTCCGCCATATTCACCCAATACGGTCGCACGTTGTCCGTCGTATAAGTACATTCGGGGCTGTGGATAATTGTGCAGGTCGAGAATATCGCCCACGTGGTAGTGATTTCCGCCACTGGCCGGATTTACCAAACGCGAAGGATCATATTTTTTTGTCCATTCCGCAATTTCGACGGTTTTAAATTGCCCCCACGCTTCGTTAAACGGCACCCAAACTCCGATGGAAGGATAGGAATAGAGAAAATCCATAATTTCTTTCCACTCTTTACGGAAATTGGCTTCCGACTCGGCCGAACGCACACGCTCCGTGCCGGTAAAATATTCGTGCATTTGCCACTCGGGGCCACGATCGCCATTGGGCATATCTTGCCAAACAATCATTCCCAACTGATCACAGTGCATATACCAGCGAGCCGGTTCTACTTTCACGTGCTTGCGAATCATATTGAAACCGAAATCTTTGGTTTTTTGCACGTCGTAACGCAACGCTTCATCGGTGGGTGCAGTGTAAAGCCCGTCGGGCCACCAACCTTGATCCAGGGGTCCGAATTGAAACAAATCTTTGTTATTCAGCTGCATGCGAACAACTCCTTTATCGTCGCGTTTGATGGAGTATTTGCGCATGGCGGTATAACTTTTCACTTTGTCTAACTGCTTGGTTCCGTTAAATACTGATATTTCCAAATTATACAAAAACGGATCATCGGGCGACCACAATCTGGGATTAGCCGGCATAGGCACCTCCACAGGCTGATTGTTGATGGATTGACCGGTGGCGACAACGCGGGCACCGTCCATCACTTTCACCTCTACTCTGTCGGATGTTGCATCTTCGTTTGTGAAAGCTTCAACCACTAATATGTTTTTATCAATATCCGGAGTGATTTTCACATTCTCGATATATTTTTCCGGTACCGGCTCCAGCCAAACGGTTTGCCAGATTCCGCTAACGGGAGTGTACCAAATACCTTCGGGGCGATTTACTTGTTTTCCGCGAGGCTGATATCCTCTGTCGGTTCCGTCCCACACTTTTACCACCAGTTTATTGGTCCCGGATTTTAATGCGGGTGTTACATCGAACGAGAATGGCGCATATCCGCCGGTGTGTTGTCCTACCTTCACATCGTTTATCCACACATCGGCTTTCCAATCTACGGCGCCGAAATGGAGCAGTACTTTGTTGTTTTTCCAATTAGATGGAACAGTAAACTCGCGTTGATACCAAAGTTCGTTGTCGTTACCCAGCCTTTTTTGTACACCGGATAAACTGGATTCAACCGCAAAAGGGACAAGAATTTTCCCATCGAAAGAAGTTGGCGTTTGTTTACCAACGGGTAGAATAGCATAATTCCACAAACCGTTGAGGTTTTGCCATTGAGCACGTTCCATAATGGGGCGCGGATATTCGGGAAGCACATTATTTACATCGATTTGCGATGCCCATCGGGTCTTTAGTCTCTCTCCCGCCGGCTTCCATTGAGCGGAAAGGGAGATTGTAATGAATAAAGCAAAGAAAAGAGTTAATTTTGTTCTCATTTTGATTTTGTTTACAGGGTTTTATTTGTTGCGAATATCGGATTTATATTGTATTTGGAATAGAACTTTCATATCAAAAAATGACAATGTTTTCTCATTTCGGAAATTAACTAAATTCCTTTGGCAAAACGCCGAATTGTTGCTGAAAACACTTAGAAAAATAGGATGGAGAATTGAATCCTACCATGTAACAAATTTCGTTTACTTTATAATTGTTTTCTTTCAGAAGTATTGCCGCTTTCTTTAAACGCTCTACCCTGATATATTCGTTGGGCGAAAGATCGAGGACTCCCTTAATTTTTCGATAAAAACTTGCCCGGCTCATGTTGAACTGGCCGGCAATATCTTCGACATTAAAATCGGAATTGTCTATATTCTCTTGTACAATATTATTCAGTTTTCGGATAAAATCTTCGTCCGATTTGGTAATCGCGATGGTTGTAGCCCCAATCAGCGGATTTTTCATAAAAGCCTCGCGCAAATGCTGCCTGTTTTGCAACAAACCGGCAATGCGCGCCAACAAAACTTCCACCGAAAACGGTTTTTCTATGTATCCGTCGGCACCCATTTCATAGCCTTTTATTTTTGCCTGATTGGTGGTTTTTGCAGTAAGCAATACCACAGGGGTATGGCTGATTTCAATATCCGATTTTATAGCTTCGGTAAGTTCAAAACCGTCCATTTCGGGCATCATAACATCGCTTACAACCAAGTTCACCGGATTTTCTTTCAGCATTTTCAATGCCATTTTCCCATTCATCGCTTGCAGTGTGGAATAACTGTTTGCCAAGCATTTAGCTATAAAATCGTTCATCTCTTCATCGTCTTCCACCAAAAGCACGACCGGTCTGTTGTCGCGTTTGTCCAATTGAGAATCTTTTTCATCTATCGTCTCGTTCATTTCAGAACCATAAGTTTTTTCCGACTCCACGTTAATGGTTCCCACGGGGAGGAGCAGTCGGAAGATATTCAACCCGTCGGTATTTTCATAAGCGATAGAGCCGTTGAGCAGTTCAGCAAGCGATTTGGCCAATGCCAATCCGATTCCTGTCCCATTGACTATTTTTTCTCGATTTGTATCAAGATGAATAAAAGACTTAAAGATTTCTTTTTTGTACCTATCCGGCACTACTTCACCATCGTTTTCAGTAATAAATTCAAAACAAGGATCTTTGGTTTCAAGTATGGGCGAAAGCCGGAGGCGGACGAAAGTATCGCCGTATTTTAGCGCGTTATTGATGAGATTGCTAATTATTTTAATGAAAGCTTCCCGATCAATTTGAGCCAGCAAATCGGTTTGAGGACATTCCAAGTCAAAGGAGATTTGTTGTTGCTTAGCAAAAGGAGCAAAACGTGAGAATGTTTCCTGCACAAGGTCGACCACATTGTATACTTTCAAATTCAAGGTATATAAGTCGGATTCTGTTTTACGAAAATCGAGCAACTGATTGGCCAAATTCAATAATCTTTCGGTATTTTTATCCATGATAACCAAGTTCTCCCGCACTTCGGAAGGCAACTTTTTTTCTTGCAACACTTGGTCGAGCGGCGCCTTTATTAATGAAAGCGGTGTACGAATTTCGTGCGCTACATTGGTAAAGAAATCGATTTTCGATTTATAAAGCTCACGCTCTTTTTCTTGTTCAAAGAGGCGCATTTTTCGTTGTTGTATTCGCAAGTTTTTTCTATTCACAAGATAGAAGCTGCTCCACAAAACCATCACAAACAATAGGAAATAAGCAAGATAAGCCCACCACGTTCGCCAAAATGGAGGTCGAACATGAATTTGCAATATTTTCACTATTTCTTCTTCAACACCACCGCTTTCCTTATCGAACGCCACCAATAATTTGTATTTCCCCGGCGGTAAATTAGTGTACAAAATGGAATTCTTTGCTCCGGCATTTTTCCACGCTTTATCCACTCCTTCCAGTTTGTAAAGCACATTTTTAGCACTCATTCCGGAGTAACTAAGCACAGCGTACTGAAGTCCGACAGAATTCCTATTGTGGGGCAAACTTATGCTTTCTGCATATTGAATGCTTTCGCGGAGCGGTGAATCTTCCACAGAAATGTTGGCCGGATAGTTATTTAGTTGAAAATCGGTGAATACGAATGGCGGCAAAACATCAATTTCCTTGAAATCGGCGGGATGAAAACGCACAAAACCATCTACCGAACCAAAATAAAGTGTACCGTCAGTATCTTTATAGCTCGATTTGTAATTGAACTGATTGGTTCTCAGTCCGGTTTCAATATCGTAATTTTTAAACGATTCTGTTTCGGGACTGTATCGAACAATACCCGAATTGGTGGATAACCACAAAAAACCTTCATCATCCTCCTGAATTTGATAAACCACGTCATTGGCAAGCCCGTTGTTGCTGTTTATCGTATGAAATGTCTCGTCTTTGTTATTGAAAAGACAAAATCCCCCACCTTCCGTAGAAATCCAAAGTCTTTTTTTACTGTCTTGAAAAATGCTTGGAATCTTGTTGTATGGTAAGCTTTCGGGATTATCGGGATTATTTTTGAAATGAGTCCACTCTTTGGTTATTTGATTATATCGGTACAATCCGCTATGAAACGTTGTAATCCATATATTCCCATCAGAATCTTCCAAGATGTCTTGAATAGAGATTCCCGTCAGTTCATCTATATTTCGGAAACTATCTGTTGTTTCATCGTAAGTATTTACGCCTGAAAGTGTACCAATCCACAACGTATTCTGACGATCTTTGCACAGGGCAAAAACGCTGTTTTGGTTGATGGTCTCGGGATTGTCGAACTGCGTATATGTTGTCAATTGACGATTTCTCTTATCTAAGCGATACAATCCTTTGGAGAACGCGCCTATCCAAAAGGAGTGTTCATCGTTGTAAAGAGCGTGAATGTTGGTATACAGATTTTTCAATTCCGCAGGAACGGGCAGAAATTCGCCTGTTGTCGGATTAAAGAGGTTGAGTCCTTTGTCTTCGGTGCCAATCCATATATTTCCGTTGCCATCTGGACAAAACTCACGCACGCGGTTTCCACTGATGCTGTTAACGTTGTCGATTGCATAAAAAACATCGATTTTCGACGGTAGATTGGGATAATAATTTACCCCGCCAAAATACGTGCCTACCCAAATCCCGTTTTCACGGTCTTTGTAAATGGAATAAATGGCGTTATCGGAAAGCGTGTGTGGTATTGAATTGTAATGCCTCAGGTTATTGACACTGCCGTTTTCAGTATTGTAGATATAAATTCCCGATTCGGTGCCCACCCACAGCGTTTTATCATCGAATCGTATTAAACTTCGGGCAAAAATGGGTTCTCCATACTCGTCTTTATCGAGTAAGACTTTATGCGTTCCGTTTGCAGTGTTGATAGTTAAAAATCCTTGTTGCGACGTTGCAAGAATTAAATCGTTGTATCGGTCAGACAACACAGCAGACACTTCGCCTGCATTCCACAACAGTTGAGGATTGTCTTGTAAGTTAAATTCGGTAATTTCACCGCTTGTTTTATCGATTCGGAAGAAAGGACGAGAATAGGGGAATACCCATATATCGTTGTTTTTTCCTGCGCAGAGTGTCAATATCTTAAGTCCACCGCTCACCACCGGAACTTGGTGAAGGTGCAATTTTTCCGACGTCTGGTTGTATTGAAACACACCAACATCTTCTACCGAAATCCAGACATCGCCCTCGCCATCCATTATCATATCGCTTACCGGGCCGATCACCGTTTTTCCCTGTTGGGCCTGTTTTTCGAAGCGAGTAAATATCTCTTTTCGAGGATTGTAAATGTAGATTCCCTCATCGGTGGCTACCCAGAGATTATCGTTCTCGTCCTGTAAAATACGTTTAAAAACATTATCACGCAAATTGCCGTCCGGAGAAAAACGAAATATCTTAAACGATTTGCCGTCGAATCGGTTCAATCCGTCTTTGGTTCCAAACCACATAAAGCCCTGCTTATCCTGAAAAATAGAAAAAACAGTGTTTTGAGACAAGCCGTTGTTGATGGTGTAA
>CAZKZB010000078.1:0-14199 GCA_964557135.1 uncultured Petrimonas sp. | reverse complement strand
CACGAGGAATCCCAGAATGATAGCTCCCAGGATATACATGTTTTTAGATGCCCACGACACTGTTCTTTGCGATTTGCTTACCGCGTAACGGTCTGAACCGCGAGCTTTCAAGTTCTGAAGGGTCAGAATGGATGCGTAGATGATGTGCACAATGAATCCCAGAGCGAGAACCGCTGTGGCAATTAACGCGTACCAGTTTGCCCCCAAAAATCCGGCAATGGCATTATATGCGTCTGCCGAAATGATGACAACAAAGTTCATCAGGCTGTGAAACAGCACGAAAAGGACGAGAAATAGGCCGGAAATACTCATGACCAGCTTTCGCCCAATTGAAGAATTAATTAGCCAACTCATAAAGTTTTTGTTTAATAATTATTTTGAATTTATTTTTGATTTTCGGATTAATGTGGTTTGCTGTTTAGTAGATGAAATCAAGAACATCTACCAGAACTGATTCAGCGTACAAAAATAACATTTTTAAACGTCAAAAAAGAATTATTTGTGGAATAATTTCTTTAATTGCCTTATTTAGAAAGGTTCTGATTAGTTTGGGCAAAATCCCAGAAAATGATGCGATTTTTTAACTCCCTTCTTTTTACAATCAATTAAAAATGCTTATTTTTGAACTAAAATTTAAGTCAAATGAATTTAAGAAGTCTTTTATTCGCACTTGTAGTAGTTTTGTTGACGAACGGTTGTTCAACAACTAAAAAAACGAAAGGGGACAGTTCGCAATTAAAAATCCTTTCCTATAATGTGAGAAACGCACGTGGAATGGATGAAGTTACCGACTTCAATCGCGTAGCGAGTGTAATTAATCGGATAAATGCTGATTGTGTGGCATTACAGGAATTGGACAGCGCTACCGAGCGAAGCGGTGGCAAAGTGGTTTTAAATGAATTGGCTGAGAGAACAGGTATGCACGGATCTTATAGTGCGTCCATCGATTATCAAGGTGGAAAATATGGTGTCGGTATTTTGACCAAAGAAAAGCCATTGAGCCATAAATCTGTTCCTCTTCCGGGCAGCGAAGAAAAACGAAGTTTGCTCATTGTAGAAATGAAGGATTATGTGATTTGTTCCACGCACTGGTCGTTAAGACAACCGGACAGGCAGGCATCCGTAGAAATAATTAATGACGCTGTGAAAGAGTTTGCCACAAAACCGGTTTTTGTGGCAGGTGATTTTAATGCTGTTCCCGAATCGGAAGAGATAAAAGAACTCTTGGATGCGTGGACTGTCTTGAACGATCCCGCTCAACCCACTATTCCGGTGGTTAATCCCAACCGGTGCATCGATTATGTGTTCGGAAAAATATCGAATACTTTCGACTTTCAGGTTCTACAAACAAAGGTAGAAGATGAACCCTTGGCATCCGACCATTTGCCTGTGTGGGTAAATCTAAAAGTATCAAAAAAATAAATCGATAGTATGAGAATAAAGTTTGTTTCCTTTTTTTCGTTTCTTACCTCACTGCTGTTTTCTCAAAATATAGCGATTACCAATGGACCGTATATTCAGCGAATGGGTGAGCATGAAGCTACTATTATTTGGACAACTAATAAAGACGCTGTGTCTTGGTTGGAATTGGCGCCGGCCGGAAACGATAGTTTTTATGCCGAAGAAAGAGCGAAATTCTATGAAAGTTCGCACGGAAGCCGGATTATTGGCAAACTGCATCGGATTACTGTAAAGGGGCTTACTCCGGGAACTGAATACAGGTACAGGGTTTTCTCTAAGGAGGTGGCCGATTATGCCTCGCACAGAATTTTGTACGGAAATATCGCTTCGACTGATGTTTATTCGAAAAAACCATTTTCATTTGTGACACTGGATAAGGCGAAACCACAGATTTCTTTTAAAGTAGTGAACGATATCCACAATAAAAACAGCAACTTGGAAGCTATGTTGAAAGATGTAGATAGAAAAAATACAGATTTGGTGATTTTTAATGGCGACATGGTGTCTAACGTTCAAGAGTATCAAAGTATATTTACCGGATTTATGGATACGGTCGTTCGGTTGTTCGCTGCAGAAGTGCCCGTATTTTACGCTAGGGGAAATCATGAATCCAGAGGGAAAGACAGAGCATTGTTTTACGATTTCTTCCCTTCCAATAACGGTAAATTCTATTACGCATTTTCGCATGGTCCGGTTTTCTTTCTCGTCCTAGATGGCGGAGAAGATAAACCCGATTCAGATATAGAATACTCCGAACTTGCTCATTTCGATTCGTATAGAACTGAAGAGAGCGAATGGATTAAAGATGTAATTAATCAGCCTGAGTTCAAATCGGCCAAATTTAGAGTCGTTATTATGCATATTCCTCCCACCGGGTCCACATGGCACGGAACTCAAGATATAGCGGAAAAATTCTTACCTTTACTTAATAATGCCAATATAGATGTTATGTTCAGCGGGCATACGCACAGCTATAAATATCTTAAAAAAGGAGATGACAGCAGTCTGAATTTTCCGTTATTGATAAACGATGATGAAACTTATCTGGATGTGAAAGTGGATGTTGAAGCCATAAATGTCGAGCAAAAAGATATGTTTGGAAAGGTGGTTAATAGGCACGTTATTAGGTGATTCGCTTAATGTTTATTGAAGCGAGCATGTGATTTATATATACACAAGTACATGATTGCAGTGAACTACATATAACTCTAATGTGAAAAATAAAAATAAACTCATGAAAAGGAAAATAAACACTTGTCTCTTGCTTGCGATTACAGTTTTTGTGATGGGATGCTCCTCTGTGAAATTGGCGTCGTCTCATTCCAATATGAATATCGCGACTTTTAATTTACGCATGGATACTGAGCGTGATGGTTTAGACGCGTGGAAACATCGCAAGGAAATGGTGAAAGGATTGGTTCGATTTCACGATTTCGATATTTTCGGCACGCAGGAAGGTTTTAAACACCAACTGGATGGAATTTTGGAGCTTGGTAATTATACCTATGTGGGAGGCGGTCGCGATGACGGGAAAGACGCGGGCGAACACTCCGCCATTATTTATAAAAAAGCCTGTTTCGAAGTACTGAAACAGGGCGATTTTTGGTTTTCCGAAAATCCCGATGTGCCCGGAAAAGGTTGGGATGCTACATGTTGCAACCGCATTTGTTCCTGGGCGAAGTTTAAAGAGAAGAAAACCGGAAAAGAGTTCTATTTTTTTAATTCACATTACGACCACGAAGGGCAGGTCGCGCGAAAAAACTCATCGATTTTGCTCTTGAAGAAAATTGAGGAAATCGCGGGTAATGATATCGTTTTCTGCACAGGTGATTTCAACGCGACTCCCGATGATGAACCCATTCAAATTATCGCAAACGATGGCAGATTAAAAGACTCCTACCACATTTCGGCACAGCCGCCTTATGGCACGGAAGGGACTTTCAACGCGTTCCGGCTGGATGCTCCGATGAAAGGACGTATAGATTATATATGGGTGTCAAAAGAGGTAACGGTAAATAAATACGGAGTGTTGAACGATATGCACTACGGCCGTTTTCCGTCGGATCATTTTCCGGTGATGGTCAATGTGTCATTTTAAAAAAAGAATGTATCAAAAGTATTCCTGCAATTTCATTTTGTCATTTTGATCCGCCAGTTGGCGGAGAAAAATCTATTTTATCCTATTTGTAGATACTTCATTTCTCCGCCAGTCGGCAGATCCATTCAGTATGACAATTTGATAGTAATTTTAATTTTTGATACAGCCTTTTTTTAGAGATAACACCCTTACTATTATCATATTAATGTAGATATTCGCTGATGGGAATTGATTTGGCTAATCACGTCAATTTCGCTAATGCTTCTTTTACCCGGCCGATAGCTTTTGCTATATTCTCATCCGATGTGGCATAAGAAAACCGCACGCATCCCGGTGCGCCAAACGCGTCGCCTCCCACGCAGGCAACGTGTGCTTGCTCCAACAAAAACATGGCCAAATCGGTAGCAGAATTTATTTTCTGTCCGTTAAACGACTTGCCGATATAATGTGAACAATCGGGAAAAATATAAAACGCGCCCATCGGATTGTTTACTTTCAGTCCGGGAATCTCTTTCAACAATTGTTTAATCAGGTTTTTTCGCCTTTCAAAAGCCGAGCACATTTCCGTCACGCACGCTTGATTTCCGGTGTATGCTGCTTCGGCTGCTTTTTGCGAAATAGACGACGCACCCGATGTATATTGACCTTGCAGCAATCCGCAAGCCGACGCAATCCATTTTGGAGCGGCAATCCAACCGATGCGCCAACCCGTCATGGCGTAACCTTTCGAAACTCCGTTTACGATAATTACCTTGTCGCGAATTTCATCGAACTGGGCGATACTTTCGTGTTTACCCATATAGTTAATGTGCTCGTAAATCTCATCGGAAATAACATAAACGTTTGGGTGTTTTTCGAGTACAGATGCCAACGCTTTCAACTCCTCTCTCGTGTAAACGCTTCCGGTAGGGTTAGACGGAGAACACAAAATAAGAGCGCGGGTTCTCGGTGTAATGGATTCTTCCAACTGTTTCGGCGTGATTTTAAAATCTTTATCGATGCCGGCATATACGAATACCGATTTTCCTTCGGCTAATTTCACCATTTCGGGATAACTCACCCAATAGGGAGCCGGAATGATAACTTCTTCATCTTTATTTACAATAGACAAAATAACGTTGCAAATAGATTGTTTTGCTCCGCCGGAAACCACAATTTGAGCCGGGTCGAAATCGAGGTTGTTTTCTTGTTTCAGTTTGGCACAAATGGCTTTTCGCAATTCGGGAAAGCCCGGAACAGGAGAATAGAACGAAAAATTATTATCGATAGCCTTCTTGGCCGCTTCTTTTATATGGTCGGGTGTCGCAAAATCGGGTTCGCCAACACTCATGTTTATTACGTCGATACCTTGAGCTTTTAGCTCGTTGCTTTTTTGAGCCATCGCAAAAGTCTCAGATGGGGAGAGCGATTGCAATCGGGCAGATAATGGATTCATGTCAATTTTATATTTTTTCTGTGAAAAATTTTGCAAATATAGCCATAAATAGCGATTTGATGAGTCATTTTGATGAAATATCGAAAAATTGCTAACGTTACTTCGTGTAAACAAAAAAAGCACCGCATCGGTTTTACCAAGCAGTGCTTTTATGCTATTTATATCTGTAAAACTTATTTTTCAGACAAATACGAAGCGATACCTTCTTGCGTAGCAGAAAGTCCTTTCTCGCCTTTGTGCCAGTCGGCGGGGCAAACTTCGCCGTACTCTTCGGTAAACTGAAGCGCGTCAATCATTCTGAGAACTTCGTCAACGTTGCGACCTAACGGCATATCGTTTACCACTTGGTGACGAACAACGCCCTCTTTATCAATAAGGAACAGTCCTCTGTATGCCTGCGGAATACCTTCGAAATAGGTGTTTCCTTCATCGTCGTAATTGTAATCGCCCGCCAACACGTCGTAATCCATCGAAATGCTCATCGATTGGTCGGCAACCAACGGATATTTAACACCTTTAATTCCGCCGTCATTAAGCGGAGTTTGCAACCACTTCCAGTGCGAGAATTCCGAGTCGGTTGAAGCGGCAACCACTGCCGTGTTTCTGGCTTCAAACTCTTTCATTTTTTCCTGAAATGCGATTAACTCCGTGGGACAAACAAAGGTGAAGTCGGCCGGATAAAAGAAAAATACTACATATTTTTTTCCGATATATTGTTCCAGCGAAAAATCTGCTTGTATATCGTTTCCGTTTACAACTGCCGGCGCACGAAACAACGGCGCCTTTTTTCCTACTAATACTGACATATTCTTTTTTATTTTTGTTATGAATTTCGTTCCAAAGATACTCCAAAAGCGGATAAAAATGAAATTTATTTCCTTCAATCGGTTATCGATTCTTTCTATATAAAGGAGTCAAGTTCCTCAAAAAAATAAATTTAACGCTCCAAAGTTGTTCGGTTTCAATAAAAATAGTTACTTTTGCGTGCAATAAAAATCATAAGGGAAGAAATTAGAAATCAGAAATTAGAAGTTGGAAGAGGGCGGTTGTGTGAGTTATTTACCGCTTGAACGCCTGATATCCACTTGTCTCGGTTCTTGGTTCTTTATCCCAAAAAACAAATAATTATGTCATTTATTGCAGATAAAATCACAATGGAAGGGTTGACATTCGACGATTTGTTGTTAGTCCCCGCTTATTCCGAAGTACTTCCCCGGAACGTTGACCTCACCACTCGTTTTTCCCGAAACATCACACTCAAAATTCCCATGGTATCTGCCGCTATGGATACCGTTACGGAAACCACCATGGCTATTGCCATTGCCCGTGAAGGCGGAATAGGAGTAATTCATAAAAACATGTCTGTTGATGAGCAAGCCAAGCAGGTGCGTATCGTTAAACGTGCCGAGAATGGTATGATTCTGAATCCTATCAGTATTCATCCTGAAAAAACGGTTGCCGATGCGTTGGGAATGATGTCCGAATACAAAATCGGAGGAATTCCCGTGGTGAAAGAAGACAACAAGTTAGTGGGAATTGTTACCAACCGCGATTTGCGTTTCGAGCGCGATATGGAGAAGCTTATCAGCGAGGTGATGACCAAGGAGAATCTGATAACTACTCGTCAATCTACCGATTTGGAAGCCGCTGCCGAGATTCTTCAGGAGTATAAAATTGAAAAACTGCCTGTTGTGGATTCCAATTATCGCTTGGTTGGGCTTATCACGTATAAAGATATAACCAAAGCAAAAGACAAACCCAACGCGTCGAAAGACGAGCAAGGGCGTTTGCGAGTAGCAGCAGGAATTGGCGTTACTTTCGATTCGGTGGAAAGAGCCGCCGCGCTAATCGATGCCGGAGTTGACGCTATCGTTATCGATACCGCGCACGGACACACGAAAGGCGTTGCCGATATGCTCAAACTTATCAAAAAAACGTTTCCCGAAATTGATGTAGTGGTTGGAAACATCGCGACTGCCGAAGCAGCTAAGTTTTTGGTAAATGCCGGCGCCGATGCCGTAAAAGTGGGAATTGGACCCGGTTCTATTTGCACCACGCGTGTGATTGCCGGCGTGGGTGTTCCGCAACTTTCGGCCATTTACGATGTGTCGCAGGCGTTGAAAGGGACGAATGTTCCGCTAATCGCCGACGGCGGGTTGCGTTATTCGGGCGATATTGTTAAAGCGCTTGCAGCCGGAGGCTCGTCGGTTATGATGGGCTCATTGCTTGCAGGAACCGAAGAATCGCCGGGCGAAACCATTATTTTCAATGGACGAAAATTCAAAACCTATCGTGGAATGGGCTCGCTTTCAGCCATGCAGAAAGGTTCGAAAGATCGTTATTTCCAAGACGTGGAAGACGATATTAAAAAGTTGGTTCCCGAAGGAATTGAGGCGCGTGTTCCTTTCAAGGGAACGCTGCAGGAAGTTATTTATCAAATGGTTGGCGGATTACGTGCCGGTATGGGATATTGCGGCGCAGCCAATATCGAAAAACTTCACGAGGCCAAATTCACCCGCATTACTTCTGCCGGATACGCCGAAAGTCATCCCCACGGCGTGATGATTACGCGCGAAGCGCCGAATTACAGTAGGGATAAGGAGTAATTCCCATTTTTCGAATACATGATTTTCGACCCCATGCTGCTTCGTTGGCATGGGGTTGTCTTTTAATCTTTGTCAAAGTTTAGAATTTTGACAAAGATTCTACCCGGCTGTAAAAAAGTGTCGAACTCTTTTTATTTCTACACCCTCAATTACAAAGTCCTTGGGAGAGCTATTTCTATTTTCTATAATCTAACTTCTAATTTCTCCAAAAAATCACTACCTTTGCAAACAATTTTTTTAAGAGGTATAAAAACGTTGACAATGAGCAAGAAGTTCACTGAATACAGTCAGTTAAATTTATCGGATATCAACAAAGAAATGTTGCAGCAATGGGATGAGCAAGACGTTTTCCACAAAAGTCTGGAAATACGTGAAGGTCATCCGGAGTTCGTATTTTACGAAGGGCCGCCTTCGGCAAACGGAATGCCGGGAATTCATCACGTTATCGCACGTTCCATAAAAGATATTTTCTGCCGTTACAAGACCATGAAGGGTTTTTTGGTAAACCGAAAAGCCGGATGGGATACGCACGGACTTCCCGTAGAACTCGGCGTGGAGAAAACATTGGGAATTACAAAGGAAGATATCGGGAAAACCATTTCGGTGGAAGAGTACAACAACGCCTGTCGCACCGAGGTGATGAAATATACCAAAGAATGGGAAGACCTCACCCGAAAAATGGGCTACTGGGTAGATATGAACGATCCGTACATCACGTACGATAACCGTTATATTGAAACGCTTTGGTATCTGCTCAAAGACATTTACAACAAAGGCCTTCTTTACAAGGGTTACACCATTCAACCCTATTCGCCCGCTGCCGGAACCGGATTAAGTACACACGAGTTGAATCAACCCGGCTGTTATCGCGATGTGAAAGATACCACTTGCACAGCGCAATTCAAAATAAAAAACCCACTTCCGGAATGGACGGAGTTCGGCGAACCGTTTTTCCTCGCCTGGACAACCACACCCTGGACTTTGCCGTCGAATATGCTGCTGGCAATGGGACCGAATATTGAGTACACTGCCGTTCAAACTTATAACCAATACACCGGAAAACCCATAACGGTGGTGTTGGCCCAGAGCCTTGTCGGTTCGTATTTCTCGGGAAAAAATGCCGAATTGAAGTTGGAAGATTACAGAGAAGGCGATAAAAACATACCTTTCCGTTTGATGGGAAAAACCTGGAAAGGTTCGGAACTTGCCGGAATTGAATACGAACAGCTTTTTCCCTGGGTAAAAGTCACGGATAAAGCTTTCAGGGTAGTTTGCGGTGATTTTGTTACCACCGAAGACGGAACCGGAATTGTGCATATCGCACCTACTTTTGGTGCCGATGACGCGAAAATCGGTAAAGAAAACGATGTTCCCGGCTTAACGCTTATCGACAAAGAGGGGAATATACGTCCGATGGTGGATTTAACCGGAAAATTCTATCGCATCGAAGATTTGGACGAGGAATTTGTGAAGGAAAACGTTAATGTAGAGGTTTACAAAGAGTTTGCCGGAAGATTTGTGAAAAATGAATATGCCTCCCCAACCCCTCCCAAGGGGGGGCTTAGTTCTCCCCCCTCGGGGGAGTTAGAGGGGGCGCTCGACGTTGACCTTTCCGTCTCCCTCAAACTACGCAACCGCGCTTTCCGCATCGAAAAATTTGTACACAGCTATCCGCACTGCTGGCGCACCGATAAACCCGTACTTTACTATCCGCTCGACAGTTGGTTTATCCGCACAACGGCCGTGAAAGAGCAAATGATGGAGCTAAACGATACCATCAACTGGAAACCGCAATCTACCGGAACCGGTCGTTTTGGCAAATGGCTCGAAAACCTGCAAGATTGGAACTTGAGCCGCAGTCGTTATTGGGGCACGCCACTACCCATTTGGCGTACCGAAGACGGAAAAGAGGAAAAATGCATCGGTTCGGTAAAAGAACTTTGCGATGAAATGCAAAAAGCGCTCGACGCGGGCGTAATGACCGAACTTCCGTGGAAAGATTTCGATTTAAAAGATTATAAAGCGCTCGAATACGACAAAATAGACCTGCATCGTCCGTATGTGGACAATATCGTGTTAGTTTCCGACAGCGGAAAACCGATGCACCGTGAACTTGACCTGATTGACGTTTGGTTCGACAGCGGAGCCATGCCTTTTGCTCAGTTCTTTTATCCGCATCCTTCGGAAGAAGATTTTGCTAAGGTTTACCCGGCTGATTTTATTGCCGAGGGCGTTGACCAAACACGCGGATGGTTCTTTACACTGCACGCCATAAGTACGATGGCAAAAGGAAGTGTGGCGTTCAAAAACGTGATTTCCAACGGATTGGTTTTGGATAAAAACGGCAATAAAATGTCGAAACGGTTAGGAAATGCCGTTGACCCGTTCGAAACGATTGAAAAGTTCGGTTCCGACCCGCTTCGCTGGTATATGGTCACCAATGCTGCACCGTGGGATAACTTAAAATTCGATATCGACGGCGTAGAGGAAGCCCGACGCAAGTTTTTCGGAACGTTATACAATACTTATTCGTTCTTCGCGCTTTACGCCAACGTGGATGGTTTTCACAATCAATATCCGCAAGTTGCGCCGGAAAACCGCCCCGAAATCGACAGGTGGATTTTATCGCTGCTCAACTCGCTGACGAAGGAGGTGGACGAGGATTATGCCAATTACGAACCCACCAGAGCCGGACGCGCCATTAACGATTTCGTAAACGATAACCTCAGTAACTGGTACGTGCGCTTGAACCGCAAACGTTTCTGGGGCGGTGAAATGACCGAAGATAAAATATCGGCCTATCAAACGCTTTATCAGTGCTTGGTTACAGTGGCAAAACTGATGGCTCCCATCGCTCCGTTCTATGCCGACAGGCTCTACTTGGATTTGGTGAAAACTGCCGGAAGCGAAGGTTTTGAATCGGTGCACTTGGCTGATTTTCCCGCTGTTGACGAATCGGCAATTGATACCACGCTCGAAGAGCAAATGTACTTGGCACAAACCGCGTCGTCGATTGTATTGGCATTGCGGCGCAAGGTGAATCTGAAAGTGCGTCAACCGCTTACAAAAATCATGATTCCGGTTGTTGATGACGAACAACGAAGAAATATCGAAGCTGTACAATCGCTTATTTTGGGCGAGGTAAATGTGAAAGACCTCGAGTACGTAGATTCCACAAGCGGTATGTTAGTGAAGCGTGTGAAGCCTGACTTTAAGAAACTCGGGCCGAAGTACGGGAAAATAATGAAACTATTGGCGGCACAAATCCAGGAAATGTCGCAAGACGAAATAAACAACTTGGAGAAGAGCGGTAGTGCAACGTTTTCGATAGACGGACAAGAAGCTGTGGTTGAATTGGCCGATGTAGAAATTATTTCGGAGGATATTCCCGGCTGGCTCGTTGCCAACGAGGGTCGTTTGACCGTCGCGCTCGATATTACTGTAACCGAGGAACTGCGCAAAGAAGGTATTGCCCGCGAATTGGTCAATAGAATCCAGAATTTGCGCAAAGCCAAAGATTTTGAGATTACCGATCGTATCGCGGTTCAGGTATCATCCAACTTGTTGTTCGACGCGGCTATAGAAGAGTACGCCGATTACATCAAAGGACAAGTTCTTGCCGATTCTATCGAGATAAAAGCGTTGGTATTTGAAGATGAAATCGAAATAGACGATGAAAAACTGACCGTCAGCGTCAGTAAACAATAACCTACGTTTCGGCGTTAATCAATCGCAAAAAGATAACGAAAATTGATTATCTTTGTGAAAGGAAACAATGGACAAAATGCAACTTACAGCACATATAGATATCTCAACGCAAGAAGGATTACGAATCGCTAAAGAATTGACAAAGTATCCGAATGAGGTTATTATTGAGATGCCCATTCCAGACTCTAAACTATATGGTTTGGATGAAGTGTTCGACAATACTTTAGCTGAAATGAGAGAACATTACGGCGAAAAATTTGCAAAAGACTACGAGAAAGATTTCAAAGAACGAAAATGATGCGTTTCAAGGTAGTCCTTTCGGAAGAAGCCAACGATGATCTTTCTGAATACATTCGCTTTATTAAAGATGTCTATAAGGCGCCAATGACTGCGGAAAAGCACTATGTGGAGATTTTCGAATTACTCAGAAAATTAGAGAATTTTGCGCAAGTATCTGCGCCGGCGAGACAAAAAAGTTTGTTAAACAAATACGGCTTGGGTGTTAGACGAATAAATTACAAAAATATGGCAATCATTTATACAATTCATTCCAATATTGTTTATGTGAGAAGAATAATGCCTCAATCATTGATTACAAATTACGAAAAATAAATAACAATTATCCGAAACATAAAAACAGTTACTATTATGGCAGAAAAGACGAGATATTCCGATAAAGAATTAGACGAATTTCGTGAGATTATCAACGAAAAGTTGGATATTGCGAAACAAGAATACGAAAACTATCGTGCGGCGGTAACCAATGCCGACGGAAACGACACTGTGGACACATCGCCCACCTACAAAGTGTTGGAAGAAGGAGCGTCTACGTTGTCGAAAGAAGAAGCCGGACGGCTGGCGCAACGCCAAATGAAGTTTATCCAGAACTTGCAGGCAGCGCTAATCCGCATTGAAAACAAAACTTACGGTGTTTGTCGCGAGACGGGCAAACTTATTCCTAAAGAACGACTTCGCGCGGTTCCGCACGCTACATTAAGCATTGAGGCAAAACAAGGGAAAAGAAAATAACCGTTAGCGAATGATTTCAACAACAACACGAACGTTGCCGGAACAGGAATCCTCGATTTCTGCTCCCGGTCGTACCGTGTGTAAATGGCTGCCCGAATGAACAGTACCACAAAAAAAGGACTTATTGCCGTTTTGGTTATCGTCTTGGTTTTACTCGTCGACCAAGTAAGCAAAATATGGGTAAAAACCCATATGGCCCTCTACGATATGATTCATATAACCGATTGGTTTAAAATCTATTTCGTAGAAAACAACGGCATGGCATTCGGTATAGAAGCCATTGGAAAGCTGTTCCTTTCTCTTTTTAGACTGGTAGCCGTGGGCGCGATTATCGTTTACTTATCCCGGATTATCAAAGAAAATTATAAAATCGGATTTATTGCCTGTATTGCGTTGGTGTTGGCAGGTGCGTCGGGAAACATTATCGATAGCGTTTTTTACGGTGCTTTTTTTGAAGCCAGCTATTCCGGGCACATTGCATCAGCAGTGCCTTTTGGCGAAGGATATGCTTCTCTTCTGCACGGAAAAGTAGTGGATATGTTTTATTTCCCGCTAATCGAAGGCACATATCCCGATTGGTTTCCGGTAATGGGCGGAAAAGATTTTTTGTTTTTCCGTTTCATTTTCAACGTTGCCGACTCCGCAATCTCCGTGGGTGTGGTTATATTGCTGTTTTTTTATCGTAAAACGCTCTCGTATTCACTTTTGTCGAAAAAAGACAAAGAAAAATTAGAGCGTGAAAAGCAGGAACAATTAGATTTAGATAAAGAAGCTGTTCGTGAATCGTAGAGTTGTTTCATATCTGTTGGCTTCGGTTATTCTGAGCATTCTGTTTTCTTTTTGCAGCAGACCGAAAGAAGTGCTTAGCCGCAAAAATATGGAAAAACTGATGTACGACATTTATATGGCAGAAGCCATGATTGATAACGACTATCAGAACTTCGATACACCCGAAAAAAAAGAAGCGCTCATAAACGAAGTTTTCAAAAAGCACAAAACATCTCAGGCGCAATGGGATACGTCGCTTTCGTGGTATTCCGATAAAATAGATATTTACCTGAAAATGAACGATTCGGTTAAGGCGCGTCTGCAACGTCAGCAAAAGGCTACCGAAGCGATTATGAATCGTCAGTTTCAGCAAGAGCAATCCCTTTCGGCACGAAGCTACTCGCCTTCGTATATTCCAACCTACTATCTGTTCGACGAGGTAAATCCCAAAAACGGCTTCCGATTCCGGTTAGATTCAACGGAAATTGCCGAGCGCATTAACGGTGATAATTTCGATTTTGGCTTCGATGTTATCGGCATTCCGACAAATTCACATCCGAATTTCCGAACGATGTTAATGCTCGAATACAAAGATACCGTCATTTATCGCTCCGAGTTTATTACAGAGAACAGGAGTTACCTGCTGCACGGAAAAAAATATATTTTGGACGATACAATCAAAGAAGTCACAGGTTTTGTCCGTTTGCAAGATACTGTCGGTACATACAGGAATATTCTGCTGAACAATATTTTTTTAGGAAATCCGCTCGATTCTTTACATCAAGAAGAGCCGTCGGCATTGGTGTCGAAGGAACTCATGTTGATGGAAGAGGAGGCTCAACCACAATAATGTGACATGTCTATACTGCAAAATATCATTTTTTTTTGTACATTTGCACAAAAATCACACACATAATCTAAACAGTTAATAATCAATATATAAATTTTTCGAAAAATGGAAAAAAAGAGAGTTTATACCTTTGGCAACGGAATGGCCGAAGGCCGCGTAGATATGAAAAATCTGCTGGGGGGAAAAGGTGCTAACCTTGCCGAAATGAATTTGATTGGTGTTCCCGTTCCTCCGGGATTTACCA
>CAZKZB010000077.1:0-14325 GCA_964557135.1 uncultured Petrimonas sp. | reverse complement strand
AAAGAACTATTTTTACTTTTCCCTATTAAATGTCAGATGGCACAAATATAGGGGACTTAGTAGCCACAAATGATTAAAATAAAAATGGAAGATAGCACAATTGACAATAACAATTCGGAACTCGTCAAGTCCCCTTTAGGGGATTTAGGGGTTAAGAGAGTAGCCATACAAGGCGGGTTGGGCGCATATCACGACATTGCGGCTCGCGGTTATTTCGGAGAAGAACTTGAAATTGTACCGTGCCTGACGTTTAAAGAAATTTTTTCGAAAGCGGAAAAAGATGAGCATTTAATTGGAATAATGGCAATTGAAAACACCATCGCCGGCGGATTGTTACTCAATCACGATTTGCTGAAAATCAACAACATGAAAATTGCCGGCGAACATAAATTGCGCATTTCTCACACGCTATCGGCATTGCCCGGACAACGTTTGGAGGACATAAAAGAAATTATTTCGCATCCCATGGCGCTGATGCAATGTGCCGATTTTATTGAAACCCTGCCGCACGCAAAAATAGTTGAGCACGACGATACTGCTTTGGCAGCTAAAGAAATATCGGAAAATAAGCTGCAAGGTGTTGCGGCAATTTGCAGCAAACTGGCTGCTAAGATTTACGACCTGGAAATTATTGCCTCAGGCATTGAAACCAACAAACGTAATTTCACCCGATTTCTAATATTGGCACACGATGAAATGATTTCCGAAGTACGTAAATCGGACAACATAGACAAAGCCTCGCTGGTTTTTGTGCTTCCGCATACCGAAGGCAGCTTATCGCAAGTGCTGTCCGTACTGTTTTTCTACGGCATTAACCTTACTCGTATTCAGTCGCTACCAATCATCGGCAGGGAGTGGGAATATCAGTTTTATATCGACCTCGCCTTTGCCGATTACGAGCGATATAAACAAGCTGTAAAAGCCATAATCCCTCTGGTAGGGCAACTAAAAGTCTTGGGTGAATATGCAGAGCACAAACAAATTGCAATTAATGGAAACAATAACCCCTAAATGGGGCTTATAGAACAGCGATTGATCAAAATGAAGTGTGAAGTAAATAGAACAAAATATGAAAGAAAACGCATCTAACAGGCACAATTCACAGTCCGCCAAAGTCTCTTTTAGGGAGTTGGAGGATATTCAACCCGCCGAGCACATCAAGTCCATATCCGAATACTATTTCTCGGTAAAGCTGGCCGAAGTGGCTCGCATGAATGCCGAAGGCAAAAATGTGATTAGCTTGGGAGTAGGCGCGCCGGATAAAATGCCGTCTCAGGAAACTATCGGAACGTTGTGTGAAACAGCCGTTCGCTCCGATGTTCACGCTTATCAGCCCTACTCGGGGATTCCGGAGTTGAGAAAGGCGTATGCTGATTGGTACAAGAGAATCTACAATGTGGAGCTAACATCGGACGAGGTGTTGCCGCTTATCGGGTCGAAAGAAGGTATTTTGCATATTTCCATGACTTTTCTCAATTTTGGTGATTCCGTGTTGGTTCCCAATCCGGGCTACCCGACCTATAAATCGGTTTCGCAATTGCTTCGGGCTAATGTTATCGAATATGACTTATTGGAGAAAAACGGCTGGCTGCCTGATTTCGATGCGATAGAAAGGCACGATCTGTCGCGCGTAAAACTCATGTGGGTAAATTATCCCAATATGCCCACGGGGACGAACGCGTCTGAAGAACTGTTCGAAAAACTGGTTGCTTTCGGTAAAAAGCACAACATCGTCATTTGCCACGATAATCCATACAGCTTTATTCTGAACGATAATCCGATGAGTATTTTATCGGTGGAGGGAGCGAAAGATGTTTGTATCGAACTGAATTCACTCAGTAAATCGCACAACATGTCGGGATGGCGTATGGGTATGCTGGCGTCCAATTCTCAATTTGTGAAATGGGTGCTGAAAGCCAAAAGCAATATCGACAGCGGACAGTTTAGACCCATGCAGTTAGCCGCCGTTTCCGCACTGCAAAACAGCGATGAGTGGCATCGCGAAATGAACCGCATTTACGCCGAACGCCGCGTGTGGGCGGAAAAGATAATGGATTTGCTAAATTGTCAATACGATAAAAGTCAGGTAGGACTTTTCGTTTGGGGAAAAATGCCGGAAGGCGAGACATCCAGCAAGGATTTTATCGATGACATTCTTTACAATGCCCGCGTTTTTATCACACCCGGCGTAATTTTTGGAAGTAACGGTGAAGGATACGTCCGTATTTCCTTAGGCTCCGCCGTGGAGAAGATGCAGGAAGCGCATCGGCGGATTAAATTACTATTTACAAATTAACAATTACAAATCAGAAGTTTCAAAAACGGGCAAAGAACTCGTAACCCGAAACCCGAAACCCGAAACTCGTAACACGAAATAATTATGGAATTCGAATCAATTTTATTACCCGGAATAGATGCCAAACGTCCGCTCGTTATAGCAGGTCCGTGTAGCGCCGAAACCGAAGAGCAGGTAATGACTGCCGCTAAACAGATAGCCGCGAACGGAGTGAAGATTTATCGTGCGGGTGTGTGGAAGCCTCGCACTAAACCCGGCGGCTTTGAGGGCGTGGGCAGTCCCGCCCTGAGATGGCTGATGCAAGCAAAAAAAGAAACCGGAATGTATATGGCTACTGAGGTTGCCAACGAGAAGCACGCGTACGAAGCGTTGAAATTTGGCGTGGATATGCTGTGGATTGGCGCACGCACGGCAGCAAATCCGTTTGCGGTACAGGAAATTGCCGATACGTTGAACGGAGTGGATATTCCCATTTTAATAAAAAATCCCGTGAATCCCGATTTGGAACTCTGGATAGGTGCCATCGAAAGGCTTTACAATGCCGGAATAAAACGATTGGGCGTGATACACCGCGGTTTTAGTACATCAGATAAAACCGTTTACCGAAATATCCCGCAGTGGCACATTCCCATTGAGTTGAAACGACGCTTCCCCACACTCCCGATTATTGGCGATCCGAGCCACATTGGCGGACGACGCGATATGATTTTCAAACTCAGCCAGCAGGCTATGGATTTGAATTTCTCGGGATTGATTATCGAGACACACTGCTCACCCGACGAAGCGTGGAGCGATAAGGCTCAGCAGATTAGTCCCCAAAGACTAAAAGAAGTGCTCCAAACGTTGGTTATCAGAGATACCGTGCAATCTACAGAAAACCTGTCGGTATTGCGCGAGCAAATTGACGAATTGGACAACGATTTGCTTCGCTTACTGGCAAAACGCATGCGGGTATCGCGCGAAATCGGGTTGTACAAGCTGGAACACGATATGCCCGTTCTGCAAACGCAGCGCTACGACCATATTTTAAATGACCGCGCCGCACAAGGCGAAAGCATGGAAATGTCGGGGAATTTTGTGAAGCAGGTGCTGGAAGCCATTCATGCTGAATCGGTTCGGCAGCAATTTGTGGTGATGGAGAAAGAGAAGAAATAGTTGGATGTTGGATGACTAATGTATGAAGTCCGAAAATAAAAGTGAAGAATAATGTGCTAATGAATTAATATGCCTATGTGTCAATAAAAAAGGGCAGCGGTTGATGTTTTGTAGTGTGCCATCCCGCAATCCGCCACGGCGGACAAGCGCGTAACACGAAACCCGCAACCCGTAACTCGTAACCCGTAACCCGTAAAATGAAAATACTAATTCTTGGAGCCGGAAAAATGGGCTCGTTTTTTGCCGATGTGCTCAGTTTCGAACACGAAGTGGCGATATTAGATACCAACCCGATGAAACTGCGGTTTATCTATAATACGCAGCGCATGACCCATGCAGCGGAAGTGAAAGATTTTGCTCCCGAGCTGGTTATCAATGCGGTAACGTTGAAACATACCATCGAAGCGTTTCACGCTGTACTACCCTATTTGCCGGAGACCTGCATCCTAAGCGATATTGCTTCGGTTAAAAATGGCTTGGAAGATTTTTATCGGGAACGCACCCGCCCGTATGTTTCTACGCATCCCATGTTTGGACCCACGTTTGCCAGTCTGAACGATTTAAGTACGCAAAACGCAATAATTATCTCCGAGTCGTCGCATTTGGGAAAAGTGTTTTTCCGCGATTTGTATCAAAAACTAAAACTGAACGTATTTGAATATACATTTAAGGAACACGACGAAACCATTGCCTACTCGCTTTCCGTCCCGTTTGCTTCCACATTGGTTTTCGCGTCGGTAATGAAGCATCAGGACGCTCCGGGAACCACGTTTAAAAAACACATGAATATTGCACAAGGATTGCTCTCGGAAGACGATTTTCTGCTTTCCGAAATCCTTTTTAATCCCTATACTCCCGGGCAGTTGGTGAAAATCAGGGAGAAACTGAAAGAGTTGCTGGCAATTATCGAAGAAAAAAACAGTGAAGCGATGAAAACGTTTTTAACGCAAGTGCGGAAAAATATTTCGTCGTAAAAACGTATTGAATGCGTCTCATAATGCACGCGCCTGATAATACGTAGACGCATTCAATGCGTCTCTACGGTTGTAGGTAAATTCTTACAATCTTCGCGTACGTTTTAGGGCGGCTGTTTTTATCCACAGGCAAACCGGCAATTTTATCAATTACATCCAATCCTTCCGTAACTTCGCCAAAAACAGTGTATTCACCGTCTAAGTGGTGAGCTCCGCCAATGGAAGTGTAGGCTTCTTTCAGTTCCGCGGGAAGAAAGAATTTGCCGGGAGCGGCTTCGTATAAAGAGTCTACTACGTGCAAAACCGAATCCAACATGGCGTTAAAAGCGCTGGCATCGGTGGATTTTAGTTTAGCCAAATCGTCTTTGTGCGGCAAATAATGTTCGCGGGTAATTTTATTTTTAATGGGCACGTTCACCGACATTTCCATGGAGTCTAACCGGCCTTGCGTATAAACTTTTCCGTGTACGATATAAAATTGCGAAGCATCCGATTTCTTCTGCGGATTTTCATTATCGCCCCTTCGAGGAGCCGCTAACGCTCCTTTTTTGTGGAAGTGATGGTCGTGAAATTCGGGCATCAGATCCATATCGGTTCGTCCGCCTCCAATTTGCGCTCCCGCCGGCGCGTTGCGTGAATCTTGCGCCCCACCCTGAATCATAAATTCTTTGATTACCCGATGAAAAAGCGTGCCGTTGAAATATCCCTGCTTTACCAATTTCAGAAAATGGTCGCTGTGACGTGGAGTATCGTCGTAAAGCATCGCTTTCATGGTGCCATAATTGGTTTCGATAACAACAGTTGGATAGTTAGCTTGCGCGGTGGCAGCCATCGCGACAAACATCGATAATAAAACAAAAATAGAGAAAGTTTTTTTCATATCTGTGATTCGTTTGTTTTTTATTATTTAATGGCGCCGGGAAGGATGGATCGATTCATCCACGACACATTTTTCCATTTCAGATAAAGCGGATACATTGCCAGCGCGATTGCCATTCCCACCAGAGAGCCTAACATAATATCCTCGGCAAAATGTTGAGAGAGATAAATACGTGAATATCCGGTAATTACTGCCACTGCAATGCAAAAGAATGACACGTATCGGTCACGCGACAGAAGAGCAATGCACGTCATGACGGCAAAAACGGCTGAGGTATGCCCCGAAGGAAAACCGTTGGAAGTATATATTTTCATACCGTCGACAAATTGCAAAGCCACATCAGGAAAGTTTTCTTCGAAAAAGGCTTTGGGACGCGGCACCCGAAACAACAACTTCAAGCTATTGGTAAACAAGACATTCACAAGTAAGGTGGACAAGAGGTAGATAGATTTGCTTATCCGGGAAAAGAGATAAGCAATTACAATGACAAAGGGAACGGTGGCACCCATCTCGGTGAAATAGGTGAAAAATGTATCTAAAAATGGCGAGTGATAGGAGTTGAGCATCAGGTGAAGTTCGCCTTTGTCGTAAATTACAATCAACGAAAGCCAGATTACCGCAAATATGAGGTAGGGAACAAAAAAATAGTTTAACGGATTTTTCTTCATCATTATTTTTTCAATTTTTATCCTTTAAGTAATGCGATAATACAGTATGTTGAAGTAAATCAGCCCGCGACTCTCACCTTAGCTTAAGGGGACAGTTATGGGCTAAATATATTTTACAATTTGTCGCAAAAACACCAAGTTATCTCTCAAATATTACTAATTCGCGCTTATTGGTGTCATTCGTGGTTAACGAAAATATTCATATCTTCCTCGTAAATCGGACTTTCAATACCCAAGAAACTGAGCACACTGTGAAACACGTGATGTTGTGTCAATAGCTTGTTCGGCTTAAGCTCGCGCGAACTGTCAGACATCCACACAATAAACGGAATCTCGTACTGCTCCTTCGGGGCAAGTGCCATTGGCACGCCGTGCATATAGAGATTTTTTTCGCCCAACGACTCTCCGTGATCGGAAACAAAAATCATGGAACTGTCGTATTCTTCCAGTTCTTTCAAAATTTCGATAAGGCTGTGCAGCAGATAATCCGTGTAAACAATGGAGTTGTCGTAAGCGTTTATCAACTCGTCGTAAGAGCAATTTCCCAGCTCAACGCTGTTGCAGACCGGAGTAAACACTTCAAACCGAGGCGGATATTTTTTACTGTATGTCGGCCCGTGGCTTGTGCTGGTGTGCAGGATGATTAATACTTTGTTGTTATCGCTTTGCAGAATCTGCTCTTTCAGCCCACTCAGAAGAATTCCATCGTAATCGCAATCCTCGCCGTTGCAATCGCCGATTAAAGCCTCTCGGTTCTGATATTTTTCGATACGAACCGGAGGTTCGCCCCAATTGGTAGTTCTCCACACCACATCTACCTTGTTTCTGTAGAGGTAGTTGGGCAATATTTCATATAAATCGCTCGTCTGTTTGTGTTCCAAAATACATTTCATAGCTGCGGTGGTGTAGGTAGCGCAAGATTCGGCGTTGAAATGATATAAATTCGGCGTTTCCGAGAGCAACGGATTGGTGTTTTTTTCGTAACCGTATAGCGAAAAGTTCCTACTCCGCGCCGACTCCCCAATTACGAGAACCACAACCGATTTTTTGTTATCTTTTATGGTGGCGTCGGGCAAGAGAATTTCTTTCTTGTTCTTTCGGTATTTATGAGTATAAAATCGTCCGGTATTCACCGTGTAAGACCAAGGCATCACAAGTCCGCCCAATATTGTGGCGTTTTTATCAATCCACAGCCAATTGGGGGCGTTTCCAAATACCAACGCTACAATAAAAAGCAGGGTTAACGAAGACGTTATCAGAAACTTTTTCAACTTCACGGTAATAATTTTGGCTTTAATAATGTAAATGCTCGGTAAGATGCCAAACAGGAAAAGAAACAGCAGCAACTTGAACGAGAAAAAGCTACTCGCCTCATCGTAATTGGTGTTGATTACGTTGCCAATCATGCTCTCGTCTATGATGGCGTTGTAAGTAAGCACAAAATAGGTGGCGATTGAGCTGATAATAAAGGTGAGCACCAACAGAAACTTTCCTACAAAACGCGAGAGGAAGAGAAGCAAGTAAAAGACAAAAGCATTGGCAACCAGCACCAAAATAAAAATGCTGACAATCAGCAAGATGCCATTAAAACTTTTATAATCGATATTGTTAAAAACGTAAGCGAAAAAAGAATAATGGAAAAATAAAAAATTGAGCGCGCTCATCAACAGCGCGAAATGTGTGAGTTTTATGTTTTTTGTTAACAGAGAAAAAAACTTCATATACCTGAAAAACTATATAAAAATGATAAATAATAAACAGCCCGATCAATTGGGGGCTTTCTTGTACAGGAAAAACGCAATACCTATAAAAACAAGGTTAGGAATCCAAGCTGCCGCCATCGGGCTCATGTTTCCTTTCACGGCAAACGACGAACTGATGGTCATAAACAAAATATACGCCATGCTGAGCGCCAACCCGATTCCGATGTTCAAACCCATTCCGCCTTTCACTTTTCGGGCAGAAAGTGCCGCGCCGATAACGGTGAGGATAAACGCCGAAAACACCGACGCGTAGCGCGAATGGTATTCTATTTCAAAAGCTTGAATATTGCCGAATCCGCGCTCTTTCTGGCTTTGCACGTGCCTACGTAACTGCGGCGAGGTCAGCATTTGATGGTCGTCAATGGATACAACAAAATCGTTGGGAATTACATACAAAACGGTGTCGATGGACGTACCGTGAGTAATTTTCTCTTCCAATCCATCAAAATCTCTCACCTGATAATCGCTTATCGTCCAATGATATAAAGAGTCGTATTTGATGGATTGAGCCGTGAGACGCGAAACCAGTCTCAGGCTGTCAAACTTATCAAGAGAGAAATTGTAGCCAATGCCGGATTGCATGTCGAAATTCCCGAAATAAGCAATCGTGCCCTCTGCCACCTTAAACTGAATATCTCGATCGCCTGCTTTCCTGTGCTGCGGCGAAACGTAAGTGTATTCAAACTCGATGCGCGTTTTGTTGGCAGGCGGAATAATATAACTACCCATCACAAACGAAAAAATCGCGATGACGGCTGCCGATACCATATACGGTTTGAGTAAACGTCTGAATCCGATTCCGTTGGACAGAATAGCGATAATCTCGGAATTGGAAGCCATTTTTGACGTAAAAAATATTACGGCCAAAAAAATGAAAAGCGGACTGAAAAGGTTGGCGTAAAAAGGAACGAAATTGATGTAATAATCAAAAATAATCGCCTTGAGGGGTGCGCTGTTACTCATGAATTTATCAATCTTTTCGTTGATGTCGAACACAACCGAAATAGACAAAATAAGACTGATCATGAAGATATATGTCCCCAAGAATTTCTTAATGATATACCGGTCTATGCGGGATAATTTCAGAAAATCGCTTATAAATTTCATTGTCTGTTTATTCCGTTTTTACAATCGTCGCGTTACGTTCTCAAGCATCATGCGTTTCCATTCCGGAAAATCACCTTCGATAATATGTTTGCGCGCCTCTTGAACTAACCACACGTAAAACGCCAAGTTGTGAACCGACGCGATTTGCAGTCCCAAAATTTCGTTCACGTTAATGAGGTGCCGCAAGTAAGCCTTGCTGTAAAGTGTGTCCACGTATGACGCACCGTCTTCCTCGATGGGCGAAAAGTCGTTTTTCCATTTTTCGTTGCGCATATTCAGCACACCGTTTTTAGTGAAGATTTGTCCGTTGCGCCCGTTGCGCGTGGGCATAATGCAGTCGAACATATCCACTCCGCGCTCGATGGCTTCGAGCAAGTTTTCGGGTTTGCCCACTCCCATCAGGTAACGCGGTTTGTCTTTGGGTAGAATTTCGTTCACGAGCTCCACCATTTCGTACATCTTTTCGGTTGGCTCTCCCACCGCCAAACCGCCGATGGCGTTGCCGTCCGCACCCAGTTGAGCGATGTTTTCTGCCGCGCGCCGCCGTAAATCGGGATACACACAGCCCTGCACAATAGGGAAGAGCGTTTGTTTGTGTCCGTAAGGGCATTCGGTTTCCTTGAATCGGGTAAGACACCGCTTGAGCCAACGCTCGGTGAGTTCGAGCGATTTTTTGGCATAGTCGTAATCGGCATCGCCCGGCGTGCATTCATCGAACGCCATCATGATGTCTGCTCCGATAATACGTTGAATATCTACTACTTTCTCCGGCGTAAAAAAATGTTTAGAACCGTCGATGTGTGAACGAAACTCGGCGCCCTCTTCCGTGAGTTTTCGGTTTTCAGTCAGTGAAAACACTTGAAATCCGCCGCTGTCGGTCAGAATCGGTTTGTTCCAACTGTTGAATTTGTGCAATCCTCCCGCTTGTTGCAGGGTGTCCAATCCGGGCCGTAAATACAAATGATACGTGTTGCCCAAAATAATCTGCGCCTTAATATCGTCTCGCAACTCTGTCATTTGTGCCGCTTTCACGCTGCCCACCGTACCCACGGGCATAAAAACGGGCGTCTCAATTTGTCCGTGGTCGGTGGTAATCAATCCGGCGCGTGCATTTGTACGGGAATCGGTATGTTGCAGTTCAAATTTCAAAATTGTACAGTTTTTATCGATAGTCAACAGCTAAGTGCTAAAAGCCAATTCAGTAATTAGCCGCAAAGATAACAAATCTGTTCTCACAATCTTATCGGTTACGGATTAAAAATAGTTAGAGAAAATTTTAGGAGGTATTTTTTCTGTTCAAAACGCGGTCATGTAAAATGTATTTAGTACTTTTGGAGTAAATTTAACACAACTATGGAAATACTGCAAAATCTCGAACCGTTGTTGCGAACCTTTTGGTATATCGCAATTCCCGTTAGTTTGTTTTTCATCATCCAAACTATCGCCACTTTTGTGGGTGGCAGCGATGCCGGTGATATTATTGCTGATGTTGACGGCGATGTGGGCTTTGGCGACTCGTTAGGCGATTTGTTTTCGCTTCGAAGCTTAATTAATTTTCTGCTCGGATTCAGTTGGGGTGGAATAGCTCTTTATTCTACCATACCCAATAAGCCGCTGCTGATAACCGTGGCCGCGTTGATTGGAATTGGATTTGTTATTCTCTTTTTCCTAATTCTCAAACAGTTGTTTAAATTGGCAAAAGACGGTTCCTTCAAGATTGAAGACTCTTTGAACAAAACCGCCGAAGTTTACCTGACCATTCCTGCCAAACGAGTGGGAAAGGGCAAAGTGTTAATCAGCGTGGGCGGCTCTGTCCGAGAGTTGGAAGCCATGACCGATGGCGATGAATCGCTGCACAACACAACGCCTGTAAAAGTGGTGAAAATTGAAAACAACAATATATTAATAGTCGAAAAAATCTAACAAATTCGTTGGTAATTCAGTAGATTTTAGATGGATATTCAATAGTAATTGGCTGTAGCGATAAAAATATCAATGACGCTACGAATTACAACTGAACTGCGATAGATTTATCTATTTTTACTCTATAACTCAAAACTAATAACTCATAACTAATTATTATGCCTTTCGAATCCTCTCCTATGATCTTGATTGTAGTGCTGGTTGTGGTTGTATTTGTAACCATATTAGCCATTGCCTCGCGTTTCAAACGCTGTCCGTCTGATAAAATTTTAGTTGTTTACGGAAAAACAGGAGGTTCTTCCGCTCGATGTATTCACGGCGGCGGCGCGTTTATTTGGCCTGTTATTCAGGATTACGCCTATCTCGATTTGAAGCCGCTCTCCATCGAGGCAAACCTAACCAACGCGCTGAGCCGGCAAAACATTCGTGTTGATGTGCCCAGTCGTTTTACCATTGCCATTTCATCGGAACCGGAATTGATGAATACCGCTGCCGAAAGACTGCTGGGGCTTAAACCCGACCAAATTCGCGAGTTGGCCTCCGATATTCTTTTCGGACAACTGCGTTTGGTTATTGCTACTATGTCTATTGAAGAAATTAACTCCGACCGCGACAAATTTCTCGATGCCATCTCCAAAACGGTTGACAGTGAGCTCAAAAAAATCGGACTGAAGCTGATAAACGTAAACGTAACCGATATTAAAGACGAATCGGGATATATTATCGCCCTCGGAAAAGAGGCTGCCGCCAAAGCCATCAACGACGCCAAAATCAGCGTTGCCGAGCAGGAAAAAATCGGGGAAACCGGTAAAGCGCAAGCTGATAAAGACCGCGAAATCAACATTGCTCTGGCCATGCGCGACGAGTCTATCGGAAAAGCCGATGCCGACAAAGTTACCCGCGTGAGAATTGCCGAAGCCAACGCCACGGCTGTTGAAGGTGAAAATACGGCCAAGATAACCATCGCCAAATCCGATGCCGCCCGCCGTGAGAAAGAAGCCGAAGCGCAACGCATTGCCATTGCCGCCGAAAAAGTGCAAGAAGCCCGCGCCTTGGAAGAGGCTTACAAAGCGCAAGAACTTGCAGAAACCGCTCGTGCCGAGCGCGAACGTTCTACGGAAAAAGCCAATATTGTGGTTCCGGCCGAAATTGCTAAGCAGAAAGCCATTATCGACGCCGAGGCCGAAGCCGAACGCATTCGGGTACAGGCCAAAGGTGAGGCCGATGCTATTTTTGCCAAAATGGACGCCGAAGCGCGCGGTTTGTTCGAAATTTTGAACAAGCAAGCGTTGGGTTATGCCGACGTGGTAAAAGCCGCCGGAGGCGATCCCGACAAGGCATATCAATTGTTGATGATTGAAAAACTACCCGAATTGGTTAAAACGCAGGTGGAAGCCGTTAAGAACATCAAGTTCGACAAGGTTACCGTTTGGGATTCGGGAAACAACGCTGACGGAAAAGGCTCTACGGCCAATTTCTTATCGGGGTTGATGAAAACAGTTCCGCCGTTGAACGATTTGTTCAATATGGCAGGGATGAGCTTGCCCTCATACTTAAAAGGGGAAGAGCCGCAAGCCGATGCTCCGGTAATTCTGAAAGAAGTGAAAAACGAGCCGCAAAGTCAAGAATCCGCGAAGTAAGCGTTTGCGAAATATTATAGCGCAAAAACCGGAATTAGTTCCGGTTTTTTGCGTTTTATACGCAGTCTTTCGTTGTATCTTGAATTAAAATGCTAATTTTGCACTACATTTTATTCATTACAGCAAAAGAAAAACCATACAATATTATGCAAACTCGAAGAAAACCCGAGTGGCTGAAAATAGATTTGCCGCAAGGAAAACAATACCTCGATATCAAAGAAGTTATCGCCAGGAACAAATTACACACTATTTGCGTGAGTGGAAAATGTCCCAATCTCTCGGAATGCTGGGGAAACGGAACGGCTACATTTATGATTTTGGGTGAAATTTGTACCCGCTCGTGCGGTTTCTGTGCTACTAAAACCGGAAGACCACTGCCGGTAGATTGGGGCGAATTGGACAGATTGGCCGACACCATTTCCAAAATGAACCTGAAACATTGCGTTATAACCAGTGTCGACAGAGACGATTTGAGGGATTACGGAGCGGAATTCTGGGCAGAAACCATCAAGTACGTAAAGAAAAAAAATCCCGGAATTACGCTGGAAACACTTATCCCCGATTTCCTCGGAAAAGAGGAACTTATTCAAAAAGTTATCGATGCCGGACCCGAAATCATTTCGCACAATATGGAAACTGTTCGCCGGTTGACGCCGTTGGCACGCAGCCGTGCAAAATACGATATCAGTTTAAAAACTATCGGGATAGTCGCGAAAAGCAACAAAAGCAAACCCAAATCGGGCATTATGGTGGGTTTAGGCGAAACTCCCGACGAGGTAATTGAAACCATGGACGACCTGAGAGCTGTAGGCTGCAAAGTACTCACCATCGGGCAATACCTGCAACCCACGAAAAAGCACCTTCCGGTGAGTGAATATGTTTCGCTCGAACAATTCAAAGAGTACAAAAGAATAGGATTGGAAAAAGGATTCGAATTTGTGGAAAGCGGGCCGTTGGTGCGTTCGTCGTATCGGGCCGAGCGGCATGTATGACTTTCGGTTGTGTTGGCCTGACTGCGCTCTTGATATACATGAACGAAACCAAGAACAATGAGACAACCCGGCAAAATAAATTTGTGTTTTGAGCGATGAATATTCCTTGTTGATTTAATGATATTTGACAGACTATGGTTGAACAAAAAAAAGGTTGATTTTAGAATAAAGTAGCACACAAAGGTTCTAAACCGAAATAATTAGCCGTTTTTCGCCTTAAGTAAACGGTGTTGGTAATCAGGTTATTGCGTTTTTGTATTTGCATATGTTAACACTCGGAAACAAGATTTTTATGTCAAAAGTTTTTTGTTAAAAAAATACACACTAATTTTGTGCCCGAAAAATCCGGTTTTTAGCGAAAATCCGGTCAAAACAAAAACATTGCTAAATGCGTGAAGCACGAAGCAAGTTTGAGTATTAACTAAAACATTTTTTATGAAGTACGTAAACTTTTGCCTTGCAGCAATATTTTCGCTTCTATTAATGTCGAGTTCAATCAAAACCGAAAAAGCTTCCATAGGTTATTATCCCGGAGAACAAATTCCTAACATCGTTCTTAGCGGGTTGGAAGGGAAAAATCTCGATTTAAGCGAACACAAAGGCAAAAAAGTAGTATTAAGCTTTTGGGCGGCTTACGATGCCCAATCCAGAGCCAACAACGTGCGGCTGTACAATTATTTGAAAGAAAACGAGCCCGATGCTACCTTTCTATCGATTTCGTTCGATGAAAACAGAAACGTTTTTGAAAAAACAACGCTCTTGGACAACATTGATTTAAATTCGCAATTTTGCGATGAAAAAGGAACCAACTCTGAAATCTATACAAAATTTCAGTTGACAAAAGGGTTTAAAAATTACTTAATAGACGAAAACGGTATCATTTTGGCAATCGATCTTTCGACGGAAAAATTGAAAAACCTGATTTAA
>CAZKZB010000076.1:0-14715 GCA_964557135.1 uncultured Petrimonas sp. | reverse complement strand
GGAAACGTGGAAGTTCCACAAAAAGCGTTTTTAGCGGTACTGAAATTGGATTAAGTTGGCTAAGACGGGACTTGGCGACAAGGAGAGTGGGGGAAACGCATCTGGCCGATCATCGGTCTGCTTTGTCATAATGCGCTCATAATCTATATTTTATGTCTTGATAAACTTAAGAGAACATTCTTGCTAATTATGGGACTATTTTCTTTATTTAATGCGAAAAGCTAGCCTATTGACTTTTACAATGATGCCATCCGGAAGAAGGTAACGAATATTTTAGGAAGAAACGAAGAATATATTTATCATGCACCGACCCCATTCGGAATGGGTTTCGATGTCGGTGGAGCACTTAACTCCAATATTTCGGGGGCAAGGATAGATAAAAAAAGGGGGAGGAATAAAAATGAGAAAAGTGTTGATAGGTTAAATTCAACTTGTAAAGGTAACTCTCTAACAAACAGAAAACAATATTTCTTTAAATGAGTAAATTGACTCACCTTAACCATGAAATTATAAGATTTTAAGTAAATTTTTAACTTGATGATATTCAATAAGATAATAAGGTTGTGAGTCTTAATCCATCACAATGTTACTAAGGTTTTTTACTCAAAATTCCGTACATATGAATAGAGATATTTCCATGGATACCTTAAGAACCACAGCTGCTATGTTAGTTGTTCTGGTGCATATTTCCTTATACTATGTACATGAAGCAAGAAGCAGCAAGTTGTTTGATGCCGATTTTTGGTTAAGCAACTCCGTTTATGCAATCAGTAGAATTTGTATCCCTTTGTTTGTCTTATTAAGCGGAAGATTTCTGGTAGGAAGAAATGAAGGCAATCTTGGTGTTTTTTACCGTAAAAGATTTCATCGGATTTTCATTCCTTTAGTCTTTTGGACTGTATTCTATGTAATTCTTAGAATAATTGTATCTTATATTTCAAAAGGAGAGGTTGATTTAATACCAATCGTAAAGTCGTTGATATTGGGGAAACCTTATTATCATTTGTGGTACTTGTATCTCCTGTTGGGGCTGTATGCGATAATACCAATGATTAATTTCCTGTTATCAAATATTTCAAGTAAGATACAGTGGGTTCTAGCGTGGGGTTTTATGGGTTTTGGCTTTTTATTGGAACTTTATGACCTTCGCGTGAAAAATGCACCTTTTTTTCTGCTTTGGTTTTCAAAATATATAGGTTATCTTATATTTGGATATTTGTTGAGGGATTCAAAACATATTCCAAATGTTCTTTTGGTTTTGATTTTCATTGTCACATCAATTTTATCTGCAATCGCATCAGGTTATACAGTGATTCAATTTAATAGCTCATACTTTTATTATTATTTATCTCCTTTTTTAATAGCCGGAGGATTATTATTTTACAAACTGTTTTCTCAACTGAAGATTAAAAAGAATTTTTTATCAGAAATCGCCTATCTAACCTTAGGAATATACCTGATTCATCCTTTGTTCGTTTTATTGTTCAGAAAAGTAACAATATTGATTGGGTTGGAAAAAATAATTAAAAATATTTTGTTGGAAATATCTATACAATTTGTATTCGTATTTGCTTTTTCATTACTGACATCCCTGCTTATTTTTAAAACTAAATGGCTTCGGAAAGTTATTTCTTAATGCGGATATCCGTTTCGCTACCTAATCACCCGTCGCAGATCCTGCTATGTGGTAATGGGCGACACCTGCCTGCCCACAGCAAGGAATGCCCTTACGACTCCGCCCAAAGTAGCGGCACATAGACGATTTTTCGTTAGTACCGCCTTACAAGCGGATTTGATTTGTAAGGCTTTTCACCGTAAGTCGCTGCTTTGTCTTGACTTACAGTTTTGGAAATATGGCTTTTGGCTCCGCCGATTTTCAATTTAAGCCATTAGGTAAAAATGCGGATATTCATATAAGAAAACAACAGAAAAATTTCGGAGATATTTTCATGGAGCTTTTATTTCTCGTTTTTTGCTGATAAAGAGGGCGCCGGCTGTTGCATGGTTAAATTGCCGTTATACCTTCCTCCCATTTCAATTTCAATATTATCTGCCTGAATGTTTCCGTTTACAACTCCGGAGCTTTTGATGTTTAACTCTTTGCAGTTGATATCTCCGAAAATACTTCCGTAGATAATAATCCGGTCACTTTTCAGGTTGCCGTTAATTTTGGCCTTTTCGCCAATTACAATTCCTTTGGTAAGCGACAGGTTCCCTTCAACGGATCCATCAACGCGGATTATACTTTCCCCTTTGATGTCGCCCTTAAATAATATATCGGCACCAATCACGGTATCAATAGGTTGTGATTCAACAGAACGATTATTTTTCTTTTTACTGTTTCTCATAGGCTATTCACTAATTGAAATTAAAGAAATCGCTTGGGTTTACCTTTTCGTTGTTTTTAATAACTTCGTAATGCAGATGTGGTCCGGTGCTTCGTCCTGTACTTCCAAGTTTTCCTACAATGTGGCCACATATTATTTTTTGGTTCTCCTTGACAGATACTTCCGACAAGTGGGCGTAGAGTGTTTTCAAATTATTTTCGTGTTTAACAATCACACAATTCCCGTATCCGCCATACCAACCGGCAAATTCAACAACACCGTCGGCCGTTGTCTTAATTGCAGCCCCTTTTGGCCCCTTGATATCAATTCCGGAATGGTACTCGGCACCGTGTCCGGTAAAGGGATTGCGTCTGTAGCCAAACTTTGAAATAACCTTATTGTAAAGAGTAGGATTTCCTATGGGAACACTTTTAATAGTTTTCTCTAATTCATCGAGTTGTTCTTTATAAAAATCGGCCAATTCGTTAATCTTTACTACATCGATATTTTCGGGGCCGCCCATGTTTTCAACACTCATTTCAACTAAGCCTCTCGATTTCAATAATTTATTTATCCGAAAGATGTTTTCGTCAATCGACTGGAAAGTTTGTTGGGCTTTTGGAATGTTGATAAGAGTTTTTATCCTGTCCGCTTTGGCAATTTCGTCCTTATAAATTTCGCTTGTTCGATGAAATACGGTAAAACCCAAGGCGACAGCCAAACATAAAATGGTTAGCACGAGAAGGGCGAAATATCTTTTCCAATGCAGAAGTAGCCGTGTCGGAACAAGCATGGGCTTACTCCTTTTACCTTCGGTATTAATAATTAAAATAGATGTTTTGTGATTACGCATTTTGATTTTCCGGAAATAACACAAATATTTATCGTGCAAAAATAGCTTTTATTTTTAAAAGGGATGTTAACTTTTATGATAAAAAAAACTAAAACTAATATGAATATCCGTATTTTTGCCTAATGGCTTGAATTGAAATCGGCGGAACCAAATGCCATATTTTCATAACCGTAAGTCATAGCAAAGCGGCGACTTACGGTGAAGTCTACAGAAATCATATCCGCCTGTAAGGCGGTACTTGTGAAATCGTTTATGTGCCACCACTCCGGGCGGAGCCTTGGGAGAGATATTCTTTACCGCAGGCGAATAAATCGCCTACGGTTATGAAAACCCGTCGGCCGGCGGGCAAGCGTTACTCTTCGGGTAAAAGTTCTAAACATCAAAACTCTATTGTTTTATTCACGATAAATTCTATTCTAAATCAACGCGTCATTTGTATTATAGTGTATTGTTGAATATATTCTCAATTTCCAATTCTTATCGTGCATATTTTATTCGTTGTCGTTTTTTTGTTTAATTTTGTTGCCACAACAGTCATTCATAACTTTAATAATTTAAAATAATTACAGAAATGAAAGCAAAACTTTTTTTATTAACACTTTTTATTTTAGGTAGTCTAACATTTGCCAGCGCGCAATATGTGAACGAAGTGCCCGTAAGCGATATTGACGCGGACTACGTGATGATTTGGTCGGATTCGGGCCCGATTTTAACTTCTAAAATTACGGTAAGAATAGATTACGGTCAAGGTGGGAGAACGCCTCAAATTACCGACGAACGT
Source organism: uncultured Petrimonas sp. (assembly GCA_964557135.1). Classification (GTDB taxonomy): domain Bacteria; phylum Bacteroidota; class Bacteroidia; order Bacteroidales; family Dysgonomonadaceae; genus Petrimonas. The sequence continues at coordinate 10,754 of CAZKZB010000076.1, read as the reverse complement.
CGTCGTCCGATGTCGTTCAACGGAATGTTGGCCGTACTGAATATGATGAGCCGTAACGGTTTTGAGCTGTTCGAAATAATCCGAAGCGAAAAAGACAACCAGGAATTTTATCTATTACGTCGCAAAAATTCGTTCTCCGGCTACGACAATCGAGGAACAGTAGATTACGACTCGAGTGTTCGAAGCCGGTAATTACCAACCGAAGCGTATTTTATATTGAAGGGGCTGTCTCAAAAGCTGAATCTACTATCAAATTGTCATTTTTCTTCGCCGGCTGACGCAGAAAAATCTATATTTTCTTGACAAAAAAGATGTTTTGCTCTGTTCAACTTAACAAAACGAAACAATGGCGTGGCTTTTTGAGACAGCCCCATTCATAGTTAGTCCCTCCGGGACATTTTTATCGGACAACCATGATTAAAATTAAGATTCTTCGCGTTTTAACGTGAGTTTCGTTTAAGAAAATAATTATTTATTTGATAAATAAGCGAATAAGTTTTTAGTTTCATTCATTTATACCTCTATTAACGTGAGTTCGAAATAAATAATAATGCTATTGCATTAAAAATAAGCTAATAAGGTTCAGCTCTGTGACACTTTGATCTTTACTAAGGTTAAAGAAATACAATATGATTATCTGCAATTGTTCCTAAACGCCGCGAAGTGGCATAAGCATATAGCGTAGGGCAACGCCCTATGTAAGGTAAGGCTATAAGCTCCAAACGGAAGCTCTGAAAGAGCGAAAGCAGATATTCTTACGCGCTTTCAGCGCTTAGGATTGGTATGCCGCCCAATTCGCAGGGCGTTGCCCTACGCTATGGTATGGTAGGCTTTCAGCCTATGGATTAAGACAAAGCGAAAAAAGATTTCCTTTCGTCGTATACATAAAAAATAGCGTTGTTCCCTTTTTAGGAAGGATTGCGGATAATCATGAAATACAAATAAGGTAAACTTCGTACGCTTAAAACCTTCCGCCGGTAGTCGGACACGGTATTTTGAGTGAAAAACCTTAGTAGTATTGTGATGGATTAGGGTTTCTAACCTTATTACCTTATTGAATATCAGTAGTCTAAATTGAATCCCTTATATCGAATTCACGTTCTATTAAGGTTTCTTTTAAAAAATAAGGTTATTAAGGTGAATTTTCTAAACCTTCCGCCGATAGTCGGACACGGTATTTTAAAGTCTTACCTTAGTAGCAGATTAAAAACGCTGAAAATAACCTTATTACCTTATTCAGATTGTTGCACTTATCCGGAACTCAGGTAATTAGCAAAAGTGATTTGTATCCTTGTCCCGATGGGACTAAATGTGAATAACCCCGTACGATGTGCGGGGCCAGATAAACCAATCTTCTATCCGGCCCCGAAGTGGGCTGAATTGGAGCTGTATCAAAAGTAAAATCACTATCAAATTGTCATACTGAATGTATCCGCCAAACGGCGGAGGAATGAAGTATCTATAAATTGCGATAAAATAGATTTTTCTCCGCCAACTGGCGGATCAAAATGACAAAATGAAACTGCAAGAGCACTTTTGAGACAGTCCTCTTTCGGTATTGACTTGCTACCGTGCGTTTCACATACGGTTATTCATATTGAAGTCCATTCGGACTTATCTTCCCAAGTTTTAGCATGACAGTCTTAGTTTTTACGATAAGTAGGGCGTTCTTTGTAATGTTAATTCACACTAAGACTTATAGAGCCAAAATTAATTTTCCCGATGTGCACCTTTTCATACTTTACCTGACTAAAATCGATAAAAAAGGCACTCCAATCGATTGAAATGCCTTTTAAACAAAATAATAAATAAAAGTAGAGAGTAAGCGCGGGAGGATAAAAAAGTCCCGCTTTTTTATATATGATTGGAAATAAGCGCGGGAGAAGAAATCCGACAAGAGAGGGACACAGGCGCCGCAGGCTTATCCAATTAGAATGTTACAATAGAATTTTCAACAAACTTAATTACTTTACAGCTGTAACTCCGTCTATACAAAAGTAAGAGGGCGTATTCATTCCAAACTCACCCATATCCGTGGACGAAAGTTTGAAATGCAAGCTCTTGACATCTCCCAACGATTCTAAGTTTATCCATTTCCATGTGTTGAGTATTTCGGATTTTCCGTTGCGGAAATCAGCAAGATATACTTCCAGGGAAGGCGTATTGGTTCCTTGTGCATTTTTTCCGAAAATCTCCAGTTTAAACCAATCGTCTTTAGCGAATTTTTTCGCGAACCCATCGCCGTTCTTCATCGATAAGTAAGCATATGTGCTGTTGGTTACATACAATCCGGTAAAAGAGTGTGGCATACCGTCTTTGAAAGAGATTACCGCCGGCGTGTCCTCGTTAGTATTTGCGGTAAGATACACTTTCCCGTTTTTTCCGCTTCCGGTAATGGCGCTGTTATTGGTGTATTCACCTGTGGTAACGTCGGTTTTATTGGTGTACATAAAACCACCCCATGAAAAATCGTTAAAATAATTATCGAACACAAAGAAATTGTCCGAGCCGCTGAATTGATTTTTCCATACAGGTCCGTATTTTCCTTGAAATTCCGTCCCCGATTTATCGCCTGTCCATTCCGTATTGGCGGTGGTTAGTTTATTTTCGAGCGATAAGGTTACTGTTTCAACAATAGGATCTTTCTCGCACGATACCAACACGAGCGAGAAAAAAAGCACGAGATAAAATAGATTTTTTTTCATTTTCTTCTTATTATTAGTGGTTTATTATGTTTGAAATGCGTCATGCAATTGTAACCGCAATACCCGTTTACGAATTTCAGCTTGATTTACCGGGTAAAAAAGGCTTTGTGAAATAAATACCGGCGCAGAAGCGGGTGTCTATTTTTTCAGACACGTTTGTATTGGTTGAGTTGTAGTCCATTATTTTTTTGCCCTGGGGCGAAATAATTGCTACCCCGTTATTGTTATATTCGCTCCAACTTTTCACATAACCAAAATAAATGTTTCCCGTTTCAGGATTTACCGATAAGGGCCCATACATTGTGTCGGCATTGGGGAAATCGGCAGATGGTAGCGAGAATATTTCGCGTCCTTGTCCCACGGAAGAATAGGTGATGCCTCTGTTTCCTAAAATGTAAAAACCAACGTTGGATTTTGCTTGTACGTCAAAAGTAGGCCGCGCGAAACCGTTGATGTTTATATCGTACAGATTGGCACGATCTAATTTCTTCAAATTTTCTTTTGTAACCGTCCAAATCATTCTTTCTGCTCCTGCGGTTGCTATTGCTTTCAGTTCGTTGTCGTGCGTTTTCACCAATCCGGTTATGTTAGCTCCCAAGTCGGTTTCTTTTTCCACTTTTCCCGTATTTCCGTCAATCTTTACAATTTTTGTACGTGCTGCGGCGTAAACGTAGTTGTCTATAACAACCATTCTCATTTTACTGAAACGGTTTTCGGTTTCTACTTTCCCGGTAACTTTGTTTGAAACAAGGTCAACAATATACATTGGGCCGCCGCTTTGCAGCACGAAAGCATTCTTGTCGTTAGGCACGGCAATATTGGTTGTCCATCCGTCAAGCCCTTCGTCAATTACGGCTTTCAGTTCAACGGTTTCAGCATCGGCAATAACTAATTTTCCGAGACCGTCGTTTTTGGCTCCGTTTTGCGAAATAATATACAGGTTTCCATTGGCTATAGCCATATCTTGTACGGCATTTCCTAATTTTTTGCCTTCGTTTGCTTTAATGAAGATAGAATCTTCGGCTATGCCTTCGTAGTCGATAAAAGAAAGTGTTCCGGTTTCGTTGCTCATATTTCCTTCCGACAACACAAATGCGCCGTATTTATATTTCGAAAATGCCGAAACCGTTATCGTCTGAGCCGCATCTCCACTTGCGTTTGCAACGGTTAAGATGATTTTATATTCTCCGGGTGCTGTGGCAGAAAAGACGTATTGTTTTTCGTTGGAAACTTCTTTTCCGTCAACTGTCCATACATAGGTTGCTTTTTGGGCGTTAGTAACTGTAGGAGTTAGCTCCAACAATGCACCTTGCTTTATTAAATATTCGTTTTGAAGCTCCGATATTACAGGCGCTTCCATTTTTTTTACCGTATTTCCGGTTTCGTCGCACGACGCGAAAATTACGGTAAATGCCAATGTGAAATAGATTATTAGTTTTTTCATTTTTTTTGATATATGTTTTTGTGTTATCGTTTAAAATATGCCACAACCCCGCTTCCGTTTGCAACACCTGTTTTGAAGGTGTGTTTTACTTCTTTTATTATCGGATTGTAGATTACAACATCCTGTCCCATTCCCGAAATAAAAATATCTTCGACATCGTTAATCACACCAATTTTATACTCCATTAGAAGCCTGATGCCGTGGCTTTTTAAATCTATATTGAGCGGAGTTGCTTTATTGTTAGTTAAATTATATCGGTAAGAATTTCCTTTATAAGTTGACCAGTCGAAACTACAGGTGTATACACTGTTGTTTGTGAAAGTTAGGTTGGCGGCACTTATGTCTTTTATTTCTTCAATTTTTTCAGGCTCTACCGTCAGTTTGTATAGGTTGTAGTCTGGATAATTAGTGTTGAAAAACAGTTCTCCCGTTGTGGTTGAGACAATTCCCGTAGGGTTTGCGGCGGTTGTTATAACCTTAACTTCTTGCATTTTTTCAATGTCAACTACCGATATTTTATTGTCCGCTCCTTGCCCCGAGTTGCAAACATAAATTTTACCGTCGTTAATTGCCAGTCCTTCAGCCAACGTGCCGCTTAGTGCCGCGAACGCGTCTAAGGCTAAGGTTGCGGTATCTAAACGAACTACTTCGTTGGAATAACTGCTTATGTACCCTTTTCCGTTGTCAAAAACAATGTTGCGCGGTTTGGCTGCCGCTCCTTTGGCGTTTGTAAACGGTATTCGTTTAATGGATTTCCCGTTCGCCGGATTTATAACTTCAATGTAGTTTGTTCCTTCGGTGGCTGCCGCACCCATTCCCGGGCCGGTTACAATACAATACATTTTGCTGCCGTATATTTTCAGGTCGTTTCCTGTATCTCCCAGCTTGATACCGTTCGACGCAAGAAATTGCTGGGTGAATATTTCTCCCTTCGAGATATCATACCAAGCCAATTCGGTATTTTCTTGTCCGGCATAACCCTCACTCAATATCCAATAACCGATAAGTTCCGGTTTTTGGGCTTGTTTAATTAAAAGCTCTGTCTTTTTGCCCGACACGGACGAAAACGTTATCTATGCGGTACGAGCTTCGTACTTTTCGTTTTTGTTTACAATAACTGTTACTTCTTTTTTCCCTTCCACGTATGTAGTGCTTCTTGTTGAAGGTCCGTCATCTTTCACTTTTACGATAACCCAGTCCGGTAAACTATTTACCCGCCAGTTTTCGTTGCTTTCCAAGGAAAATATTTCACTTCCGCCTTCATGGCCGAATGCGAATGTTTCGGTTTCTAATGTTGTGGTTAAGTGTGGCTCAAAATTCTCGTCATTACAAGAAATAAGAAAAAGTGTAGTGCAAATTAATGCCCAAAAAATGTTTTTTTTCATTATTAGATTATTTTTATTTAGTGATTAAATGTAAATCTGTTATTCCCATAATTTCAGTTGATATTTCGCCTATCCAACCACAATTCTGATTTATGCCGGTGTAAATTTTCACGAAATCGATTCCGGTTAATTTTACGGAATTTCCGTTTTTATCAACCGCCCAATCGATATCCATCTTCGAGTCCTCGTGGTTATTTGCTGCATTATCGGCGTATCCCTGTCCGTAAGCCGTTTGAACGAACTTTTCGCCTGTTCCGCTTTCATCCGTGCAGTTATCGGCAAGTTTTGTTCCCGTGAAAGATAATTCGTCCCCCGATATCCACTGCGGCCAGTAGCTTTGCCGGTGATATTGATTTTTATGCAAATAACCCGTCGTGTTGTTGCTTGCCGACCATTGGATGTACGTAATATCGGTAACAGCCGAATATTCTTCGTGTGGAACGGGCGTCTTATTTTCATCGGGTTTGTAATAGGTAATCCGATAATTTTTAACGGTTTCCGCTTTTTTATACTCACTTCCTGCCAGTTCATACCATTCATCGTCGGGCAATCCGTTTTTATTTTTATCCACCGAAACCATCACGATTCCCGGCTCGCTGCTTCCCTCAAAAGCGTTTCCGAGAACCTGAAAGTCGCGTGCGTTGGCTTTGTTTTCTATGGCATGATCGAATCCGACAACTATATAGCCTCCAAAACCGCCAAGCGACACCGTTCCTCTGTTGTTGTTCGCGAGAGCGTCTTGCGCCTTTTTTGCCATGGTTTCGGGTGTGTCGCCGGCTTCGTATTTAGGCATTTTATTCACAAACTGACCGGGCGCCGGTTTATAGTCAAAAACACGGGTAATGTACGGATTTTTGGTATCGGGTGTAGGTTCGGGATCAGGAGTGTCCGACTCGCAACCGCCTAAAAACAGCCCGACAGTTACAGCTAAAACTAAAAACGAGTATTTTCTTCTTTCCATCTCTTTTTTTTATTATTTTTTGGGGAGCAAGGCGAAATGTGCCGGAATATCGCCGGTTTTCACACTCCATTTCTTTTTCCCTTGTTTATCGAAACAATATAAATATCCGGGATTCACGTAATCTCCGGCATCTGTTATGTAAATATCTTTGGTGTCGGGATGCACCATAATTCCGTAAGGCATTTCAAATTGCGCGTCAGTTCCGTCGGTAATAAATTGTTCATTGATAATTTCTTTCGTGTTTGTATTTATCAAAGCGAAACTTATCTGCTCCTTATTGGCAGCATTGCGCTCAGCCCGAAATAAGTAAAGCGAGTCGCCATCGAGCCAGTAGTTTGATACGGGAATTTCGAAGCTACGGGCAACCACTTGCTTTTGCTCATCGATAAGGAAAAGCCGAGAAGGATAATTGTTGGTGTCGCTCCCTCGGGATGTAACCCACAAATCCCCCCGTTTATCGGTTTTTATTCTGTGCAGGTTATAATCCACATCGATGCGTTTTTCTTCGCTGAAAGTGGCGATATCTATTACGGAAACGGTACGCTCATACCTTTCCAAATTCCCCGAACCCATGTATCCGCCCGAGTTAGCGACGTAAATTTTACCCTTGGATACGGCAATCCCATCCGGTTGAAATCCTACGATGCATTTGTCGATAATTTGCAGCGTGGCGGTATCAATTTTAGCGACAAAACCCCGCTGCGTGTAATCGGGATTAATTTCAATAGGCCCTGCATAGGAGGTTACGTAAGCAAATTGTTCGTGGAACGCCACGTAACGGCAGTTTGGAATATCTATTTGTCCGATGCGCTTCGCCGAGCGTGCATCCATTACCTCAACTTTATTTGAGGCATTTATAACGGCATACAGTTTTTGACCGTAAATTTGTAAGTCGTTCCCCACATCGCCTAACTCTTTGGGAACAGTGGGATTAATTTCGGCATAAATATTCCGCTTGTAGCTGCCGGTTGTGAAGTCGAAATAATCGAGCGACGACTTGTTGCTTCCCATATTTCCTTCGTTTAAGAGATAAAAACCGGCGTAATTAACACCGGAACCGGCATCAACAAAGGCAATATCGGAAAGCTGTAGTTCTACATCCTTTCTGCACGATAAAAAAACGACAAGCAGGGACAAGAGCAGCAATATTCTATTTTTTCTACCTTCTTTAATCATATCTCTACCGTTAATGTTATTTTATAATTGCGCTTAGGCATCGGATAGTTCAACACTACCTCGTAATCCTGATTAAAAAGATTGTTTACTTCGAGTGAAAGTTTGTTTGTGAAATTTTTCCGTTTAAAAACTTTTACCAAAGATAAATCATTCGTGTACCAAGGTTGCTCGTAGTTGTCGCGAATGTTTGCCGAACTGTGGTATCGCTCGCCCACATAGATAAAACTATAGTTCAGTCGCCACTCCTTGTACAACAAGCTTGCTATTACCGATCCGCTGTGCCACGGGATATAAGCAATTTGTCCACCGTATGTTATTTTTTCCAATTCTTTGTTCTTTCGTCGGGTAAAATCTTGCGCTTGCTGATAGGTGTATATGGCTTTCACGTTTACTAACCAATCTTTTTGAAGCTGTGCGGTTGCCGATGTGGAGAAATCGACTCCCCGAATCTCAACGGTGCCCACATTCATCATCATCCATCGGTACATTCCGCTTCCTTTTGGAACAGCGATAATTTTATTCGTGACTTTATTAAAATAAGCGTCTGTCTGAATGTCCCAATTTCGGATGATTCCTTTTCGGTAACTCTTTTCATATTGCGCGCCTACGTTATACTGATGAGTATATTCGGGTTCTAAACTGATGTCTCCAATATCGGTATAGTATAAATCGTTAAAGGTGGGCATCCGGAAAATATGCTTGTAAAAAGCCCGAAAATTTAGGTTGTGCCGGTGCAACGGCTTATATGAAACGAAAACTGCCGGAGTGAACTCTTGTTTGTTGGATTGGTTGTTTTGCACTTTATCGTTTACAAATGTGCCTAAAGCGCTTCCCTGCATCTTCAGTTTTCCTAAATCCAAAGCCGTTGCGGCAGCAATTAATGTCGTAAATCGGGTAGGGCGTACAAAACCATCATGATTCGACCACAGCGTGTTCCATTGAAAATCTCCCGATAACGAGACGTCCCAACTTTTAAGTATGGAGTATTTGTTGGCTATTGAAAGATAAGCTTCCTGTTGATTATATAAGTTGTCGATATACATCAACGTTGTATCCGGATTCAGATACCTCATATAATCGTTGGCATACTTGGCGTTTATTTGTATGTCGTAACGAGGGGTAACCGAAGTTAGAAAAGTGCCCTGCGTGAAAAAGCTTCTGTCCCATTGCCGCTGAGCTCTTTTCCAGATATTATTCACAATTGCTCCCGGAATACCGCGTTCCGATGTGTAAAAATAGGACTTCACGTTCCAATGCCCTTGGTTGAGTAAGCCATAAAACCCTCCTTCTGCGCGCAAAGCATTTATGTCGCCGTTTTCGCGCACGGCGGTTGTGTCATAAACCGTTGCACGGGTAATCGGATGCACACGTTTGTATCTGTAGTTGTATTTCCCCGATGAGTTTACCCACTCAACATTCAACATCGACGACAGATTATCGCGTATTTTGTGTTCCCACAACAGGGAAGGGTTTATCAGGTGAAACGAGCCGGTGCGCATCACCGCCCTCACGTTATCCGTGTCGTTATAATCAAAAGCAGGCCGTTTAGAGCGCAGGTAAATGCTTCCCGATGAGCCAAAATCACGCGCGGGCTGAAAGATTTCACTTTTCTGTCCGTTATACAGCGAAATAGATTCGATGTTATCCAACGAAAATTTTCCCAGGTCTATTTGCCCGTTTTGAGCATTTCCCAATTGAATTCCGTCGTAAAAAACGCCCATGTGGTTGGTTCCCATACTGCGTATATCCACCGTTTTAAGACCGCCCACACCGCCGTAATCTTTTATCTGTGTACCGGAGAAATAACGAATAGCGTCGGCTACCGAAAAGCTGTTGAGCGATTTCAACTCTTCGCCCGTAAGTTTTTGAACCGGAATAACTTCTTTGAATGATTTGGCCGTAACCACCAATTCGGGTAAATGCTGCAAACTGTCTAAGTTGTTTTGAGCCCACAACGAAGTTGTTATTGCACCAAATGCAACAACGGCGACTACTGCAATTTTCTTAAAAATACTCATCTTATACCGAATTACAATACCGGTAAAGCAATCTGAAAATGAAGCGCGTAAGTAATAGAGATTTTGTTCGCGAGTCGTTTTCAAGCTTTATTCCCCGAAAGCCATTTAACAGTTGTGAAACAGTGGCAGGTCTTCTGACTTTTCCTTCAAACCGCAACTCCTTCCCATCCGCCGGCCGGCGGACAGTGGCATTGGTGATTTTGCGGCATCCTTCTCCCCTCGCGGGCTTTTCAGCTTTTTCCTCTATAGAAGAGGGCCGAGGGGGGTGAGGGAGGTTTTTACAGCAGCGGGTCTGTTCAGGATTTTCACCTGATTCCCTTTTCATTACGGGTTCCGAAGCCAAATTTGGAACACGTAACACCATTATTTCGGCTGCAAAGATAGATATAATGGAGTGGAATAAAAAATAAAACGAGGAGAATATTTAAAATATGTCGGATGACGGATGTCGGATGACTGATGACCGATGACCGATGAGTTGATATTTGATACGATGGTGTGTAATATTTCCACCGGCCTCGCGCCTTGAGGCTTCAAGCCGCACGGCGCATGAATACCCGCGCCTTGAGGTTCTACACCGCACCGCGCATTGCCCTTGCGCTTTGAGGCTCCACGCCGCACAGCGCTGAACACTCGCCCTTCGCGGCTCTAAAGCCGCACGGCGCATTGCAAAATTGGAGCTGCCTTGTCCCGAACGGGACTAAACATGAATAACCCCTTACGCAGTGCGGGGCAAGCTGATACCCGCTCACCCCCAACCACAAAGTGGTTGAACCCTTACCACGACTACCAAAACTTCCGCCACAAAGACACAGAGACGCTAAGCATCACCAAGCAGGATAGTCGATATTTGATACAATGGTGTGCAGTATTTCCGCCGGCCTCGCTCCTTGATGCTCCGCATTGCACTCGCGCCCTGAGGTTCTACACCGCACGGCGCATTGTCCTCGCGCTTTGAGGCTCCACGCCGCACAGCGCATGAACACTCGTGCTTCGCGGCTCTAAAGCCACACGGCGCATTGCAAAATTGGAGCTACCTTGTCCCGAACGGGACTAAACATGAAT
>CAZKZB010000075.1:0-15684 GCA_964557135.1 uncultured Petrimonas sp. | reverse complement strand
TAAACATTGTTAAATTTGGATAGGTTTACGAAGTGAGTTGCGTAAATAAACCGTTGGGGGCAAGCTGAGCAAAGCCAACCCCGACAGACAACAAGAAATCTCATTAACATTCAAAAGAATAAATTATGAACAAATTAAAATTAGTTGTATCGTTGCTTTTATTTACAACGATTATTGGACATAGTTGTAAAAAAGAAGAACCTAAGTTCACAGGCATAAAAGACGTTTCTTTTGAAAATTACCCGAGAGTTGACGGTTCTACCTCTTCGAGTGTTTTAAACATAATGGTTGCCTGTAAACTATTAGGGCTTCGTTATGAATGGACACCACCAGCCGTTGTTTCTGAATGGACTTTGCAGGTTAACAGACAAAACATTCCCGCACAATACAAGTCTTTCTTTGGCGAAAGAATAAAAAGTTCGAGAACCCACGGTGCTTTTATCAACTTTATTGACCGTAAAGCAGATATTATCCTCACGCATAGAACTATCTCGCCAGACGAAAGAGCATACGCCCAGACAGTCGGAATTTCACTGACTGAAGCGCCCATTGCATTAGACGCTTTTGTTTTTGTTGTTAACAAAGCAAACCCTTTAAAATCATTGACTATTAGCCAAATTCAAAAAATATATACAGGCGAAATAACTAATTGGAAACAAGTTGGCGGTAAAGATGCAACTATAAAAGTATTTACACGTCCTCGCAATTCTGGTAGCGAAGAAGTTTTTAGAGAGTTAGTTATGAATGGTTTAGAGCCTGCCGAGTTTCCTGCAAGTGATATAGGTGGGATGGCGCAAGTTTTTGGCGAAATTACACATAACGAAGACGCCATTTGTTACACATTCAATAATTATAAAAATTTGCAAGCAAGAGTTCCCGACAGGGAAGTGCCCAAAATAGCAATAAACAATATTTTCCCTGACGAAAAAACGGTTAAAAACGGTACATATCCTTTTATATCAAAAGTACACGTAGCAATTCGTTCAGATTTAGATCATAATTCAATGGCATACAAATTATACGAATGGTTACAATCAAATGAAGCAAAATCAGTTATCACCGAGGCAGGTTTTCTGTCGAAGTAGAAAAACAGGTGTAATTTGACAAGTTATTAAAAGAAACAGCCAGCACCCAATACGGGCTTTGGCGTCAGCCGGTGTAACACGGGTGTGCGAAGTGTCGTCGCCTCCGCCAATTGGCGGATTCGTCTCGGATTGACAGGGCAGTCGCCCGCCAACCCGCCCAAACGCAAAGCCCCACTCCGTTACGTCACCCGCTCACTCAACATCACCCAATGAAAGAAATAGCACAAGAATTCAAAACCATTTTCGACCCATATTTCCAAGCGCCTATTGATATATGGGAAAGCTTTGTTCAATACGGCGAAGTGGTTGAAAAACCCAAAAACGAAGTATTGAAAAAGTACAACGAACGTGAGAAAAATTTTCATTTTATTCTCGAAGGTTCGGGTGGAATTTTGCTCTACAATAACAACAACTATATCTGCACCGACCTCTGTTACGAAAATGATTTTTTAGTCGATTATTTATCGCTCTTGTCCGGTCAACCTACCCCGCTTGAAGTGATGTGTTTTGAGCCGTGCAGGTTGTTTCGAATTGCTCGAAACGATTTCATGGAACTCTCCAAAACCGATTACGGCAGGATTATCAACCAATCCGCAGCCGAAAATTTATTTATCCATAAGCAAAATCAGCAAATTGAAATTCTATCCAAAACAGCGGAACAACGCTATGTGGAGATGCTCCGTAGCCAACCCCATATTTTATTGCGCACACCCGATAAATACATCGCGTCCTACCTCGGCATAACGCCTGAAAGCCTCAGCAGAATCAGAAAGAAAACCATGTAACTCCCATTTCTTATCCTTTGGTAAGTTTTTTGAGGTTTATGCGCGGTAACTTTGCATAAACATTTAAAAATCACTTATTATGGATACAAAGAAAATTATTTTGACTACGATGTTGGTTGCTACATTGATAAATGTTCCTTTATTCGCGCAAGAAACCACATCAATGAGTTTGGCAAATAAATCAACCGCCTTGCAAGAGATTTTGAACAAAACGGTGGACAACAAAAAAGTGTTTGGAACTACCTTTTGCGTCAAGCATAAAGACGAGTTTTGGTGCGGTTCGGCAGGAGATATGGAAAACGAGCGGCAATTTTTTATTGCCAGTACTACCAAACTGTTTGTAACGGCAATTATCCTGCATTTGGTCGCCGATGGAAAGGTATCTTTGGACGAAAAAATCGCCCAATACCTCGATGCCGGTATTATGCAAGGGCTTCACATCTATAAAGGAGTGGACTATTCCAACGAAATCACCATCCGAAATTTGCTCGCACACACATCGGGATTGCCGGATTATTTTGAAGACAAAGGCTCGAACGGAAAAAGTCTCGAAGATGACCTTTTTGCAGGCAACGACCAATTTTGGACTTTTGAACAGGCTATAGAGCGTAGCAAAAACATGGAACCGCGATTTGCTCCCAACACCAAAAATAAAGCGCATTATTCTGACGCCAATTTTCAACTTTTAGGTAAAATTATTGAGGAAATTACAGGCAAATCTTTTTCGGAAAATTGCGAACAGCTGATTTTTGAGCCGTTGAAATTGTCAAAGACTTATGTATATAATGACTCAACGGATACTCGTCCGAAAACGATGTACTACAAAAATAAACCGCTGCACATTCCAAAAGCAATGACATCTTTTGGTTCGGACGGCGGCATTGTTTCCACTTCTAAGGAATTGTTGATTTTTATTGAAGCATTTTTCACGGGAAAGCTATTTCCCAAGAGCTACATTGAGGAATTACAGGTATGGAACACTATTTTTTCGCCCATCAAATCGGGCGTCGGCATTCATCTGTTTAAACTGCCTGCTTTCTTGGGAATGCCCGAACTTATGGGACACTCCGGACTTTCGGGAGCGCTGGCTTATTACGACCCTAAAAACGACATATTCATAGCCGGAACAGTAAATCAAATCGCGTATCCTTCCACTTCATTTTCGGTTGCCATCAAGCTTATCCAAACCGCGTCATCTAAGAAAAAAGAACAGAAAATCAAAACCGCTTCCGCTATCGGTATTGGCACAACCTATTCGGAAGTAAGCAACAACGGCGGAAAGCCTAAAATCGGACTTTCACTGAACATGTATAAAGAATACAAGCTCTTTAATCCGGTTTCATTTACCGCCGAGATAATGTACAACCAAAGAGGCGAAAGAAGCAAAAGCGAACCTGAAAACATCCGATTGCATTATGTTGATTTACCGCTGATGCTGAAACTCAATCTATTGAATGACAAACTCGGCTTATCGTCCGGTTTCAGCACCAATATTTTGTTGGGCTCAAACAAAGCCAAAAATGCATTTCAACGGTTTGAATATTCCATCCCGTTTGCAATAAACTATTCGGTGAACGATTTTCTGCAAGTTTCTTTACGATATAATATGGGAATCAGCAATATTGCTAAAAACGATTATGCCGGGCAAAACTTGAAAAACAACTGGTTTGGTGTTTCGTTACTGTTGGTCAAACCTGACTAAAACGTGTTACGAAAGAGTTATAATTAAAGAGCAGACTTCGGACTGCTTTTTTGTTATCGATCGCGCACATCACCACAAGAGTTCAAACACGGGTTGAAGTGTGTGATAAATATATCTTCGTTTAAAATCTAAATCCGATAGAGAGCGATGAGCGAATAAAAGCCCAAGGACCTTTCAATTCAACTCGAGACGAATTGGCATCTACGGTAATGGTTTTGTCTTTAATAAAAGGAATGTCGGCAAGACTGACTTCAATTTCTTTTTTAATTTCAGCTTGTTCTTGTGCAGACAGCGTGTGGGTTGATTTTCCCAAGAAATCGGCTTTATTCACACCATAGTGAGCTCCGATTATCGTCCAGTCGAGCGCGAAGTTTTTGTTTTTCCCAAATAACCATTGTAAACCTAAAACTGCTCCTATACCGTGCGTGTTTAGGTCTCCCTTTAAAGATATTTCTTCATTTTCGTCGTACGAAAAAATAAAATTATTGGCGTTAAAACGTTCGTATTTATAATACGGTGCAATGTAGAAACCTTTTCCGTAACCTTTGCCAAGATAGAATCGAACTTCGGGCGTAACGGCAAACGAGCTTGCCTGAATGTTGTGCAACAAAACGTCTTCTGTGAATTTATCAATGTACGGAACTAACCCCTCGGGCATAAAGTTTACACCCACAATGGCACTGATGTTTTTGTTGATGATGCGTTCGCCATAGAAACCGAAATTGCGGGTTGCCCAGCCGAGGGCGTTAGCTTTCACAATTGTTTTGCCATCGAGCAGAGCACCATTGCTTAAATCGTGCTGAGCGCTCACGCCTCCGACCGTTAAAACGAGAGCAAGCATCAAGATAGTTCTTTTCATAAATTTTATGTTTAATTTGAAATATGTCAGTATATTAGCGCGCAAAGATAATACAAATGTAAAATCACGTATCTTATAAAGATTTGTGGGTTTTACGCCCCGTTTAACACACAGTGTCGTCACCTTAACGAACAGCCTGTAATTGTCTTAACGAACACGAGAAGATCGTTAAGGGAAAGAAAAAGTAAAAGATTACACGATGTGCCTCTCCCGCGCAATTTGTAATCGGCGTGTTCTCAACACACACTTTAAAAAGTGCGCGAACGGTAAAAACTCAAAATTTTCCCGATTTCAAAAAATTCACCACATAAGTCAGTGTGGCTTTGTTTCGCAAAATAGCGATGTGGTTGCTTTTTACCGTTATAAAATCTTTTTCCGAACCCAATTTTGTTTCTTCTGGCATAACTTCCAAATCGTTATCGGAGCCGATAAACGGGTTGTAACCCCACGATTTTCCGCTATATCCGGCAATAATACCGATTTCGGCATCGGGAACGGGAAGTGTCCTTGCCAACGCGTTTTCATCGGCAAGAAAATGGCGTAAATTCACGCCCATGATAAATCGGAGAATTGCATTGGAATGCATCACTTTCGCGAAAACGGCTCCCTGATTGGGCGTGGCAATCATTACAATTCGGAAAATCCGGAGAAATAACTTGTCGTTTTTCACCTGGTCATACAAGGCTCTCACCACGAGTCCGCCCATGGAATGAGCTACAAACGATATTTTCTCGATGTCCTCCGATTGAATTTTCCGATACAGTTTTTCGGCAACAATCCGTAAATCCTCTTTTCGGCTGTTATAGGGAAAAAACTCCGTTTCGAATCCTTCGCGCTCCAATGCTTTTTCTAGTTTAGAATACTCGCGCCGGAAACCCAATATACCGTGTACAAAATATACTTTGTGCCTCTCCATCTGCCTTGCGCGCTCAATTACAGCGTCTTGTTTATGCCATCGATATATTCCAGCAGCTCCTCCCTACCCGATTTTTTTTCGGACGAAGTAACAAAAACGGGCGGAAGTTCTTCCCACGTTTCCAATAGTTTTTCTTTGTATCTGTCCACGTTTTCCCGCAAACGCACGGGACCTTGTTTGTCGCCTTTGGTGAAAACGATACTGAACGGAACACCGTTCTCGCCCAACCATTGCATAAACTCCACATCTATTTTTTGAGGTTCGTGGCGACTGTCCACCAACACAAAAAGCGAAGTCAGCGCTTCGCGATCCAGCACATAATCTTCGATTATTCTTTGCAGCCGCTCTCTGTTTTCTTTTCCTCGACGCGCATATCCGTATCCGGGTAAATCCACGAGATACCACTCGTCGTTAATCAGAAAATGATTGATAAGCATCGTTTTTCCGGGAGTTGCCGACGTCATGGCCAGTCCTTTCCGGTTGGTGAGCATATTGATAAGCGACGATTTACCTACATTGGAGCGTCCGATAAAAGCGTATTCGGGCTTGCCGTCCTGCGGACATTTGCGGTAATCGGTGTTGCTGATGATAAATTCGGCAGATTTGATAATCATTGTTTTACGGGTTACGGGGTTCGAGTTGCGAGTTACGGGTTGCGTGTTACGAGTTGCGAGCTTGTCCGCCGTGGCGGATTACGGGCTTGTCCGCCGTGGCGGATTGCGAGTTGTTTAACGATAATATCCACAGTCCGATTCCGGTAATCAAGCCGTTGAGTAGCAGCAGTTCATATCCCACCTGATAGCCGAAAAGTTGTTTCATCAAAATTTCGATAAAAAAGCAAAGCAGGGGTGCGGCAACTGCCACGTATGGCACAAATTTATCCACGGGTTTCAGTTTGGAGTACAATCCAAAGAAAAACAGTCCCAGCAGCGGACCGTAGGTGTAGGAGGCAATTTTGTAGATGGCGTGAATGATGCTGTCGGAACCGATGGCTTGAATAATGAGGATAATCAGCACAAAAACCGCGCTGATGGAAACGTGTACAATTCGGCGGGTTTTTACGGCTTCGTGCATCCGCTCTTTCTGCACGCCCAAAATATCGACGCAAAACGATGTAGTGAGCGCAGCTAAAGCCGAATCGGCGCTCGAAAAAGCGGCGGCAACAATGCCGATAATAAACAATCCCAATACCACCGAACCCAGGTGTTGACTGGCAATAAAGGGCAAAATTTCGTCGGAAACGGCGGGTAAAGCTATTCCGTTTTGAGCCGCAAAAACCAATAGCAACGCACCCAACCCCAAAAACAGCAGGTTTACGGGCGTGAAAGCCAAACCGTAGGCAATCATATTTTTTTGAGCGTCTTTAAGGTTCTTGCACGACAGGTTTTTCTGCATCATGTCTTGGTCTAATCCGGTCATTACCATTGTGATGAAAATTCCGCTAAAAAACTGTTTGAAGAAATTTTGCGTACTGTGCCAATCGTCGAACACAAAAATTCGGGAATATCCGTTCTCTTTTATCACCTGCACGGTTTCGGGAATGCTCAAATTCATGTTCCGCATTACCTCCCAAAAAACGAGAACAAGCGCGGCTATCAGAATAAATGTTTGAAGCGTATCCGTCCAAACGATGGTTTTGATGCCACTGCGAGCTGTATAAATCCAAATGAGCACAATAATACCGATTACGGTTACTACAAACGGAATGTTCCACGCGTCGAAAACCAGCCGTTGCAGAATGAGCGCCACCAAATAGAGCCGCACGGCTGCGCCAATGGTTTTGGAAAGCAGGAAAAACCAAGCGCCGGTTTTGTAGGACTTCTTGCCGAATCGTTGTTCGAGATAACCGTAAATGGTTACCAAATTCAGTTTGTAGTAGAGCGGCAGCAACACATAAGCAATGATGACGTAACCCACAAAAAAGCCCAAAACCATCTGCATATATGTCATATCGAGGTTGCTCACCATGCCAGGAACCGAAACGAACGTTACGCCCGAAAGCGACGCGCCCACCATGCCGAACGCTACCACGTACCACGGCGATTTTCGGTTTCCGAGGAAAAAGGCTTCGTTGTCGGCGCTTTTGCGGCTTGTGAGGTACGAAATAAGCATCAGCAAGCCGAAATAAACGGAAATAACTATGATGATAAACGATGAGTGCATGGGCGGTTACAAATTCAAAAAGTAATCGGTAAGTTGGGAAAAAGAGTCGAATTTGAGGGCGAAGCTGTCTGTTTTTCCAAAACCGTAGGTTACAAAAACAAACGGAACGCAGGCTTCAGCGCACGCTTTGCTGTCGGAATCGGTATCGCCGATGTAAACCGGACGGCTCAGGTTGTTTCGCTCTTTCAACAACCTCATGTTCACTGATTTGGGCTGCAAATTCTGTCCGTGTTCCATATAATCGGAAATCAGATGCGTGGTTCGGGTATGGTTCATAAAGTTCACCAAGCCGCCCTCTTCGCAGTTACTGAGCAGGAACAGCGGATATTTTTCCGATAACTTTTCCAAGCCTTCATAAACACCTTCGTAAATTAATGGTTTTATATCGGGAATAAGCAACTGATACTGGCGGATAACTTCGTCGAACAACTCATCCTGAGCCGATTCCGATGCTTCGGGAATAAGCGTTTCGAGCATCACGCGTGCTTCTTTCCCCATTAATCCGAGTAAATCCTCGCGGGTAACCCGCCGGCTGTAACCCTTTTCTTCTAATCCTTTGTTCCAGACAATGGTATAAGAATCTACATTGTCCCAAAGGGTTCCGTCCATATCGAAAATTAAACTATCCGGTTTTGTCATTTCATTTTTTGTAAGTTGCAAAAGTACTCAACAAAGGGCGAAAGGACAAATAAATGATTGTTAAAATGGCTGTGCGATGCTTTTTTATCTTATTTTTGTAACAAAGTATCAAACGATGGAAAAAACTAAAGTTTGCCTTATCATTAATCCGGTTTCGGGAACGGAATCGAAGAAAAATATCCCTCAGGAAGTTGCCGCCGCATACGACCAAACCCGATTCGATGTAATAATTCGATTCACCGGCTATCCGGGACACGCCACCGAAATTGCCCAAGATGCCGTGAAAAACAAATTCGCATACGTACTTACCGCCGGAGGCGACGGCACGGTAAACGAAGTTGCCCGGGTTTTGATAAATACCGAAACGGTGTTGGGAATTCTTCCGTTCGGTTCGGGAAACGGGCTGGCGCGCGATTTGAACATTCCGCTTGATTTGGAAAAATCGTTGCGCATTGTACTAGAGGGGAATATCCGCACAATCGATTACGGTTCGGCCAACGGCCATATTTTCTTTTGCACGTGCGGCGTGGGTTTCGATGCGTTTATCAGCGACAAGTTCGCCGATGAAAAAAAACGCGGCCCATTGGGTTACGTACGCAACATTGTGGAAGGTGCCATCGATTTCCGTTCGGAAGAATACGAGATTACGCACGACGAAGGCACGCTCAACGAACGCGCTTTCCTTGTCACCTGTGCCAATGCTTCGCAATACGGCAACGAAGTGTACATAGCACCCGGAGCCGATATGGAAGACGGGAAAATGAACGTATCGATATTGAAACCGCTCAACGCCAACGAAATTCCGCAAACCACGCTGCAACTTTTCACCAAGAACATCGACAAGAACAGCAAAATGATTTCGCTGCTCACCGGCAAGTTGACCATAAAAAGAAAAAAATCGGGAATATTGCACGTGGATGGCGACCCGATTAAAACCGGAAAAGAGATTGAAGTGAAAATGTTCCACAAGGGATTGAAAGTATTTGCCCCAAAACAAGTGGAAGATAAGCCGGCCAAAGAAAGAGAGAATATTTTTACCGCCATTACCCGTTGGTTTAACGCCTAAAATCGCAGATAACAGTTATTTAATCAAAATAAAGTGTAAATAAAACCCTTTATTAAAAGAAATGTTTTATTTTTGTAAAATCATTTCATTCACTATTTTAAAAATCTCTAATTTCATCTCAAAAACATGAAAAAGATCATCTTTTCCACCTTCCTGATTCTATCAAGTGCGGGAATTCTTTTCGCGCAGAAACAGGAGAACAGGTATGCTGAAATTACCAATCCGAAGTTGGTAAGTATCAACAAAATGGAACCCAGAAGTAGTTTTTTCTCGTTCCGAAGTGCAAAAGAAGCCGAAAAGGCAGCCTATTCCGAAAAAGGCAGCGAATTTTTGATGCTCAACGGCACATGGAAATTTAACTACGTGGAAAACTTCAGCGAGCGTCCGTTGGACGATTTCTACAGAACCGATTTCGACGCTTCCTCGTGGAGCAACATCACCGTTCCCGGAAACTGGGAACTGCAAGGTTTCGGCGCACCAATTTATGTAAACGCCACTTACGAATTCACCTCGCCCAAACATCCGCCCTATTGGGACAGACCCAATCCGCCGTATGTTCCCGAAGAGTTTAACCCTACCGGAACCTACCGCAAGGAGTTTGACATTCCTGCCGACTGGATTGGAAATAAAGACATTATCTTAAGTGCCGATGCTACGAAAGGCGCTGCTTTTTACTATTTCAACGGCGAGTTTTTGGGAATGAGCAAAGACGGAAAACTTCCCGCCCGTTTCGATTTATCATCAAAAGCGCGCGCCGGTAAAAACGTGCTGGCAGTACAAATCCACCGTTTTTCGGATGCCAACTACCTCGAATGTCAGGATTTTTGGCGCATCAGCGGTTTCGAACGCGATGTTTATGTCTATGCCCGTCCCAAAACGCATATCGTAGATTTCTTTGCCCGGGCAGGATTAGATGAAACCTACACTCACGGCCGCTTTGGGCTGGATGTTTCGGTGGAAAGTTTCGATATTTACTCGTTAACTTATTCGCTCAAAGATGAGTTGGGAAAAACCATCGCCTCAGATACGCAAACTGCTAAAACAGAGAAAGCGCTGCGTTTCGGAAAAGAGATTCCCAACGTAAAAAAATGGTCGGCAGAAGAGCCCAATCTCTACACGCTGACTATCGAACTGAAAGATAAAAATCAGAAAGTGATTGAAGCCACAGCCATTAAAGTAGGCTTCCGCACTACCGAAGTAAAAGACAAGCAATTTCTTATCAATGGAAAACCGGTGCTGATAAAAGGCGTAAACGTACACGAACACGACCAATATACCGGACACTACGTCACCGAAGAAGTGATGCGTAAAGATTTCGAGCTTTTCCGCAAATACAACGTAAACACGGCACGTACCAGCCACTATCCGCAACCGGAATTGTTCTACAAACTGGCCGACGAATACGGAATTTACGTGATAGACGAAGCCAATATTGAAGCGCACGGAATGCAGTACGACCTGAGAAAAGGCGGAACACTGGCAAACAATTTGCTTTTCTTGGAAGACCACATGAACCGCACCATCGGCATGGTGGAGCGCGACAAGAACCACCCGTCGGTAATTACCTGGTCACTCGGAAACGAGTCGGGTAACGGTTATAATATGTACCATACCTATTTGTGGACGAAAGAACGCGACAATACGCGCCCCGTGCAATACGAACGCGCCGTTTTTGAATGGAACACCGATATTTATTGTCCCATGTATCGCTTACCCGAAGAAATTGAAAAATACGCGCAAAATCCCAATGCCGACCGTCCGCTAATTCAGTGCGAATATGCTCACGCCATGGGCAACAGTTTGGGCAACTTTACCGAATATTGGGACCTGTTCCGCAAATATCCGCTGCTGCAGGGCGGTTGCATTTGGGATTGGGTTGACCAAGGTTTTGTAAAAACTAACGAAAAAGGCGAAAGCTTTTGGACATATGGCGGTGATTACGGTCCCGACGGAACGCCTTCAGCCGGAGATTTCTGTATCAACGGAATGGTTTTCCCCGACAGAACCGTAAAGCCGCACACCGAAGAGATGCGCAAAGTGTATCAGAATGTATGGTTCAAAAACTTTGACGCGAAAAAAGGCACAGTGGATGTTTACAACGAAAACTTCTTTATCGATTTAAGCCAATACACCCTTTCTTACACAGTGAAGCAAAACGGAAAAACCGTAAAATCAGGAAACATTAATGCCAACATTGCTCCGCAAGAAACGCGAACAATTTCAGTGCCGGGATTGAACAATATCTTCAAAAACGGTTTCCAGTACACGGTTAATTTCGAGGTGAAACAAAAATCAACAACACGTTTAATTCCTGCCGGATGGGTGGTAGCGCGCGACCAGTTTATCGTGAATGACTATCCCGCTATCGGTACGTTAACAAAGAAGAGTGCCAAATTGCAAGAGAACGATAACAGCATAACGGTAAGCGGGAAAAAGTTTACAGCCGTTTTCGATAAATTTACCGGAGTTATGACTTCTTACGTTTTCGACGGAAAAGAATACGTGAGCGACCAATTCGGACTTCGTCTGTTTTTCTGGCGTGCGCCAATCGATAACGACTACGGTGCAGGACTTCCCAGAAAACTGAAAGCTTGGAAAGAGGTAAGTTACCAAAATCCCAAAGCTATTGATTACAAAGTTGCGCAATCAGAACAAACCCGCATCACATTCCGTTACAACTATCCGGAAACAAAAGCGTCGTGGAATGTGCATTACAGCATTGATGCCAACGGCGCGATTCACGTGCAAAACCAATTCGACGCCACCAACAGCGAACTGCCGCTTGTTTTACGCGTGGGAATGCGCATGCAGCTTCCCGGAGATGTGGTGAACGCGGAATATTACGGACGCGGACCCTGGGGCAACTATTCCGACAGAAAAACATCGTCTTTTGTGGACAGATACAAATCGCCCATCGCCGATATGGTAACCAAATACGTTCTTCCGCAGGAAAACGCGCATCACACAGACACCAAGTGGTTGGCACTGACACGCTCATCGGGTGAAGGTTTGCTTTTTGTTGCCGATGACAAATTCGAGTTTAACGCTTCGAATTACTTGCTTGAAACCCTCGACGGCGGCGAAACGCTCAATAACGACGCAGCGGTTGGCGACGCGCCACGCAACAAGCACATTAACGACTACAAACCGTCGGACAAAGTGGATTTGTTTATCGACTACCGCATGCAGGGAGTTGGCGGCAACAACAGCTGGGGACACACACCGATGGAGCCTTACCTGATTGTACCGAAAGAGACAAACATTTCGTACGGATTCACCCTTGTTCCGGTTAAGAACGTGAAACAGGTAGTTGGCTCTGCCAATTAGAATTGTAGAAAAGATAAACGTGAAACGGGCACACTCATCGCGAGCGTGCCCGTTTCTTTCATTCATAACAAGTTATTAAAACAAAATAAATTCCGGTTTTATTCTGCCACTTGCGCCACAAAACCTTCGGCATTGTGATAAGCGTCGCTCATCACCTCTTCCACTACTCCACCGATTTGCGAAGCAAACAGCGCGGAGTTCATGCGTGAAACATAGGTTTTTCCGTCAGCTTTTTCGTACACCGAAAGGCGGCAAGGCATCATGTTGGAGT
The DNA here is from genome assembly GCA_964557135.1 of uncultured Petrimonas sp. Taxonomy (GTDB): domain Bacteria; phylum Bacteroidota; class Bacteroidia; order Bacteroidales; family Dysgonomonadaceae; genus Petrimonas. The sequence goes on along the minus strand of CAZKZB010000075.1, from coordinate 2,871 downwards.
AAATTCTCAACTCATCCACCGAGAGCATGCGGTAAGCGTATTTCGGGTTGCAAAGCTCGATTACTTTTACGGGATGAACCTCGAAACCGTTTTTGTTCATCGTCTCTTTCAGGTCGTGAGTATGAGTCACTCGCCATCCATTATCAGCGATAATGTCGCTGAGTTTTTTTACAGTTTCGTCGAAACCGTATTTGCTTTTACTTTCAAAAAACATATTGTCCATAATCCACTGTTTAATTTTTAAGTAAAACTTCGTTGATAGCCTGCTTAAAGGCATCTTTCGGCAGTGCGCCTTGCGCCATTTGCGGAGCTTCGCCCATGGGAACGAAAAGTAACGAAGGAATACTACGGATTCCGAATGCTGCCGCCAATTCCTGTTCTGCTTCCGTATCTACTTTGTAGATATAAATTTGGCCATCGTACTCTGCCGCCAATTCTTCCAAAATAGGAGCAACCATTTTACAGGGTCCGCACCAATCGGCGTAAAAATCGATAATCGCGGGTTTATCACCTAAATACTCCCATTTTTCGGGGTTTTGTTCGTAGTTTGCAACTTTAGTTAAGAAGTCTGCTTTTGTTAATTGAATTGTCTTTGCCATATTTTTTTTATTTGAATTAGTTTCTTGTTTAGTGTTATCTGTCTGTGCTGTTAAGCTTGAATTGCTGTTGTTTGTACAAGCCGCCAACACGAATGTTGCGGCAAACGCTATCGCAAATAGTTTTATCTTCATTATTGTTGTTAGTTTTTTAGTGTTCGTTATTTTGTGGTTGATTTGGCTGTTTTTTGTGCCTGTCCGTTTTAAAAACGTCGAAAATGAGCAAACCCAGTACAGAGCCGTAGGCAGTCATTCGCCACGGATGCGAGGTAATCGGACAAGCGCCCGTGCCACAACCCACAAGCCGATAGTACAAATATCCGCCGATGGCTCCCACAATGAGACCTGCTATTTTCAACCTGTGTTTAATAATAAATTCTTTCATACGATGTTATAAAAATACAATCTCAATCAGTTGTTGCAATCTACAATACAGCCCAGCATTTGAATAACGCGATTGTTTTTAATGGAATAAAAACAGTTTTTTCCGCTTTTGCGGCAATTTAATATACCTTTGGCGCGCATATCGGTCAAGTGATACGAAAGCAACGATTGTTCGCAATCGATAATTTCCATCAATTCAGAAACCGATTTCTCTTTTTGGTCTGACAATAATGTTATTACGCTCAACCTTATTTCGTTGGCCAAAGCCCTGAGGATATACGCCGCCTCTTCAAACTGTGACTTATCAATCTTTTGATTTTTTATTTCCAGCATTGTAAATTCCATTCTTTTCATCAAATCAATATATGAACATATTTTCATATAATAAAGTTCAAAAGTACAATGTTTTTTTGTATTTGTAAAATGACATTGATATAATTTATCGATAAAAGATGAAATTTACCGTCTTTTGAAAAACATGTTCCGGATGATTTCGGTTCGAAATGTATGATGTAGTATAAATTATAGTACCGTTTTCTTCTTCTACTGCATCTCCCTCAAAGAGCAGTTTCAAAAGTATATTCTGCATTATTCGAGTTACGCGCGTAATTAAGAGGCAGTGTCGGCAAAAAACTTCAGCTTAGACAAGTCGCTCCAAAGTAAAATGTTACGGTAAATTATTCAACATCCTTATCTCACTTATTTGCTCGATTTTAAATTTAAATTGAACTTTTGTTCTTAGTATTACGTTTAAAAAGTAATCAAAACTCTTAACTTTTTATTTTATATTCACTCCTAAAAAAATCAAAACTATGTCAGTATTAAAAGTAGTAGAACTTCTCTCATCTTCAACAGAGAGCTGGGAAGATGCGGCAAGAAAAGCAGTTGCCAAGGCCAGCGAAACGTTAAATGGAATCCGTTCTGTTTATATCAAAGAGCAGTCTGCAACCGTACGCGACGGTAAAATTGAAGAATTTCGCGTAAATGTAAAGTTAACATTTGAAGTATTAGATTAACCAACTTAACTTAATAAAAAAACTATGGGATTAATTTCATTTATTAAAAACGCCGGTGAAAAAATTTTCAAAGGCAACGAAGAAAAACGTGAAGCTGAAAAAGCACAAGCCATTCTTGAACACCTGAACAAATTTCAATTTGATGTAGAAAACTTAGCTGTCGAGTTCGACGATGGAATGGTGACTGTGAAAGGGCAGGTAAAAGAACAAATAGTCAGAAACCGCATTTTGGTTACTGCCGGAAACGTTGAAGGTGTAGAAAAAGTAAACGACCAAATTGAGGTGGTATCTCCAGAGCCTGTTGTGGAAGCTGAGCCTGAGAAACAGTTTTACACTGTTAAATCGGGTGATTCACTGTCTAAAATATCAAAACAAGTGTACGGTGATGCCAACAAATACAACAAAATTTTTGAAGCAAACAGACCCATGTTATCCGATCCCGATAAAATTTATCCGGGTCAGGTCTTGGTAATTCCCGAATAATTCGGCTGTTTATTAAAGAAAGTTTTGTGTAAAAAATACGGGATTCAATTCATTTTGAGTCCCGTATTTTCATTAATGAATATCCGTAATTTTTCTTAAAGTTAGAATTAAAGAGCGGAGTAACCGAAAGACTAATTTTCTCAATCAATCGGCGGAGGATTAGCTTATGGAATAATAGTAGCACAGTTATTAGACCAACCAAAAGTAGCGGGCAAAACATAAACAAGTGTCTCCACTTCGGACGGTAAGTGATAATAAACAGTATATTCATCTTTTATGTTTTGCGTCTTGAAATGCACTTTTAATGAATAGCTCTAATTTCTGAATTCCATCATCGAACACCTAAGGTTTCGTTGTGCCCGCAGGGCAAGCAATGAAACCGATGTTGAACG
>CAZKZB010000074.1:0-15909 GCA_964557135.1 uncultured Petrimonas sp. | reverse complement strand
CCCGCCCGATGGTTTGTTGTAGAGACGTAGCATGCTACGTCTCTACGGTGAATATATCACAGCCGTTGCATTGTTTTTGAGACGTAGCATGCTACGTCTCTACGGTGAACCGTTCAACATAACCCTCATGAATTTACCTATTATCCACCCGTCATCGGTCACCCGTCATCCATCATCCGTCTTTTTTCCCCTCCTTAACACCGTATTTTTGAAACTTTTGCTATCTTTGCTCTCAATACGTTTACATTATCAATTAGCGACCGTTTTAGAAGCGGCAGCTACTTAAATATTTGAAGTTTAATAATCTTATTTACTATAAATCAACACTTTTAATTCTTCGCAAATATGAAAAATCTTTTACACATGCTACTTGTGGCATTTATAAGCGTTTCGGTGCTATCGTCCTGCGGCGATCTAATAACGGAACTGGAAGGTAAAGTAGATGCCTTAGACAGTCGGGTGGAAGCGCTGGAAAAGCTGACCGCCCAGATGAATACGAACATTTCTGCGTTGCAGACGGTAGTAGCCGCGTTGCAGAATGACGATGTTGTAAAATCCATAACCGAAATCAAAGAAGGTAATAAGGTTATTGGTTATACACTCAGTTTTTCCAAAAGCGGTGACGTTACTATTTATAACGGAAAAGACGGCGCAGACGGAAAAGATGGCAGAACGCCTAATCTACTCGCGCGTAAAGATACCGACGGCAAATTTTATTGGTGGTTGAACGGGCTTTGGCTTGAGGACTCGGAAGGGAAAAAAATACCGGTTTCCGGCGAAAATGGCGTGGATGGTAAAGACGGTATTGACGGCAAAAACGGCACAACACCCCAATTGAAAATTGAGAACGGTTTTTGGATGCTCTCTACCGATAACGGCGAAACCTGGACGCAGTTGGGCAAAGCTACCGGCGAAAGCGGTCAAGACGGCGAGGCGCCGGTAGTGGGCATAAAGAAGTTTACGGACGGCATATATTATTGGACGCTAAACGGTGAGTTTATGACCGATGACGAAGGAAATAAAATCGCTGCGCGGGGTGAGAAAGGTCAAGACGGCCAAGACGGCCAAAACGGTGTAACCCCCAAACTCAAAATAGAAAACGGCCTCTGGATGGTCTCTACAGATAACGGTGAAACCTGGACTATTGCCGGAGCGGCTACCGGCGGCGACGGCGACTCGTTCTTCCAGAATGTTTCGCAAGACGACAACTACGTGTATATGCAGCTCAAAGATGGCACGATGATTAAATTGCCGAAGGAGAAGATGTTGTCGATTTCATTTGACGAATCTACGGATATTTCCATAACCGGTGGCGCTACCAAAACGTTGAATTATACCGTTACGGGCGCTACGGAAGAAACCATCGTGAAAGCCTTGGGACAAAACGGCTGGCGTGCCAAAGTTACACCCACCGACAATACGAAAGGAACGATTACCGTTACCGCTCCCGACCCGATAACCGACGACGAGGTGTTGGTTTGGGTGTACGACGGTAAAACCAAAACAATCATGAGCAGCCTCAATTTCAAAAAAGGGGTGATAACTCCGGCTTCAAAAGCTTACTCATTGCCGAAGGCAGCCGCCACGCAATCGGTGGAGGTAGAGACGGATATTGATTACACGGTGGATATTCCGGAAGCGGCAAAATCGTGGCTGTCGGTAGCAGTGCAAACCCGTTCGGCCATGCGTACCGAAACACTGGTTTTCTCACTGACCGAGAACAAGGGCTTTACTCGTCATGCCGTTGTTGACTTGATAAACAATGCCGGAAAAGTGATAGAATCTATCGCGTTTGAACAGGCAGGTGGCGCCGTTTCCGCGGTTGTGGAAACGCCCGGAACGCTTGCTACGCTGCTTCCCGAAGATCAACAAGACATAACTCATTTGGTAGTCAGCGGCACCTTAAACGGTGACGATTTCGGCGTTATTTCCCAAATGCCTTCCTTGGAGTTGGTGGATATGTCGAATATTACAAACGAGGAGGTAATGGCGGGAATGTTTAAAGACAAACCGAACATCAAAGAGGTGAAACTCCCCGCTGAATTAACCAAAATAGCCGATAACCTGTTTAATAATTCAGGATTGCAGACTTGTGTGATTCCCGATAAAGTGGTTACAATAGGAAAACATGCATTTGCCGGTTCAAAACTGTCGGGAAGCTTAACTATCCCCGAGTCGGTAGTTACCATCGAAGACTTCGCTTTCAACAACTGCAAATCGCTTACCGGATTGGTATTGGGCGGTGGTCTGCAAACTATCCGCACACAGGCTTTTGGAAATTGCTCGGAACTTTCAGGAAAATTGAACTTCCCCGCTGCCTTGACTTTTATCGGCGCCAATGCTTTTATCGGTTGCGCTAAAATTTCCGGCGATTTGGTATTACCCGAAAACCTGAATTCTATCGGTGGATTGGCTTTCTCCGGATGCAACGGAATTGGAAAAATTTACAGTAAGAATCCTACACCACCTACTTTGGAAACTTCGGTTTTCCCCAATTACAACTACTTAGGCGTGCCTGTCGATGCAAAAGCTGCCTATGAAGCAGCAGAACCGGTACTTCCCGCACACGATAAGTGGAGTAATTTTGCGACAATCGAGGAAGTGGCAGATTTGTAAATTGAGGAAGAGTTCAGAGTTCTGAGTCCCGCGTGGCGGGATTTCCACTTCGCTTCAATTCTGAGTTATGGATTCAGAGTTCCGCAAAATAGAGAGCAAAGGGCTGAGAGTTAATAACTGTCGGCCTTTTGCTTATAGTTGTCAGTAAGGCGGTTCGAAAACGAAGGCAAAGCGGTCGTCTCCCGACATCTGTCATCTGTCATCGGTCTTTTTAACACCATTTCTGGCAACTTATTCAACAGTTTTGTGTAATTTTGTGCCAAATCCGTCAAAATCAAAACCAATCGGTTTCAACTTAACTATGGCAAAAAAAAAGGAACCAACTAAAAAGGGCAACAAGAAATCGCCGTTCAAGAACAATATTGTCAACTTGTTATGGCGAGTGTTCTTTATCTTTGTAGCGGTAATTGTTGCCGCATTTTTACTGGTATCGTCGGGGTTGTTGGGGTATTTACCAAGCATTGATCAGTTGGAAAACCCAATCGATAAATACGCTTCGCAGGTAATCTCCTCAGACGATCAAATGCTGTTTACCTACTCGCGCGAAAATGAAAACAGAATCATGGTGGATTACAGCGAACTCTCGCCCCATCTTATCGATGCGCTTATCTCAACCGAAGACCAGCGCTATTACACGCATTCCGGTATCGATGCCATTGGGTTGGGAAGAGCCATTTTCAAAACCATTCTGCTTCAGGATGAGAGTAGCGGGGGAGGAAGCACCATCACTCAACAATTGGCCAAACTGCTCTATTCTCCGAAAGCGAGCAACAAGCTTCAGCGCGTTTTTCAAAAACCGATAGAGTGGATTATCGCCGTGAAGTTAGAACGTAGATACACTAAAGACGAGATTATTAATCTTTACCTTAATAAATACGATTTTAACTACAACGCCGTAGGAATTGAATCGGCCGCTCGCACCTATTTTAACAAGCGTCCCATCGATTTAAACATTCAGGAATCGGCCATGCTGGTGGGAATGTTAAAAAACTCGTCGTTGTATAATCCGCAGCGTCGTCCCGAAGTAACGAAAGACCGTCGCGATGTGGTGCTCGCTCAAATGCGTAAAAACGGCCACTTGACTTTCCAACAGACCGATTCGTTGCAAAAACTTCCCATCGAATTGGATTTTAACCGCGTTGACCACATTTCCATTCCCGCGCCCTATTATCGTCAGCATTTGGCGAAAGTGATGATGGCTGTGAAACCGGAAAGAAAAAACTATGCATCGTGGCAAGGACAGCAGTTTACCGAAGATTCGCTTTCCTGGATAAATGACCCTTTGTACGGCTGGTGTAACAAAAACAAAAAAGCCGACGGTTCTTATTACAATATCTATACCGATGGATTGAAAATTTACTCCACCATCGATTCGCGTATGCAAAAATATGCCGAGCAAGCCGTTCGTGAACATTTAGAATACCTGCAACCTCAATTCACGGCCGAAAAACGCGGAAAGAAATATGCCCCGTATTCCAATAAAGTGGCCAATAACGCGGAGAAACTGATGCAAACCGCCATGAAACAGACCGACCGTTATCGGATTTTGAAGAAAGAGGGCTGGAGCGAAGAGAAAATTCTGAGTAATTTCAAAGATACACCGGTAGAAATGAAAGTGTTTTCGTGGAAAGGCGAAATAGACACCACCATGACGCCGTGGGATTCAATCCGCTACCACAAAACCTACTTGCGAGCCGGATTTATGGCCATGAGCGCGCTCACGGGACACGTAAAAGCGTATGTGGGAGGCCCCGATTTTTCGCATTTTAAATACGATATGGTGAGTACCGGAAAACGGCAAATCGGGTCAACCATAAAACCTTATCTCTATACTTTAGCTATGGAAGAGGGCTTGACCCCGTGTGACGGAATGGTTCACGGACCGATAACCATCATGGCTGAAAACGGACAACCGTGGACGCCCCGAAATACCAGAGGCTCACAGGGCGGTTTTGTTTCTATAAAATGGGGTTTGCAAAATTCCGATAACTGGGTAACGGCGTACTTGATGAGCCTGTTTTCGCCGTATGCCTTCGCGCGGATGCTGAAATCATTCGGATTGAAAAGTCCAGCCGACCCGGTTGTTTCACTGGCATTGGGGCCAAACGATGCATCGGTTTACGAAATGGCGGGCGCTTATACGGCTTTCGTGAACGGAGGAATTCGGATTGAGCCGTTATTGGTAACCCGAATTGAGGATTCATACGGAAACGTGGTGGCTAACTTCGTGCCCAGAATGCAGGAAATCTTCAGCGAAAACACGTCGTATAAAATGCTCGATATGCTAAAAGCCGTGGTGGATGGGGGAACCGGAAACCGTTTGCGCCGCCTCTACAACCTGAAAGGTGAAATGGGTGCGAAAACGGGTACTACCAACGATAACTCCGACGCGTGGTTTATGTCGTTCACACCCGAAATTGTGGCTTCGGCTTGGGTGGGCGGCGAAGAACCTTCCATTCATTTCGATCGGATGGCATACGGACAGGGCGCTACCGCCGCACTGCCTATTCACGGTTTGTTTTACCAAAGGTTATATGCCGATCCCGAACTGAATTATACCGACGACGGTAAATTTGATATTCCCGCCGATTTCCAGCCTTGTTACGATGGCCAGCGCTATTCACCCGATTTCTATCTCAAAGATGATCCGATAGGCCAAGGCGAGGGGATTGATGATATGTTTAATTAGCGTTGGGCGTTGAGCAAAGAGTGAATTGAAGCGAAGCGGAAATCCCGCAGCGGTGGGAGAGTAAAGGGCAACGTGCTAATTAGTAATTACTAATTACTAATTGCTAACTGCCAAAAGCCAATTGCTCGAACGGTCAAGAAGGAGTTTTTCCCGATTGCATAAACACTTTTTCCTGCAACTCTTTTATCCGTTTTGAGACTGCTCTGTAATAAAAGTCGCTCATGCTTATTCTTTTTTCATCGGAGTCAGAATCGGCGAGGGTAAAGTCTTTTGGAGCGGTTTTCATAAAACGTTCGTAATAGTCCATGGCTTTTTTATACTCCTTCATCGTGTCGTAAGCATGCGCGACGTGATACAGCAATACATGTTGTCCGGAATTGCGCTTGTAAGCCGATAAGTAATATTTTATGGCTTGCGAATGATTCCCGGCTTGCTGATATGCCTCCGCCATCGATATATCGAAGCCGTACAGTTTTTCAGACATCTTATCAATCTTATCTATACCTTCCTGCAACACCGTTACCGCTTTTGTAAGGTTTTTTGTGCGTCCGAGCGCCGTTCCGAAATAGAAATTCAGGTTCACGTCTTTGTTGTTGATTTCGTAAGCTTTGTTAAGCCATTTTACAGCTTCATAATGCCAGCTTTTGGCGTAATTGCTCATCCCCAGAAAATAGGTGGTTGTGTATGAACTGTCGCCTAATTCCACGTTTGCTTTTAGCCGCTCGATGGCTTTGTCAAATTCTCCGGAGGAGTAATTCGCCATTCCGTTAAGCTGCCCGATGGTTTTCTGATTCGGGTTGATTTCGTTCAAGTATTTTTCGGTCATAACCACAACCGTATCGTACCCGTCTTCTCCCATGGCGTAAAAATATTCGCAGATTCGGCTCAGTGAAAGGTGGTCGGCCGGATTTTTATGGTATGCTTTCGTGTAAAAATAGTTTGCCCAGATGGGGTCGTTGAGGTTTTGATACGCGTCGCCTGTCATCCGAAGCAATACCGGTACAGAGTCGGACTTAAAGACCGTTTGAGCGCTTTCTATCATCTCTTGCCAGTTGCCGTTCCGGTAATATGCCATCGATTTTTTTGTTTGAAAAAACAGATTGTCCGGAACCAATTCATCGGCCATTATCCAGTATTTCAATGCTTGTTCCGTTTTTCCGGCTTGCGTGGCGCATTCGGCAGCGGTAATCACCAATTCCAAATCGTCGGGATTTACTTGCAGCAGTTGTTCGTAAACGGCGAATGCGTCTGAAAAATTGTATAGTTTTTCGTAGCACTCGGCTTTAGATAATAGATTTTCGGCAGTCGCGGGTTGGCTGTCCAACCATTCGATGGCTTCCTTGTAGCGGTATTGCTGCATGAAATCCTTTGCGGTTAGCGTTTGTGCCGATAGGGAAGCTGATAAAGTTATCAGGACGATTGATGCGATGAACTTGGTTTTCATAATTGGATTATTTAGTTGAAAGAGCAAAGAGCAAATTGAAGCGAAGCGGAAATCCCGCAACGGCGGGAGAACTAAAAGCCAATAGCCAATAGCAAAGCGTTAGCTCCGGAACTTCAAGTATCTGCCGGCTTTGAACCGGCAGATGCTTGGGGTTTTCGATAGCAGATTAACAACAGGATTGATTAATCATTTGCATAGCCGACTACAACTATGGCATTTCTGGGTGTCGGCCCTTTGTATGGTTCTGTTTTGTCGCCTTGCAAGCGGAAAACAATCGGAAGTTTCATTTCCAACATTCCGGCTTGCGTCTTAATGTTTGCCAAAGGAACTTCAGTCGATTTAAATCCAACAAAAGAAACGGACAGTGCGCCTTCTTTCGCAGGAACTTTCAATTTAAAATTACCGTTTGAGTCTGAAATCGTACCCGTGCTGCTTCCCTTTATGATAATGGATGCGCCCCGTAGTGGTTGAGAATTTTCATCGGTAATTTTTCCGGAGATCAGAATAGACTCGTCGGGCGTCCAACGCGGTAATTCCTTAATTACCCGCAGTGTTTCGTTGTTCAATAGGGCGTGTTCTCCCGATTCTATTTTGGCATCGGTAACATTTCCGTTATGGTCAATCTTAAAAGAGGCGTTGACGAGACCTTGATTTTTGTTCTCTTGCGCAATGACCGGATACCTTACGCTTTCGGAAAGGAATCTCATATATGCATCGTTTCCACCGGGAAAGGACAGGCTTTGCTGCGCTTGAGCCTGAATTGTCATTGTTCCTTCGTTGGTTCTTAATTCGTCAACAATAACTTTCGGCTCTTTGTTATTCAACCTGAAAACCACCGGCAGCGTATAGCGTACGTTTACGGCTTGTCCGCGTTGTTTTCCCGGTTTCCACGCGGGCATGGATCCGATTACGCGAACGGCTTCCTTGTCTAATGCCGGATCAACACCGCGCATTATTTGCACATCGCTGATGCTGCCGTCGCTTCCTACAATGAAGTTGGTAATCACCCGTCCCTGAATGCCGTTCTCGTATGCGATTTTGGGATAATTGATGTTTTCTGAAATAAAACTCATCATGGCGGCAGTTCCGCCGGGAAATTCGGGTTGTTCTTCAACCACAATAAAAATCTCTTCATCCGCTGTAGATTGGGCGGTGGTTTTTTGTTGTTCTTCTGTATGCGTGTAGCCCGAAGGAGTTGCGTTATCGTCAGACAATCGGAATGTGATGGGTAATGTATATCTGACTCTCACTTTATTTCCGCGCTGTGTGCCGGGAATCCAATTCGGCATGGAGGCGATAAGGCGGACGGCTTCTTGGTCTATCGACGGGTCAACACCGCGCATAACCCGAATATCGGATAAACTTCCGTCTTTTTCAATCAGAAACTGAGTGATTACACGTCCTTGAATTCCGTTCTCCTGAGCGATTTTCGGATACTGTAAGTTATCGGAGATAAACCGGTTCATAGCTACGTTTCCTCCCGGATATTGCGGCTGATTTTCAACTACCATAAAAACTTCGTCTCCGTTTGACTCAGCATATTCCTGAGTAGAAGGTATCGATGCCCGCTTGGTAGAGGCATATCCTACAACCACAAGTTCGTCAAGCATTTTCCCCTTCTCATTAGCGAAAGGCGATGTCGGCGTTGCAGGGCTTTTGCTTTGGCCTACGTTTTCGCCTTGCAACCTGAAAACAATGGGTAAGGTAAACCGCACTCTCGCCGGTTTATTCCGATGCTCGCCGGGTTGCCAGTCGGGCATAGAATTCAGCAGCCTTACGGCTTCGGCATCGAGGGCGGCGGTAACACCTTTTATTACCCTGATGTTGGAAATATTTCCGTCTTTTTCCACCACAAAGTTGGTTACAACCCTTCCTTGTTCACTGTTTTCCTGCGCAATAACAGGATATTTAATTCCATCGGCAAGAAATTTCATGAGTGCGGAGTTGCCGCCCGGAAATTCGGGGAATTTTTCTACTTCCGTAAAGATTTCATCCCCTTTTTGATTTTGAGCGTAAACGCTGTTACCCGCCACTAAAAGAAGCGCCAGCGGCAGGGCAATCAGGTATTTAGCCAGCTTTTGTGCCGGCGATTTGGTTTTATTCATCATCGTGATTCTCTGTTTTAAAAGTGATACATTAAAATTGTTTACTAATTGAGCAGCGTTTTGGTGATACGTGAGCCGCAACAAGTGGTATTGATATTCCCGGCTGTTTATACCCGTGCTTAAGACGCTGTTATCGGCCATGTATTCGAGGTTAATGGCAATTTCGCGTTTCAGGAGCCACACAACGGGATTCCACCAAAATATGATGGTAATTATTTCTATCAACAAAACATCGAGCGAATGCCATTGGCGGGCGTGGGTTTGTTCGTGCAGTAAAATTTGCTTCAATTCCTTTTCGGAATGCGAATTGATATGGATAAAAATCCATTGAAAGAACGAAAACGGTGTTATCTCCCGCTGTAAATCGAACACCTGAATTCCATTTACGATTTTTTTGACGCTTTTCTGCTTAATGTGCAGAATACTTGTCAATTGCCAAACGAAACGGGCGAAAAAAATAGTTATTCCTGCCAACAAGATATAAAGCAGAACTTGCCACCAATTGATTTGAACGGCCTGTTTTTCTTCTTCGAGAAAATTTATGTCGGACAGAACCGTTTCGGCCATGGGCTCGTCTAACATTATGTATGCTTGGGGCGGGGATGCGGTCGGTTTCTCGAACGTAATGATATTTCCCCAAGTGGATACCTCAATAAACGGATATGCAAATGAAAACACTATCGCTACCAAAAGAAAATAGCGTCGTGAAGCGAAAAAGGTGTCTTTTTTCAGAAAAGCAATATACAGCAGATAAAAAAATATCAGGGCAATATTTGCTTTGAGAATGTAGGCGATGAATAATTCCATTTTTTTGTGTAAGCATCAGCCGGTTTCAACCCGGATGATGCCTTGGGCTATTGTTGCAATCTAAATACCACAGGTAAGGTATATCTTACCCTTACTTTCTGTCCTTTTTGAGTTCCCGGTTTCCACTTAGGCATCGACTGAATAACTCGAACAGCTTCGGCGTCCAACAACGGGTCGGTTCCGCGAACAACTGTTACATCAGTGAGACTTCCGTCTTTTTCCACTACGAAATTGGTTATTACGCGTCCCTGAATTCCTTTTTTCTGAGCTTCTGCAGGATAGTTGATGTTGTCGCTCAGGAATTTCATCATAGCGGCATTGCCTTCCGGAAACTCGGGTTGTTTTTCTACCACTACATATATGTCTGTAGATCCGATTTCTTTTCGTGCTGAAACCGGTTCAGCTTGTGCAATAATTTCTTCCACTTCTTCACCTTTTTGTTGTAGGCGAAAAACAATAGGAAGCATAACACGCATCCTTCGATTTTCCCCATTGTGTCTGCCCGGTTTCCATTTGGGCATGGATTTAACGACACGAATGGCTTCGGCATTAAGCAGGGAATCTACTCCACGGAAAATTTGAACATCGGATAGACTTCCATCTTTTTCAACTATAAAACGAGTAACTACTCGTCCTTCTACTCCATCCTTCTTAGCTTTTATTGGGTATTGAATGTTGTTGTTCAAAAATTCAACCATCGCGGTAGTTCCACCTACATATTCAACCGGGTATTCAAGTATCATGTATACATCATCATAACCTTCTTCAAGCACGGCAACCACCGCATCGCCCATCCTTCGAGGCAGTGTCTCTATTTCTTCTATTACCGTTGTCTCTGCACTTTCTTCCGATTGCTTTTTATTATTTGTACAACTATTTGTCGTAAGCAAAAGAAAAACGAAAGGCAGTGCCAACAGATACTTTAGCAATTTCAGTGCAAATGATTTATTCATCATCGTGCTTATTTGATTTGATTGTATGTTAAGCGTCTTCCGGCTCTAAACCGGAAGATGCTCCATGTCAATTATTGCTGTAGCCTAAATACCACCGGCAAGGTATATTTTACCCTTACTTTTTCTCCTTTTTGCGTTCCTGGATTCCACTTAGGCATCGACTGAAGAATACGTACGGACTCCTTATCCAATAACGGGTCGACTCCTCGAACAATTTTTACATCGCTAATGCTTCCGTCTCTCTCCACCACGAAATTACAGACAACACGCCCTTGAATTCCTTTTTCTTGCGCTTCTGTCGGATAGTTGATGTTGTCGCTCAAGAATCTCATCAAAGCGTTGTTTCCTCCCGGAAATTCAGGCTGTTTTTCCACCACTGCAAAAATCTCGTTCGTCTTTTTTAGCTCTTCGTTCGATTTTGTATAGGCAGCAGGTGGTGGCGGAGGTGGCGGAACCGATGTTTTATTACCGTCATCCGGAACCGGAGGTGGTGGCGGTGGTGGCGGAACAGACGCGGTGTTTCCCTGCAAACGGAAAACTACCGGAAGTGTAAATCGTACGCGTACATTTTCTCCCCTTTGCGTTCCGGGTTTCCAATTGGGCATTGTTTGCAATACCCGCAAAGCCTCTGCATCCAACAAAGGATCGATGCCGCGGACAACTTGAAAATCGGATAAACTACCGTCTTTTTCTACAACGAAATTGGTAATTACGCGTCCTTCAACTCCTTTCTCCTGTGCTTCCACCGGATACTTGATGTTGTCGGACAGGAATTTCATCATGGCGTTGTTTCCGCCGGGGAAAAGGGGTTGATTTTCCACTACCACAAATACTTCGTCGTTAAGACTCTCTTCCGAAACTTCGGTTGAAGCTTCCCGAGTTTCAGCCAGAGAATTCACGATTTCGTCGGCTATACTTTCATCGGCCTTTTTTTCATTGCTGAGACAACTGTTGAAGGTTATCAGCAGCAATGCCAACGGAAGTACACACAGATACTTTACCAACTTTCGGGTTGGCGATTTGGTTTTGTTCATCATCGTGATTCGTTGTTTTAATTGTGAAACGTTAAAATTATTTCCTATCTCGAAAATGGGTTCGTGATAGGCAAGTCTTAGCAGGTGATACTGGTATGCTTTACTGTTGATACCGTGCTGCAATACATCGTTGTCGGCCAGATACTCCAAGTTGATGGCAATTTCACGTTTTATCAACCACATAGCCGGATTCCACCAGAAAAAAAGACACAACAATTCCGATAGTACAATGTCTATGGAATGCCATTGCTTAGCATGGGTGTATTCGTGAACGAGAATTTGCTGCAATTCCTCTTCGGAATGGGATTCCGTATGAAGAAAAATCCATCGGAAGAATGAGAACGGGGTGATTTCGTATGGAACATCATAAACAGCGCGACCAAACATGATTCTTCTCTTACTTTGACAGCGAATTTTCAATATTGATGTTATCTGCCAAAGAAACCGAATTGTTAATAATACGGTCACAAGTAGCGCTAACCCAATTCCTATGCTTATCCACGGAATTGTAAATTGAGAAGCGGTCACTTCCGCGATAACACTTGCCGTAGGTTCGCCTATTGTGATAGACGCTTCAACCGATTGCCGATTTTGAAAAGACGCGGCCAATTCACTCAACGCGTCTACGCTGAAAAATGGATATAACAATGCGAACACGATTGCCGAGAGCAGGTAAATGCGTCGGAAGCGGATGAAAGTGTCGCTCCGAAAAACCGCGATGTACAGCAGGTAAAAAAGCAGCAAAGCCGCGTTTACCTTGGCAAGGTATAGAAATAGTTGTGTTTCCATAATTTGTGAGATTTCAGACTTCTGATTTCAGACATTAGATTGTTTGATACCTGATGTCTGAATTCTGTCAGTGAAGCGGTCTGTTATCCGATAAAAAACCTATTTCTGCTTCTTCTCTATCAGTCGAATGATTTCCTCCAGTTCTTCGGACGAAATTTTCTGTTCTTTGGCAAAAAACGATACCAATTCCTTGTAGGAGTTATCGAAATAGCTCTTCACCACACCCGACAGGAAATGACGCTTATAAGCCGCTTCCGATATTTTGGGCGTGAAAACCTTTACGTTTCCGGCTCGTGTTTTGTCAAGATAACCTTTGTTTTCGAGGTTGTTAAATACCGATGCCACAGTAGTGTAGGGCAGTTTGGGCTCTTCGAGCCTATCGTGAACGTCTTTGATGGCGCATTCGCCAATTTGCCATACGTGTAGCATAACATTTTCTTCTTGGGGAGTTAATTTTACCATGTCTTTCTGAATTTATTGATTTTGTACGATACAAATGTACGATTTAATCGTACAAAACAAGCATTTTTTTGGTATTTTAAGGTTAAAAAAATAAAAAACCCCGATAATCGTATATTTATCGGGGTTTTTAAGTTCGTTAAATAAATTATTGAAATGATAGGTACTGCGTGCGATAGATTTTGCAATGCAAAACGATAGACTCACTTCGTTCGCGATAAAGTCGTGGCGGTGATTACTTTAACTTGTTTTCCTCTTGTCAGCGTAGCTCTATCGCGCGAAGCGCATATCGGCAAAGCCCTATCTGTATTGTTTTCTTCAATCAATTACTTTATTTTTCATTCACTCTGAAAGTTTCGTCACCGTCGGCGAAGAATTTTACAATCTGGTTGGCTGCTGCCAATCCGGCGTTCACGTTGGCTTCGCCGGTCTGCGCGCCGCATTTCTTCACGGATGCCAAATAACGTTTTCCGAATTTTTCGGCCATTTCGTCGTGATTAGCCGGTTTAATGTCGGTTCCGTATTTGAATTTCGGACGCTCTTCCATAATGCGAACCATATCGGCTTCGTTCACCACTTCCTTGCGGGCAGTATTGATAACTATTCCGTTTTGCGGCATTTTGCTGAGCAAATCGTAGTTGATGCTGCCTTTTGTTTTATCGTTTGCAGGCATGTGCAGCGATATTACGTCGCACGTTTCATACAGTTCTTCGGGCGATTTTACGCCGGTTGCGCCAAATTCCTTAGCAATTTCGGGATTTCGGGCTACCGAAGGCGAGAAAGCGTACACTTCCATTCCGAAACCGTTAGCAATCTGAGCAACTAATTTTCCGATGTAGCCAAAGGCGTGAAGTCCCAGTTTTTTGCCTCTCAATTCCGAACCGCTGGCTCCGTCGAATCCTGAACGAACCAAACTCAATAGCATTCCGAAAACTAATTCGGCAACAGCGTTCGAGTTTTGTCCCGGTGTGTTCATAACGCACACTCCGTTGGCGGTAGCTGTGGCGAGATCCACATTGTCGTATCCGGCTCCGGCGCGAACAACGATTTTGAGGTTTTTGGCAGCGTCTAACACTTCTTTGTCCACAATGTCGCTGCGAACAATCATAGCCTCAACATCTTTAACGGCGTTCAACAATTCACTTTTGTCGGTATATTTTTCCAATAGAACTGCCTGATGTCCGGCTTTTTCAATAATTTCCCGAATTTGTTTTACCGCGTCGGGGGCAAAGGGTTTTTCAGTTGCGATTAAAATTTTCATAATATGTAGTTGTGATTTAAATTAGTATTAATTAGGTGTGAGCGAAGAGCGTAGGGCGTTGAGTTTTATCTTATGGAGTTTTCAATGCTTCTGCATTCTTTCACCAAACTCAATGCCCTATGCCCAATGCCTATTAATGATTTTTCTCAAATTCTTTCATGCAGTCAACCAAGGCTTGTACGCCCGATTTCGGCATGGCGTTGTAGATAGACGCGCGGAAACCTCCGATAGAGCGGTGTCCTTTAATAGCAGACATACCTCTTTCCGTGGCAAATTTCAGGAATTCGGGTTCAAGCTCTTTGTATTCGTCTTTCATTACAAAGCAAACGTTCATGATAGAGCGGTCTTCTTCTTTTGCCGTTCCGGTGAAGATTTTGCTGCTGTCGATAGCATCGTACAACACGTTGGCTTTCTCGATATTGATTTTCTCCATAGCTGCCAAGCCTCCAAGGCCTTTCAACCAGCGAAGCGTTTGCATGGCCGAGTAAATTGGAAGTACGGGCGGCGTGTTGAACATGGAACCGTTTTTAATGTGCGTGCGGTAGTCCAGCATGGTGGGGATGGGGCGAGTAACTTTTCCTAAAAGTTCTTCTTTTACAATTACGAATGCCACACCGGCGGGAGCCAGGTTTTTTTGCGCGCCACCGTAGATTAATCCGTATTTCGATACGTCCATCGGGCGGGAGAAAATGTCGGAAGACATGTCGGCAATCAACGGAACGGGGCTGTCGATATCTTTGCGAATTTCGGTTCCGTAGATGGTGTTGTTGGTTGTGATGTGAAAGTAGTCTGCATCGGTGGGAATGGTGTAATCTTTTGGGATATAATTGAAAACAGCTTCTTTGGAAGATGCTACCTCAACCACCTCGCCAAAATGTTTGGCTTCTTTCAGGGCTTTGCTTGCCCACGTTCCGGTATTCAGATAAGCCGATTTTTTTTCCATCAGGTTATAAGGAATCATGCAGAACTGCAGGCTGGCTCCACCGCCTAAAAACAGTACTTGATATCCTTCGGGTATTTCCAGCAGTTCTCTGAAAAGAGCAACAGTTTCGTCCATTACGGCCTGAAAATCTTTTGAACGGTGGCTGATTTCGAGAATGGAAAGCCCGTTGAAGTTTTTCACGGCTTCTGCCGTGTTGTTGATTACCTCCGGCGCTAAAATAGAGGGTCCTGCGCTAAAATTGTAAATTTTCATACGATAATTTTTTTTAAGTTGTATTTAAGGATTATGTGGTTTTAAAATCAAGTTTAAATTCGAAACAAAGATATGAGAATATTTGTATGTTTCAAAGTAAAAATGAAAAATTATTCATTTGTCGGATAATCCGATTGTTTGTATATTTGCAGCTTGAATCGGCATGGTGCAGGGTGCATTGAGTTAAGGATTTGTATGTGAAATATTGAAAAATGAGTATAGGAAGTTACAATATGATATTTTCGGTCTGTTTCATTATTTCCTCGCAAAACTCAACCCAACGCCCAACGCTCAACGCCCAATGCTCAATAAATGAACTCACCCTATCCATCGGTTTTATTAGAAAACGCGGTTAACGAATTTGCGAAACTTCCCGGCATCGGTAAAAAGACGGCGCTGAGGCTCGTTCTGCACATGCTTCGGCAAGACGACGCGCATGTCGAGGATTTTGCCCGCGCACTGCTAACGCTGAAACAGGAGGTTAAATATTGCCGTTGCTGCCACAATATTTCCGACAGCGAATTGTGCGGAATATGCTCCGATAAATCGAGGGATGC
>CAZKZB010000073.1:0-15925 GCA_964557135.1 uncultured Petrimonas sp. | reverse complement strand
GCTAACCTTGCCGAAATGAATTTGATTGGTGTTCCCGTTCCTCCGGGATTTACCATTACCACCGAAGTATGTACCGAATACAATCAGCTCGGAAAAGACTATGTGGTACAGGTGTTGAAACCCGAAGTGGAAAAAGCCATCGAAAACATTGAAACGCTGATGGGAGCTAAATTCGGCGATAAAGAAAATCCATGCTTGGTTTCTGTTCGCTCCGGTGCCCGTGTTTCCATGCCCGGTATGATGGACACCGTTCTAAACCTCGGATTGAATGACGATGCCGTTCAGGGAATCGCCAAAAAATCGGGTAACGAACGTTTCGCGTGGGACTCTTACCGTCGTTTCGTACAAATGTATGGCGATGTGGTACTCGGCATGAAACCCGAAAGCAAAGACGATATCGATCCGTTTGAAGAGATAATGGACGAAATGAAAGAAGCCAAAGGTGTTGAACTGGATACCGATTTAACGGTTGACGACCTGAAAGAATTAGTGAAACGCTTCAAAGCTGCGGTTAAAAAACAAACCGGAAACGATTTCCCCGAAAGCGCTTGGGAGCAACTCTGGGGAGCTGTTTGCGCCGTGTTTGACAGCTGGATGAACGAGCGCGCTATCCTTTACCGGAAAATGAACAATTTCTCCGACGATTGGGGAACTGCCGTTAACGTGCAGGCCATGGTTTACGGAAACATGGGTAAAACATCGGGAACCGGCGTTGCATTTACTCGCGACTCGGCTACCGGAGAAGATATTTTCAACGGTGAGTACCTCATCGACGCGCAAGGCGAAGACGTGGTTGCCGGTGTTCGCACTCCTCAGGAAATCACTCTCGAAGGCTCACGCCGTTGGGCAAAATTGCAAGGCGTTTCGGAAGAAGAACGTGCTGCTAAATTCCCTTCTCTCGAAGAAGTGATGCCCGAATGTGCCAAAGAACTTATCGAAACACAACAAAAACTCGAAGACTATTTCAAAGATATGCAAGACCTTGAGTTTACCATTCAAGACGGTAAACTGTGGATTCTGCAAACGCGCAGCGGAAAACGTACCGGCGCTGCCATGATTAAAATCGCCATCGATATGCTTCACCAAGGTTATATCGACGAAAAAACAGCTTTGAAACGCTGCGATGCCGAAAAATTGGATGAATTGCTTCACCCCGTTTTCGACAAAAAAGCGTTGGCAGCTGCCACACCTATCACAAACGGACTTCCCGCATCGCCGGGAGCGGCTGCCGGACAAATCGTGTTCCACGCCGACGAAGCCGAAGAGTGGGCAAATGACGGCAAGAAAGTAATCCTTTGCCGCATCGAAACATCTCCCGAAGACCTTCGCGGAATGGCTTCGGCAGAAGGAATCCTGACCGCTCGCGGCGGTATGACTTCGCACGCCGCCGTTGTAGCCCGCGGAATGGGAAAATGCTGCGTTTCGGCCGCTAACGGTGTAATCATCAATTACAGAGACAGGACCATGACGGTTAACGGCAAAGTGCTGAAAGAAGGCGATTGGATTTCGCTGAACGGTACTACCGGAAACGTGTACGAAGGTAAACTTCAGACTCAGGATGCCGAACTCGGCGAAGATTTCAAAGAGTTGATGAAAATTGCCGACAAATACACCCGCATGAACGTAAGAACTAATGCTGACACGCCTCGCGATGCCAAAGTAGCCCGCAGTTTCGGAGCAACCGGTATCGGATTGTGCCGTACGGAACACATGTTCTTCGAAGAAGACAAAATTGTGCCCATGCGCGAGATGATTTTGGCTGAAAACGAAGAAGGTCGTCGCAAAGCATTGGAAAAACTGCTTCCCTTGCAGAAAGAAGACTTCAAAGGAATTTTTGCCGCTATGGACGGATGTCCTGTAACGGTACGTTTGCTCGACCCGCCTTTGCACGAATTTGTTCCGCACGATGAAAAAGGACAAATGGAAATGGCCAAAGTAATGGGAATTTCATACAAAGATATTCACGACCGCGTGGAGGGCTTGATGGAATCTAACCCGATGCTCGGTTTGCGCGGATGTCGCCTCGGAAACCTCTATCCCGAAATTACCGAAATGCAAACCCGCGCCATTATGGAAGCCGCGTTGGAACTGAAAAAAGAAGGCATCAAAGCCATTCCCGAAATCATGGTTCCGCTCACCGGTATCGTACATGAGTTCAAAGCTCAGAAAAACGTTATCGAAGCAACCATCCAAAAAGTATTCGCTGAGTACAACGACTCCATCGAATACCACGTGGGTACAATGATTGAAATTCCGCGCGCAACGCTCACCGCTCACCGTATCGCGGAAGAAGCAGACTTCTTCTCGTTCGGAACCAACGACTTAACGCAGATGACGTTCGGTTACAGCCGCGACGACGTGGCCAAGTTCCTCCCGATGTATATCGACAAAGGAATTTTGAAACATGACCCGTTCGCCGTTCTCGACCAAAACGGAGTGGGACAACTCGTGAGTCTTGCCGTTCAGAAAGGTCGCGAAGTGAAACCGACGCTCAAATGCGGTATCTGCGGTGAACACGGCGGCGAACCTTCATCGGTGAAATTCTGCCACCGCGTAGGACTTAACTACGTATCCTGCTCGCCGTTCCGCGTGCCTATCGCACGTTTGGCAGCAGCACAGGCAGCCATTGAATAAAATATTTTTTATTCCGATATATCCTGAAGAGACGGTGCGTGCACCGTCTCTTTTGTATTTATTTGCTCACCAAATTTAATCCAACTATTGACATAACCAATGTACAAAGAAAGAAAATCCGCCAAAAGGCGGTGGACTCTCCCAACAGAAAAATACCGGCAAGAACCGTAAAAACCGCCCCGATTCCACCCCAAACGGCATAACCCGTCCCCACCGGAATAGCGTTTTCACCGCTTATCGCTTTGTACAGCAAGAACATACTAATAGAAACACTTATCGCGAAAGACAAAAACCACAAAACGGCAGTTCGTCCCGTACTTCCCGATAATCGTTCCAAACTCAGGGCAAAGGCGGCTTCAAACAATCCGCCGATAATAAGAAATATCCAATTTATCATAGTTGAAATAAATAAGTGTACGAGTTAATAAGAAAATAGGTTGAAACGCGTGTAACAACCGATACAAATATAACCTTTTTATTGACTTATAGCTACCGGGCATTGTTAAATATTTGAAAGCTCGAATCAGGTAATGCGTAAAAAATAAGTTGGTAAAAATAATACAGTATGTTGAAGTAAATTAGCCCGCAACTCTCCCCTTAACCCAACTTTCCATCCCTCACCCTTAACCTATTGCTGTATAGCTAATTACATGATCCGACGGATGAGTTTGGGGAGTACAAATTTTTCTTCGTTTAAACGGTTGATGCTTGTACTTCAATGCGTCGTATATGGCAACAACCTTGCTTTCCGGTATTGTGCAATTTCGGAAAGCGACGGATTCGCCCAATTTGTTCACAGCTGTCGTTGTCACAATTTTTTGTGTGGACATAATCCGGGTCAATTCAGTCCAATTGTGTTTGATGTCTTTTTGTTTGAGCTGATAACGTACAGTGTTTACCAGCCAATAAGCAAGCAAACCAAAGAAAAGATGTGCCTCGCAAGACTCGTCTTTTTGATGATAAATAGGTCGCAAGTCGAGGTCGGTTTTCAGGCAGCGAAACGTAGCTTCAATCTCACGGATAAGATTGTAGTATTCCCACGTAGTTTTTTCGTCTAACCGATCCACCGAAGTGCGTAAAAAATAAAGACCCGAATCGGCATCAATATCGCACGCTTCTTTTTGATGCCAACGTATGGACGTTACGATTTCTTTTGTGTCTTTTTCAACCTCTATTTGATAATGACGCTGCACGGACGGATAACTCTCCTGTGCCCGACCTATACGCATCAAAACGCGGTCATATTTTTTTATGCCGCCTTTTTTACGCAACGATGCTTCTATCTTTTTGAGCGCTTCTTCAAAACGATTGGTAAACAATTCATTCATCGACCGCTCTTTAACCTCTTTTCGCAGACTTTTGATTTTCAGCCAATATGAGCCGTCATCCGTTTTGGTTGGGACAGCCGTCAGTGTAATGGGGTGATTGTCCGCATCCATCACCGTGACCGATTTGCTTTCCGCACCTATTTCCGTGATTTCGGGCTTCGAGCGTGATACGCAAAGATAATCATACCCCTTTTCCCGTATGAGCGCCAAGTTGTCTTTAGTGGCAATGCCTGCGTCAATAACAACCAATACTTTCTCTGTACCTGTTACGGTTTGCTTTGCCAATTCTTCCGCCATATCAGGCAATGACTTTGGATCGGAGACGTTGCCCTCTAAAATTGCCGAGTATTTGATAAATCCTTCCGGATTCATGGCAAGTGCAAGCACAAGCAGTTTGGCATCGCTCCGTTTTTCCTTGCTGCGTCCGCGCTTGGCTTTACGGCTGTTTCTTTTTTGTCCTTCAATCCCGATAGCTATCGGGAGTGTTGGTCAAATCAAACAACACAATCTTGTTGGTCAGATTGAATAAATGTGTAGTGGTGCGTGTCAGATGACGTTCCAATGCTTCCTTTATCCCGAAAAGTTTCAGCGGAATATCATACAAAGCATTTTTCTTAACAGCCTCGGGCGCAAGCCCCACAAGCTCGCACGCGGCACTGTTTTCCTGCATGATACGCAGGGATTTCCACTCCGAGCTGTGATATACCGTACGGGTTATCAGATGAGCTACTGTCAGTTTTATTGCTTCATCCGCCCAGCCCTGTCGTCGTAGAAATTCCTCCAAACAAAGTTGTTTAATGACTTGATAACAAAGCCATTCTGTTCCCATGTCTCGGGCATGTTTATTCTCGATACTGCTGTCATAAACCAATTTTCGTTCTCGTTCTATCCGCTTTTTGTCTCGACTGATATTTATATCCAACGTTCCTTTTTCCTGAATCTGACACCAATACTTTTGGGCAAATTCAACCACGATAGGTTCGTAATCTTCTTCAAGAGCGAACATGGCGGCTTGTCGGCGGTTGTCTTTCCAAAAAGTGAGCAAATCGGCGACTTTTTTGCGCTGCTCGAAACTCAGTTCGGGAATAAAACCGGGCGTGAGCAAGATACGCGTTCGATTTATCCCCGCGAAATCGCGGTAGCTTTCCTTGATGCGAAAATACGACTCGGGCATTTTCGTTTCGGGATGTCGGCGTACGGATAAATCGAAATACATGGACACAAAGGTCTGTATTATAAAGCATTCTACCAAACCGGCGGGAGGAGTACAAAATGTTTTTCAAAAAATGTGACTATTGAGTGTCAGGCACTTAAAAACTACACAAGCTCTGTTTAACTTTTATATTGTCCAAAATCATACTTTTTTAACTGAACTTTAACGTTTTAAAAGAGGAGCAGGGAAAGTTGGGTTAAAATAAGGGGAGTACCCCGCTTGGCGGGGGGAGGGGTTATGAGTGAGTGCTTTGATTTTAAAATCATACCCCTCCGCTCGTTCCTCGCTCGTCCCCTTAACTTAAGGGGACAGTTGCGCAGGTCATATTTTTACTGTTTATCATAAAAATACCAACTTATTTATCACACGCTACTACAGAGAAATCATGTAAGTTTTTTTCATGATTTCATTGCGGGGTCAGCTATAAATCGTAATTTTGGGCACGAAAAAATTAATTCAATTTTTATGAAACACTATTTCGATTTTCTGCTGACGGGCAAAAAACTCTTACCCGTGTGGCTTTTGTTCTATTTGTTGGTTTTAGTGCCCTATTTAACAATTATCTTTTTGACGCAACAACACAAAGAAACCGTTAGTCCCTGGCTTTTCCTTTTTGTAGTAGCGATGATTCTCGGGACCTTTGTGTTTTATTTTTATATGGGCAAATTGTGCATAGAACACACCCGATATGACGAGCAGCCCCTTTTGTTTTCCGGTAAATTCTCCTCCTATCTCGGAAAAGTGTTATTGGGGACATTCTTGTCAATTATTACACTTGGAGTTTATATCGCGTGGTTTACGCGGAATATCATGAGTTTTTTCGTTGATAATACAACATTAAACGGATCTCCGTTGACCTTTAAAGGTAAAGGAGTTGTGTTGTTTGTTATTCTGCTTCTTTTAATGATTCCCTTGATGATTCTAAGTTTCGTCGTTGGTTTAGTTTTTGCACTCAAGGGAGTGAATGTAGGTGCCGCCGATGCGGGTGTCGCTACAGCTTTGATTCAAATACTGTCTATTATCATTATGATACCTTATATGTATCTGGTTTACAAATGGATGGTTGATGTAAAATATAAAGGTTATCACATAAGATGGGATACTCGTTTCTGGCCTTCGTGCTTGCAAATACTTATCCAAATAGTGCTGACAATCATAACGCTTGGGATTTATTTGCCGATGGCTTATTTGAAGTTGTATAACTATTTTGTGGGCAAGACGGTTGCCGAAAGTCAGCCTAAAAAGTTGAGTTTCGGATATGAATTAGATACTTCCGGCGACTTCCTTTTTGTGTGGGGACAACTGCTCCTTTCGATAATTACGCTGGGTATGTATTATCCTTGGGCGATTTGCAAAATCGGTAAAAGAGTCTTGTCGAAGACCTATTCGCAAGTAACTTTCGAGTTACCGGAATATGCGGTTACGCCTCCGCCCATACCTTTGTAAACTTTTCCCGAAAAGTTCGCTATCGCATCCACCGACATTTAAGTTCGTTTGATGCAAAAAACAACATTTTAAAATAAAGACGGATGAGCGTGTCGAGTTACTCAACACTCCTCATCCGTCATTTTCATATCTTTTAATAATTCATTTGTTGCCTGATAACTGTATTATAACTACTTTTACAGTTAAATTTTAAATTAAACCGGAGAAAATGAAATTATCTGCAAAAATACTATTATTGCTGTTTGCTTTTACGTTTACAACAACTTTTGCCATTGCTCAAAACAACATTATTGACGAGATTGTGTGGGTGGTGGGTGATGAAGCTATTCTGAAATCCGAAGTAGAAGAATACCGGAAAGAAATTCAGATGCAAAACCAACGAATTGACGGTGATCCGTACTGCTTTATCCCGGAACAGATGGCTATCAGAAAACTGTTTTTAGACCAAGCAAAACTCGACAGTATTGAGGTAAATGAATCGAATGTAAATCGAATGGTTGAATATCAGCTTAACGACTATATTAATGCCGTTGGTTCTGCGGAAAGGTTGGAAGAATATTTTAATAAAAGTATGAAAAATATTCGTGAAGACCTGCGCGTTCAATTTCGTGAAAATCAGCTTGTTGAGGGTGTTCAGCAAAAGCATTTCGGAACAGTTTCTCTAACTCCGTCCGAAATTAGGAAGTTCTACAACTCCATCCCGCGAGACAGTCTTCCGTTTATCCCGACAACTCTGGAAGTGCAGATAATCACCGTTGAGCCCGAAGTTCCACTGGCCGAAATTGACGCGGTTAAAAACAAACTTCGCGATTATACCGAGCAGGTTAACTCCGGCAAAAACTCTTTCTCTACGTTGGCATTGCTTTATTCTGAAGATCCGGGTTCGGCAGTGAAGGGCGGCGAGTTAGGATTTAAGAACAGGATGGAATTTGTAACCGAGTTTTCCAACACAGCCTTTGCTCTGAACGATCCTGCTAAAATATCGAACATTGTAGAAACCGAGTACGGTTATCATATTATTCAACTAATCGAGAGACGAGGCGATATGGCAAACTTTCGCCATATTCTGCTAAAACCGAAAGTGCCTCAGATACAGTTAGACACTGCCATTGTCCGTCTCGACTCTATCCGCAACGGAATTGTAAGTAAAAAAATCAGTTTCGATGAAGCAGCTACTTTTATATCGGCCGATAAAAATACCCGAAATAACCGGGGTATTATGGTTAACCAGCATCCGAATTCTCAATATACCGGAACACCTCGTTTCCAGTTGAGCGAACTCAATCAGGATATTGCTAAGGTAGCCGGCGAGATGAAAGTGGGAGACCTTTCCGAACCTTTTATTATGGTTGACGAAAACGGAAAGAAAGTAGCAGCCATTGTGAAAATCTCAAATCGAAACGAAGGTCATACGGCTAATATCAACAACGATTATCAAATTATTAAGCAAATGGCCGAAAATGCGCGACGCCAAGAACTAATGGACGATTGGCTCCAGAAGAAAATAGAGACAATTTATGTTCGTATAGATCCCGATTGGAAAGGTTGTGATTTAAAATACAAAGGCTGGTTGAAATGACTTGACGATAGTGCAACTTGGTGAGGAGACGAAAAGTGCTTGTTTACCTGTTCACTTGTTTACTGAATAAATGAAAAAACAGACTCGTTCTCATATTAAATTCAAAGGCATACTCTTTCTGGGTGTGCTTTTTGTGCTCATGCTGTCGGCACGCCCGCAACAACCCCCTCCCATAAATCAAAACGTGAAAGTGGTTGAATTAAAGGGGGCCAAAATCTGGGAAAAACGCGAGAGTTTCGAAGCACAAATTCTTATCGACAGCGTTGTCCTTTATCACGAAGGTGCGTATATGTATTGCGACAGCGCTTATATGTTCGAAGCCACAAACTCATTCGAAGCATTCAGTAACGTGCGGATGGAGCAAGGAGATACCATTTTCGTGTACGGCGACTACTTGCATTACAACGGAAATACGCGTCTTGCCCGCCTTCGAGACAATATCCGTATGGAAGACAACCAGGTCACGCTTTTTACCGACAGCCTCAATTTCGACCGCATGGCAAACTTAGGCTACTATTTCGATGGAGGTATGCTGGTAGATGATAAAAATGAACTCACTTCGTTTTGGGGACAATACGACCCTGAGAGCAAAGATGCTCTTTTCAGTGATAGCGTGAAACTGATAAACGAAGATTACACTATTTTTGCCGATACACTCAAATATAACACCGAAACTAAAATAGCCGATATTTTGGGACCGTCAACTATTGTATCTGACAGTGGATTTATTCACACCTCACGCGGCTGGTACAATACCGATACCGACGATGCGCGTCTTTTCGACCGCTCAGAGATTTACAGTCACGATACCACCAAAGTTCTTATCGGTGACACCATTTTATACAACCGCACAACCGGTTTTGGCGAAGTTTTCGGGAATATGTATATGGAGGATTTTGTGCGCAAAGCCATTTTGCGCGGGAACTACGGCACTTACAACGAGAAAACCGAATACGGAATGGCTACAGACTCGGCATACGCGGTGGATTATTCGCAAAACGACAGCCTTTTCTTGCACGGCGATACGTTGAAAATGCTTACCGATTCCATATACAAAGATGTTAAGGCGTACTACAACGTTCGGTTTTATCGAGAAGATATTCAGGGAGTTTGCGACTCTATGAACTATGTACAGAAAGATTCAATTTTGTATCTTGTGGGACATCCGGTAATCTGGAACAAAAGCAATCAGATTCTCGGGAATCGTATCGATGTTTACCTGAATGATACCACGGTCGACAAGGCGCACGTGAGAGATTATGCCCTTGCTATTCAAGATCGGCAAACCGTAGGACAATACAACCAGATAAGCGGGCGCGATTTGAAAGCCTTTTTTGAGGAAAACGAACTTCGGCATGTTTTAGTAGAAGGAAATGCCGAATCGCTTTACTATTTGGTGGATACCGATAGTTTACAGTCAGAAATCATTATCGGATTGAATAAAACCGAAAGCGCTTATCTGTCTATGGACTTTTTAAACGATGAGCTGCAGAAACTGAAACTGTGGTCGGCTACGCAAGCCGTAACAACACCACTGAGCCAACTAAGTGATGAGAGCGCTAAGTTGAAAGGATTCATGTGGCTCGATTACTTGAGGCCAATGCACAGGATGGATATTTTCCGCCGCAACGAACGCCAAGGGGCAGATAGCGAGGTTCAAGCTCCCCGAAAATTTTCCCGAGACGATGCGGTTGATTGAAAGCGTTTGTTTTTCGCTATTCTTTTTTTAAATTTGTATAACTATAAAATTTACAGCTATGGGAATGTTCTTTTTTTACAACAATAGAAAGCCGCGTAAATTTAATTATAGGCCTATTCTTTACGATCCGGACAAGGAAGAACAGAAAGAACAAATGGAAAAACGCATCCAACGCATCAGAGAAGAAGTGGCACGGGAAGAGGGACGAACGATAGAGGTTCCGCAAGAAACTAAAAAAGTGGATTTTGGAGAAGAATTTCTTTCGCAAACCAAGTACTTAAAACGCCGAAAAGAAAGAGAACAAAATGCCAATAAGCCTTTTTTTGCCAATAATGTCACAATTGTACTGTTGATAATCGTGTTATTATTCATTTTTTATTTTGTTTTTGTAAAATAAGCAGTAAATTACAATCGGATTACCTATACGTTAAATTCATGTCGGATATCATTCATCTTTTACCGGACTCCATTGCCAACCAGATAGCTGCCGGAGAAGTCATTCAACGGCCGGCGTCGGTAGTTAAAGAGCTGGTAGAGAATTCGCTGGATGCCGGGGCAAAGCATATCCGCTTGGTTATAAAAGATGCCGGACGCACGCTCATTCAGGTTATTGATGACGGGAAAGGAATGAGCGCCACCGATGCTCGGATGGCATTTGAACGACACGCCACATCCAAGATTAAAACAGCCGACGACTTGTTTGCTTTACACACACGAGGTTTTCGCGGCGAGGCGCTCGCCTCCATCGCGGCTATTGCTCACGTGGAACTTAAAACTCGACGTGCGGAAGACGAGGTGGGAACTTTACTGAAAATTGCCGGTTCGAAAGTGGAGAGCCAGGAAACTGTATCTTGTGCCGCGGGAACGACTATTTCCGTAAAAAACATTTTTTTTAATGTGCCGGCGCGTCGTAAATTCCTGAAATCGAACGAAACCGAAAGGAGAAATGTTTTCACTGAAATTGAGCGCATTGCACTCGTAAACCCGGCCATTGAGTTCACAATTATCGAAAACGATGCACAAACCCTGCATCTTCCGCCGGCAAATCTTCGTCAGCGCATCGTGCAAATGCAGGGGAAAAGCATCAATCAGCAACTTATCGAGATAAACGAAGAAACCACACTGGCGAAAATTCACGGATATATTTCCACTCCTCAGTTTGCCAGAAAAGGCAGAGCTAATCAGTTTTTCTTTGTCAATAATCGTTATATCCGCCATCCCTATTTTCATAAGGCCGTGATGACAGCATACGAGCCGTTGATTTCGGCAACAGAAAACCCTAACTATTTTATTTATTTTGAAGTAGAGCCCGACACCATAGATGTGAATATTCATCCCACGAAAACCGAAATAAAATTCGAGAACGAACGCACACTTTGGCAAATCTTGATGGTGACGGTAAAAGAGTCGCTCGGAAAATTTAATGCCATTCCCAGTATTGATTTTGATACAGCCGATGCGCCCGATATTCCGATTTTTGACCCGTCGAAATCCACCTCGATGCCGAAAGTGAACATTAATCCCAATTACAATCCTTTTAAAACTTCAAACGGAGGTAGTTACAGGGCTTCTAAGCCCAAGCTCGATTGGGAACAACTCTACAAAGGTTTCGAAAACGAAGTGAAAATACCGTCCGAATCTGCCGACGCTAAAACAAATCTTTTCCAAGCAAAGCATTTGCAACCAGGAGGCTTTTCAGATATTTCCTCGCCCGAACATTACCAATACAAGCAAAAATATATTCTCACTTCGGTAAAATCGGGGTTAATGATTATCGATCAGCACCGGGCACACGTTCGCATTCTTTTCGACAAGTATCTTTCGCAAATAGCGAACAGAAAAGGCGTTTCTCAGCGAGTATTGTTCCCTGAAATGATTGAACTTACACCGGCCGAGGTCTCTTCTTTGACGCAAATAACCGCGGATATGGAAGCACTCGGATTCGAAATAAGTGATTTGGGCGGTGGCTCTTTTGCCATTCAGGGTATTCCCTCGGAGTTACAAAATATTGATGCGGTTTCGTTAGTAAAGTCGCTTATTAATAAGAATATAGAGACGGAAAGTGATATAAAAGAAGAGGTGCACGAGTTGCTGGCGTTGTCAATGGCAAATTTAACGGCAATTCACGTGGGTAAATCTCTTTCGGAAGAAGAAATGCTGTTGTTGGTTAATCAGCTGTTTGCTTGCCAGTTGCCCAATCACACACCCGATGGTAGAGCAATAATAACGGTTGTTTCGGACGATGAAATGGAGAAGAAATTTAGGGGATGACCGATGACCGATGGGAGATATAATTGACTTGTTCATTCATCCACTCATTTACAATACACCTTTTCACCATATAATTTTGAGCTTATGAAATATGCATTTTGTCGAAAAAGTGGCTTGCAGTTGCCGAAAATTTCGCTCGGATTGTGGCATAACTTCGGTTATGTTGACGATTTTGAAGAAGCAAAAAATATGATTTTGCACGCTTTTGAGCAAGGAGTTACCCATTTTGATATTGCCAATAATTACGGTCCGCCACCCGGATCGGCTGAGTCAAATTTCGGGAAAATATTGAAGGAAAATCTGTCTTCTCATCGCGATGAAATGATTATCTCGTCCAAAGCGGGTTATCTGATGTGGGACGGGCCTTATGGCGACGGCGGTTCACGGAAATACCTGATGGCGAGCCTCAATCAAAGCTTGAAACGCACGGGATTGGAATATTTCGATATTTTTTATTCACACCGATACGACTCAAATACGCCCATTGAGGAAACCATGCAGGCGCTGGTGGATATCGTGCGCCAGGGCAAAGCTTTGTACGTGGGTTTATCGAATTATCCGGCCGATAAAGCACGTGAGGCAATGACATATTTGAACGCGCAGAACGTGCCAAGCCTTATCTATCAGGGTAAATACAGCATGTTTAACCGTCAGCCCGAAAAGGACATCTTATCGGTTACCAAGGAGTTCGGCTCCGGATTTATCGCCTTTTCGCCGTTGGCACAAGGGGTGCTTACCGACAAGTACCTGAATGGTATACCCGACCACAGTCGTGCGGCCGACCCGACAGGATTTTTGCGCCAAGAACAAGTTACGGAAGAACTTGTAGGCAAGGTGAGGGAATTAAATGAAATTGCGCGTCGGCGCGGACAAACCATGGCCGAAATGGCAGTTGCCTGGACGTTGCGCGACGAGCGAGTAACATCGGTAATTGTAGGAACTCGAAACGTAAAGCAGTTGCAAGATAATCTCAATTCGTTGAATAATCTCAGTTTTACGCAAGAAGAATTAGAACTGATCGACAATATTTTAGGTGGAGCAACGTTATAATACAAATGTTGATCCATTGTGCCGATGAGAAATTATATATTTATCCTTTCTTCTGTTTTCCTAGTTTCACTATTATCTTGCGCGGATGAAACTCCGCCTTTTACCGTTCCGTATGCTCCGGTGTTTTTCAAACTTGAACTCGACGGGCTTGATTCGGATTTGGCTTTTTTTGATTACAAAACTTTTTCGCAAGGGCGCACAATAGGAGAGCACACCGGATACGGAGGTTTATTGGTTTTTAGGACACACGAAGGTAATATTTTCGCTTACGACCTTTGTTGCCCGCACGAAGACAATAAAAATATCCGTGTGCAACCTGCCGATAACGGCAAAGCCGTTTGCCCCGGATGTGGCAGCGTTTTTGTTACCATGTACGGTTTGGGTAGTGTTGAGTCCGGCCCTTCATCGGAGTCACTGCAACGTTACACGGTAAATAGGTATTCGAACCGTGAAGGAGTGTTTACAATTACGAATTAATGCTATTACACAATTTTCTATCGATTTTCTTTGGATAAATCGAGAAACATTTCTACATTTGCAGTCGCAAAAAAGGGAAGTGTCTTTTTTGAGTGATATTGCGGAAATAGCTTCCCGATGTGTCGGGACTAAAGCACAACCTTGCCCTACAGAGTTATGAATAAGTAACCTTGCAAGGGAATACAAAAAGAGAATTCTTTTTTAATATTAAAAAGCATACTGCGGAAATAGCTCAGTTGGTAGAGCACAACCTTGCCAAGGTTGGGGTCGCGAGTTCGAGTCTCGTTTTCCGCTCAGAAAGGTGAAATTAATCGCCTCAGTGAGAGACGAGAAGTTTATCCCGATACGAAGTGGATTGGAAGTCTCGTTTTCCGCTTAAAAATACTATTAGGTCTGCTCGGATGGTGGAATGGTAGACACGCAAGACTTAAAATCTTGTGGCCATTATGGCTGTGCGGGTTCAAGTCCCGCTCCGAGTACGATAAAAGGCTGTAAATCAATTTATTTGCAGCCTTTTGTGTTTTCGCGAGGCGCCAAAGGGGCGCCCAAACCAAGCTAACATAAACTTTAAATATCTTTAACCATCCGGTAATGATTTTCAAGATAAATTTCTGATATTTTCCTTTTATCGCTAAGCCCGTAAAGACTTCTGATAAAAACCTAAGACAACGAGCAAAGGTCTTAGAGTAGGAGGAGAACTGGAAAGGAAGAAGTACAAGTTAGATAGGTAAATTCCTGTTGGACAGAGTCTTATTGTCGAAATTTTAAATACATTTTTTTCCATATCCAAATTCCAAAAATAATTTCTAACTTTGTAAATTAGACAAATTATATACTGATTGCAATGAACGGAAATTCGTTATCCCCTCATACTGAAAAACTTAACCAGTTAAAACAAATTCTTTCTGAAGCCTTTACCGAAGGTAAAATAGATTGGGAAAAACTGCAAGCTACGCTGGGCGAAGACATCAACTTTGCCAATGAACGCTATGTGCTGAATTGGGCGGGAAAAAGCGATGCTTTTCGAATCATGCAACAGCCGAGTACACAGACGCTTATCCCTGCGAAAGACGAGTCGGTGCAATTTGACGAAACCGAAAATATTTTTATCGAGGGCGAAAACTTGGAAGTGCTGAAAGTGTTGCAAAAAAGTTATTTCGGCAAGGTGAAAATGATTTATATCGACCCGCCCTACAACACCGGAAACGACTTTGTGTATAACGACCGCTTTTCCGAAATCCGACAAGAGTACCAAAAACGTGTGGGCGACAAAGACGACGAGGGTTTTCTGACCCGCGACGCTTATACCCGAAACAGCCGAGAAAACGGACAATACCACAGCAATTGGCTCAATATGATGATGCCACGCCTCTATTTGGCAAAAACCTTACTGCGGGAAGACGGCGTAATTTTCGTCTCTATCGATGACAACGAAGTGCATAACCTCCGCTTGCTGATGAATGAGATTTTTGGCGAGGAGAATTTTGTGGCGGAATTTCCAAGAATTACAAAGAAAGCTGGTAAAACTACTGAATTAATCGCAAAAAACAATGATTATGTTTTGTGTTTTAGAAAAAGTGAACAAACAGAATTTTATCAAGAAAAGCACACGGATGAGGGTTATAGACATTCTGATGAATATGAAGATGTTCGTGGAAAATATAAATTAAGTCAGACATTAGATTACGGTTCAATTCAATACTCTCCTTCGTTAGATTATGAGATCATTTTAGACAATGAACTGTTTATTCCAGGTAATGTTTCAAAGGAAGAAATGCTTGATAGACAAAAACGAAATCCTTCAAGTGACTTTTGTTGGAGATGGTCAAGAGATTTATTTGATTTTGGACTAAAAAATGGGTTTGTAGTAGTCAAAGGTAATAGAATTTATACTAAAACTTATCAAAATGCTCAAATTGGCAAAGATGCAAAAGGGTATATAATTGAGATAAAAGAAAGAACAAAAGCTCTTTCCTCAATAGAATTTATCGAAAATAAATATTCAAATGATAATTCTCGAAAAGATATAGGACGAATTTTTAATGAAAAAATATTTGAATATTCGAAACCAATTAATTTAATCAAAACCATAACAAAAGCAACAACAAAAGACTCTGACATCATCCTCGATTTCTTCGCAGGCTCCGCCACCACCGCCCACGCCGTTATGCAACTCAACAAAGAAGACGGCGGAAATCGCAAATACATTCTTGTTCAAATGCCGGAGC
>CAZKZB010000072.1:0-16493 GCA_964557135.1 uncultured Petrimonas sp. | reverse complement strand
TCATTTGACTATATCTACAAGGGGAAGGACTGCGGGCTAAGGGTAATTGGCCGCTGCCCGTACTCCTCTCTCTTTGGGAGAGGGGTTTGGGGGTGAGGTTTAAGGGGAGAGTTACGGGCTAATTTAATTCAACATACTGTATTATTTTTACCAACTTATTTTTCATACATTACTAAAAAAGATTATGATAAGTTCTAAAATAGAATAGTTTAGAATTATTAAGTTCGAGCATTTTTTGACAAGTACTCACTTCTATCAATCACAAAACATATATTTGCATTTATAAACCACAAAATAATGAAAAAAACACTTTCTGTAATTGTATTAAGTTTTTGCGCGGTTTTAGTTTTTGCGCAAAGTTACACCCTAAAGGATTTAGTTGAAGGGCGATTTGTTGCCCGAGGTATCAAGCACATGGAGTCTTCGGCAGACGGGATGCACTATTATCAAATGAATCCCGAAAACACGGCCGTGATAAAATTTGCATACGCAACCGGAAACGCCGTAGATACGCTTTTCAACACGCGTAAAGCCAGAGAATGCACTTTCGATACGTTCCAAGGATTTTTGGTAAGCCCCGATGAAAACCGTGTAATCGTTTACCGCGAGCGCGAACAAATTTATCGCCATTCGTTCAAAGCTACCTATTACTACCACGATGTGCGCCGTAATTTGGTGCGAAAACTCACCGAAAACCCGTCGAAACAGATGATTCCCACTTTTTCGCCCGACGGACGAATGCTGGCATACGTTATCGATAACAATATCTGGTTGACGAAATTCGATTTCGATACCGAATCGCAGGTTACCAAAGACGGTGAATTTAATAAGGTTATCAACGGCGCTACCGATTGGGTGTATGAAGAAGAGTTTGCCACTACCCGTTTGATGGAATTTTCGCCCGACAACAAACTATTGGCATTTGTTCGTTCCGACGAATCGCACGTGCGAGAATACCAGTTTCAGACATTTGAACAAGAACTTTATCCCGGATTTTATACTTACAAATATCCCAAACCCGGTGAAAAAAACTCGTCGGTAGAGCTGCGCGTGTTCGATATCGATGCGCGCACCACGCGAACGATAGACATTCCGTTAGACAAAGACGGTTATATCCCGCGCATAAAATTCACCAACAATCCCGAACAATTGGCGGTGATGACGCTCAATCGCGACCAAAATAGGTTCGATATGTACTTTGCCGGTCCGCGAACAACCGTAGCTAAATTGGTGTTACGCGAAGAAAGCAAGTATTACGTAGATTCGGAATGGCTCAATTCCATTTATTTCTTGAACGACAAGTTTACCTATATTTCCGAAAAAGACGGCTACAGTCACATTTATATATACGGACTTTCGGGCACGTTACAGAAGCAACTTACGTCGGGAAAATTCGATGTGACCGATTTGTTGGCGGTGGATGCTCAAACAGGAACTGTATTTTATGCCTCGGCAGATGAAAGCCCTTTGCGCCGGAATATTTACAAGGTGAATATCGATAAAGGACAGCCGCAGAAATTATCGCCGCTCCCGGGTTTAAACTCGGCATCGTTTAGTAAAAACGGAAAGTTCTTTATTCTCCGTCATACAGATACGCGCACGCCGATGTTTATTTCGTTGCACGATGCCGCAGGAAAACAATTGCGCGTGCTGGAGGACAACCAATCGGCAAAAACCGTTTCGGCTCAGTTGCCTCAAAAAGAGTTTATTAGTGTCCCGGCTGCCGATGGCATTACGCAGCTTAACGGTTGGATTTTGAAGCCGAAAAACTTTAATCCCGCCAAAAAATACCCGTTGGTAATGATTCAGTACAGCGGCCCCAATTCGCAACAAGTACTTGACCGATACGGTGTCGATTGGAGTTTGGCGTTGCTCAACGAAGATATTTTGGTTGCTTGCGTTGACGGACGCGGAACCGGTGCTCGCGGTGAGGAGTTTCGCAAAAGTACCTATATGAATTTGGGGGTTAAAGAGTCTGATGATCAGGCAGCTGCCGCCCGATATTTGGGAACCCTGCCGTATATTGATGCCAACCGCATTGGCATTTGGGGCTGGAGCTACGGCGGCTACAATGTGCTGATGAGCATGAGTCGCGGCAATGGCGTTTTCAAAGCCGGCGTGGCTATCGCACCTGTAACCGATTGGCGTTTTTACGATACGGTTTATACCGAACGTTTTATGCGTACGCCGCAACAAAACGCAGCGGGTTACACTTCCGCATCGGCGATAACACTCGCTTCTCAACTGCAAGGGAAGCTTTTACTCGTTCACGGAACAACAGATGATAACGTGCATCTCCAACACGCCATTGAATACTCGCGTGCGTTGATTGCTGCCGGAAAGCATTTTGATATGTTTTACTTCCCCGATAAAAACCATTTTATATCGGGTGGAAATGCACGGTTGTATCTGTATGAAAAGGTAATCGATTTTTATAAGAAGAATTTGTAATTGCTTGTGGGGTGATGTGAGTCGAAAGATGGACGATGGATGACGCTTGTCGGCAGACAAGAGTGCGGGCAGAGGGATGATTATTGTATGTCCCTTTTGAAAGGGATCGTCGTATTCTTTATAAAGTGAAATGATTCATCGTATTAATGTCAAGTTAATTGCAAAATAGCGAATACGGAGTTTTGCTTTGTATCGCTTTCTGTCTTTGAGTCGTTTTGGCTATTTATCTTTGCCACATCGACACTCAGTTCCACGAAATGCCATTGACAATATAGTTTATTCTGAATACAATGATATGAGCTTGATGTTTAGAGTTTTACCCGAAGGGTGACACTTGCCCGCCGATAGACGGGTTTTCATAACCGTATGCAATCCGCCGGCAGACGGAGCAGCTTTAGGTCGCTGTCCGCCAGCTGACGGATTATGAAAATCACACCTTTTAGGTATAATACTGCTGTAAATTAAGCACATAATAAACTAATCAATATAATCTCTAATATTTTCGCCCGAAATATACTTCCTTAGCAGGTATTTCCATAAAATTACATTTTATGAATATCCGCTTATTAGCTAATCTTTCGTTGCACATCACATTCCGCTATGCGGGGAATGGGTGGCTCTTCCATAACCGTAGACGAACTTTTCGCTTGTGGCAAGGAGGAGTGTCATTGTCATCTTAACACGTCGCTCGAAGTGGGGCATACCTAAGCGATTTCGCAAGTACCGCCTTTGGGGCTACCGATTTTCAATTCAGGCTGATCTGAAATGCGTAACATTACCGCATATCGCTGCTTTTCTCTGACTTTCGTTTATGGAAACTTGGTTTTTCAAGCCATTTGGACTAAAATTTCTTTTCCCTCAGTCTCCCAGTCTCCCTTGTCTCCCCATCTCCCAGCTCCCCATCTCTTTCACTCACATTTTTTTCTTACCCCAAAACAAAATCACCTAAAGAGTGTTATTATTGAAGAGCTTAAAAATTGATATAAAGCAGTTTTGCACCAAAGCTATAATTAAGGACTTATTTTAACCAAACTGAATTATACTCTTTTTTTACGCTAACCGAAATTTTATTATGGGAGAAGGCAGTGCAATCATAAAACAACTTAGAAATCCGGCCTACGGACTCATCCCGCTACTTGTGTTTACAATTCTGTTAAGATTTGTTGAGACAGGAGTGGCAATGGGTATTGGTTTGGGATTATCGCTGGTGGGTGTTTTCGCGGTAAGAAAATACAGCCGGATGTTGTATGACATTTCTGCCGTTACGTTTTCCGTTGCCCTGTTGTTGCTGTTGTTTTACTATCCGCTCGATTCTTTCGGGAAATTTGTGATGATAGAGACAATTTTCGTTGTAGTACTGATGGTATCTCGCCTTATTCGTACGCGTGTAATAATATTGCTGACAAAAAATAAAAAAGCCAATGTAAGAAGTTATTTATCTGAGTCTTTTCGGGTTGCTTTTCAAGCACAATACGCTTTGTTTTTTCATTTGTTGGTGATATTGGTGTATTTTAATGTTTCTGCAATTAAAACTCCTTGGATAAGTACGTCGCAAATTATAATTGTGGCACAACTTATCATTTTGACAATAATTGCGTTGGAAATTATACGGTTTGCATTATTAGATAAAAAGCTGCGAAAAGAAGAATGGCTTCCCGTAGTGACGGAAGCGGGCGAAGTTACCGGCAAGGTAGCGAAATCGGTAACCAAGGAGATGAAAAATAAGTTTATGCATCCGGTTGTGCGTGTAGCGTTGATAAATAACGGCAAAATATACCTGAAAAAACGTGATGCTACCCGATTATTAAATCCGGGCGCTCTCGATTACCCGTTCGAAAAGTACATGCAGTATAACCACGATATAGATGAGGCAGTACATAATGCTGTTCGCAAAGAGATTGGTATCGAGGAAATTCCGTTACGCTTTTTGCTGAAATATATTTTTGAGAATAACGACACCAAGCGATTGGTTTTTCTCTATGTCTCCATTATCGACGACGATGAAAAATTCGGCAAGTTACATTTGCGCGACGGTAAGTTGTGGACAGCAATTCAGATAGAAGACAACATGGGTTCCAATATTTTCTCCGAATGTTTTGAACTTGAATTTGACTACCTTAAAAACACGGTTCTATTGAATTGCAAACAGAAACCGGTGGTTGCATCCTAAATTCTTCGTAATTAAGTTAAAAATAGCTACTCATCTTCATTTAGAAATAACTTTTTGTTATTTTTGTGGGTTCACCGACTATGCGGGAAAATCAAATGAGATTAGCGAAAAAAATTGTCCGGATATTTGCCATAATTATCGTTAGCATAATACTTTTGAACCTTATACTTTTTTTTACATTTAGTATTCCTTCCGTTCAAAAACATGCTGCCGATTTTGCCCTTGGGAAGCTGAAACCCAAGCTAAATACGGAAATGTCTATCGATAAAATCCGGATTAAACTTTTCAATACGGTAGAAATCGGCGGGTTGTACGTCGAAGATCGTGAAAAAGATACGTTGTTGTTTGCCGATAAACTTTCGGCGCGGGTAAATATCTGGAACTTGTTGGATAATCAGTTGTCGATAGAATCCGTTCGGTTAGATAATTTTACCGCCAACGTGTATCGAGAAACGCCAGACACAACGTTTAATTTCCAATTCATTATTGATGCTTTCGCGCCTACCGATACCACCAAAAAAGAACCTTCAGAAAACCCTTTAAAAATCGCCATTAACGATATTAAGCTAACCAACGGAACCCTCCGATACGATATTCGTTCGATGCCGGAGACGCCCGGTTTGTTTAATCCAAGTCATTTCTTTGTCACAAATTTCTATCTCGACGCATCTATCGCCTCGCTCGACATGAAGAAGCTTGTGGCCGATATCAACACCTTGAGCTTCGTTGAACAAAAGGCGGGAGTTAAAGTCGATGACTTGCAGGGAATGGTACGGTCGGAAAATACGAAACTTTGGAGCGATAAACTTTTACTTACGCTCAATAA
Organism: uncultured Petrimonas sp.; assembly: GCA_964557135.1. GTDB lineage: Bacteria > Bacteroidota > Bacteroidia > Bacteroidales > Dysgonomonadaceae > Petrimonas. The sequence continues at coordinate 11,046 of CAZKZB010000072.1, read as the reverse complement.
TTCGAGCCTTGATGTTACTCGCGCTTCATATGATACCGAAACCAAGGAATTTTCCCTGACCGCCAAAAGCGATAAAATAGACCCCAAAGATGCCGCAATATTCTCCAATCAGTTGACGCACTTGAACAAACCTTTCTCTTTCGAAGCCGACTTGGTTGGGAAAATTCCGCAAGCCGAAATCAAGAACCTTACTGCCCGATACGGAAATCAAACCGCTTTTACCGTAAAAGGGCTAATTTCTGATTTTTCGAAATACGGTGAAGCCGACTTAGCAATCGACATACCCGGGTTTAAAATGTCGGTACAGGATTTGCAGGATTTCATCCGCATAGGCTCGCCCGACTTTGAAGCACCCGAACAATTAACAGCGTTGGAGAATATCGATTTAACCCTGAAGGCCAAAGGGAAATTGAGCAATTTCAATGTGTCGGCTCTCGTAAAAACTGCGCCGGGAACCATCACTTTTGATGGAAAAGGTCGAGCCGGCAGTACTTTTGAGAATATTCATATCGATGGACGCTTGCTTACCGAAAATCTGCAAGTCGCGAAAATAATCGGCGAAGAAACGGGTGTGGACGACCTTTCGCTCAACTCACTCGTTGAAGTGGATATAGAAAAAAATCAACTGCCCGTTGTGTCTGTAAACGGTACCATCGGCTCCGTTCTTTACAAAAACTATCAATATAAGGACTTAGCCGTAAAAGGGGTGTACAGCGAAAACAATGTTGTCGCCGATGTGTTTACCGACACGCCGGACAATAAGATAAACCTTCACGCAGACTTAGGTTTCGGCAACCGCATGAAATTTGATGTGGTCGGTACCGTGGATAAACTTTTTCTCACTCCGCTGATTACCGTTGAAGGTTGGGAAAATCCGTATTTAACCACCCGCATTAATGCAAAACTGCAAGGAACTACCATCGACGATTTAGTGGGAAATGTGGTGATTGACAGCACATCGCTTTACGACGCCAACTTTATTTATAATCCTGGGCCCATTTACCTTCAGGCTTTAGCTGCCGATTCGACCGGGAAGAAGAAGATACAGGTGCTTTCGTCGATTATTGAAGGAGAAATATCGGGCGATTATCATTTTGCAACCATCGGTAACGAATTAATGTTTGCCATGCATCGGCATTTACCGACACTGATTAACGCACCTAAAGGTAAGAAAGTGTCCGAGAAAGGTTCCAATCTGTTTAATTTCAATTTTTTGCTGAAAAATACCGAAGATATTTCTTACGCCTTATCCTTGCCATTCATTAATGTTGAGCCGGCCACCATTACCGGCACTGTGGATATGGTAAATACTCAATCGGTATTGTTGAACGGCTATGTTCCGCGTTTGATGTTCGGACAGAACGATATTCGTGAAAGCAAGATAGATGTTAACGTTGGTGCTTTATCCGGAGCAAGGGTGAATGCCAATACCTATCTTGTTCAGGAAAATGGGCATATCAACGCAAGACTAAACACCCGGGTGCTAAATGATTCGGTTACAAATTCTTTGCTTCTGAACATGAACAATAAAGTAGCAAGAGCCGATGGAGGTCTGAACATTTCCATGGGTTTTCTGCGCGATATAGATGATAACTTAGTTTCGAATATCTCTATTAATCCAACCAACATTCTGTTTAACGGAAAAACCATCAATATCCTTCCGTCTACCATTGTTTATGAAAAAGATAAAATAACCGTAACCGATTTCGAAATACGCGAAAACCAAATGCTACTGCTGGGTATCGACGGAGTGGCTTCAAAAAACAGAGAAGACGCCATCCGAGCGTTTTTTAACAATACCGAGATAGAAACAATTTTGGCCGCGTTTAATTTCACTACGCTAAAAGGCTCTATAAACGGCGGTGTTACGGTAAATCAAGCGTTGGCAGAACCGCTTATCCGGACCGATAATTTCAGAATAGAAAACATTCGCACGCAAACCGATACCATCGGAACGCTTGTCATCAGAGGAAATTGGGATATTGTTAATAAGGGCCTTACCGTCGATGCCAATTTGACCGATAACGGCAACAATTACCTCAATATCGAGGGATTTGTGCCAACAGGCGGCGAACACCCGATGGACGTAATCTTAAAAATCAACCAATTGCCGTTAGCATGGGTGCAACCGTTTGCCGTGTCCACATTTAGCCGGCTCTCGGGAACCATTAACTCCGAGATAGAAATATTGGGGAAACCCGAAGCTCCCGTAACCCAAGGTTGGCTGGGCATCAACGAAGGAATAATGACCGTTGCATTTACAAATGTGACTTACAAAATTTCGGATACAATTAATATTTCTCCAAGTACTATCGGACTTAAAGATTTGGTCATCAGAGATAATAACGACCACGAAGCCCGCCTGAGTCTTACCCTAAGCCACAACAATTTCGACGGAATGATGTACGGCGTAACTATGCACATGGACGACTTTTTGTTGTTGAACAACGAAAAACGAACCGATGAAATTGCTTACGGGACGTTGAAACTGAGCGGCGATATAAATATTAACGGTACTTCATCGGGAATATACGGAAACGCGAACTTGAGAAACGTAAGCCGGTCGAACGTGATGATTGAACTGCCGCAAACCGCTCAGGCAACCGAATACAGTGGGATTATCTATATAAATACGCCGCAGGAAACAGATTCGCTTTCGTTTCTCCGAAGACGAGACGGCGATAAGGTGGATTCGCGCATAAATACACGCTTGAGTTCCGGAATTCCTATTAACATTCAGGCGGTTTTGAATGTAACCCCGCTGCTGAAAGCAGGAGTTGTGATTAATCCTACCACCGGAGACGCGCTCGAAATTGACGGTACGGGACAAATCCGCGCCAACTACGATACACGAGCAGTGCCTTCTGTTCGGCTCTACGGCGATTATGTTGCCGAAGAGGGTAAATTCAAATACAACTTCCAAGGACTTAAAACCATCGATTTTAATATTCGCGAAGGAAGCACTGTGACGTTGGTCGGAGACCCGTTGAACACTCAGTTTAACATAACGGCATATAATCAGGTAAATGCCGATTTGGCAACCTTGAGTCCGGAGTTTACTCAAATGTCCAATTCGCGAACCGCCGTCAACGCGATGCTTGAGATACAAGGAAACTTAGAGCAGATGAAACTCAATTACGGAATTGAACTTCCGGATGTTCCAAACGATATCAGGCAGCGACTGAACAGTTTGATAAGCACCGATGAACAGAAAAATAGGCAGTTTGCCAGTCTCATTCTCACCGGTGGATTTTACTCGGCAGAAGGTACAAGCGGAATCGATTTGGGAAGTAGCACCACGTCTTTGCTTACCGGCCAGCTTACGAAAGGATTGGACGCGCTTCTTGCCGGTGTTTTGCACGATAACTGGAAGGTAAGCACCAGCCTTCAAAGTTATGACGGTACACTGGAGAATGTGCGTATGGGGGTGGATTTATCTACTCGTTTGTTGGACGACCGACTTCGAATAACCACCAACCTGAGTTACGGCGATAATACAACGCTCGCCAGCCAGCAACCGTTTATGGGTGAGTTCGAATTGGAGTATGACCTAAAAAACTGGTTGATGATTCGGGTTTACAACCGAGCAAACCAACGGTTTACCAAAATAGCACCTACTACGCAAGGCGCCGGAATTGTTGTGACCAAAGACGCGCGCCGGTTTAAAGACTTGTTTAAGTTTAGTTTTAGGAAAAGAGAGGAATGATGTTTGTTGTTTGTTGTTTGTTGTTTGATGTTCGATGACCGATGTTTGAAGACGGATGGCCGATGTCTATACAGTCTATAAAATAATGAAATATTTTTTTTACATACTACTCGTTATTGTAATTGTTTCGTGCGACGCTACCAAGAAGGTGCCGAGCGGAAGCTATCTGTTGAATAAAGTGAAAATTGATACCGATACGCGAGGAGTCAGTGAGTCGGATTTGAAACCCTATCTGAGGCAGAAACCCAACTCTTCGATGCTTTTGTTGGGGAGAGTCAAGCTGCATGCTTACAATATTCCCAAAAACGACTCCACTTGGCTTAATCGCCAATTTCTTAAACGTGGTCAACCGCCCGTGTTGTACAGCGATCGCCTTACGGGACTTTCCATAGAACAAATCAGGTTGCAACTCAACAACAAAGGTTATCTGAACGCCGAGGTAGATACTCTTGTAGAAAAAAAAGATAAAAAAGCCAATGTAACTTATAAAGTAACCGGTAACGATCCTTACTTGATAAGGAATTTCAAGGACTCCATACATTCTGTAGATAGCACCATTTACAAAATTTTGGACGAGAAAAAGCGCCTTGCCGTTGTGAAAGAGGGCGATCTTTTTGATAAGGAAGTATTGGAGGAGAAGAGGATTAAAATTACCGGAGAATTGAGAAATAACGGATATTACAACTTTTCGAAAGAAAACTTCTACTACCTGGCCGATACTACTGTCGGTACGCATCAGGTGGATTTGACACTGGGACTGAATAATCCTACCGACAGTACGTTGCACACCCGCTATAAATTTGGCAATATTGTGATAAATAACGGTGTCAGCTCAACCATATTGAAGGACAAATCTATGCATCACCTGTTAGATACCGTTTTCTATAGAGATGTAAAGATTGTGCAAGAGCGAGATAGATTTATGCGACCTCAGGCTATTTTCTACAACACATTTATCCGCCCCAACAGGGTCTATTCCGATCAATTAGTTGAAAGAACGTACTCATCATTAAATCGTTTAGGCCCGGTAAGTCAAACTTCAATAGTTTTAACTCCGGTCGTGGTGAACGATTCCAATTATATCAACGCCGCCATCTCGGTTTATCCCGGGAATGTGCACCACATGCAATTCGGTATCGATGGGACAAACTCCGCAGGTGATTTGGGTGTTGCAACCGATATAACGTACGAACACAAAAATGCCCTGAAAGGGGGCGAAACGTTTCGTTTGAAACTGAACGGCGCTTATGAATTTGTTTCCTCATCCGACAGTGCCAGAGGTTATTACGAATATGGTGCCGAAGCGTTTTTATCGATTCCGCAGTTACTGCTCCCCTGGATAATGAAGCAGTTGAGAGATCAACCGTCGGCTTCTACCGAATTTTCTATCGGAGTCAATTTCCAGAATAGGAGGGAGTATTTGAGGCAGTTTTTTAATTTTTCATCGCGGTTGCAATGGTCACGCCTTAACTGGCGGTTGAACAATACTGTAGAACCGTTGGGAATTACGTACATTAGAATGCCTCGCATGAGTGATGAGTTCAGAAGAGCTTTTATGGGCGATAGCATTAACCCCATTCTTAAAGCCAGTTACGAAGAACAACTGATTGTCCGCTCAGCTTATACTATTTCTTATTCTAATATCTCTTCCACAGGATTACCTCCGCGCACCCCTTATCGGATTCGAGCCGGAGTTGAAGTGGCAGGTTATTTGCCGCGCATTGTTTCATCGCTGGGTGGAACACGGAAAAGCGCGTCGGGCAGAGAAATGCTGTTCGGCACGCCGTATGCCGAATATGTGAAAACTGACTTTGATTTCGCGCCTTCTTATCGGTTTGATAATCGTAGGATGTTGGCAGGACATATCGCTGTTGGCGTAGCGTATCCTTACGGTAATTCCATTGTACTGCCCTTCGAAAAACGATATTTCGGCGGTGGAGCAAACAGCGTTCGCGGATGGAGCACGCGTACATTAGGCCCGGGAACGTACGATAATCCACTCTTAAGTTATGATTTTGCCAATAAAACCGGTGATATTAAGTTGGATTTGAGTGTGGAGTTTAGAAGAAAGCTGACGAATCTTTTTGAATTGGCCGGATTTATCGATGCCGGAAACGTATGGACCATCAAAAACTACGCCTCGCAACCGGGTGGATATTTCAGGTGGAACAGTTTTTACAAAGAGCTGGCTGCCGCATATGGTTTAGGACTTCGGGTTGACTTGAATTTTTTGTTGTTACGCGTCGATATGGGAATGAAAGCGCACAATCCGGCGTTAGCCGAAGGACAACGGTGGACAATTTTTAAACCTCGGTTCCGGCGCGATTTTGCGTTTCATTTTGCAATCGGGTATCCGTTCTAATGAGTTGCACGTTAGAATTAGTAAAATTGTACTTTCCCTGCTTCTATTAGAATGAGTTAACGAGAATTTTTGTGCATCTTTTTATATTAGACTTTGTTTCCTGAATCAAAAAAAGTATATTTGCAAACAGTCGTTTTTTATGAGCAATTTATTATACTTGCGCGAGCATTTGCATTGTAAAAACTATCTTTCTGACGACAAATGTATGTTTTCTAAACATTTCATGAAAAGCAGAGAGTATGCAACCATTCGTTCTTACGGTCAGTACTTATTCCTTTTTTTGCTATCGGGTAAATTGGAGGTAACTTTAGAAGATAAAAACACGATAGAAATAGAAGATTCTAAAATGTATTCACTTGGTTACGATCAATGGATTGGGATTAAATCTTTAGAAGAATCTACAATAATATTACTTACTTTCGACAGACCTAAAGTTCTTTGTGATGAGTTCAATTTACTGAATTTAAAAAAACACCTGCCTAATGAGGATTCTTCGCTTCGAGTCTTACCGATTAGAAAGCAAATGTATGATTTTTTGAATATAATGCAATCGTATCTCGAAAAAAAGATGCTTTGCAAACATTTGCAAGGGATAAAACAGAGCGAGTTTTTCTTTATCATGCGTGGTTTTTATATGAAGGAAGAAAATGCCATGTTTTTTTATCCGCTTATTGAGTCCCGAAACTCGTTTAGAGCACAAGTGATAGAAAAAGCGAAAACTGTGGAAACGGTTAAAGAATTGGCGAAAGCGTGCAACATGACGACTAAAACGTTAACCCGAAAGTTTAAAGAAGCATTCAATCAGACACCTAAGCAATGGATGTTGGCGAGAAAAAAACAACAAATTAAGATTGAGGTGTTACGAACAGATAATTTTAAAGAATTGCAAGAAAAAGTTGGTTTTTCGTCTTATGCTCATTTAAACGACTATTGTATAAAGCAATTTGACAAAACATTGAAGGAGTTAAGGCAAGAGCAGTAACCTGCACAATAGAGATGTCTTTTTTTGTATTTTTTACTCGATATCTTGCTTTGTAACATGATGGTCTTAGGCTTGTTAGTGGTTTAGGACTAAGGTGTGATATATAGGTTTTTTTACGTAAATTTACTGTCATGATTCGCAAAATAATCCATATCGATATGGATGCGTTTTATGCTTCCATCGAGCAGCGCGATAATCCCGAATATCGAGGAAAACCGCTTGCGGTTGGATACGGCGGTAAGCGCGGTGTGGTAGCCGCGGCCAGTTACGAAGCGCGCCGCTACGGTGTGCGTTCGGCAATGGCGTCGGTAACGGCGTTGAGAAAATGCCCGCACCTGATTTTTGTGATGCCTCGTTTCGATGTATACAAAACGGTATCGGCACAGATAATGCAGATTTTCCGAGAATATACCGATAAGGTTGAGCCGTTATCGCTCGACGAGGCTTTCCTGGATGTTACCGAAAATAAAAAAGAGATAGAGATTGCCACGGAAATCGCGAAAGAAATCAAACAAAAAATCCATCATCAAACCCGATTAACCGCGTCTGCCGGAGTTTCCTACAATAAGTTTTTGGCGAAAATTGCTTCCGATGTCAACAAACCGAACGGTTTATTTGTGATTACTCCACAAAAAGCGGAGAAATTTCTTGAGAAATTGGCTATTGAAAAGTTTTTCGGAGTGGGGCGTGTAACGGCACAGCGAATGCATGAATTAGGAATTAAAAATGGCCTCGACTTGAAACAACACTCCGAAACGGAGCTTGTCAGTCATTTCGGAAAAGCCGGCGCGATGTATTATCAGTTTGTTCGCGGCATCGATGAGCGGGAAGTAGAGTCGGAATACGTGCGAAAGTCGCTGGGCGCGGAAGAAACTTTCGCGGAAGATCTGTATGAAGTGGTCGACTTATTGCGCGCTTTAGACGATATTGCTCGGGAAGTACATCGCAGGGCAGAGAAGCGGAATTTTCTCGCCAAAACTCTGACACTGAAAATAAAATACGCCGATTTCAACGTTATCACCCGCAGTAGAACCGTAGATTTTTATTTGAAAACTTATGAGCAGCTTTTCGATTTGGGCAAAGAGTTGCTTTTGCAAGTAGAGGATGTGGAAGAACGAAGAGTCCGATTAATGGGATTAACCCTCAAGAATGCCGAAGCCGATCGCCCCTTTTCCACAAATATGCCGATACAACTAACGCTGGAGTTTAAAGAATAATTGTTGACTTTTTGTATAGGGGACTAACCCAAAAAGTTATCCGGATGCTTCCCTTTAATTTCTTTGTAGTAGGATTTTATCTTCACGATATCGGTCGCATAATCACCGGTAGGGTAGAATAAGTCGAGCATAACCGCTTCCTTTTTACCGTAATCCAATCCGATTAATAAAATAGGGACATTGGCTTTCACGGCGATAAAGTAAAATCCTTTTTTCCACTCTTTCACCGGCTTACGAGTGCCTTCGGGTGTGATAGCCAGTTGAATTTTATCGTATTTTTCAAATTGAGAGGCTAGGACTTCCGTCATAGAATTATTTTTTCTTCTCTCCACCGGAATACCGCCAATACTTTTGAAAAACAGGTTGAGCGGAAAAATAAACCACTCTTTTTTTATCAAAAAATTAGCGGTTCTGCCGATGGACGAATAGGCGAGTTTGCCGATTATAAAATCCCAATTGCTGGTGTGTGGCGCAACCGCGATTACGCATTTGGGAACATCCGGGAGCACGTTTACAACGCGCCAGCCGAGGATTTTATTTAAGATGAATTTGCTTATATTCATAGGATTGATGTTCGAAGTTCAAAGTTCAAAGTTTAAAGTTTAAAGTTCAGGGTTCAACGTTTTGTTGTGGTTTTGAACTTTGTGCCTTTATATTCCGAAGTAATAAGATAGTTGATAAATGCTTTTATGCCGTATCCTAATTTCTCAATTGATTCAAATAGTTTTTCCTTTTCCTCATCGGTTATATAGCCAAAATCATACGCTCTGTAAAGTTGAGATTTGGTTTCATTACAAGAGCCTTGCGCATATGTCAAGAAGTTAATGAACTCCTTGTTGCCTTCTCTACCGAAGCCTTCGGCAATATTATCCATAATCGAACCGGATGAACCGGAAAGTTGGTCTCTAAGAGAAAAATCGCGCGAAAAATCCTTATTCTGTACTATTAGTTTTCTAATATCACGACAGAGAATACGGGCGCTTTTCCAAATTTCCAAATCCTCAAATCTATTGATGGTTGCCATAACTTTGAACTTTAAACTTTAAACCTTAAACTTTTCTAATTCTAACGTCAATCGCTCCCAGTTGTTCATTTCCCTGTCGAGTTTGTTTTTGGCTTCCAGGTATTTTTGCAACAAATCCACGTTTTTTGCGCCTTCGGGTGTGGATAACTCTTGTTCCATCGCGCTCAGCTTTTCTTCTTTTTGGGTGATTTTGTTTTCCGATTCTTCAATTTGTCGTTCCAGTTTTCGGATTTGGCGGTTTTGTTCTTTCTGCTCCAAATACGATAGTTTGTTCTCAGATATTTCGGGTTTCTCCGCCGTTTCCGCCGATTGCGGTTTTGCCGAAACCTCCAGCTGTTGTAGCGATTCCATCTTCTTTTTCGACAGAAATTCGTAGATTCCGCCCAAATGTTCGGTTACTTTTCCGCCGCCAAACTCATACACTTTGCTCACCAGATTGTTGAGAAAATCGCGGTCGTGCGACACGATAATCGCCGTGCCGTCGAACTCCGAAATGGCTTTTTTCAACACGTCTTTCGACGCCATATCCAAGTGGTTGGTGGGCTCGTCCAAAATGAGCAGGTTTACCGGTTCCAACAGCAGCCGAATCATCGCCAATCGGCTCCGCTCGCCACCCGACAGCACTTTTACTTTCTTTTCCGACGCTTCGCCGCCGAACATAAACGCGCCCAGAATATCGCGGATTTTGGTGCGGATGTCGCCCGTGGCAACATAGTCGATGGTTTCGAAAACGGTAAAGTTTTCGTCCAACAGTTGCGCCTGATTTTGCGCGAAGTATCCTATTTTTACGTTGTGCCCCAAGGTGAGCTTTCCACCGAAATCAATCTCGTTCATAATGCACTTCACGAGCGTGGATTTTCCCTCGCCGTTTTTGCCCACAAACGCCACTTTTTCGCCCCGATTGATGGTAAATTCCACGTCGGAAAAAACGAGGTGGCTGCCGTAGCTTTTCGACAAGTTTTCGGCAATAACGGGGTAGGAGCCGGAGCGTGGCGCGGGCGGAAATTTGAGGTTCAGGCGCGAGTTATCTACTTCGTCCACCTCGATGCGTTCAATCTTTTCCAGCTGCTTGATGCGCGATTGCACCTGATTGGATTTGGTGGCTTGGTAGCGGAAACGCTCGATAAACGCCTCGGTTTCTTGTATTTGTTTTTGCTGGTTTTCGTAGGCGCGCAGTTGTTGCTCGCGGCGTTCGGCGCGCAGCTCCACGTATTTGCTGTATGGCACTTTGTAGTCGTGAATATCGCCCAGCATTATCTCGATGGTTCGCGTGGTAACGGCATCCAAAAAGGCGCGGTCGTGCGACACTAAAATCACGGCGTTGGCGCGCGTGGCAAGGAAGTTTTCGAGCCACTGAATGGACTCGATGTCCAAGTGGTTGGTGGGCTCGTCCAACAGCAGCACATCGGGCGCTTGCAGCAAGATTTTCGCCAACTCGATGCGCATGCGCCAGCCGCCGCTAAATTCGCGCGTGGGGCGGTTGAAGTCTTCGCGTTTGAAACCCAATCCCATCAACGTTTTTTCAATTTCGGCTTCAAAATTGTTGATGCCCGACATGAGCAGAAGTTCCTGTAAATCGGTGCTGCGCTGAATGATTTGATGATACTCTTCCGATTCGTAATCGGTTCGTTCAGCCAGCTGTGTGTGCAGCCGCGCCAACTCTTTTTCGAGCTGTAGAAGGTGCTCGAAGGCGAGTGCGGCTTCTTCGCGAACGGTAAGCGTGTCGTTGAGCGTCATCTGCTGCGGCAGGTAGCC
>CAZKZB010000071.1:10618-16506 GCA_964557135.1 uncultured Petrimonas sp. | reverse complement strand
TGTTGTCTGAGTGCCATAAAAGATTGTGAATCCTGCTTTAGGATGACAAAGATAGCTAAATTACTTTTTTTCTTGTTTAACTTAACATTTTTTTGTCTGTTGGTACAGTTTATCGTGTGGTTAAGCTTGTAGTTTTGCTTACGTTTGGTGAAAAATTTAGAGAATTGATGTCTATCCCGACGATGTGTAGACAATAATTTAAGCACAGACGGATTGTGTAATACTTAACAATCGTCGTCGTATCCGGCTTTACAAGTAAGGGGCGCCAGCGCGTACGCGTCGTATTCATCATATGCGGGGCCGGGTTTGCCGTTGTAAACGATAATTCGGTCGAGGCGCACATCATCGCCGTTTTCGAAGCGCATGAATTGCCCTAATCCTTGTTTATCCACAATTTGGGTTACTTTTCCGTTGGATTCTCTTAAATCCGGATAATGGAGTTCGTCAAAATAAATGACTTTTACAGATTCTTTTTTCATTTCCTGCTTGAAAAATAGGAAAAAATCGGGATCGATGGGTGTAAATGCTAATTGCTTCATGTTTTATTCTTCATTAATATGGGTTGATCTCCCAGATTTTTAAAATTTTCAGCTCCGCGAAACTTTATTGTAAAGACTAACCTTGCTCTCTCAAGTTCAACAATTAGCAGAAAACCAGTAGAGTCTGTTGGTTTGGTTAATTCGATGCGATAAAAACTTTTTTTGTAAAACAAAAACCAAATATAGCACTATATCACTGAAATATAAGAAAGGTTTCAGCGATGACAGATTTTTTCACCTTATTACAAAAGTTGTTTCTATAGTTTTATATAAGGCATTCAATTCGGAATTTCCAAGAAGTGCAATTTATAGCCTTGAAGTCATCTTGACTTATTTTGCTGTCTGAAGTTTAAGCAAAACCAACAATAGTTAATGTTGCTTAAAGCGTCAGTATCCGTTTCGTTATCGAGCGGCGCAAAAGTCAAGACGACTTCTTACTATATAATGTGCATATTATCAACCTGTATTACTTTTTTATCTCAATTACCGCGCAGTGGTATTCCTCGCACAGTTTACAGTTAGCGTCTTTCCACGAAATTTTAATACACACTTTAACATGTGTTGCACAACACGGAATTTCTGAAGTTGGTGGCAGCAAGTATTGAACATTGAAACTATTACCGGGTTGTAAAAACGCACCGTTTTGATTTTTCCAAATCAGCTCGCGTACGACCTGATTGGCGTTAACCACAGAAGGAGGATTTGTGCTTCCGTAGGATTGCCCGTTTAGTGTTAAACTTCCCGTAGTTCCGCCACCGATACTTTGCGTTGAAGTAAACAGCGAACCCCAGAGCGCCGGGTTATCAATACATTCGGCACAAGCGTTATAGTTGTAGGTGAATTGTAAATCAGTCATCACTACGCGTAGCTCTGATAAAGGTATTGCACTACTATTATTAATGGTAAACGTTTGCTCGGCAATGCTTACCGGCTGTCCATTCACAATTTCCGGTTTAATAGGCAGGGGGGTAATGGAGTCAAAACGTGTAGAAATATCCAATTTAGTTACGCAACAGTCTTTGCTTGAGAAACATCTGAAAAAATAATCATCGTTTTGCGCTCCACTCATTCCGTTAACACTCGTACCTATAATAATAGGTGTTAGCGTAAAAGTGCCAATACTCGGCGTTCCAATAATTCTGTAATCAAATCCGGCAAGCGACGTGTTAAGCCCGGAAGTGTTTGCCGCAGTTAAATTAAAGCAGTAATTACTCCCCGAAGTTAAGGATGGGCTGTTGAGCGTGGTAACAACGTTTCCGTTTTGTATTAACTCCAGCCCGATGGATAGCGCCGGATTGTTGCCGATAGGCAGGGTGTAATCCACACATATTTGTCCCGGAATTTCACAGTCATCTGTTTGTTCAACGTTTAGCGACACTGAGCCTTCATCACTTGGCGCTCCGGTGCAGCTCACACAAATATTGTCAATATATGTATAGCTCCAATGCGCACATGCCCAGCAGTCGCGGTTTTTGAACTCAATAATTACAGTTTGTCCGATAATGGATGACAGGTCTGCCGTAACACAAGTCCAGTCTTTCCACCTTCTGGGAGCGGTAGTACTGTTGGGTATCAAGAGGGGATTGTCAGAACTTATTCTGTTAGACCCGTTTCCTAAGTTAATTAAGTGATTGAAATTTTGAGTTGTATTGGCTGAATTAATAATATTTACTTCAAAAAAGGGCAGTGCATTTCCATGTCCGGCGGGATTGTCCATTACCATAGCATAACTAAAGCTAAGTTGAGCATTAGCGGGTGTAATGGTAATTTGTTTAGCTACAGACTCCGCGCCACAACCGGAATTTGCGTTGCCAATACGTAACGATTTGCTGTTGCCTATAGGGAAAGAATAAACTTTATTAAGGGCGGGAAAAGAGGGGTCAGGTCCTACACTTTGAACCTGATGGTGAACTTGGCTTCCGTGCGGACCTCCACTGTTGAACGAGCCGGTGTTAACGCGGTTGGTGCCGGATTGAGCGCCTTGTTGCCCTGACCAAAAAAAGTGCCAGTCGCCCACATTGATGTCGCCCGATTCAAACGTGCCATTATCGCATAAGTTTGTAACAGCTCGCTGAGAAGCTATTCTGCGATAAAAATTTTGAGACAATGTATACTCATCCCTTCTTTTCTCAACGTATTCATCCAAGGTTAAGCCAAGCTCATCGAGCATGTGCTTGCTAAAAGTTCTGTATTCTTTTTTAGCTTCTTCTTCAATTTTTTTGGGAATTTCTTGTGCAAAAAGAGCGTTAGAACAAAGAAACCCTAAAACGACGATTGTATATTTTATAAAATTCATATCTGTATTTGTATTAAAGTAATTTCTGTAATGTGTTTTTATTTGCCTCTTGGTAATGCAGGTTCAGCAGGAAGTGTTCCGCCAGGATTAACGGTAATTGGACCGTATCGGTAACAAACCAGGTAATCGCAGGAATTGCAATCTACATCTGTGAAAGTATAGCGTACACAAATGTGGTATGTGGTTTTACAGCATTCCAAGTTGTTGAATTCGGGCAAGTTCAGGTTGATTAAAATATTTTTCGGAATTCCAAAATTTACTCCCGCGCCCGAAGACGAAGTCCAGGTTAATTCATTGCCGTATCCGTCGTTATTATCGTCAAACAGTGCTCCGTTGCCTGCATTGCCCCAATTATTAGCGGGCGTAATTTTTCCGCTACGGATTAAACCCATATTGTCGTCGTGTTTTGTGCAGGTGTAGCAGGCTGTATCGCTTACGCTCTGTTTTATTGACACTACTTCGGCTTTTACTTCAATTATTGGGTTGGCATTCATAAGCGTTAACGTACCTGATAGTTGCATGTTAGCAAACTTGTTGTCTATTTGAGTAGCTCTATTTCCACGAACTCGCAATCTCCATGTATCGCAAACAGTACATATACAGCTTTTTATGGAGTCTTGAGCATTTGACACCTGTGGCAAGCCGCTGATGGTTCCGTTAACGTTTGAGATTATATTATTTGTTCCGCTCGCAACGGTAAACTTAAAGCAGATTGTTTGGCTGCCTCCGGGAGCTACTGTTATGGGGAAAGTTACAGGCGAATGCGGTGGCGAGCAGGTTGTAAGCCCTGTAATTAAAGCACCGCTTGGTGATGTAAGATTAATATCCGATGCAGAGCTGATGATTAGCGGATGTGTTGCCGAAATATTGTTGAAAAACGTTATTTGAGCCGTATAGTTGACTGACCCATCGCTGTTGTATGCCGGTTCATCACACTCTATGTCGTGCACATCGTGAAACGCGCCACTGCTACGTTGCATTTTAAAGTTGTTTGTTTCACTTGGTATTTGCCTTGCATCGGTTAAGTTTGAGATTACCTTCCATGCATAATTTGTACTTGCATTTTCGGGTGTTGTGGCGTATATTTTTTCTAATTCAGCATTATGCGCCAAGGAAGCTTTTTTTGTTTTCTCCCTATAAACCTCCTTGCCGTCCTTTAATAAAACGAAGGTATAATCTTTTACCGGTTCAGAGCCGGGCGACCAGGTAAAATCAGGTCGATTATTTCGTTCTACATCAAATGTGGTTTTGTTGAGAGGAAAATCAAGTTCGGGTTCAAAAAAATCACTCAAGTCCGAGATATTGTCCCCAACCTGGTTAATTGAAGGAGATTCTACCAGCGGTTTGGTAGCTGTATGGCTTTTTTTCTTCCCGCCCAGCTTTATGTTTATACCAATATTCGTATTTATATAAGATGGAGAGATTTGTTGAACCCGCTCCGGCTGCTCAACCAATAGTCCGGGTTCAAATCTTGATACGCCTGCAGCGTCTGTGTAGTAGGCTTTGGAAATGTCAACAGTTGTGTAATCGAATTTTGCACCGGAGTACAAGTGCTGTACGCCGAGGAATAAAGAAATGGTGCTAGACAAACCTATATTTAACCGCATTCCGGAAAGCAGTCCGAAGGCGTTTTGAATATTGCCAACACTTGCTATTGGTTTGTTGTGGTCGCCGTATATAAACGTGGAATTTACATCAGGTGATTTCAACAATGTATAGCCCGCTTTGGAAAAAATATCAACGTTGAATTTTTCGCTACCTGCTCTGTAAACTGGTCCGGCTCCAAAAAAGAGCGTTGACCAATTCCCTTTTTCGGAGGTTAGGAGCTGATAACTGTTGTTGGATGATGGTGGAATTAAAGAGAGGTCGTGTAAACTTTTAAAACTACCAGCCTGACTATAAGCGTTTAATCCAAACCCTAAATTGGGAATAAAAAAATAATCTGCTGATAAGCCATAGCCCAATCCCGGTTTACTGACATCACCAAACTTGCCGATTGGAATTCCCCACCCGGCATACGGACTTATTTCAACCTTGGGTTGCGATTGGGCGGTAATACCGAGCAGTAACATAATGGTAATTAAGGATGTTGCGTACAATTTTTGTGTCATAGTTTTACATTTTATGTCTGATTATAGTAGCACTTATTAATTTGTATTGAAATTTGTTTTTAAAATGTAAAGGTAATGTAGCCTGTCGCTTAAGTAATGGCATTTTGTGTGAGTGGTGCACTTTATTGTATAGATGGAGGTATACGGTGTATAAATGGTGTTTTCTATTAGAAGCAGATTGCAGTATGGTTAGCAACATATAATAGAGCTTATTTAAAATAAAATATTATAAGTTTGACGTTTAGAGTTTTACCCGAAGGGAAATATTTTCATAACCGTGCTTCACTCTAAATCTCTCTCCTAAGAGGGAGAGCCCTCGGCGAACTTTGATGATTCTTAGCCCGCGCTCCCTTCATAAACTCTATTCCCTTTTCTCTCGTAGGGTAGAGTCCCGAAGGGGGAAAGGGGTTAAGGAACGAGTACGGCTGACGGAAGAAATAACCCCCTGAATCTTCCGCCAGAAAGGTGGCACATTAAATATTCGACCACCACATCGGGTTGAGCTGGGTAGGTTATACTTTTACCGCAGGTCGTTGTCCGCCAGTCGGCGGATATGGAGACTACTCCTTTCAGATGTAGTATTGCTGTAAATCAAACACATAATAGACTAATAAAAATAATCATAATTCTGATAATGATTGCCTGTTGGGATAAAATGGCAGGAGATTAAATGCGGTGGCGGAAGTTATATAAGCATTTTTTGATTTTCAGCTAAATGGGCTGATTCAACACGATTCTCACTAATGTGCCGCTCTCTTCACTTATTTCGGATTTGTCAATTAAAGTATAGTTAAGATTAAAATTCTGGGTTTGATTATAATGCTCAATCCGTTCCTGTACAATTTTCAATCCAAGCGAAGTGTGACCATTCTTTTTTTTCATGATGTTTTTTTTGTAACCCGGTCCATTGTCATCAATTTCAATGCACAAGTTACCCTTGGC
>CAZKZB010000071.1:0-10518 GCA_964557135.1 uncultured Petrimonas sp. | reverse complement strand
TTTTTTTGTAACCCGGTCCATTGTCATCAATTTCAATGCACAAGTTACCCTTGGCAGAGCTCACTTTAATAATTAAACGGGCATCTTTCCTAATTTGCATTAATCCGTGCCATAATGCATTTTCTACAAAAGGCTGAAGCAATAACGGAGGGAAAAGATATTGATTAAGATTTATGCCCTCCTGAGTTTCAATTCTATATTCAAAAGCATCATTAAATCGCATCTGTTCTATATGAATATAAAGTTCAATAGTGTTTAATTCATCGGCAAGACTAACCAATTCGTGTAAGCTTCCATCCAAAACAGAACGTATAAACCTCGCAAATTTACCTAAATATAGTGTTGCTTTTTTTGAATCATTTTCCATGATAAAAAGCTTAATAGAATTAAGTACATTAAATACAAAGTGCGAATTCATCTGGCTGCGTAATACTGTTTGCTGCAAGGAAACAATTTTCGTCATAAGCTCTTGCTTTTGTTTCTGCTCTGCAAGAATCTGATTCTCTTTTTGTTGAAAATTAAGTTCCTCTTTCAGTTGTTGTTGAATTTTTTGTTGGGCAATTTCTAATTCCTTCTGAAAAACAAGTTGGCTGTTGTGCATTTGACGGATTTTATAGCTTAGCCCGTAACTAAAAATCAAACACTCCAAAATTACGGCAAAGTAAAAGAAATCAATCGAACCCATTAAACCCGGTAAAGGATTGTTTGAGAGGTTGTATGAAATAAAAAGCGCATACATGGCAAACAGCATGTAAACAAACGAGCCTGTTGTAAAATAGTGCCGCGCAAAAGCTTTTGTTTTCATTGCTTTAGCTACAATAAATATGGCTACTGATAAGTGTACAGGCAAAAAAACATAAAGGAAAAATAAGGTTGTTATCGGATAAAGTGTAGTAGATACAAAGCCCAACAGAATTCCGAGTGCACTAAGAATTAATAAAGCATTGGAATAGCGATTTATGGCTTTAAAATAAGTTGGATAATACGTATGAAATTCTAAAAACCGAATCCCAAACTTCATATAAAAAGCATGATAGGCAACTTGCACCATCCAATTAAAAGTTGAGTGCTTCAACCCGCCTATCCATTCTGTAAAGGGTAAGTAAAAGTCGAATTTATATATGACATACAGTAAAACAAAGAAGCAATATAACGCATAATATTTAAACGTATTATCGTGGTTGGTACGATAGATAAATGAAGATATGATTATAAATAACAATAATAAACTTGCCGTACCGCCCCATAAAAGAACGGAAACTAATTTTATTTCAACCATTTATATTTTAGATAAAATATTATTTCTCTTTTGTCGAGAAACAGGAATTACATCATTGTTTTCCAAGACAACCACTCCTTCATTTTTATTATACGCTTTTATTTTATTCAAGTTAATGATATACGAATTGTGTACACGATAAAAAATAGGTTCAGGTAAATCTTCTTCCAATTGCTTCAGCTTTTTAGTAACCAAAATCTTGTCTTTTTTATCAAAATATATCCAGCTGTAATTACCATCGCCTTCACTGTATAATATCTCATCAGGATTGTAGAAAACAATCTTCCCGTTGTAATTGAGTTTTATTTTCTGAAGTCCACCTTTTATTAAACCCAGTTTCTCGAGAGCCTCGTCTAATTTTTCTTCAAATGCATCTTTTGATAATGCTTTATCTATGCGTTTAATACAGGTTTCCAGTTCCATTATGTCAATGGGCTTCAATAAATAATAAACCGCTTCCTGCTTAATAGCATTCAAAGCATATTTGCTGAAAGCTGTTGTGAAAACCACAAGAAAATTTCGCTGATGAAAGTGCTCCAAAAAGTCCAAGCCGCTCATTTCGGGCATTTCCATATCTAAAAAAACAACATCTACGTCATTATTCTTTAAAAAATCAATAGCACCAGAAGCACTTGTAAAGTGACCAGTCAATGCAACCTGGCTACTGAAGTTTTTTAATTCCAATGAGAGAGCCTTTATAGCATTCATCTCATCATCAACAATTATGGCATTAATCATATAACTCTATTTTTTTCAACAAATATAATTTTTTTTTTCTGTTTCCACTATTATAATTGTACATAAAGTAAAAAAAACTGTATAGTCGGCAATTTACTCTGAATTTATGACTGCTAAGCAACGAATAGCCTAATACTGCCACAAATAAAATGAAGACGACCATACGTAAAAAGCGTTTATTAGTTAGCTGATATCATGTTTATCTTTGCCCTCAATAAATTCATTTTTTCACATTTAAATAATTATAGCAATGAGACAAATAATAAAGTCAAAAAACAAAATCTTTTTATTGGTGTTTTTTTCAACCTTCAGTCTTTCAACATTTGCTAACGATTGGAAAGGTACATGGAATACCACTTTCGGTAAAATGACTGTCACAACAATTCAAACAAGAGATATTACTGCCGACATGGGCGATTATATACTTCGCGGCAGCATCTCCGGCAATGCGGCAAATCGCACCGGGAAATTCAGCGGGAATTATATGTTGAAGCCGGGATTAAACAAACCTGTATCACAGGTTCAACACTACAGAGTTTTGGGCTCAAAGGGGGAGTTCTCATTCAATTTAAGTGCCACAAAACAAAACTTCAACGGTGCTTACACTACCAGCGCCAATAAGGACGGTATTTGGAAAGGGAGTAAAGTTAATGTTGCCGATATTTCGACAAAAGAACCTATTCCTTCCTACAATCGGCCAAATATAACTCCACCGTCGCCAGCAACACAAGACCTTGTTTTGTGGACCGGTACGTGGCAAACCAATAAAATAGGGCAACTTAAAATAAAGTGGTACAGCGAAACCCACATTGAAGCCAAGATGTATTTCAAACGAGGCGACTACATACGTGTAGCCGATTTAAAAGGAGGAAAGGACGTTACTTCGGGGCACAACCACAAATATTTCTTCGGTGGACCGTATAAAGATAGTGACGGCAAAGAAGGACATTTCTTTTTTACTATAGATGTACACAACGATCCGAGTCTTAATACATTTAACGGATACATATACATCAAAGACAAAAGGCATAAATATGGACAACTCGATAATTACAGTCCATATAATATCAACGGAATTACCGGCACACGAACCTCTTCGGCAGTACCAAACATGAATAATTACCACTAAAAGCAAATTAAAACATGAAAACCATAAAACTTTATACAGGCATTCTATTTCTTTTTACACTACTGATTTCCATAAGTTCATGCAGTGAAAAAGAAGGGCCAATGGGTCCTCAAGGACCACAAGGAGAACAAGGCATTCAAGGTGTTGCCGGAAAAGACGGAGGAGTTTTTTACAGCGGCAATGGCGCACCTACAACAACACTTGGCAGCAATGGAGATATGTACTTAGACAAATTGGCCAGTAACCTTTATGGCCCAAAGACAAATACGGGCTGGGGCGCTCCTCTTAATCTTAAAGGCGCTACCGGAGCTAAAGGGTCAACCGGCGCTACCGGCTCACCTGGCAGTAAGATTCTGAGTGGAACGGGAAATCCAAAAACCACAATGGGTGCTGTTGGCGATTATTACTTAAATAAAAACACTGGCGATTTATTTGGGCCCAAAACAGCTACAGGCTGGGGAACACCCATAAATTTGAAAGGAACGGCAAATGTGATAGCAAGTACCTGGATAGACTGGTTGCCTTGGGCACAAAGCACATCAGTTCGTATAAAGCAAAGATCCTATAGTATTCCGCTACCAATTATCAACGCAGTAGGATTCACCAAACTAGACGATTTTGTTAATGCTGGCGGCACCATGTTGGTTTACATCAAGCGGAATAATTACTATTTCTTGTTACCGCACACCCATATAGATGGCGGGTATGAATGGAGAGCTCATTGGTATGGACGTACTGAAAACAACGGTAACAAATTTTATTTTATGGTTAGGGAGCTGAAAGCCACTTCACTGCCTTCTTACATTTTAACCCAAACACCCGGCGAGCACAAATTACGTTATGTGCTTATTCCTGCCGGTAAACAGTTACCCGGAGAAATAAGTGTTTCCCGTTCAACATCAGATATTGACTGGAATTCAATGTCGTATACAGAGGTAAAAAACGCGCTACAACTGCCAAATTAAAAACGAATAATTTAAGAACAAATAAGATGAAAAAAATAAATTTGACCATATTGGCATTCTTCTTTGCCGTAGCAATAGCCGGTGCGCAAGAGTTTATCGGTAAACTCTACATCAAAGGCTTGTCAAACGCATCATCAATTAAAGTTGATGAGCCCGTAAAGCTGTTTAAAGCTTTCAAAGAAAACAAATACCCCATTATTTTCAATTTAAATGCCAAAGGGAAACAAATCATACTATTTGATATGCTGACAACCGTTCGGAAAAACGGGGAAGTTATTTCCAAAACATCACGCAAAGGCTGGCCCTGGCTACCCGGAGACATGTATTTGCCGGCAGAAGCATTTGATTTCATTCCTGTTTTACAAAGTCAGTCAAAACTGAACCGCGATGGAAAATATGAACTTCCCGGCGATACATTTGAAATAGTTTTGGAGATGGCACCCAGTAATAAAGCAAGTGGAAAAATCGAAGCTTTCAAGTTCAAAGTAACAAGGTAAATTCAATTCATTTTTTAATATTTTTTTTAACAATGGCAACAGAAAATAATATATCCACAGACACCCAAACTGTAACCGAAAAAAGCAATACGGCGGTAATTGCCTACTTAACTATCATCGGGTTAATCATTGCGTTTGTATTGAACAACGATAAAAAAGAACCTTTTGCAAGTTACCATATTCGACAGTCGTTGGGGCTAATGATAACCGGAGTACTTCTCAGCATTGTAAACGTAATCCCCATTTTGGGTTGGCTCATCAGCATCGTAGGATTTTTCTTTATTCTTTATTTGTGGATAATGGGGTTGATAAATGCGATAAACGGCAGAGAAAAAGCGGTTCCCATTCTCGGAAACAAGTTTGCTATATGGTTTAAATCAATTCAATAACAAAAGAAATGAATAAAATCATCATCATACTTCAATTGGTTTTCGTTACAGCTCCGTTTACGGTTTACGGTCAACAAAAGTTTGACGGTAAAATAGCCAATCATTCCGGGGATAAACCGCCAATGGATATTGTATTGTTTATGTTTGGCATGGACCATACTTTAAAAGTAGGGCATGTGGACAAAGCGGGGAATATCAGCATTGAGTTTCCGGATCAATTGCCAAACACAATCAAACAAGAAACTAAGAATATGTTCTCAACTCAATTGCCTCATGCGCTTTTTTTCTCTTGTTATGAACTCAATAGTATCGCAGATTCCATTGCAAATACAACGGTGTATAAAGGTGGTTATTTCAGTCTGGCTCACGAAAATCAACCTTGGGCAGGAACATTGTTTACGGTAGCTGATAGTGGCTTAATTCCATGGCTTGAAGACAGGTACTACAAAACACCGACAATCACGTCTTTTTACGAAATTATTTACTGTGACAAAGCCATAAACCTTAAAACATCGTGTAAGGAAACCATACAATATGAAGCAAACGAAATAACTGCCCATTACAACTATGACCTTGAGTTAACAAAGGGATTTAACATCATAGAATATAAAATTGAAGCTCTAAAAGAGTCAGGCATAGAAGACATACCTCCGATTCCGTCTCTCGTTAACATTAAAAACACAAAAGACACTACTGCCATACAATGGCATGCAAAATATTATTATTCAGACTATTAATTAAATACAAATGATATGAAAACAATTAAAACCTTACTCATTTTGGTATTGGCCATTGGCTTTACATATAATGCTGAAGCCCAGATATTGAAAAAAATTAAAAAAGCCGTTGAACGCGGTATTGAACAAGGAGTTGTTAATACCGTTGAGCGCAAGTTAAACAAAAAATCGGAAGAGAAAACCGAAGAAGCGCTCGATGCGATATTGGAAGGAAAAAGAAAAGAAGAAACCACAAACAATGATTATCCTGACGAAGGATTCCCCAGTTATAAAGAAACTGAACAATCGTCTATTCTGATTGAAAACGGTTTTAATGAGGTGGGTTTTCAACGAGGAAGTAAAATATTGTACAGCGATGACTTTGAGCCCGATGCCTTAGGTGATTTTCCTGCTAAATGGAACACCAGCGAGGGAGGAGAAGTAAAAAAACTAAGCGGTTTTAACGAGAAATGGTTGCGCATACCTGCAGGGTCAGTGGTGAATCTCGAGATGACTAAACCACTGCCCGCTAATTTCACCATTGAATTTGACCTGATTATTCCATCTGATGTGCCAATCCGAATGGTGGGTTTTGCTTTAGGCGAAAAACCTGAAAAACTGAACTATACGCTGATGCGTAAAAAATCTTACGCTTATATGATTTATTCACAAGATAATCGAGATTACGACGCGTTGAATTACGGTATTTATAAATCCGGTGAAGCACAATGGAAGAAAAAAGAATACCAAGTTCCGTTAAACCAAAAAATACGATTTGCAATTGAAGTGAATAATCACGAACGGATACGTTCGTATATCAACGGCGTAAAAATGACCGATGCTCCACGTGATTTTAACCCGGAATTGGCTAAATCTTTCTTTTTCCATGCCATGACCCACGGCGATAAAAATAGCAAACTCAATTATTTTTATGTGACGAATGTGGTAATCGCTGAATCCAGGATAGATGATCGCAGTTTGGTTATGAAAGAACTAATCGAAAAAGGATCCTTCACCACAAACGATATTCTTTTTGAAAGTGGTTCTGCTGAAATTTCTTCTTCTTCGCAAGCGATACTTTTCGAAATAGGCGAAGCCATCAGAACCGTACCTGATGCCCGCTTTGAGATCATTGGACACACAGATAGCGATGGTTCGGATGCCGCCAACCAAAAGCTGTCGCAAAATCGGGCTAATTCCGTTAAGAATTATTTGATAGACGGTTTTGGAATTAATTTTGACAATCTCATGGCAATAGGAAAAGGCGAAAGCGAACCGGTGGCGGATAACAGCACTGCGGAAGGAAAATCAAAGAACAGAAGGGTAGAGTTCAAGAAACTATAATGTGAATTCTGGTCATACACATTTATTTAGAGAATTTAAAAAAAATAGAAACAATGAGAAAAGATATAATATCCTTTACGCTTGCCATTAGTGTTATCACGTTGATAGGTTGCAGGAAAGACCCGGACGTAATGATTCTGTCTAATCCTGAGAAATATGAGTTAAAGATAAGTGGAGATTTGAATTACGAATACAGTTATGATGAAAGCAAATACGTTGGTGTTTCGGGTGGCGGAAATAATGACGATGATTTTGATACATATCTTGATTTAGTTCCTGGTGGCAAATCTTCCAATACAATGACAATCTATTTATATCCGCCTCCGGGACATGAGCGCGAAGGCGATGTAATTGGAATAACTATCAAATCGGAAAAATATGATCCCTGGACTTTTGACGGAAGTTATAACACAATTTACATAAACCAAATCCCATATATATCACAATATGCAGAGGTAAATTATTGGGATGGAACAAATGAGATTGATTATTTGTCGAAACATCGTTTCGAAAATACGAGCAACAAAGTCATACTTAAAAGAGAAGGAAAACTGATTAACGGTACAATTATCGGATTGAAATTGGTGAATTTTAATAGCACCAAAACACTTACAATAAATGATCTGCGTTTTCAAGTCCGCCCTTCGGATAATACACTAATTGACTAAATTTTATAGAATAATTTACTCATTATTAACCACAATAAATTCGTAAAAAATGAAAAAGAAAATAGCAATAATAAATATGGCCTTTATCGTCATTCTATCATTGGCCGCCTGTAAAAACGAAACCGCTAAAAAAATAAAGAACGCACAGGAAGCAGTGGGCAATACGAGAGACCTGATAAAAAATGCGACCAAACTGGAAAAAAATGCTGAAAAGATGGAAAAACGCGTGGAAGAACTCAAAAAGATGACGCCTTTCGACAATGAAAAATTTAAAAGTTGGATGCCCGAAACCCTTGATAATATGCCCAGAACATCTTTTAACTTCCAATCCATGCAAGCCAGCACAGGTAAACTCGAATTTAAGAGTGAAATGGATGACAGAGATTTTCGGATTTCAATCATCGACGGAGCCGGTGAGCAAGGGGCTGCTATCTATACTTTTCAGGGCTTTTACACCGGTATGGCCGAAGGTTTTGAATCGGAATCGGACAATAAGGTAGAAAAAGTGGAACAGCGAGACGGTCAAAATTCGCTTGAAACCTATTACAAAAAAGACAAAAATGCCGAAATTAAAACCTGTATTAATGACCGTTTTATTGTTGAGGCCAAAGGCAATAATATGACTACCGAGGAGCTTTGGAAATTAATTGAGAAGCTGAATATAGGCAAATTAAAATAAATTCGGAGTCTAACTGTTAAAATCAATCAACACTACTTTGGCTCAGTAATTCAATTATGTTCATCACGTTGGTTGTATTATCTGATAGGTTTATCCAATTAATATCCTTGTCTTTCTTAAACCAGGTAAGTTGTTTGCGGGCGTAGTTTCGGGAGTGCTGTTTTATTTTTTCTATAGCAAAATCAAGTGTACAGGTTCCGGCGAAATACTCAAAAAGTTCTTTGTAACCAACGGTGTTTAGTGAGTTTAAGTGTCTTTTAGGATAGAGTTTTCGGGCTTCTTCTATCAGTCCGTCCGCTATCATTTGGTCTACTCGGTTGTTTATTCTTTCATACAATTCTTCACGTGGACGCGTAAATCCCACTTTCACTATTTTAAAACTTCGTTTTTTGTTCGGATTGGTACGCAGCGAAGAGTAGGGTTTTCCGCTCATCAGGCAGATTTCGAGCGCGTGAATTACCCGTTTGGGATTTTTCAAATCAACTTGGTTGTAAAAAACAGGGTCTAAGATTTTCAATCGGGCGCGAATGGCGTCCAATCCTTCTTTTTGATACAGTTCGTGAACTTCCTTTCGCAGTTTTTCGTCGATGGTGGGAATTTCGTCAATTCCCTTGCAAACGGCATCGATGTACATCATGGATCCGCCTGTCATCACTACAAACCGATGCGATTGGAGAAGTTTCTCGATTAACGCCACGGCATCATCTTCAAATTGGCTGGCGCTGTAATAATCTTCCGGCTCCAATATACCTACAAAGTAGTGAGTGACCCGTTTCAACTGCTCATCGGTTGGCGCTGCCGTGCCGATGGTCATTTGCTTGTAAAGTTGGCGGGAGTCTGACGATACAATGGGGCTTTTCAATTGTTCGGCTACCTGAAGGCTTAACTCTGTTTTACCCACACCGGTTGGTCCTAAAAGTACGAGTAGGGTGTTCATTGTTATTAAAAGGATTGCGGGTTCTTGTGTGGAAACGACTTCCAACTTCTTAATCCAACGTGAGTTCGATATAAGAAACCATTTTTCGGGCAACGCAATATGCAGACAAATAAGGTAATAAGGTTGTTTTGAGTTTTATGCCGTATTTCTACTGCGAGGTTGGGAAACAAAATACTGTGTCCGACAATCGGCGGAAGGTTCAGAATATGCATCTTAAAACCTTATTTTTATTCAAACGACCTTAGAAGCACCAACAATGCTACAAAGCAAAGCCTTATTAGCTTATTTCTAATGCAATAGCATTATTGCTTATATCGAACTCACGTTAATCCACTATGTTACTGTTCAGTTCCCCCGTCAATACAAATCGCTTTCTTCGGTTGATGTTTCCATGTCGTCTAACCCTTCGAAGCCTTCTTTGTCAAGCTCATCCAAGTCGAAACTTTCATCCCCAAAGAATGATTCATCCACATCTAAGGAGTCTGATGCGTTGGCAATTTCCTCTAAATTAAGCGATTGTTTGGGTGCTTCGCCCACAGAAAGGGTACATTTCGGTTTTTCAAGGTTCTTTCCGGTAATAATTTCCGACAGTTCAATATACAACGCCCGCTCGGTAAGATAGTCAAACACAAACATCAGTTTCTGTTTCTCATCTTCCAGGTAGTCGCTCAAAACACACTCTTCCATGATATAGGGATCCTCATCGGAATAAGTATCCATTTCCACCAATGTGATTTCTTGTTTTTTTCGCCAGCTGTCGTCACAAATGAAGAAAGAAGCCATCTCGTTTTCATTGAAACCGGTGCATTTGACGATGGCGCGAAATAAATCCAAAAAAGTATCGTCGGCGTCTATTTTAATTTCTCTTTTAAAGTTTTCTACTTCGTCTGATATAATTACGAATCTAAAAATCATAAAAACAGTGTTTTTTTCGTGTTTAATTCAGTTTCAAAGGTAGAAAAACTTTTTTAAACAATGGCTGATTTTTGTATAAAAACGTCTGTTGAAAACATATCGAGTAATTTTTTTTCAAACCTGTTGGATTATTTGAAAATTTGTAGTACTTTTGCATCACTTTTCTGAAATCAAAATGAAATTCTTCAGTAGCTCAGTCGGTTAGAGCATCTGACTGTTAATCAGAGGGTCGCTGGTTCAAGTCCAGCCTGAAGAGCAGAAA
>CAZKZB010000070.1:0-16540 GCA_964557135.1 uncultured Petrimonas sp. | reverse complement strand
GCAAAACCTTGTTTAGGTTTTGTAGCGTGAAACTTTTTTCAGCAGACCCTAAATAGCTCTGAAAGAGCAAATAGCCATAAACATAGGGCATCGCCCTATGAAATTAAAGCTCTGAAAGAGCGAAAGCAATAATTTATCTCAAAACATTATCAACGGAAAATGAATAAAAATATCGCATTAATAATTTTGTTAGGATGGATGGCAGTTTCCTCCTCCTTCGCGCAAAAAATTAACGTAAAAACCGGGATTGAGGTGCTGAAAGAGACTAATTTCAAAATCCTGCAAGGCAAACGCGTAGGACTGATTACAAATCCCACAGGCGTTGACAACAACCTAAAATCTACTATTGATATTTTGCACGAAGCGCCCGGCGTTCAGCTTGTTGCGCTTTACGGACCGGAACACGGCGTAAGGGGCGATGTTCACGCGGGCGACAAAATAGAGGATTTCAACGACCCCAAAACGGGAGTTCCTGTTTTTTCGTTGTACGGCGCCACGCGAAAACCGACAAAAGAGATGCTCTCAGGCATTGATGTATTGGTTTACGATATTCAAGATATCGGCTGTCGTTCATATACTTACATATCTACAATGTATTTAGCAATGCAAGCCGCCGCCGAAAATAACATCGAGTTTGTTGTACTCGATCGCCCCAATCCGCTGGGCGGACAAAAAGTGGAAGGCAATCTGGCGGAAGACGGTTTTATATCGTTTGTCAGCCAACTGAAAATCCCTTACATTTACGGGCTTACCTGCGGCGAATTGGCCCAAATGATTGTCGGCGAACGGATGCTCGCTCAACCGTGCAAGCTCACGGTAGTGAAAATGAAAAAATGGCGTCGTCGGATGAATTTCGTGGACACCGGCTTGCCTTGGGTACCTACATCGCCGCATATTCCGTTTGCGCATTCGGCCTATTTCTACCCCGTTTCGGGCATTTTGGGCGAGCTGGGATATATGTCCATCGGTGTGGGATACACACTGCCGTTCGAGATGTTTGCCGCCGAATGGATAAATGCCGAAGAGTTTGCCCGCGCGCTCAATGCCAAACGATTACCGGGCATTACCTTCCGTCCCATTCACCTGAAACCCTATTATTCGGTGGGACAAGGAAAAAATTATCAGGGTGTGCAAATTTATCTCTCCGATTTCTCGAAAGCCCGATTATCCGACATTCAGTTTCACGTAATGGAAGTTGCCGCCCAACTCTATCCCGAAAAAAAAGTTTTCGACCACGCTCCCGAAAATCGTTTCGATATGTTCGACAAAGTGAGCGGAAGTGACTATATTCGCAAAGAGTTTTCAAAGAACCATCGGTTCTCCGATATTCAAGCGTATTGGACAAAAGACGAAGAGGCGTTTAGAAAAGTATCGAAGAAGTATTATCTTTACAGATGATATTTCTTCACGATAATGCCCCGTTGGGCGGGACGATAACACCTTCGGCGATAATGCACTTCGTGCGATAAACAACAACCGTAAACAATAAAAATGATGAGATTAGAAGATTTAGAAATCTATAATTTGTCAATGGATTTATCTGACAAGATTTGGAATTTGGTAACAAAATGGGAATACTTTGCCAAAGATACTGTTGGCAAACAATGGGTGCGCGTAAGTGATTCGGTAGATGCGAATATAAGCGAGGGTTTTGGTCGATTTACACATAAAGATTCTAAGAATTTTTATATTATCGCACGCGGCTCAATACAAGAAAGCAAAACCTGGCTCGAAAAAGCATACAGGAGAAAACTTATTTCGGAAATAGAATACCAATCGCTGCTGAAAGAGTGGAACACCATCAATTTTAAATTGATAAATTTCATAAAAGCACATTCCAAATTGGCAGAAAACAAATAACACAATCCGTTATATCGACTTATCATCCCGCGAAGCGGGATATTATCGCCGAAGGCACTATCACAAAGTATTATCGCCAAAGGCTTTATCACGAAGTATTATCAACGTATGAATACAATCCCATCTCAACAATCATCACGCCTCCTCTCCCTCGATATCCTTCGCGGCATCACCATTGCCGGAATGATTTTGGTAAACAATCCCGGTTCGTGGGGCGCCATTTACGCTCCGCTTCGGCACGCGCCGTGGCACGGACTCACGCCCACCGATTTGGTGTTTCCCTTCTTTATGTTCATAATGGGCGTTTCCACATTTATGTCGCTCCGGAAATTCAATTTCGAGCCGTCGAAATCAGCGATATGGAAAATTGTCCGCCGAACGGTGCTCATTTTCGTTTTAGGATTGGCGTTAACGTGGTTCGGACAACTTTGCCGGGGATTGGCCGCGGGCGAAAATATCATCACGTCGGCGTTCGGACACTTCGATACCATCCGCATTTTGGGCGTATTGCAACGTCTGGCGCTAGCATACGGTTTGGCGGCACTCATCGCCGTGTTGGTAAAAAACAAACTTATTCCGTGGATAATCACTGTTTTGCTGATTGGTTATTTCCTTATACTTCAATTCGGACACGGTTTTGAGATGACGGAACAAAACATCATATCCGTTATCGACAGAGCGCTCTGGGGACCCGAGCATATGTACAAAGACTGGACACCCGACGGACAACGCATTGCCCTCGACCCCGAAGGGTTGCTGAGCACGCTTCCATCCATCGCTCACGTACTTATCGGTTTTTTGTTCGGCAAACTTATTGTCGAAAACAAGGACAATCACCGCAGAGTGGAAAAACTGCTGATTTGGGGAACCGTTCTCGCCTTTGGCGGATTGTTGCTGCAATACGGCTGCCCGATTAACAAAAAAATCTGGAGCCCGACGTTCGTGTGGGCTACGTGCGGTTTCGCCGCTCAATTATTGGGATTACTTATTTGGATTATCGATATAAACGGTAAACAAAAATGGAGCCGATTCTTTCACGCTTTTGGTGTAAATCCGCTCATTGTATTTGTGTTTGCGGGTGTGTTGGCCAATCTTGTGGCAAACATCCGTTTTTCATATAGCGGAGAATCCGTTGCCGTAAAAACATTTATCTACCAGAATTTATTGCAACCTTGGGCCGGCAATTATTTCGGGTCGTTGCTTTTCGCGCTCTTGTTTATAACTATCTGCTGGCTATTTGGTTACATCCTTTATAAAAGAAATATCTATATAAAAATATAAAAATATAAAAATGAAATTTATTCTTATCGCCGATAGCGGCGCCACCAAAACCGATTGGTGTTTAACCATAAACGGCGAAATTGCCCATCGATTTTCGAGCAAAGGTATCAGTCCCGTTTTTCAAACACAGGAAGAAATTGCCGAAGAGATAAAACTACACGTCTATCCGGTATTAAAAGACCGAAAAATCGATGCCGTTTATTTTTATGGAACGGGCTGTATCCCCGAAAAAATAGCGAACGTTCGCAACGCCATTTATCAATCGTTTCCACTGGAAAAAATAGAAGTACGCAGCGATCTCATCGCCGCCGCTCACGCCCTTTGCGGGCACTCATCGGGTATTGCCTGCATTTTGGGAACCGGCAGCAATTCGTGCCAGTGGAACGGAAAAGAGGTGGTAAATCAGATTTCGCCACTTGGTTTTATTTTGGGCGACGAAGGCAGCGGTGGTTCACTCGGAAAGCATTTAGTGGGCGACGCGCTTAAAAACCAACTCACTCCCGGACTGAAAGAAAAGTTGTTACACGAATACAATCTTACCCCCGCCTCAATTATCGACAAAGTATATCGGCAACCGTTTCCCAGCCGTTTTTTGGCAAGTCTGACACCGTTTATTTCACAACACATCGAAGACAAAACTATTCATCGCATCGTTGAACAAAGTTTTTCCGGTTTTTTCGAACGCAACGCAATGCAGTACAATTATAAAGAAAATAAGGTTAATTTTGTAGGCTCAATCGCCTGGTACTTTGCCGATATTTTGCGCCAAGTGGCACAGAGAAAAGGTATAGAAATTGGCGAAATAGAACAATCACCCATGCCGGGATTGGTGGAATATTATAATAAAATCCATAACTCAAACTCAATATGACATTTATTAAAATAACGGAACAAACCTCGTTGTACAATAATCTGGAAAAGAAATCGATACTCGAAATTCTTTCCGAAATCAATCAAGAAGACCAAAAAGTGGCACTCGCCGTTCAAAAAACTATTCCCGAGATAGAAGAGCTCGTTACCGGAATTGTGGAACGAATGAAACGCGGCGGGCGGCTTTTCTACATTGGCGCAGGAACCAGTGGGCGACTGGGCGTACTCGACGCCTCCGAAATTCCGCCCACCTACGGAATGCCCAATACATACGTAATCGGGCTTATTGCTGGTGGAGATTCTGCGCTGCGCAATCCGGTGGAAGCCGCCGAAGATGATTACGACAAGGCGTGGGAAGAACTGATGGAATATAAAATAAACGAAAACGATACACTTGTGGGCATTGCCGCTTCGGGAACCACGCCCTACGTAATTGGTGCGTTGCGCAAGGCGCGAGAAAAGGGGATTCTTACGGGAGCAATTAGCTGTAACCCCGACTCGCCGGTGGCAGCAGAAGCCGAAATAAAAATAGAACCCATTGTCGGTCCCGAATATGTTACGGGAAGTACACGAATGAAATCGGGAACGGCGCAAAAGCTCGTACTAAATATGATTACCTCTACCGCGATGATAAAATTGGGACGGGTGAAAGACAACAAAATGGTGAATATGCAGCTCACCAATCAAAAATTAGTGGACAGGGGCACTCGTATGTTGGTGGATGAGCTCGGATTGTCATACGAACAGGCTCATAATCTTTTGCTGTTACACGGGAGCGTAAAGACTTCCATTGAGTCATACCGAAATCAGCAGTCTTAATTCACTACTATGGCTATCATCATAAAAACCGGTAATCCCAATCTGTTACTCGACAAGATATACGAAGGCATCGTCAACCGAACGGTTGAGAAATGGACCATAATGACCGACGGACGCATTACCCACTCATCTTTTCTCTGGAAAAACGAAGCTTTTTTAAAGCCTCAAATTTGGGTGGAAGAAAATCAATTACGTTTCGGTTTACTCAAACGTAGAAACCGCAAACACATCACATCTAAACTGTACACTTTCTACCACAGCAAGTTCGTAGAAATGCTTTTGTCCAATTTCGATACAGATTTTCAGGAAGTAACCATAACAGCACTCAGCACTCCACCCGATAATTTTTAAAACGTACTTTCAAACTGTTATATTTAGAAAACGGTTTAAACCATCTTTACATTGGCGGCTCTAAAACAAAGTGTACTTAAGAGAACAGGCAAATGAGAGTGAAATTTTTTAGATTTATTGTTTTTAGCGCGCTTTTTGTTTCGCTGTACGGTTGCGAAACCCTAACTTTTGGCGGAAAAAGTGCTGTAAAAATAAAAAATGATGTAGCTTACCAAACCATCCAATGGAATGTGAACTCATCAGAAGCGGATATTGAGTACGAATTCAGGGCTTTTGTGCACGAAACATTGCAGCGGTACCGATACAAAAATTACGTAAAATTGTTTCAATCCAATTACTTGCAGGATGAAGGCGAGCGTACGTATGTAATAAAGATTTTAAAAAACGAAGAAGCCAAAGAGCATTATTTAAACAACTCGAACGATATAATACGAAGGACTATCGCAATGAATTCCAACAGTTTCAACGAAAGGTGGAACCGGTTGCAATCCGGAATGATTGTTGAAGATGTGTACGATTTACTTCCCGAGTTGGCAAACTTCAACGCCAAACAAGTTTTCTACACCGAAAGATCCGAGTTACGCCTTTCCGACCGGTGGTTGTCGTTCGACTTACAAGGCCGGTTGTTAAGTTTTGGAACGGGAAATGTAAAAACATCACCTTCAAGAAACGATGAATAGATATTCTAACCCACGTATAATTCACAATTGAGAATGAAAAAACTCACCTTTATTTTTCTGTTAATCAGCGCTTCATTAAACGGATTTGCGCAGGAAGCGCAATATAAAACGGTTAATAACATTTCGTATTACACCGAATCGAAACAAAGTTCAGACGCGTACATCAAAGAACGTTGCGTACTCGATATCTACTATCCCGTAAACGAAAAAGGGTTCGCGACCATCGTTTGGTTTCACGGCGGCGGATTAACGGGAGGCGAAAAGGAACTTCCGGACGGACTAAAAAACAAAAACATTTGCATCGTTGGTGTAAATTACCGCCTGTCGCCAAAAGTGCAAGCGCCGGCATATATCGAAGACGCGGCTGCGGCAATAGCCTGGGTTTTTAATAACATCGAAAAGTACAGAGGCGATTCTACCAAAATTTTCATTTCGGGACACTCTGCCGGAGGCTACCTAACCTGCATGGTAGGTTTGGATAAGAAGTACCTGACTGCGCACAATATCAACGCGAACAGAATTGCCGGTCTTATACCGCTTAGCGCGCAAACCATCACTCATTTCAATATCCGCGAACAGCGTGGAGTAAAAAACACACAACCCGTTGTGGATGAATACGCTCCGCTCTATCACGTTCGTGCCGATGCTCCGCCGTTGCTGCTGATTACCGGCGACCGGGAATTGGAATTACTTGGAAGATACGAAGAAAACGCCTATCTTGCCCGAATGATGAAAGTGGTCGGACACAACAACACCCGATTATTGGAGCTGCAAGGTTACGACCACGGAATGGTTTATCCGGCGCTGCCATTGGTGTTGAAAGAAATAGAACGAGTTTTGAAAAAAAGAAGATAAAAAATGATTATAGAACAATTAACCCATATAGATGATGGAGTTTTTGAAGCGTTTAAGGAACTAATTCCGCAACTTACAGGCAACAATAATTTTCCTTCCCGCGAAGAGTTGGAGAAAGTTTTACAGGCCAAAAACTCATTTATTTTTGTCGCCCGCGAAAACCAAAAAATATTAGGAACACTCACGTTGGTTATCTACCACATTCCAACAGGTGGACGCGCTTGGATTGAAGATGTTGTGGTGAGTGAATCGGCAAGGGGGAAGGGAGTTGCATCATCCTTACTAAAATATGCCATCAACACAGCCAAAGAGAATGGGATAGAAAGAATAGACCTCACTTCCAGACCGTTTCGGGTTGGTGCGAACAAGTTATACCAAAAACTTGGATTCGAAATCAGAGAAACCAATTATTACCGACTATCTCTTTAGCAATTACGTGGGTTTCATCAATTAGTTCTGAAAAATTTATAAAAGTCTTTTGCTTTTTCCGATGGATTTCTCCCAAATTTTGAGTAATTTTGAGTCCGGAAAATATGATACAACTATTATTTCGGAAAGTATAAGATGGAAAATTTAAGTCGAGTTGGTTTTGATAACGAAAAATACCTGCAAGAACAAACCTCAGCAATTCTTAAACGCGTAAGTCGGTTTAACGACAAACTGTATCTTGAGTTTGGCGGAAAAATCCTGTATGACTATCATGCATCACGTGTTTTGCCCGGATTTGCACCCAACGTTAAAATGCGTCTTCTGCAAAAACTGAAAGACCAGGTAGACGTCATCATGTGTGTTTATGCCGGTGATATCGAACGGAGCAAAATCAGAGCCGATTTCGGTATCACGTACGACGTTGATGTACTCAAAAGCATTGATGACCTCAAATGGTACGGAATAAATGTCGCCGCGGTGGTCATCACACGCTACGAAAAACAACCGGCAGCGGTTATCTTCAAAAACAAACTCGAACTGAAAGGTATAAAAGTTTACCTCCACTACCCTACCCGCGGATATCCGAAAAATATCGACCTGATTGTGAGCGATGAAGGATACGGAGTCAACGAATACATTGAAACAACAAGGCCTATCGTTGTTCTTACCGGCCCCGGCCCTGGAAGCGGGAAACTGGCAACCGCACTCAGCAACCTCTATCACGATTATAAAAAAGGGCGTAACGCCGGATACGCCAAATTCGAAACTTTCCCGATTTGGGATTTACCCATTGACCACACCGTAAATATAGCTTACGAAGCGGCAACAGCCGACTTGGGCGATGTAAACATGATTGACCCCTATCACCTGAAAGCATATGACGTTGAAGTCGTGAGCTACAATCGGGATATTGAGACTTACGCTCTTTTGAAAGAAATTTTGATAAAGATTACGGGAAACGACTCCATTTATTTGTCGCCCACCGATATGGGTGTAAACCGGATAAGTGCGGGAATTGTTGACGATGCGGTTTGTCAGAAAGCGGCTTTTCAAGAGATTATCCGCCGTCATTTACGGGGATTTGTTGACTATGCCATGGGAAGAATAGGCACCGATACACTCGATCGCCATGCAGAAATAATGGAGAAAGTCGGCGCTAAAGACGAAGATCGATTGGTGGTAGAACCCGCCCGAAAGGCCGCAAAAGATGCCGAAACAAAAGGGAAAGGCTACGGCGGTATTTATTGCGGCGCAGCTATAGAACTTCGAGACGGAACCATCGTTACGGGCAAGAACTCTTCGCTGCTTCACGCTTCTTCAGCTATGATTCTGAATGCCATAAAACATTTGGCGGGACTTCCGGATAACATGATATTGCTGCCCGAAAACATTATAGACTCCGTTAATCACCTCAAGAAAGACATCCTAAACGGAAAAAATGCCAGCCTCGATGTGGAAGAAACGCTTATTGCCCTTACAATTAGTGCCATATCGAATCCGGCAGCACAAATGGCACTCCAAAAACTGAAGGAATTGAACAACTGCGAGATGCACTCCACGCACATCCCAACACCGGGTGACGAAACCGGATTGCGCAAATTGAGAATAAACGTTACGTGCGACCCACTTTTTTCGAGTAAAAGGCTGTTTGTTAGCGAGTAAGAAACGAAAAATAAAGTAACCTGTAACAGTTTTGTCTTTACAATAAAAAAGTAAAAAGAATTGTTGGTATAATTTAACCCATTCCTCCCCATCATCGGGTACCTGCATACGGCAGGCAGGCTCCGTTTGAAAAAAGGAGAGTTAGTACGTGTGTACTTCGCAGTTTATCTGATGATTTTCTTGCTACAACTGTTCTCTTTTGATAAAGGAGACAAGCGAAAGGATTAGATTTTTAAAACCATGAAAAAGTTTAAGCAAATGCAAAACAACTTATGACCGGAATAACTTATTTAATTCGTATTCCTAAATTATATCTATATCACCCTCACCTTCAGTACGCCCACGATATTCTTTATCCGATTTACGTTTTCGTCCGTAATTTCCTCTTCCAAATCCACCATCGTGTAGGCATAATCGCCCCGACTACGATTAATCATATTGGCGATGTTCGTACCCTGTTCGGCAAGTACAGCAGAAATTTGCCCCAGCATTTTGGGAATGTTTCTGTGCGCAATCGTCAACCGGTGCTTTACAATACTGATACCCATATCGCAGATAGGATAATTCACCGAATTCTTAATATTTCCGTTTTCTAAAAAATCTTTTGTTTGCAGTACCGACATCACAGCGCAGTTATTTTCGCTTTCGGGAGTGGAGGCGCCTAAGTGCGGTACAGGAATTACACCGGGAACATGAATCAACTTTTCGTTAGGGAAATCCGTTACATATTCACTTACGATTCCGGCGTCCAAAGCATCGATTATATCATCGTCGTTAACGAGTTCGCCTCTGGAAAGATTAATTATCCGCACGCCTTCTTTCATTTGCGAAAATGCTACTTTCTCCAGCATATTTTTTGTTTCGTCGGTTAAAGGAATGTGCAACGTAATATAGTCGCAGTGTTTGAAAATCTTCGTCAAGTCGTTCGCTTTTTTCACCGAGCGTGACAAGCCCCACGCATGGTCAACCGAAATATAGGGATCGTACCCGTAAACTTCCATTTCCATGTTCACCGCAGCGTTGGCAACCATCACCCCGATGGCTCCGAGGCCGATTACGCCTAACTTTTTATTCCGAATTTCAGGCCCCACAAACTGTGCTTTTCCGTTTTCCACCTGTTTTGCCACATCGTTCCCGTTTAACGAGCGTGTCCAGTTAATTCCCTCTACAATTTTTCGTCCTGAAATCAGCATGGCGGCAATGGCAAGCTCTTTTACGGCATTGGCGTTTGCTCCGGGCGTGTTGAACACCACAATTCCTCTTTCGGCACACTTGTCTATGGGAATATTGTTGACACCGGCTCCGGCGCGGGCTATGCAGTGCAAACTGTCGGGAAACTCCATCTCGTGTAACGAAGCGCTCCGCACGATGATTCCATTGGGTGAATCTGTTTTTGTGTCTATTTCAAAATTTTGTCCAAACTTCTCCAACCCCGATTCGGATATTCCGTTCAGGGTTTTTATTTTGTATTTGCCCATTGTCGATTGTTGCTTAGAGAATTACTGATTGCGTATTACTATTTTTTTGATTATTGATACAAATTACATCAAAATTTGACCGCAAAGATATGAAATCTTTATATCATTTTACAATTTATCACGAAAAATAGCGAAAGAAAATCAAGTTGTTTCGAAGAGCAGTTTTATACTGATGGATTGGAAGAAGTTATCTGCATATGCTTTTAGTTTAACCAACATAAATCAATGTCGTTTAGTAAAATTCAAAAAATAAAATACCAAAGTTATTTCCCGGAAAACAGATAACTTTATCGACCTGAAAGATAATATTGGAATTTCCGCCCGTCACAGATCCCGCTATGCAGGGAATGGGCGACACCTGCTCGTCCGAATGGACGGCATTTTCATAACCGTATGCGATTTATTCGCCTGCGGTAAAGAATATCTCTCCTAAGGCTCCGCCCGGAGTGGCGGCACATAAGCGATTTTACAAGTACCGCCTTACAGGCGGAGTGTGACTGTCATGCTAAAACTTGGGAAGATAAGTCGGAATGGAATTCAATATGAATAAACCGTGTGTGAAACACACAGCAGTAAGTCAACTCCGAAAGGGGGTTGTCTCAAAAGCCACGCTACTGTGTCGTTTTGTCATGTTGAACGAAGTGAAACATCTTTTTGTTAAGACAATTTAGATTTTTCTCCGCCAGATGGCGGATCAAAATGACAATTTGATAGTAGATTTTGCTTATGAGACAGCCCCAGTTCAGCCCAATTCGGGGCTGGATAGAAGATTGGTTTATCTGGGCCGCACTTCGTACGGGGTTATTCACATTTAGTCCCTCCGGGACAAAAAGATAAATCACCTTTGTCAATTCATTCTAAAACGCGAAGAACTGTATTTTCGTAAAACAAGTCTTTAGCCTAACATCTGAAATCTAATGTCTGCTTAATACTCCTCCTTCGTATGATTAATTCCCAATAATTTCACAACTTCCACCACAAGAATCGGCACAAACGACAGCCCGATAACATAGAGCCAATGCGTGGAATCCATAACGGAAAGTCTGAATATATCGCGAATGGGCGGTACAAACAATACGACCAGCATAAGCGCTGCCGAGGCTAAAATTGCGAAAACAAGCATCGTGTTGCTCAACAAACTTGTGCGGAACGACGAGCGTTTATTGGAGTGCAGGTTGCGCACGTGAATCAATTGCGAGAAAGCCAATACGGCAAAAGCCATGGTCTGCCCCAGTTGCTGTCCGCCATCGTGAAAACCAACAAGGTAAGCCGCTAACGAAATCAAACCGATAGTTAATCCCTGATAGAAAATGCGCCACGTCATCCCTTTGGTGAAGAAACCCTGTTTCGGGTCGCGCGGACGACGCGTCATAATATCTTTTTCCGCGGGGTCCATGCTCAACGCGAGCGCGGGAAGACTATCCGTAACCAAGTTTATCCAGAGAATCATAATGGGCGTAAGCGGATTTCCGAGGTTGAAGATTGAAGCGATAAAAATCAGCAGCACCTCGCCCACGTTAGCCGAAAGCAGGAACTGAATGGCTTTGAGGATATTGTCGTAAATGCGACGCCCCTCTTCCACCGCGCCGACGATGGTGGCAAAATTGTCATCGGTAAGCACCACATCCGATGCGTCTTTGGCCACTTCAGTTCCCACAATACCCATAGCAACACCAATATCAGCTTGTTTAAGCGCCGGAGCATCGTTTACGCCGTCGCCCGTCATGGCCACAATATCACCGTGCGATTGCCAGGCTTTCACAATCCGAACTTTGTGCTCGGGCGCCACGCGGGCGTACACCGAATATTTTTCGATATCGCGATAAAGCTCATCGTCTGAAATTTCCTGCAAAACCGTTCCCGTAACTGCTTTATCTCCTTCGGAGTAAATACCGATTTCATCAGCAATGGCCACGGCCGTCACCTTGTGGTCGCCCGTAATCATTACCGGGCGAATTCCGGCGGTTTTGCATTTTTTTACCGCTTCCACCACTTCGGGACGCGCGGGGTCGATCATCCCCAACATACCGACAAAAACCAAATCGTTTTCGATGGTTTCGGCATTCACATCGGATGGAAGCCCATCGATATCTTTATACGCTACGGCAAGCACCCTCAACGCCGATTTTGCCATGCGGTTGTTCTCGTTACGAATGGTGGTAAGATCTTCTTCCGTAATGGCACGCACTTTTCCGTGCATCAAAATGCGTGTGGCAACTTCAAGCACTTCATCGAGTCCGCCTTTTACGTTTACACGCAGACCACCTTCGGGCATTTTATTGACGGTAGCCATTCGCTTGCGCTCCGAATCGAAAGGAACTTCCGACACACGCGGATATTTCTGCTCTTCCTCGTTTTTATTCAGATTCAACTCCAACGCTATATCCACAATTGCCGTTTCGGTAGGATCGCCGGCGTTTTCATGCGAGCCGTCGGGCAGTATTTTCAAGTGAGCATCGGTACAAAGAAGCGATGAATTGAGCAACGTTTTTTCATCGTCACTCAACTCTTCGGGAACAGGCGGATTTTTGAAATCGATGCGATTACCGCCCACCATTCCTTCCACAACCGTCATTTTGTTTTGCGTGAGCGTACCCGTTTTATCGGAACAGATAACGGTAGTGCTTCCCAGTGTTTCCACCGATGGCAGCGTGCGCACAATGGCATTTAGCTTCACCAATCGCTGAACGCCGATTGCCAGCACAATGGTCGATACGATTTGTAATCCTTCGGGAATGGCAGCCACGGCAAGGCTGACCGCCATCATAAACATATCGAGCCAATTGTTGCCGTACAACATTCCCACGGCGAAAATCAGCACACAAATACCCAGCGCCACGTATCCCAAAATTTTGCCCAATTGCTCCAAGCGTTTTCCCATGGGAGTTTCCGTTTCCTGCGCGCCTTGCAGCATACCGGCAATTTTTCCCACTTCGGTATTCATTCCCGTACCCACAATCACGCCTTTGCCGCGTCCGTACGTAATAACGCTGGTAGAGAAAGCCATGTTGTCCCTATCGCCCAACGGAACATCGGCAGCATCAATTGCGGCGTCGTTCTTTTCCACCGGAACCGATTCGCCGGTAAGCGCCGATTCCTGAATTTTTAAATTTATGGCTTCGGTGAGCCGCATATCGGCCGGAATAATATCGCCCGTATCCAGCACCACAATGTCGCCGGGGACAATTTGCGTGGAGACTATTTCGGTAACTTCGCCGTCGCGAAGCACCTTTGAATGCGGCGCGCTCATTCGGTTGAGCGCTTCGAGCGACGATTGCGCTTTGCTCTCCTGCCACACGCCGATTAGGGCATTTACCAGCAGGATGGCAAGAATAATTATGGATTCGGTAACGCCCTCGCCCTCGCTAATGCCGATAAACGCCGAAACGGCGGCTGCAATAAGCAATATAACCACCATGCTGCTTTTGAATTGTTCAAAAAACATGGCG
Organism: uncultured Petrimonas sp.; assembly: GCA_964557135.1. Classification (GTDB taxonomy): domain Bacteria; phylum Bacteroidota; class Bacteroidia; order Bacteroidales; family Dysgonomonadaceae; genus Petrimonas. The sequence goes on along the minus strand of CAZKZB010000070.1, from coordinate 2,806 downwards.
GTAATCGTTTTTTGTTTTTTAGAGGCTAATTGGTTCGGTCCTGTTTCTTCGAGTCTCTTTTTTGCTTCGGCAGACGAAAGCCCTTTATCGGGAGAAACATTGAACTGCTGCAATACCTCGTCGATAGATTGGTTGAAAAACGGTTTCATTGTTAAGTTTCAGTTTTGTTGTCAATAAGATGTTTCATTGAAACAAACCGTAAAAAAAAATGTTTTAAGAAACACACTTATTTTGTATTTATTTTTCTTATTTGTATATTCGCAAAAACAGTCAATTATATGTTATAAAACATATTTTCGCCGTGGTGAAATATCGCCAAAAATGGCTAACTTGCGTCGCTATTTTTGTAGTACGGCTTTGTGTCTTTAAAAAAGAGCAAAGTCGTTTTGTTATAAAGACTTATAAATTCAATTACATAAATTTTATTAATCATGAAAGTTTACAAAACAAACGAAATCAAGAACATTGCTATTTTAGGCAATTCGGGATCAGGCAAGACCACCCTCGCTGAAGCTATGCTTTTCGAGTGTGGTCTTATAAAACGACGCGGCACGGTGGAAGCCAAAAACACTGTGAGTGATTATTTTCCGGTAGAAAAAGAGTATGGATACTCCGTTTTCTCAACCATATTTTCGTACGAATGGAAAGACAAGTTGATGACATTCATAGATTGTCCGGGATCGGACGATTTTTCCGGAAACATATCGTCGGCGCTTGGCGTAACCGATATGGCTGTCATGCTTATCGATGCTACCAGCGGTGTGGAAGTAGGTACCATTAACCAATTCCGCCAAGTAGAAGCGTTACACAAACCGCTCATGTTCGTGATGAACCGCATTGACCATGAAAAAGCTGATTTTGAAAACACAATTACCAATCTTAAAGAATTTTACGGAAACAAGGTTGTTCCCATACAATATCCTACCGGAAGCGGATTGGCGTTCGACGGAATAGTGGACGTGCTAAAACAAAAATTGTATAAATGGAAACCCGGCGCCACCACTCCTGAAGTATTGGATATTCCGGCAGAAGAAAAAGATAAAGCTGACGAATACTATCAAATTTTACTTGAAGCAGCTGCTGAAAACGACGAAACGTTGATGGAGAAATTTTTCGATCACGGCACATTAACCGAAGAAGAGATGCTCGAAGGTATCCAAAAAGGGATGATAAGCCGAAGTCTTTTCCCCGTTTTCTGCTTATCGGCAGAAAAAAATATGGCCGTTCACCGATTGATGAACTTCCTCAGTTTAGCAGCCCCCTCACCCGACCAAATGCCGGCACCGCAAAACACCGACGGCGAAGAGATAAATCCCGATTCGAGTGCGGCTACCAGCCTTTTCTTCTTTAAAACAACCGTTGAACCACACATTGGAGAGGTATCTTACTTCAAGGTAATGAGCGGAAAAGTGAAAGAAGGTGACGATTTGAACAATACCAATCGAAGCTCAAGAGAACGTATTGCGCAAATGTATTTAGTTGCCGGACAAATGCGAAACAAAGTGGAAGAGTTGGAAGCCGGAAGTATTGGAGCTGCTGTTAAGCTGAAAGATGTTCGCACAGGCAACACGCTTAATGCCAAAGGTGTGGATAATAAATTCAACTTTATTCAATTCCCCGAACCGCGCTACCGTCGTGCTGTAAAAGCCAAAACAGAATCGAACACCGAAAAATTAAGCGAAGCGCTAACCCGCATGAAGGAAGAAGATCCGTCACTTATTATCGAGGTTTCCAAGGAGTTGAAGCAAACTATTGTATCGGGACAAGGCGAGTTCCACCTGAAAACCATGAGATGGAGACTCGAAAACAACGATAAAATTGAAATCGACTTCCTTGAGCCGAAAATTCCGTACCGCGAAACCATCACCAAGCAATCTCGCGCCGATTATCGCCACAAAAAACAATCGGGCGGTGCCGGCCAGTTCGGTGAAGTTCATTTAATTGTTGAGCCCTATTCAGAAGGCATGCCTATGCCGGAAATTTATCGTTTCAACGGCCAAGAATTCAAGATACAGGCACGCGACGTGCAGGAAATCGCTTTGGACTGGGGCGGAAAATTAGTTTTCGTTAACAGTATTGTGGGCGGTTCAATTGACGCTCGTTTCCTTCCTGCCATCCTGAAAGGAATTATGGGACGTATGGAACAAGGACCGTTGACAGGCTCATACGCGCGTGATGTTCGCGTGATTGTTTACGACGGAAAAATGCACCCGGTTGACTCGAATGAAATTTCGTTCATGCTTGCCGGACGTAACGCTTTCAGTACCGCTTTTAGAAATGCCGGTCCAAAGATTTTGGAACCCATTTACGACGTGGTGGTTTCTGTTCCCAGCGATTATATGGGCGATGTGATGAGCGATTTGCAAGGACGTCGCGCCATGATTATGGGTATGGAAAGTGAAAAAGGATTCGAAAAACTGAAAGCCCGTGTTCCGTTGAAAGAGATGTCGAATTATTCTACCTCTTTGAGTTCGTTAACAGGAGGTCGCGCGTCTTTTACGATGAAATTCTCTGAATATGAACTTGTTCCGTCGGATGTTCAGGATAGACTCTTGAAAGAATACGAAGCGGAAGACGACGAATAATCAATCTACGATTTACGATTGTAGATTTACGATTTAAATTTTATAATTATTTGTAAGGGGCTGTCTCAAAAGCCTAACTTCAGTTTCATTCTGTCATATTGAACGCAGTGAAATATCTAATTCGCATAAGTATATAGATTCTTCACTTCTCCGCCCTTTGGCGGATACGTTCAGAAATCAAAGATTCGCCCTTAGGCAATGACAAATTGATAGTTAGTTTT
>CAZKZB010000069.1:0-16548 GCA_964557135.1 uncultured Petrimonas sp. | reverse complement strand
AGTTTATCATCAATTTTTCGCATATCGTCTGTCTTTTTACAATGAACGCCAACGTATTTATTTACGCAATAAAGATACAACATTCGTAAATACAAAATATATAACATTCGTAAACCACTTTTCAGAATTCACCAAAAAATCTATCTAATATATTTATTAAAAGGCTGAAAAATAGTTTTATTTCAAATAATAAATGTTGTTATTACGAATGTTTTGTATCTTTACACACAATAAAAAGTCTAAATAATGGAAATAGAAAAACTGCTTACGGAATTTGAGCGAAAGATGATTATTCAGCGATACAGTGTCAACTCCATCAAAAACTACAAGAGTGCAATAAGGAGTTTTTTGCTAATTGCAGAAAAAAAATTTAATCGTCCCGAAGAATTGAACGAACCTGAAATTGAAAAGTACGTTTATTGGAAAATCAACAAGGAGAATATCGGCAGTTCATACCAGCGGATGATTGTGGCTTCCATCGAGAAGTTTTATAGTGCTGTTGTAGGAAAAGAATTAAAGATCAAGCACCTTTATCCGTCTCGAAAACAAAAGCCTTTGCCCAAATACTTAACAACCGTGGAGGTGAAATCTCTGATTGGTTCGGTTGAGAATATTAAACACCGATGTATTGTTCAGCTGCTGTATGGCTGTGGATTGAGGGTGAGCGAGTTGTTGAATCTGAAAGTTTCCGATATAGATTCGTTCAATATGTTGGTGACGATACGCAACGCGAAAGGAAAGAAAGACCGTGTAGTAATGCTTTCGCAATTGCTGTTGGATGAACTTCGTGTTTATTTTAAAGCCTATAAACCTTCCGATTATCTGATTGAAGGACAGGGTGGGGGAATGTATTCCGCGAAAAGTGTGCAAACCGTTGTAAAAACGGCTGCCCAAAAAGCGAAAATCAGAAAACAAGTTACTCCACACGTATTGCGCCATAGTTTTGCCACACATCTGTTGGAAAATGGTACCGATATCCGTTTTATTCAAGAACTTCTGGGGCACAATTCCATAAAAACCACCGAAATCTATACACACATTACCGACATCTCGAAATCGGCCGTCAAAAGTCCATTGGATTTTCTGTAAAAATACAGAAGTTCACGCCGGCGGATATTCCGTTTCCGAGCTCAAGAGCCGCACAAACGACTGTTATTTTCTGAAAATATCAACTCATCCATGAAACATATCAATTTTTCCACCATCTTATTCTGTAAAAAAACGTATCTTTGTGTCATATCTCAAGTTTTAAAACTATATCAATCTGAAAAATAAATTTACTAATCTTATGAATGCTAACGCAATAATGAACAAAGCGGCCGATAATATCCGTATTTTGTCGGCATCCATGGTAGAAAAAGCCAAATCCGGACATCCCGGCGGACCGATGGGAGGCGCCGATTTTATCAATGTACTTTACTCCGAATTTTTGGAATACGATCCCGAAAATCCGTACTGGGAAGGTCGCGACCGTTTTTTCCTCGATGCCGGACACATGTCGCCGATGTTGTATTCCGTGCTTTGTTTGAGCGGTAAATTAACCATGGACGATCTCAAAGAGTTTCGTCAGTGGGGGAGTGTAACACCCGGTCATCCGGAATTGGATGTTATGCGCGGAATCGAAAACACATCGGGCCCGCTTGGTCAGGGACATGCCTATGCTGCCGGGGCCGCCATCGCTGCAAAATTCCTGAAAGCCCGACTGGGAGACGCAATTGATCACACTATCTACACATACATTACCGACGGCGGTATTCAGGAAGAAATATCGCAAGGCGTGGGACGGATAGCGGGACACTTGGGATTGGACAACTTTATTATGTTTTACGACTCCAACGAGATACAGCTTTCAACCACTACCAATGCCGTTACCAGCGAAGATGTGGCCAAAAAATACAAAGCGTGGAACTGGAAAGTTATCACCATTGACGGGAATAACGCCGACGAAATCCGAAAAGCACTGCGCGAAGCAAAAGCCGAAAAAGAACGTCCGACGTTGATTATCGGAAATACGGTTATGGGTCGTGGAGCGTTGGCAGCCGATTGCACTTCGTTTGAATGTCAGGTTTCTACGCACGGACAGCCGTTGAGCGCTGCCGGAGCCGATATTGTCCAAACGGTTAAAAATCTGGGCGGAGACCCCGAAAATCCGTTTGTGATTTTCCCCGAAACAAAAGAACTTTACGCTATACGGAAAAAAGAGCTGAAAGATATAGTCGCCGCTAAAAAAGCGAAATACGACGAATGGGCAAAAGCAAACCCCGAATCGGCTGCCAAAATGCAAAAATGGTTCGCGCGCGAATTGCCGGAAATCAACTGGGCATCTATCGCACAGAAACCCGATAACGCTACGCGTGCCGCATCCGCGACGGTATTGGGTGTTTTAGCTCAACAGGTTGAGAACATGGTTGTTGCTTCGGCCGATTTGTCAAACTCCGATAAAACCGACGGATTTTTAAAATATACGAAACCTTTTGAGAAAAACGATTTCTCCGGAGCATTTCTGCAAGCAGGTGTTGCCGAGTTTACCATGGCTGCTATGTGTATCGGAATGAGTTTGCACGGTGGTGTTATTCCTGCTTGCGGCACGTTTTTCGCTTTCTCCGACTACATGAAGCCGGCCATTCGCGTTGCAGCGTTGATGGAAACACCCGTGATTTTTATCTGGACGCACGATGCTTTCCGCGTTGGAGAAGACGGTCCCACGCATCAACCCGTGGAACAGGAAGCTCAAATTCGCTTGCTGGAAAAACTTCAAAACCACAGCGGACATAATTCCATGCTCGTTCTTCGTCCCGCCGATGTAAACGAAGCCACCGTAGCGTGGAAAATGGCTTTGGAAAACGATAAAACGCCTACCGGATTGATTTTATCGAGACAAAACATCAACAATCTCCCCAAATCCGATTATCAGCAAGCGCTGCAGGCGGAAAAAGGTGCTTACGTAGTGCAGGAAGATGCCAATTACGATGTGATTTTATTAGCCTCGGGTTCGGAAGTATCTACTTTGGCGGAAGGCGCGGAGTTGTTGAAAGCCGATGGTGTGAAAACCCGCATCGTGTCGGTTCCGTCTGAAGGAGTTTTTCGAACTCAATCGAAAGAGTATCAGGAATCTGTATTGCCGAAAGGTAAAAAGAAATTCGGGTTGACCGCCGGACTTCCCGTTACGCTGGAAGGTTTAGTGGGTGCCGACGGCGAAGTGTGGGGAATGAAATCTTTCGGATTTTCGGCGCCATACAAAGTGTTGGATGAAAAACTGGGCTACACCGGCAAAAATGTGTATGAGCAAGTGAAGAAATTATTATAACAAATTCAAAGTTCAGGGTTTAAGGTTCATAACCCTGAACTTTAAACCTTGAACTTTAAACCTTGAACTTTAAACTTTTAAACTTTAAACGTCAAACGAAATAAAACATGTCTTTATTTAATAACACCGAAAAACCCATCGGGTTGGCTTCCGATCACGCCGGATTTTCGGCCAAAAGCTACGTGATAAGCGTTTTGGAAGAAAAAGGAATTCCCTACAAAGATTTCGGAACATATTCCGAAGAAAGTTTCGATTATCCCGACGCGGCGCACCCCATGGCAACCGCGGTTGAAAACGGCGAATGCTATCCCGGTATCGCCATTTGCGGCTCGGGAAACGGCATAAATATGACCGTTAACAAGCATCAGGGAATTCGCGGCGCGCTCTGCTGGAACCCCGAAGTTGCCGCTCTTGCCCGCGCTCATAACGATGCCAATGTTTTATCGATGCCGGGACGATTGTTGTCAGAGGAACAAATTTACGATATCTTGGTCGCTTTTTTAAACACTCCGTTTGAAGGCGGTCGCCACGAAAGAAGAATCCATAAAATCCCTTGCGGATAAAACAGTCTATTTCATTTCAACGCCAATGGCAAAAAGAAAACGGACAAAATCCGGCCGTCGAAAGCGAAAAAAAGTCAGTAAAAAAAGACAAAAAGCGCTTTGGCTCATTGCGGCTTCGTTCTCCGTTCTTTTTGCCATTGGCGTTTATCGTTTCATCCTTTATTCGAAGAAAGAACTGTTTCATTCTTTCGACAATCCGCCGTTCTCTCAAAAATATTTAGTGCGCGGTGTGGATGTATCGCATCACAATTCCTATATAAATTGGAATCAGCTTCGCAAGGATAATATTACATTCGTTTACCTGAAATCGACGGAAGGCACCGATCACAAAGACAGGGATTATAATCGAAATTACAAAGTAGCCCGGGATGCCGGTTTGAAAGTAGGGACGTACCATTTTTACACGTTTGGAAGCGATGGTGAAAAACAAGCGCAGCATTTTATACGAAATTCGACCGTAAAATCCGGTGATATGATTCCTGCTATAGATGTTGAGCATTCAACTATTAATCGGCCTCGAAACGATAAAGAGTCGTACGGGAAAATGATAAAAGAACTCGGTCGTCTCGAATCAGCCCTGACCAGACAGTACGGCAAACGCCCTGTAATTTACACCAATAAAGAGTGTTACAGGATATACATCAGAGATAATTTTCCGGATAATCCGCTGTGGATATGCGATTTGCACGATGAGCCGAGCGATGAATATAAAAATTGGGTGATTTGGCAGTTTTCGCATACCGGAAAAATAAACGGCGTAATAAACGATATCGATTTGAATTATTACCGTAACTCGTTCGATGATTTTAAGAAATTGTTACTACCTTAGCGTCATGAAATTAAAAAAATCGAAACATATATTTCTCGTAATTTTCTCGTTTTTTCTTGTCTCGGGATGTGAAGACAATATGAGTTTCAACAACGATGCGCACGGAAATTTCGATGCACTTTGGACGATTCTCGACGAAAATTATTGCTTTTTCGAATACAAGAAAATCGATTGGGATGCAATCTATACTACGTATCGTGCAAGAGTGAAAAGCGATATGGGAAACTACGCGCTTTTCGACCTGATGAGTGAAATGCTCTCGGAACTGAAAGACGGGCACGTGAACCTAATTGCTTCGCACGATATGTCTCGCTACTGGAGTTGGACCGAAGATTTTCCGTCAAATTTCGATGCCGCTATACAAAAAAAGTACTTGGGAACAGATTTTAAAATAGCGGGCGGGATGCGCTACAAAATTTTCGAAGACAACGTGGGGTACATCTATTACGGTAGTTTTTCAAACGATGTGGGAAACGCGAATATGTCGCAAGTGTTAAGTCAAATGGCTGTTTGTAAGGGTGTTATCATCGATGTTCGCAACAACGGCGGCGGAAGTTTAACAAACGTAGAGCGCATTGCGTCCCGATTTTTCAACGAGAAAACGCTGGTAGGATATATTTCTCACAAAGTGGGCAAAGGGCATTCCGATTTTTCCGATTTCTATCCCAAATACGTGAACAGTTACGATAGAATCAGGTACCAAAAGCCGGTAGTTATTCTCACAAACAGAAGCTGCTACAGCGCCACCAACGATTTTGTAAACGTGATGAAACACGCGCCAAATGCCACCATTATCGGCGACAAAACCGGAGGCGGCAGTGGATTACCGTTCTCATCGGAATTGCCCAACGGTTGGTCTGTCCGGTTTTCGGCATCGCCCATGTACAATGTCAGCAAAGAACATATCGAATTCGGTATTGAACCCGATATTTATGTTTCTATGTCCGAAAGCGATAAATCGAAAGGGAAAGACAGCATTATCGAGAAAGCGAGGGAAGTGATTCATTCGTCAAGCAAATAAGTTGGCAGCAAGGTTGAAAAAAGCGCAGTCTTTATGATTTTGAAGCTGTTGAAAGGCTGTCATTCTTGTACTGACAACAAAAAGAGTGAAAAGCATGACAGTTCTGTTCTCTTACATATTTTTATATGCCGACAACCATTCGCCGACTTTAAAGAAAAAATTATATGAACAGAATTTTAATCTATCGCGACCGGAATAAACGATAAGTTGTAGTATTACAGTATCAATTCGATTATCAGCCTCACGGTTTAAAGCTTCCTAAGAATTAAAAACCGGCGAAAATTTATTAACAACAGGTTGAACGTTAAAAATCATTCAAGAAAGTTTTAAGGTGCGGTAATACGGAAAACAGGGAAGGCTCGGTCACGTTAGTGCCACTTATCCGCCAGCTCTATTAAAGATTCTCTCTTACAAATTGTTGGCAATAATCCTTTATCATCTTCCGTACGTTGCAAAATTTCGCTCTAATTTCTTCCTCCGAACCTGTTGATTTTGCGGGATCTGGAAAATTACGATGAAACTTTAATGCTTTTGTCGGGAAATAGGGACATTGTTCAAGCGCATTGTCGCAAACCGTTATCACATAATCGAAATTGATATTTGTGTATTCACTTACGTTATTTGAGGTGTGTTTTGAAATATCGATTCCGTCGTCTTTCATCGTTTCGATGGCTCGTGGGTTTACACCGTGTGTTTCCACTCCCGCGCTATACACTTCGGCTTTATCACCCGCAAAATACCGTAAATATCCTTCGGCTATTTGGCTTCGGCAACTGTTGCCGGTACAAAGGACTAAAATTTTCTGTTTCATTGAGTTTTACTTTGATTACTGTTGATTGTTCGTAAAAATACGAAAGAGTTTTAAATTCATAACAATTTGAATCCTGTTTTTATTTGATAATTTCGTTAAACTCTGATTGAAACGGTACAATTTATCAAAAAACAGCTTGCTTTCTTTTCAAATACTTTTAAAATTAGTACTTTTGATACAAATTTCAATTCCATGTCCGACAGCATTGTAATTATACCCACGTACAACGAAAAAGAAAACATAGAAAGTATCATCAGAACGGTTTTTAGTCTACCGAAACAGTTTGATATTTTGGTTATTGATGACGGTTCACCCGACGGAACGGCCGCCATTGTCCATCGACTTATCCAAACAGAGTTCTCCAATCGGCTTTTTATTCAGGAGCGTGCCGGAAAACTGGGTTTAGGAACGGCTTATATCCACGGTTTCAAATGGGCGTTGAATCGTTCATACGAATACATTTTTGAAATGGATGCCGATTTTTCGCACAATCCGGATGATTTGCCAAGGCTTTACGCTGCTTGTCACGATGAAGGATACGATATGTCGGTAGGTTCACGATACTGTATTGGTGTAAATGTAGTGAACTGGCCTATGGGGCGCGTCCTGATGTCATATTTTGCATCAAAATATGTTCAGGTTATTACCGGAACAAAAATCAAAGACACTACGGCAGGATTTGTTTGCTATAAGCGCAAAGTGTTGGAAACCATCAATCTCGATGATATCCGGTTTAAAGGATACGCTTTTCAGATAGAGATGAAATATACCGCCCAAACGCTTGGTTTTAAAGTGGGAGAAGTTTCAGTGGTATTTGTCAACCGACAAATGGGAACATCTAAAATGAACAGTTCCATTTTCGGAGAAGCCTTTTTTGGCGTTATGAACTTGCGATGGAGAAAAATAACGGGTAAAATAAAACCTAAACGCTCATGAAACTTATCCACAATGCAACCATCATTAACGAAGGTCGTTTATTCGTCGGTTCAGTGCTTATTGAAGGTGACAGGATATATGAAATTTTCGAAAACGAAGTTCATGAAAATATATTTCGACGGTGCCGTGAGATAATCGATGCAAGTGGAATGTATCTCCTTCCCGGTGTGATTGACGACCAGGTGCATTTTCGAGATCCGGGACTTACGCACAAAGGCGATATATTTACCGAAAGCCGGGCGGCTGTTGCCGGAGGCGTCACTTCGTTTATGGAAATGCCCAATACCAATCCGCAAACGGTAACGATTGAGGCGTTGCACGAAAAATTTGATTTGGCAGCGCAAAAATCTATCGCCAATTTTTCGTTTTATTTAGGCGCTACCAACGAAAATATCAAAGAGTTGGTAAAAGTTGATAAGAAAAACGTGTGCGGTGTGAAAGTATTTATGGGCGCTTCTACCGGAAACATGTTGGTGGACAATACCAAAGCGTTACAGCAAATTTTCGCGGAAGTGGATTCGCTTATCGCTACACATTGCGAAAAAGAAGAGATCATTCGCGATAATATTGACACGTACAAAAAGCAATTCGGCGAAGATATTCCTATTTCATTTCACCCGCTTATTCGCAGCGAGGAAGCCTGTTACCGTTCTTCGGCTGAAGCGGTGGAACTGGCAGACAAGTATGGATCTCGCTTGCATGTACTGCATCTTTCTACCGCGCGTGAAATGAGTTTATTCAGCCATTCACCCGTAAAAGACAAGAAAATTACATCGGAAGTCTGTGTGCATCACCTTTGGTTTATTGATGAAGATTACGCCCGATTAGGAGCGCGCATCAAATGGAATCCCGCTGTAAAAACCCGTGCCGACCGCGATGGGTTGCGCTCCGCGCTTAAATCGGGTAAGTTGGATGTGGTGGCTACCGACCATGCCCCGCATTTGCTGATCGAAAAAGAGGGCGGATGTTTGAAGGCCGCTTCCGGTGGACCGTTGGTTCAGCATTCGTTGCAGACCATGTTGGAATTATCCAAACAAGGCATTTTCAGTAAAGAATTTGTGGTTGAAAAAATGTGTCATGCGCCGGCAGAGCTTTTCCAAGTGAAAGAAAGGGGATATATTCGCAATGGATATTTTGCCGATTTAGTGCTTGTAAACCCCAATAAACCATACACTGTTGGCAAGAACAATATCCTGTACAAATGCGGCTGGTCGCCTTTCGAAGGAGAAACTTTCAGTCACAGCATCGAAAAAACGTTTGTCAACGGTAATTTAGTTTACGATATCGGTAAAATTGTGGAGTCGGCTTTGGGCAAAGCGCTGACATTTAACCGATAACCTTTTTTATAGCAAAATGGCAAATCAACACGGTGTTGTAACCTCTTTGTAACATTATTTTTATACCTTTGCGCTAAATCAAAAAGAAGCAACTGTGAGATTTTTATTTACCGTACAGGGCGAGGGCAGAGGACATTTTACGCAATCGCTCTCTTTGGCGTCCATATTGCGAAAACACGGACACGAAGTAGTGGCTGTGCTGGTTGGTAAAGACAATTCCCGACAAATTCCCAAGTTCTATCTCGATAAAATCGACGCACCTGTTTTTGATTTCAGAAGTCCGAATTTCACTACGTTATACAAGCAAAAACGCCCGAGCCTTGTATTAAGTGTTATTGGCAATTTTGCACAATCCCTGATTTTTCGACAAAGTATTCTTTTTGTCAAATCCAAAATTGAGGAGTATCGCCCCGATGCAGTAATTAATTTTTATGAAATGGTTACCGGAGTGGCATTCAGAACTTATCGGTTTGATAAAAAGCTGAATGTCAAGTTAATTAGCATTGCACATCAGTATATATTGCTGAATCCTAATTACAAAACTACCAGCGAGCAAGATATCAAATACTATTTTCTTCGGATGATAACCAAGGTTACTTGTCAGTGTTCGTCTAAAATATTGGCGCTTTCGTTTCGCGATATGCCCGGAAGCAACGAGAAAAAACTTGTGGTAGTTCCGCCGTTACTCAGACAAGAGGTTTTTGAAAATGAACCTACCGCAGGTGATTATATTCACGGATATATGCTCAATACGGGATATTACGAGGAAATTCTCGACTGGCACGCCAAAAATCCGCATATTCCGCTACGCTTTTTCTGGGACAAAAAAGATGCCGATGAGGTGACAGTTATTGACGAGAATCTGATTCTGTATCGTATCAACGACAAACTTTTCCTTGAAAGTATGGCGGGGAGTATGGCCTATGCCACTACATCGGGTTTTGAATCCGTGTGCGAAGCGCTTTACTACAAAAAACCAATTCTGATGATTCCCGTTCACGTGGAGCAGGAATTCAATGCTTACGATGCGAGTTTGTCGGGAGCAGGAATTAGCAGTATGAAGTTTAAACTGAATAAGTTATTGAATTTTATTCCAAATTATCGCCCCGACGAAAGTTTTCGCGATTGGGTGCATCAGGCCGAAGAGCGGTTTATCAGAGAGATTTGCGAGCTTAGTAATGCGTGAAAAATACCAACTTATTTCTCACACGTTATTTATGATTGCTTGGCAATATACTTTGTCCCGTTGAGCAGCCGAAAATCGTTCTCGGTTGCTTTTTTTTGTAAAAAAATGATAATTACTTTTCCTTTTTTTGTAGTTTTGTAAAATAACTCATTAGCTATGGAAAAACATATCCAAAAACTGGTAGAGATTTTTAATTTTCGTTCAGAATTAGAAAACTACGAAACTATCCACGCCGAAATCGAAAAAGGAATTCAGTTTAGAGGAACCAACCTGTGGATTCTTATGTTCGCCATCGTTGTTGCGTCGGTAGGATTGAACATGAACTCTACCGCCGTCATTATCGGCGCCATGTTAATTTCTCCACTCATGGGCCCGATAAACGGAATGGGTTATAGTTTAGCTACTTACGATTTCCAGCTTTTTCGTCGTTCACTCAAGAATCTGGTGTACGCCGTTGGAGTAAGTTTACTTACATCGGCGCTTTACTTTTTTCTTACTCCGGTAAATGAGGCGCATTCCGAACTGCTGGCACGCACAAGTCCCACCATTTACGATGTTTTAATCGCTCTTTTTGGCGGATTGGCCGGAATTGTAGCCATCAGCAGCAAGCTTAAGGGAAATGTTATTCCGGGCGTTGCCATCGCTACTGCACTTATGCCTCCCATTTGTACTGCCGGCTACGGATTGGCTACCTTACAATTTAACTTTTTCTTCGGAGCGTTGTATCTTTTCGCCATCAACACGGTTTTTATCGCGTTTGCCGCGGTAATTGTTTGTCAATACCTGAAACTGCCCATCCGAGGTATCGTTGATCCCGATAAAAAGAAGCAGATAAATCGCGCTCTCACGGCCATAATTCTTATTACCGCTGTTCCCAGTATCTATTTTGGCTACCAATTGGTACAAAACGAAAACTTTAACCGCAACGCCGAATATTTTGTTGCCCAAGTATCGGTAGTTGAGGGTAATTATTTGCAGAAGAGTAGTATAAATCCATCGAATAAAAATGTGGAACTGGTTTATAGTGGGTACGGACTTTCGAACAGACGCATTGATTCCATTAAGCAAGTGGCGTTTTTTAACAAAATAGACACGGCAAAACTGAAGATAAGTCAAGGTTTTGAAGCCTCTTTCGTACAGGAAAATACAAGGAGATATCAATCGGAAACCGAAATGCTGAACAATAGGTTGAATGCCACCACATTTGCATTAAAACAATCCGAAAACAGAATAGACAGCATTCGGAATATCCCGGCGTTTGGAGAAAAACTGTTGGCAGAAATTAAAACTCTTTATCCGCAAATCAGAGGCTGTTCCTACACAGAAACTTTCTCTTATTATACTCAAAACGATAGTATTGTTCGAACCAACAGGGCACCGCTTGTTATTTTTTCGCTGCCGAGAAACGCTTTGCGTACATCTGATAAAAATAAAATAGAAGAGTGGTTGAAAAAAAGGTTGGGCAAGTCGGAAGTCATTTCATATTTCGAAGAAACCCGTTGAAATAAAAAAGGATACAGCTTACAAAAGTGTATCCTTTTTTCTGTTGAGCCACAAGCGAGACTCGAACTCGCGACCGACGCGTTACGAATGCGTTACTCTACCAACTGAGCTATTGTGGCGGTGTTTCGGGTTGCAAAATTATAAAAAATAACCGAAACGACGAGCGATTTTTAAAATTTTAGCACTCAACGCAAATATATTATCGTCAAAAACGTTATCGTCCAAGCGTGTATCAACGAAACTCTATCCTGTAACGCGCTTATCGCAGAAACTGCATGATATCCATCTCCCAAAACGCGTAATTATCGAAAGCGTATAACTTGTTGTTTGCTACAAACATATTGGGCGAAGCTTGAAATTTAAACTCCGGGTTACCGGAAAAATCGCAAACGATAAACTCCTTTTCGTCGCTGGTCAGAATTTTGTATTCGCCTATATCGATTACTTTTTCAAAAATATCATTTTTCTCATAAGTAATAAGCGTTTCTAAACTGTCAGTAAGTGAAATTATCCGATTTGCGGATGTCATCATTAAATTTTGTTCGGGGTATGCCTTGGCAATATCCAAAAATGTAAAATCGCCCTGACGAATATAGATTCCCGATTCCACAAAAGCGTCTAACTGTTCTCCCTTTTCCAATCCGATTATCTTTTCCGTCAACAAACTGCCGTCAGCAAGTGAATAGGTGGCAATTTTATTTTCGAAAACTAAGAAAAGAATATCGTTGATAACCTGAAAATTGCGAATAAATTCTTTTTTCTCGAGAATTAAATTTAAGTATTGTTGCTTGCCGTCGTTGAGGTTAAATGCTGCAAAATAGGGGTCGCCAATCATTGAAAAACCTCCGTTGTAAAAGGCATATCCGCGATTAATCATATAAACGGTAGAATCCTTCAGGAAAATAGATGATTTGGATGTGATTTTTTCGGGTAAGGGCGTACTCCAAAGAACTTCCCCCGAACTTCCAATCCTCGAAATTACATTGCGAGAAGCCAGAACAATGTTATTTTTGTTATCAATGAGCATGTTGGAATTCATTTCCGTGACTTCATCGGGGGAAGATTGATACACGGCAGTTCCGGTAAGAACGCCAAGCAAAATGCCTGCAGCATTGACCGTTATCATTTTCCCTATTTTCTTTTGCCCGGTTGCGGCCTTGTACGTCCAGCTTTTCCCGGTAGGTAGTTCCAATGCTTGAATTCCGTTTACCGCGATTAATAAAATAGAGTCGGTGAGCATATAAGCATCGTTCCAGCCGCGTGTCCTGTCCACCGATTTAGTCCACAATGTGTTTCCGTTGGATAAATCTACGGCGGAAAGATTATTCGACATACTCAGAACCGGATAACCTACGCCGATATTCAGAATAGGGTTGATGAAATAAAAATCGTTTCGATTTTCCCAAAGCACATATCCTGTTTCGGGGTCGAGGCAGAAATTTCTCTTCTTTTCCGAAAAAAAGAGATGCTTTCCTTGTTGTTTGATCTCGGATTTGTTGTAATTGACGTTTCGGCTCCATTTAACCGATTTATCGTTTAAATCAATCATTACAATACTGCCTTCGTTCTTAAACGATGTGCCTTTTTTGTTTGTTTGCCGGAGTTGGAGTAACAGGTTGTCGGAAACACCGTCCCAATGCCATCGGAAGATTTTATAGGGTGCTTTATAATACTTGGCTGTGATTTCTTCACCCGAAAGCTTCTTGCCGATAACCGTGTCTTGGATGGCGAACAAACCGCTTTCCGGTTGTTGCGCGTTTACGACAACGATCCAGCATAAAGACAGGATAATTGATAGTGCTTTTTTCATAATCGAGGTAGTTTATCAAGAGCAAAATTAATCATTTCTTCTCAATTACAATAAAAAAACGGGCTGCATCGCAACCCGTTTTAACTTATTTATAGAACAATTAAAAGCACTTGTTATTTAGCTTCCAGCTTTTTCTTTTGTTGTCTCGTCATAATAGCGTAAGCCACGGGCGAAGCTACAAAGAAACTCGTTATAGTTCCTACAACAACACCGATAAACATGGCGAATACGAAGCTTCTAACCACATCTCCACCGAAAATCAAAATACAGATAATAACCAACAATGTACTCAAACTGGTGTTAATTGTACGAGTAAGTGTGGAGTTTAGAGCATTGTCAAACAGTAATTTTGAGTCGCGTTTCGGATACAGATTCAGGTATTCGCGTACACGGTCAAACACCACAACTTTATCGTTAATAGAGTAACCTATAATGGTTAGAATTGCGGCTACGAATGTTTGATCGATTTCCATCGAGAATGGCATCACACGCCACAATATCGAGTATAGACCTAATACAATGAATGCGTCAATGGCGAGCGCGGCAACGGTTCCGAGTGAGAATGCCCAGTTGCGGAATCGCACCAAGATGTATAATCCCATGAAAATTAGTGCTAATCCCAGTGCCAGGAATGCACCTTTAACCATGTCTTCGGCAACACTCGGCCCTACTTTTTGCGAACTTTGGATAGCGTCGTCAATAGTTTTTCCGGGAGTAATATAATCCTTCAAAGCATTGCCAAGCGAAGCAATTAATGTCTCTTCGATATCGGCATCATCAGAGTCAATCATGTAGTTCGTCGAAATACGCACCTGATTGCTGGTTCCAATAGTGATTACGCGTACCGATTCGCCAAATTCCGGCGCCAAAGCGCTTTGGATATCGCTCGTTTTAACCGGTTGGTCGAATCTTACAATGTAGTTGCGTCCGCCGGTAAAGTCGATACCGCGATTTAATTTCAGTACGAACAGTGAAACAATACACAGTAATACGAATGCCAAAATCACGGTGATTATTTTCTTACTGTTCTTAATAAAACTAAAGTTATATACTTTGTCGAATATTTTCGATAAAGCGCCGGAGTAGTTAATGTTTAGCCATTTGCCTTTGTCGAAACGGTTTTCGTACACTACGCGTGTAAGGAATACTGCGGTAATAAATGATGAGGCGATACCTATAATAAGTGTTATGGCAAATCCCTTGATGGGGCCTGTACCGAAAAGTGCCAGAATGGTAGCGGTAATAACCGTAGTAACGTTTGAGTCGATAATGGCTGAGAAAGCGTTCTTGTAGCCGTCTTCCAACGATCGGCGCAAACTTTTTCCGTTTCGCAACTCTTCTTTAATACGTTCGTTGATAAGGATATTAGCATCCACAGCCATACCCAACGATAGAATCATACCCGCGATACCGGGCAAAGTGAGTACTGCCTGGAATGCGGCTAAAATACCTAAAATGAAAAAGAAATTGACAAGCAACGCGGTATTAGTCACCAATCCGGGGATGGCTCCATAGAGCAGGATGATGAAAATAAACAACACTACCAAAGCGATAATAAACGAAACAAATCCGTCTTTAATCGCTTCTTGTCCCAACGATGGGCCAACAATATCCTCTTGTACAATGCGTACGCCTGCTTTCATTTTACCCGATTTCAACACGTTCTCCAAGTCACCGGCTTCGTCAGAAGTAAATCGTCCCGAAATGGATGAGCGTCCACCTTCGATACGGTCGTTTACCGTAGGTGCAGAGTAAACATATCCATCGAGCACAATAGCAATCGATTTGCCTTTTTCTGCTCCGGTAATGGTTGCCCAACGGCTTGCTCCGGCAGAGTTCATAGTCATGCTCACTTCCCACGCCGAACCGCGTTGTCCTTGGTCGGCTTTGGCGTTGGTAACCACGTCGCCGTCGAGTGCGGGACCGCGTCGGGTGCCGTCGCCTTTCAGAGCATAAAGTTCAAAAAAGTTTTCGCGTTGGTCAACGGGTTTAAATCCCCATTTGAAGCGCACATCAGCAGGGAAAATATCTTTGTATCGGTTCAATAGGTAATTTACTGCTGCAGTATCGTTTTTGGCTACCGTTCCCACCATAGGGCCGGTAGTGCCGCTCATGGCAAAATAAGGCTGAGCAAAATATTCAACGAAACTTTTGTCGATTACTGTTTTTTCTTCTTCTTCGGCATCTACTGCAGTGGCTTCCAACGGATCAATCAACAAGGAATCTGTTGTTGCCGTTACTTCGCTTGTGTCTGTAACTGTTGTTGCAGCACCGCGAACAGCTAAGGCATATTCTGCTGAACGGGTATTAATTTCGTTGAAATAGCCGCCGAGTTCGTTTACGTTGTAGGTTTTCCAGAACTCTAAGTTAGCGCTTCCTTGTAAGAGGTTACGGACACGTTCGGGTTCGGTAATACCGGGCATTTCGATAAGAATACGTTCGGCTTGGTCGAGTTGCTGAATGTTGGGAGCAACTACCCCAAAACGGTCGATACGGGTGCGAAGCACGTTGAACGAGTTGTCGGCAGCGCTTTTAATTTCCTGACGAAGAACAGTAACCACTTGGTCGTTGGTAGCCGTTGGGCTTACACGGTCGCTCATGGTAATACTGAAAATATTTGCCAGCCTGCCGTTAGGATTTATTCTTTCGTAGTTTTGACGGAAAAGAGTGATAAAATCGGACGAACTTCCTCTTCTGTTTTGAGCAATAGTTTCTTGCAGTGCCTGATTGAATTGTGGGTCATCGGTGTTTGCCAAAGCTCTGATAACCTGAGCAACATCCATTTCCACAATCACGTTCATACCGCCTTTCAGGTCGAGTCCTAAACCGATTTCTTTTTCACGAATTTGTTTCAATGTGTATCCCAAGTAAACTTTTTCTGTTGAAAGCGAATCGAGATACTGATTTTTTAATTCCAAGTCTCCTTTGGCATACGCGTCGGCTTTCTTATTGTATTGTCTGCCTACTACTGTAAAAGACAAGTAGAACAAACAAATCAGCGTGAGTATGATCGCGAAAACTTTAATAAATCCTTTGTTTTGCATTTCAATATTACGTTTATTTTGTGTGTATTAATTTATTCTTTTCTAAGTATTTATCCGAAATTTTTCATCAAAAATAAAGGCATTTGGAATGCCTTTCGATTTGAGCCTGCAAATATACGCTTTTTTTGTCTTTTTAAGAACAATATCAGTGAATAATTTTTGTTGAAATGATAAAGTGAGGTTTGTGCCGCTCTCCGAGCG
>CAZKZB010000068.1:0-16555 GCA_964557135.1 uncultured Petrimonas sp. | reverse complement strand
TGTATCGGGAAGTAATTAAGTGAAATTTTCATTTTTTCTCAACCCCTTAACCAGTCTCATAACCCTGTCTACGGCATCGTCAACGTGAGCTATCGATTCCATTCCCAGTGTCATACAATGAGTATTTCCTTCGGTAAGCGCAAATTTAAAAGATTGTTCCCGTTCTGCAACACTCACGTGGCGTCCCTCGCCGAAAATCTTCATGCCGATTACGCCTATTCCGTTCTTTTTAGCTTTTCCAAGAAGTTCTTTCACTATATCGGGTGTGTTGTCCATGTGACTTTGAAACGGGTTTATGCGCGCCATGATCACATCTACCCACGGATTATCTACAGCCTCCACCATAGCATCCCAGTTATGGCACGAAACGCCCACGGCTTTGACAATTCCGTCTTGTTTGGCCTTTGCAAGCCCATCCATATAATGCTTGCGGTTGTTACTCCATCCTCCGCTCATCAGGCAGTGCATTAACACGATATCGATATAATCGGTACCCATTTCCTGCCTGTAGCGATCGAGCGACTCCCGTACGGGAGCGTTTCTGTCTGAGCCGTCTTCGTGAGTCCAAATTTTGGTCAGCAACGTGACTTTTTCGCGTGGAAGTGTTTTTATGGCTTCGCCAACGTATTGATGCGATCCGTATGAATCGGCCATATCGAAGAACCGTACTCCTCTGTCGTATGCATGGTGAGCCATTTTAACAAATTGTTCCATGCCTAAGCGGGTTTGATTCGACGCCTTTGAGCCTCCTTTAGAGCCGGTGCCCAGAGCAATACGCGAAACATTCAGCCCCGAATCTCCTAATTTAATTTTATCGACTGTTGAAACTTCGGGGGATAAATTTATTTTTAATAATCCCGGTCCGGCAACGGCTAATCCTGCAAAACTCGCAAATCCTGTGCGAATAAATTTTCGACGCGATAGATTTTTCATATTTCTGTTTGTGATGGAAATAAAACGTTAAAAAATGGTTTATCCAATTCTTAATTGGGTATGTGATGAATAATTTTACCGTGAATGGCTGTAAAATCCAATCGATTTTTTTATTTTAAAATGTACGACATGTCAAAAATACACAATAAATTCATAAATGCGAGCATTTGGGAGGTTTATTGTCTAATATGGTGCTTTTTGTAACCCGTCTGCCATTCAACGAACGACGCATATTATGAGGAAAGCAACCGTAATCATTTCTATTCATTTAGGTTAAATTAAAAATAATTTCTAACTTTGCAGAAATACTCCAGCATGAAAAAAGCAATCGGAATAGGTCTATTGTTGCTTGCCAATATGGTTTTATTGGTTCATGCCGTCATTCCGCACCATCATCACAATCATCTGTTTAGTTCTTGTGAAATATCATTTCATCGGCACGAAGCAGTACATCATTGCCAACACCTGCAAGGAAAGTCCGATATTTCTGAAAATTTTCAGGATACCCCTAAAAAATTAAGTTTGGAAGATTGTCAGCTGGATAATATTTATATCCGGTTTGTTGATGAAAATAACTTGCTTGAAACCAGTGAGTTTTATTCGGATGCTGATGCCTGGTTTTTGCTGACTCTCTATTCAATTGAAAATTCCATTCAGATTGAATCGGATCCGCCGCCCTTATCTTTCCGACAAAAACCGCATTCAGAATCTTTATATACCAACTACACTTCTCAATCCAAAGGGTTGAGGGCCCCTCCTTATTGCTGATTTTATCCGCTTGTTTTTTGTAATCAATTGCCGTAATAGTCTTTTTTCAATTGATTATCAACCTTTTTTAAAACAAACTAAAATCAGTTACAATGAAAACAACTTATTTGGTTTCGGTATTTTTTCTCGCGATTAGTGTTATGGCTTGTGGCAGGCACGGTCACGGAGAACATGACCACGACCATGTTGATAACCTGCAATTAACTTCCTACAACGATGACTTCGAAGTGTTTGCGGAAGCAGCGCCCTTTGCTGTGGGACACGAAAGCGATATTTTGGCTCATTTTACTCACTTGAATAATTTCAAACCATTGGAAGAAGCAAGTGTTACGGCCGATTTAATTATCGGTTCCGATGTGGTAACGCAAACCTTGGAATCACCCGAGCGTGCTGGGATTTTTAAATTCACGTTGAAGCCGGAAAAAGAAGGTGAAGCAAAGTTAGTATTTCACGTGAAAACCCCCGATAAAACATCGGAACTCACCATCGGCGGCATTATCGTTTTTGCAGACGAACACGATGCCATCCACGCCGCGCACGATGCTCTCATTACCGGCACAAACGCCGCTTCTTTCACCAAAGAGCAAAGCTGGAAAGTGGATTTTACCACCGAAGAGGTGAGAAAAGAGCCCTTCGGGCAAATAATCCGTGCGATTGGACAAATTCAGCCCTCGTTGGGCGATGAGCGGATTGTTGCGGCAAAGACCGGAGGTGTTGTGCTTTTTCCCGGTGATAATGTGGTGGAGGGCAGGGCTGTGGGAGCCGGACAGACACTATTCACCATAGATGGCAGCGGTATGGCCGACAACAATCTGTCGGTTCGTTTTGCCGAGGCTCAAAACGAGTACAACCGAGCCCGAGCCGAATACGAGCGAAAAGCGGAGTTGGCCAAAGATCGGATTGTTTCGCAAAGCGAATTGTTGCGTGCAAAAACCGAATTAGATAATGCTCGGGTGAACTACAACAACCTGCAAAAGAACTTCTCTGCCGGAAAGCAATCCGTGAATTCACCCATCGGCGGGTTTATCACAAGCGTGATGGTGCGAAACGGCGAATACGCCGCAGCCGGACAACCCGTTTTAACCGTTTCGCAAAACAAAAACCTGTTTGTAAAAGCGGAATTGCGTCCGCGATATTTTGAGAACCTCAATACTATTTCCACCGTAACTTTCAGGTTGTTGCAAAACAAAGCCACTTACACACTCGATGAACTGGGCGGACGAATAGTTTCGTTCGGAAAATCGGCCGATATTAACAATCCGCTTCTTCCCGTTGTTTTTCAGATTGATAACCGTGCTGGTTTCCTTTCGGGAAGTTTTATCGAAATGTTTATCAAAACGCAAACACAAGATGAAACATTAACCGTTCCCAACGAAGCCATCGTGGAAGAAATGGGGAATTATTTCGTGTACGTTCAGCTTACACCCGAACTCTTTGAGAAACGCCCCGTGAAAAGAGGCGAAACCGACGGCATTCGTACAGCAATCACGGAAGGTCTGTCGCAAGGTGAGCGGGTTGTGGGTAAGGGAGCTATTTTGGTGAAACTGGCGCAATCGGCCGGAGCAATCGATCCGCATGCAGGACATGTACATTAGAATAGATTTTAGACTTCAGATAACAGACTTTTAGATATTAGATTAATTAATAAGTTCAACCCACTGCAATTGTAGTTGTCGTTCTCCCTATTGCGGTGAGGGGTTCTGTCAGCAAAGCGATCTAACATCTAACATCAAATTGAAGCAAAGCGGAAATTCCGCCATGCGGGACATCAAACGACAAACACCAATTTCCAAACATCAAACATACAGCTTATGCTAAACAAAATAATAAAATATTCGCTCAACAATAAACTCTTTGTCTTATTGGGAGCGGTTTTGCTAATCGTGGGAGGAGCGCTTACATCGCAGCGAATGGATGTGGATGTGTTTCCCGATTTAACAGCGCCTACGGTTGCCGTAATGACTGATGCGCACGGAATGTCGGCCGAGGAAGTGGAGCGTTTGGTCACTTTCCATATCGAAACTTCTGTGAATGGGGCTACCGATGTTCGCCGCGTTCGCTCGGCATCGATGCAGGGATATTCTTTTGTATGGGTGGAGTTCGACTGGGGAGCCGATATTTTTAAAGCGCGACAAATTGTAAGCGAGAAAATGGTGACGCTCGGCAGCGTGTTGCCGGAAGGCATTATTCCTGTATTGGCGCCGCAATCGAGCATTATGGGCGAAATTCTTTTTGTCGGATTGAAATCGGACAGTACATCGCAGATGGAGTTGCGAACGTTGGCTGAGTGGGTGGTTAAACCCTCGATTCTGGCCACCGGAGGTGTTTCGCAGGTGACTATTATAGGAGGAGACTATAAGCAATATCAAATTCTGGCCGACCCCCAAAAAATGGATTTTTTGGGAATAAGCATGAACGAATTGGCGCAGGCCGGACGAAGTTTCAGCTCGAACTCATCGGGCGGGGTTGTTCGTGATTTCGGCAACGAATACATGATTCGCGGAATGGCTCGCTCCAATGATTTGGACGAATTGGGCGATACACACGTAAAAACAGTCAACAACAGGCCGGTAGTGGTATCCGACGTGGCCGAAGTGGTTATCGGAAGCGCCGTTAAATACGGATATGCATCGGAAGATGCCGAGCCGGCGGTAATTATCGCTATTTCTAAACAACCCAATATCAATACGTTGAAGGTAACCGAAAACATCGAAAAAAACCTTGTCGAGATCGAAAAAACATTGCCTTCCGACGTAAAGATGAACACCAAAATATTTCGTCAGGCCGATTTTATAGAGGCATCGGTCAGAAACGTCGGTAGTGCCATGCTCGAAGGGGCGTTGTTTGTAATTATTATTCTTTTCTTGTTTTTAGCCAGCTTCCGTACTACCGTAATTTCCATTCTGGCCATACCGCTTTCCCTACTTGCTACAATGATTGTTTTGTACTTCTTAGGAATGAACATCAATACGATGACATTGGGCGGAATGACTATTGCTATCGGTTCGCTGGTGGATGATGCCATCATCGACGTGGAAAACGTGTACAAACGGTTGAAGCAAAATCATCGAAAACCTGCGGGGGAACGGAGGCCGGTGTTCAATATCGTTTTAGATGCTTCCATCGAGATTCGCGCGTCTATTCTCAATGCGACATTAATTATCATCGTGGCTTTTATTCCTTTGTTTTTCCTTACCGGAATGGAAGGTCGTATGCTGAAACCGCTTGGAATAGCCTTTATCGTAGCACTGTTTATGTCGCTCATTGTAGCCATGACTGTAACGCCATTGATGTGTAAACTTTTGCTTTCGGATGAAAAATACTTAGATAAAAACATAAAGGACAGTTGGCTAACACGCAAATTAACCCAATTGTATAAGAGCTCACTCGAATGGGTGCTTCGTAACAAGAAAAAAGTATTGTACCCCACCATCGGGTTGTTGGTTTTCTCGGTTTTCTTGTTTTTTAGGATGGGACGGAGCTTCCTGCCCGAATTTAACGAAGGAGCATTGGTGATAACGGCGGTTATCAAACCCGGGGTTTCGCTGGAAGAAACCAATCGGTTGGGAAATTTGATGGAGACCGAATTGCTGAAAATCCCTGAAATTACCGGTACGGCACGTCGAACCGGGCGTGGCGAACTGGATGAGCATTCGCAATCGACCAACAGTTCGGAGATTGATGTTCAGTTCAAACTGAAGAAGAGAAACAACGAAGAGTTTATGACAGAAGTCCGAAACGTACTGGCAACTATTCCCGGGATGGCGGTAACTGTGGGGCAACCCCTTGGGCATCGCATCGATCACATGCTTTCGGGCACGCGCGCCAGCATAGCCGTTAAACTTTTCGGTACCGATTTGAGCGACTTGTTTATGATAGGCAATCAAATTCAACATTCGATAAAAGACATTGACGGTTTGGTGGACGTCCAAGTAGAGCAACAAACCGAGACACCGCAGCTTCAAATACGGGCTAATCGGGGTATGTTGTCGAAATACGGGGTGTCTGTAGAGGATTTTAACCGCTTTATCGAACTCGCTTTTGCGGGCGAAAAATTGGCTGATATTTACGAAGGACAGCGAAGTTTTGACTTGGTTCTGCGGTTGAATGAAAATTACACCGAAAGTATAGAACAGGTTCGTTCGGCACTAATCGATGTGAGTAGCGGAAGAAAAGTGCCGTTAGAAGAAATTGCCGATGTGGTTTCGGTGGGAGGTCCAGGCAGTATCTCACGCGAAAATGTACAACGCAAGATAGTTATTTCCGCGAATACATCGGGTCGCGATTTGAAAAGCGTGGTGGATGATATCCGGAAAAATATCGAGCAAAACATCACCTTGCCCGAAGGCTACCGAGTTGAATACGGCGGACAATTTGAAACTGCTGAAAATGCAGCACGCATACTGCTTATTGCTTCCATTTTAGCTATCTGCGTTATCTTCTTGTTGCTTTACGGAGAATTCAAAGATTTAACTCTCTCTGCCATCGTTTTGCTCAACCTTCCACTGGCGCTGATAGGCGGCGTTTTTGCCGTGTTTGTTACTTCCGGCATTATCAGTATACCGTCAATCATCGGGTTTATTACGTTGTTTGGCATTGCTACCCGAAACGGAATTTTACTGATTTCCCGTTATCAGCACATGGAGCAAGATGGCGAACCGTTACACGAAAGGGTTTTGCATGGCTCCATCGACAGACTCAATCCCATCCTGATGACCGCCCTCACCGCTGCTTTGGCGCTAATTCCGCTGGTCCTTCAGGGTGGAAAACCCGGAAACGAAATACAAAGCCCGATGGCTGTGGTTGTGCTGGGTGGATTACTTACATCTACGTTGCTGAACATATTTATTGTTCCTATTGTGTATGAGTTGATTGAGCAAAGAGCGAAGGGCAAAGAGCGAAGGGCAAAGAGCAAAGAGCAAAGAGCAAAGAGCAAGGAGTGAAGAGTGAAGAGTGAAGAGTGAAGAGTGAAGAGTAAAGAGTAAAGAGGGGCGCCTGTTTGTAAACTTGTGTGATTCAGGTTTCACAGTTAAAATTCTCACTTCTTCTTTAAAGTCTTTAAATGATACAGCACCATAAACAAAATAATGATATTTACCGGTTAGAAATTAATGAAAACGCTTATTTACATACTAATTAATATCATCCCTTTTGCCGCAGTCGCTCAAAACGGATACGATAATGTGTTGCAACAAATTGAGGCAAATAACACCACGCTTAAGGCGTTACGCGAACAAATAGAATCGCAGAAAATCGGAAACCGTACCGGGATTTATATCCCGAATCCCGAAGTGGAGTTCAACTATCTGTGGGGAAACCCTAAAGCTTTAGGAAAACGTACGGATTTTGCGGTTACGCAATCGTTCGATTTTCCAACGGCTTACGGACATCGAAGAAATATCGCCGATTTGCAAAACGCAAATGCCGAGCTCGTTTACAAATCCGAGAGAACAAACCTTTTGCTGTTTGCTAAACAGACGTTTATTGAGCTGGTGTATCACAATGCACTTGCCAAAGAATATTCGGTACGGCTCGATAACGCGCAACGTATCGCGGAAACTTATCAAATAAGGTTGGACAAAGGGGATGCGAATATCCTCGAATACAACAAAGCTAAGCTGAATTTAACGGCTCTACAAACCGAACTGGCTAAAATTGAGGCTGAGAGGGTAAGTTTGTCATCCGAACTCAAAAGAATGAATGGTGGAAAAGAAATAGTAATCACGCAAGATGAGTTTTCTCCGCCGATGCTTCCGGTAAATTTCGAGGAATGGTATTCGAGTGTGGAGGCAAAAAATCCGGTACTTCAATACGTAAAAGGAGAATTGGAGATAGGGAAGGAGCAGGTAAAACTGAATCGCGCTTTGTCGCTACCCAAGTTTTCAACAGGCTACATGAGTGAAAAAGTGATGGGAGAACAATTTCAGGGGATTGCTTTGGGTGTGTCTATTCCACTTTGGGAAAACAAAAACATGCAGCGTCACGCCAAGGCTCAGGTAAGAGCTTCGGAGTTTGCGCTGAAAGATACTAAGGTGCAGTTTTATAACCGGCTGCAAAGTCTTTATCTTAAAGCTACTGTATTGCAGCAAAACGCGTTGAAGTTTCGTCAAACCATTACCGAAAACAGAAACGATGTCCTGCTGAAAAAAGCGTTAGACAGCGGAGAAATTTCGTTGCTGGATTATCTGCTGGAAATCGGTCATTATTACGATGCCATTGTGCAAGTGTTGGAAGCGGAGCGCGATTACGAACTGGCGTTGGCAGAATTATCGGCGGTGGAACTTTGAGAACGGGAGGTGGTTGTTTTAAAATAAATGAATATCCGTTTAATTACCTCCTAATCGCCCGTCGCAGATCCCGCTGTGTGGGGAATGGGCGACACATGCCCGGCGTCAGGCGGATTTTCCGCCTACGGCGTGGAATGCCCTCCCAAAGATTCGCCCGAAGTGGCGGCGCATAGCCGATTTCATAAGTACCTCCTTACAGGCTGAGATTTGAAGTGTGTACTCTTACCACAAGTCGCCGCTTTGCTCTGACTTACTGTTATGGAAATATGGCATTTGGCTCCGCCGATTTTCAATTCAAATCATTAGGCAAAAATGCGGATATTCATTTTTTTTTAAAACGATACAAAATCAGGTGTTTTATTTCCGGTTTACTGTTTAATTTTTCCTACATTTGTACTTACAATAAAAAACAATCGTATGAAAAACTTTTTTTGGTTAATTATTTTACCGGCTTTTTTGTTAGCCGTGGTATCCTGTAAGCAAACGAAAACCGAATCTGATGACGGTAAATGGTCGCTGGTGTGGGAAGACGATTTCAAAGGAAAAGAAATCGATACTACCAAATGGGCTAAAATTCCGCGCGGAAAAAGTGATTGGAACAATTACATGAGCGACTACGATGAGCTTTATGCTGTGAGAGACGGCAACTTGGTGCTTCGCGGTATTCAAAACACCGTTTTGCCCAACGATACCGCTCCTTTTTTAACCGGTGGGGTATATACCAAAGGCAAGCAAACATTCGGATTCGGGAGGTTGGAAATAAGGGCGAAACTGAATCCGGCAAGAGGCGCTTGGCCTGCTTTCTGGATGCTTCCCCAAGAAGGAGAATGGCCCGACGGTGGCGAGATAGACATAATGGAAAGGCTGAACTACGATAAACTTATTTATCAGACCGTGCATTCACGCTACACCCAAACAGATAGTTTAAGGCTTAATCCTCCTGCAAGCACTATTGTAGGAATTAATCCGGACAACTATATTGTTTATGCCCTCGAAAAATATCCGGACAGTTTGGTTTTCTATGTAAACGATTTACGAACGAAAAACTATCCGAGAATCGCAACCGAGCACGAAGGGCAGTTCCCGTTTGCCGATCAAGAATTCTACCTGCTGCTCGATATGCAATTAGGAGGTAGTTGGGTAGGTTCAGTTAGCACCGCTGAACTTCCTGTAGAATTGCTTATCGATTGGGTGCGCTATTATGAACCTAAGGAGTCTAAGTAGGTATTAGCTTTGGGGTTAGCACTACTTACGCAAGTGTTTGTATATGGGGCTAACCCATTTTTCTTTCGGCGCATATTTGCTCTCGGCAGCCCATCGAATTCCTCTTTTTTGAATTTCGAGTGCTTCGGGAACTTCAAAATCTTTCATCACGTGCCCCAGTGATGAGTAGAAAACGCGCCCGTTTCCATACTGTTTTTTCCATACAACCGGAACGATACATCCCTCAATCCACGGGGCATGATCACCGGAGAAAGTAGTCGTAGCAAGCACTTTCACGTTGGGATCAACTTGCATGTAATATTGTTCGGAGTGCATATCAAAATCTTTCAGCCCTTTGGTCACTTCGTCCGTTTGGTCGGTAACCTGAACGCTGTAATCGATAACGCCACCCGGATGCGATACCCATTGTCCGCCAACCATAAACTGGTATTCGGTGTTTTCGCGGAAAGAATCGCCAATTCCGCCGTGCCATCCCGTAAATCCGCATCCGTTTTTAACGGCTTCCAGCAGCCCCTTCTCTTGTTCCTCGGTTATTTTTGCCATGGTTACGATTTGAATAATCAGGTCAACCGATTGCATCAACTCCTTGTCGGCATATTTATC
This sequence comes from uncultured Petrimonas sp., assembly GCA_964557135.1. Taxonomy (GTDB): domain Bacteria; phylum Bacteroidota; class Bacteroidia; order Bacteroidales; family Dysgonomonadaceae; genus Petrimonas. The sequence continues at coordinate 6,740 of CAZKZB010000068.1, read as the reverse complement.
CAGATTATCGGTAAGAATGATTTCTGCTCCTTCCGATTCGAGCCAAGGCACAAAAATATCGATGGACTGTTTAGGCTCATGACCGTCCCAGCCACCATAAACATACAAAATCTTTTTACCTTTCAACGTTGCGCTTTTCGGACTTGAGGTCACTGCTTGCGCCATTAATTTTTTGGGAAATAAAGTTGCCCCCAATCCCAACGCTATGGATGAACCGATAAATTTGCGACGCGATAAGTTTTCCATATTTCTTCTGTTTTTATAGCGAAAACGAACGGTTGAACAATCTTTCTTCGGCTAATTTCTCGTATTTAGTTTCGGGACGGCCATAATTGGCATACGGATAAATGCTGATGCCGCCGCGAGGCGTGAAAATTCCGCTCACTTCAATGTATTTCGGGTTCATCAATTTGATGAGGTCTTTCATGATGATATTCACGCAATCTTCGTGAAAAGCGCCGTGATTTCGGAAACTAAACAGGTAGATTTTCAGCGATTTGCTCTCCACCATTTTTACATCCGGGATGTAATCGATTCGAATAGTGGCAAAGTCGGGCTGCCCCGTAATCGGGCATAAACTGGTGAATTCGGGGCAATCAAACGTTACCCAATAATCGTTATCGGGGTGCTTGTTTTCAAACGCTTCCAACACTTCAGGAGCATAATCTTGTTTGTATTCCGTTTTTTTGCCGAGAAGGCTTAAGTTCTTTGTTTGTGACATTTTTTTAATTTACGATTTTAGATAATACTATTTCTCACGGTTAATTGACTCTTTAAATTCTTGCAATCCGTTGTTTCTCAGTTTACATGCCGGACAATGGCCGCATCCGTCAGCCTTGATTCCGTTGTAACAAGTGAGTGTTTCGTTCTTCACAATATCGAAAACACCCAATTCGTCGGCCAACTGCCAAACTTTTGCTTTGTTTCTGTGCATCAACGGCGTGTGAATAACAAAGTGTTTATCCATGGCGAGATTGATGGTGGCATTCAACGAATGGATAAACGTGTCGCGACAATCGGGGTAACCGCTGTAATCGGCTTCGGAAACACCGGTTACCAAATGACGGATGTTCTTCGCATACGCGATAGCAGCCGCAAAAGTAATGAAGAGCATATTTCGTCCGGGAACAAAAGTATTCGGATACGAGCCGGCAGGCTGCTCTTCATCCATAATTATTGACGTGTCTGTCAAAGAATTTGGAGCCAAGTTCGAAATGATGGAAGCATCCAGCAGTTGAAAGGGTACATCGGCAATTTTAGCGATATTTTCGGCAATTTCTATTTCCACCGCATGTCTTTGGCCGTATGAAAAACACAAAGCTTCCACGCTTCGGAAAGTTTGTTTAGCCCAAAACAGGCAGGTAGTAGAATCCTGTCCTCCCGAGAAAAGAACGAGCGCGTCTTCATTTATGTAATTGTTCATTTTTAACTGAGTTTACTTTGATGAATTTATTAGGATTTTATGATATTCATTTTTCTTGTCAGAAAGATCGTACAACCGGATGATGTAAACACCCGGAAATAATCTTACCGAAAATGTTTCTTCGGGTTGTAATTGCTTTGTAGATACAGTTCTTCCGCTCATATCGTACAAGAATACCTGCATATTATTGTCAAAATCTTTTATTGTAAGCATCGATCCGGAAACGGTAACTGTGCCAATGGTTGGAGTGTCGGGTTCCGGCTCGGGTTCGGGTTCCGGTTCGTTAATAATAATTTTTTTATCCATCCATCCAATTCTGTCTGTCAGATATTTCTTTACCGCATTTACTTCTGCTTGAAATGAGCCTCGGGCTGCAGGGTTCTGGTGAACGATGGTGCTTAAAATTGGCCATCTCTTGAAATTTAGTTCTTGCGATTGATTCAGTAAAGTAGCCAAACTGTCTACTAATCTGTTCATTGCCTCGGGAGTAATTTTTTTTGTTTCCCGTGCGTTTTTCCAGATATTGGAAATTTCTTTTTTAGATCTTTCGCTGTCGATGATATTGCTTACGAAAGTCCTCATTCCATTGGCCGTAGAACCTTTTGTTCGAAAAATAAAATCGTTCAGCGAGTTTATGGGATAGGTTCTGTTGTCGTTTTCAAACGCTAAGTCATAATCCCAAATTGGACCTGTAAAAAACTTCTCGCTGTTTCTATCTTTGTACATGTAAGTGCTCCAATACGTATCGGTGTTTCCACAAAACTCGCCAATGATTAAATTCTTAAAAAACGAATTGGTGTCTAAATATTTTCTGAACTCGGCATTATCAGCTAAATAGTTTCCGTGAACCGCACTCTCCATCTGATTAAAATAATTGACAATGTAGTTTCGTTGTTCAGTGGTAATGTCATCATCATCAGGCGATTTTATAGTTACGGGCATACCCTTGGCCGACGTAAACCAAGACTTCTCGCTGGGTGCATAGGCATCAATTTCAATCAGATACCCTCCTGAAAGGTTCGGCATGGTTACATCGGTAGTCTCCATTTCAATAATATCTACACGTTTTTTTCTAACCTCAACCTGGTCGCACAATTGGTAGGTACCTTTATACTCTCCATTCAGAATTACGTCTACCGCGACTCCGGCTGGCGTATACGCCATTTCGAACCGTTTGCTTATATCGAACGCGAGAAGATTACGCATAAGTGTTTTATCGCCATAATTGTTTATAAGCGTCCATTCTCTGGCATTTGCGGGAAGCCCCAGCATATTAGTCTTATTGAAGAGTTTTATTTTGTAAGGTTTTTTTGGAAAACTCCAACTGGCGTTTCCTCTGCCTCTTACTTGCGTACTATCGGAGAACAGCTTTTTCCCGTCTTCCGAAACAACTTGGATAATTCCCTTTAAATAATATTCTTTTGTGGTGATATCCACACTGTTTACCGTATGTATGGTAACAACCGGCAAATTGGTGGGCTGATAGAGTTTTGAATAATCTCCTTTTCCGGCGTAGCCATAAAACCGAAGTTCGGCTAAATTGCATCTAACATTTGAAGGCCCAACGTATCGAACATATCGAAATCCTTTTGTACAGTTTATGTCAACTGTGGTCATTTTCCGTTCTTCGCCGGGATTTGGTATTATGTAGAGCGGAAGCGCATCGCCAAAGTCGGGTTGATTGGCTCCTTCTATTACAGCCAGTTCAACCCGTGAGGGCTGACCTACCCGAGGCGAAAAGCTGATTTGCGTGATTATATGTTCGCTGCCTAAATCAAGTCCTACCCAGGTACCGCTTCTTTCGTAAGAAGCAAAATAGGTGTCATAATCTTCATCGAACACATTTTCAATTGTATTTACAGAAAAAGATTTTTCTCCGGTTGAATAGTCAACCGATTCTTTTGTGCCTATGGTTTCACCTTTTAGCAGGATGGAGTTTTGTGCAACGGTTAATACAGCAAACAACCATGCACATAGCAAAAAAACAAAATTCTTTTTTATATTCATCAGTAAGACGGAGTTTGGGAGTAATTTCAACACAAACTTATTAAAAAAATCCGTTTTTTAGCGTTTTTCGAGGATAAAAGGAATATCTTGTTGATAATTCGTTGAAATTATAAAAAAAAACCGTCGGGCCCAGCTAACCAAAACAAGCAAGAGTTATGGAATATTTAGGGGATATGTAATATTACATCAGCATCGGCATCTCGCCTTTTTCGAATATCACTGCCGGAGAATTGGAAATCTCTTTTTTGAAGGCCTGAATAGCGTCATCGCTCACCTCGGTAAGCTTTATTACAACGCGATTTTCGAAAACATCAGCACCGGCTCCGGCAAATCGGGATAAAAACGGGTGGGTTACAGGGATGGATGAATCGCTTAGAAATACGTCTATTTTGTCCATTATCTGCATCATTTCACGGTAGGAGTATTTGCAACTTTCGGTCAAAAAATCATCCGAACCAATAACAGCGGCAATAGTTGGCCTGAATTGAGCCGGACTTCCAACCACACAAACTACAAATTTTCCATTGTTGTCGATAAACGAACCGCCATAGTATGCCGGATAATCGGCCGGGGCGGTTTCTTCTATTTCCCAATTTGGATTGAAAGAAGACATTAGTTTGTTATGATATTCCAACGATTTTTGTTCGCCGGTTTTTGTTGTGGAAATCGGCGACTGCGATGTTTCTGTTTCCGATTTTTTTGCAGGCTGATTGCAAGCCACGCTCATGGATAAAAATCCCGCGAGTACGATAAACAGTGAGGTATGTCTCATTTTTGTTGTTTTTTTATTTTGAATTAGAACACTTTTTAAATATGTTTTGTTTGAAGAAATATCGATTAAGAGATATTTTATGCAAAACGCCAATGGTTTACAAACATTATATTTACTTCCAAAACATCCACTTCGGAATTCTGTTTGAATAGTCAGCATCACAATCATTGCTGTATTTTACCCAACTTTTTTTACTTTTTAGATTTATCGGAGAGTCAATATGTATCGGGTCTTCTTTGCGAAAATCACCGCCCCATCTTAAATCTTTGTTTTTGCGTATATCGTTGATGAAATCCTGAATATTTTGGGGTAACTCACCCAATTTTTTCTTTTTTATATCGCTGGCAAAATATTTTACTCCATTACTTTTTATGTTGAAATCTATGGCAAATCCAGCAAGATGATTGGATAGTTTTCCGGGCTCCACAATCGTGCGACTCAGCGTCTGTTTATCAGATCTATAACTTTGGTTCACAATCAATTCAATATTGTTTTCAATTGCATACTTATCAATCTGATTAAGATGTTTTTTGAAATCTTTGTGTACCAAAATTTGTCTTCCTCTCAATCCTTTGATATTCTTTCCATTATATTCGATTAGCGCTTCGAAATTATCCGTTTTATAATGTGTCCAAAATTGGTAATTGTGATAGAAAAATAAGAAGATTAACAGCAAGTTAACTCCAATATATAACACTATTTTTGAGGTTTTTTTCATTGTTAAAGTGGTTTATTCAGTACGGGTTATCAGTTATTTGTAGCCTTTTTTATCCACGGATTATTTTAGTTTTTCGATAATCTCAATTATTTCCTTGCCGTCGCTCATTTTCAATTCCTCTCCTTCTTCGCTCACATACAGAATTTCGCCTTTTACGTATTTTAAAACTCCATTTTTATCTAAAAACAAATTCAGCGGATACGTTTTTATTCCTAATTGGTCTGCAAAATCTTTGGCTTCAATTAAATGCAGAAAATCAAACGGGTGCTTTTTTAGAAAATTCTGCACATCTTCTTTTTTCTCGAAAGTTATTGCAACAAAGTTAATGTCATTTTTATACTTCTCTCGTATTTTATTCAAGACCGGCATTTCGTCAATGCAAGGAACACTCTTCGTGAACCAAAAATTTATCATAGTTGGCTTTCCTTTTAATTGTTCCGAATCGAATTTTCCGTCAGTTAATGTGTTCGAGTTAAATTTCGGAAATTCTTTGTCGTTGTATTCGGCAAGCGGTTCTGACGAGAAGTATTTGGTCTGTGAATAGGTTGCGATTGAAATCAAAAGTAATAGTAAAGTCGTTAGTTTTTTCATAATTTCTGTTGTCTTATTTTGTCAAATAGTCGTCTAATATCTCTAAGATTTCTTTCATGTTTTCTCTCCCGAAGCCAATTCTTGCATGCGAAGTTCCATAATGAAAAGTTTCCGAGGGCAATAACATTATTCCGGTGTCTTTAACCAATTTTTCGGCAAATTCCATTGCCGTTTCATGGATATTTAGTTTTATGAAAGCCGTTGAACCGCTGTTTGGCTTATAGAAAGTAAAAAGGTGGGCATGTTTTTTATGAAAATTCTCGAACAGCAATGTGTTCGATTTGATTTTTTCGACGTTGGGTGTTACAAATTTATCTAAATTATTCAGCGCGATTGTGGCTAAAACTTCACTCGGAGCATTGTTGCAAATAGACAAATAATCTTTAAAACTTTCTACGCGCTTGAGTATATTTGTATTTTTTGATGTCAGCCAACCCAAGCGCAACCCCGCAAGCCCAAAGGTTTTGGCAGCCCCCCAAAGGCTGACGGCATTTTCATACAAATCGCATGCGGAAGGCAAAATATCTTGTGTATTGTGATGCAAAAACCGATACATCTCGTCGGAGAAAATTGTTATTCCGTTTTGCCTTGCCATGTCGATAATTGCTTTAAAATCGTCGATATGGGGACTAAAGCCTGTTGGATTATGGGGGAAATTTATGACAATCAACTTCGTTTTTGAAGTGATTAATTTTTGCAAATCACTCGGATTGTAGTACCATTTTTCATGGATAATTTCCGGAGTCCAAAAGGATAATGTACACCCCAAATCCGTTGCAACTTGGTAGAGCGATTGGTACACCGGAGACATGCAAATTACGTTATCGCCGGCTTCCAACAGCACATTCATCAATGCAAAATTGGCTTCGCCCGGCGATGAAACAACAATTTCGTTCATCCCGATCGTGCTGAAATGCTGCTTTATCGCGTGGCGTAACTGCTCGCTGCCAACAGTCTCGGTATAGCCCAGTTTTAAATTGTGCCACCGTTCTTTTTCCGCTTGCGACGCTAAATTGAGCACATAATTCATGCTGTAACCGTCGCAGTCGGACGATGATAACATGTATTTAGCGGTAAATTCATACTTGGCAAAATATCTTTCTACTGCAAAATCTTTTAATCTCATTGTCTGTAGTACTATCTATTTTTTGGTTCTTCGCGTTTTAGTATGAAATAACAAAAGTGATTTGTATTTTTGTCCCGAAGGGACTAAATGTGAATAACCCCGT
>CAZKZB010000067.1:0-17442 GCA_964557135.1 uncultured Petrimonas sp. | reverse complement strand
TGCAAAGGTAAGAAAAATGGACAAGGCTAAGGGCTACCGGAGGTTTAGTTCAACAATGCGTATATTTTTATTGGGGTTTTGAGTGTTTAGTTCAAGGTCCTTGCTCTACTCAGGTTTGTACCATGGGATAGAAAACTGCTCCGAAATCCACCACCGTTCTAAAAGACAAGTAGTTAGAGAGAGGCGAAAAAACATGTGTTATGAATTTAAAAGAAGTAGTGAAATACTTTCACGAACAGATTTTTTCAAATAACTTGACCAATGAAATTGAAAATTATGTGGATGCTAAAGTAAGTAATATAAAACTTGTTATTTAATTCCGATGATGCATACTCAACATAAATCATTTTCCCAAAATCCCACCTTTAGAGCCTGTCCCGAACTCGATTCGGGAGGGCGAGGGGATTGTTTGGTAAACGCTCATTTACATACGCCATATTCTTTCAGCGCATTTGAAAATATCGATGATGCGCTTGACCGTGCTGTGGCTGAAAAAGTGAAAGTGGTGGGCATTAACGATTTTTACACCACCGAAGGATACAAAGAATGGGCAGACGGCTGCAAAAAGCGAAACCTGTATCCGCTTTTCAATATCGAACTCATTGGTTTGAACGAAGAAGACCAAAAAGCCGGTTTGCGTGTGAATGATCCCGGTAATCCCGGGCGGATTTACATCAGCGGCAAAGGGTTGTCCTATCCGTTTCAATTAGACGAACCGTATGCTTCGCAGTTGGCGAATGTGCGTAACGAAGCCAATAAGCAGGTGGAAGCGATGTGTCAAAAACTTAACGGTATTCTTGAGAGCAAACATATCGGATTTTTACTCGATATACATTGGATTAAAAGTAATCTGACCAAAGGCTCTATTCGTGAACGCCATTTGGCGAAAGCATTGCGATTGAAAGTTTATGAGAAATGTGACAATAATCCATCGTGCATTAAAGATTTGTTGGAAGAGATTTTCGGTGGAAAGAAACTGAAATCTACGACAGAAAATATTGCCGGTATAGAAAATGAAATTCGTGCCAATTTGCTGAAAGCAGGTGGAGCAGCTTTTGTACCCGAAACTGCCGATGCTTTTTTACCGATGCAGACCGTTTGTGAAATTATTTTGGCTGCCGGAGGTATTCCAACATATCCGTTTCTGGCAGACGATGCCAACGGAAATTACACCGATTTTGAAAACGATTTAGAGCGTGTGGCAAAGCAACTGACCGAGCGTGGTTTCCATTCCGTAGAATTTATTACCACCCGAAACGATGTGAATTTGTTGGAAAAGTACGCTTCTTACCTGCATGACCAAGGTTTTGTAGTTACTTTCGGCAGCGAGCATAACACGCCGGTAATGGAACCCATCGAGCTTTTTGCCCGTAACGGCGTGCCACTGACCGATACGCTCAAAAAAATTAACTACGAAGGTGCTTGTGTAATTGCCGCCCATCAACACGTGGTGGCGCAAGGGTTAAGCGGTTATGTGGATGAAAACGGATGGGCAGATAGAACAAAACGGGAGGAGTTTGTGAAGCTGGGAGATGAGTTGATAGCCCCCTAAATCCCCCGAAGGGGGACTTTTAAAGCGTGCAAATGATAAAATTATTCTCAATTTTAGCAATCAGTTTTTTATATTAAATGGAAAATCATAAAATAGTTTCACTACAGTAATGCACAACCCGAAAAATATTCAAAATTTCACTAAACTCCCCCTTCAGGGGGTTGGGGGGCTCATTTCGCTTTCACAATTTTACGGCAACGACACCCGTTTTGTTATTGCCGGCGGTGGAAATACTTCGTACAAAAGCGACGAAAAGATTTGGGTGAAAGCAAGCGGCTCGCCGCTGGCAACGATTACCGAAGACGGTTTTGCTATTCTCGATCGAGCCAAACTCAATCTGATGTCCGAAAAAGAGTATAGTTTAGATGCTGCTGAGCGGGAAGAGCAGGTGAAAAACGACCTTGCTGACGCTACCATCACCAAAGACCGCCGCCCGTCGGTAGAGACTTCGATGCACAACGCCATCAATTATCCGTTTGTAGTGCATTTGCATCCGACTATTGTAAACGGATTGATGTGTGCGCAAAATGCTGAAAAAGAATTGAAAAGACTTTTTGGCGAGAAAGCGCTGTACGTGGAGTATACCGACCCCGGCTATGTGCTTTTCAAGAAAGTAGATGAAAAAATAAAAGAATACCGCGCGAAATTTCACGAAGAACCGCAGGTAATCTGGTTGCAAAACCACGGTATTTTTGTGGCTGCCGATACAGTTGATGAAATCAAACGAATTTACGACGAAATTTTCACAGTTTTATCAGATTGTATTACAGCGAAAATTCCCGATACCAACCCAATTTCCCCTTTAGGGGATCAAGGGGTGATTTTACCCGCTATTCGGATGATGCTTTCGAGAAACGGTTTGAAAACATTGAAAGTCCGCAAGAATGAATTGATAAAATACTTTTACGATAGCTCTGAAAATCAGAAAACTATCGCAAAGCCATTCACTCCCGATGCTATCGTTTATTGCAAATCCAACTACATCTTTATCAACGAAACCGAGCCGGAAAAAGTAATTTCGGAAGCACAAAAGCAAATCTCCGATTTCGAAAACCGATTCGGATATCTGCCGAAAGTATTGCTGTTAAAAGGACCCGGGCTTGTAGCTGTGGGCGACAACGCCAAGCAATGCGACATCATTCTCGATGTGTTTGAAGATGCCATGAAAATTGCGTTTCTCTCGCAATCGTTTGGCGGCGCGCATCCGATGACTCAACCGCAAATCGATTTCATCGACAATTGGGAAGTGGAGAACTACCGTCGCAGTGTGGCTGCCGGAGCAGCATCGGGACGGGTGGAAAACAAAGTAATCGTGGTTACAGGCGCTGCTCAGGGTTTTGGCGAAGGCATTGCCGAACAACTTTTGCGCGAAGGCGCCAATATTGTGGTGGCTGATTTGAACGAAACTGTTGGCTTGAAAACCGTTGAACGATTCAATCGGTTGGCAAAAAGCAATCGTGCTGTTTTTGTTAAAACGAACGTTGCCGAAATATCAAGCATTGAAAATTTGGTACACGAAACGATATGCAATTTTGGTGGAATCGACTGTTTCATCAGTAACGCAGGCGTGTTGCGTGCCGGTGGATTAGACGATATGACGCCCGAAGACTTCGATTTCGTTACCAAAATCAATTACAACGCCTACTTTTATTGCACGAAAGTGGTCAGCCGAGTGATGAAGTTGCAGACGAAATACGCGTCGGAAGATTATTTTGCCGATATTATTCAAATTAACTCCAAATCTGGACTTCGGGGGAGCAAAGCCAATTTTGCTTACGCCGGAGGGAAGTTTGGCGGTATCGGGCTTACGCAGTCGTTCGCGCTGGAATTGGCGTCTTTCCGCATCAAGGTGAACGCCATCTGTCCCGGAAATTATTACGAAGGACCGTTGTGGAGCGACCCCGAAAACGGACTGTTCGTACAGTATTTGAAAGCCGGAAAAGTGCCCGGCGCCGCGACGGTGGAGGATGTAAAAGCGCATTATCTCTCGCTTTCACCGATGCGAAAAGGATGTACGCCCAAAGATGTTGCCACAGGGGTTTTTTACCTGATGGAACAATGTGGCGAAACCGGTCAGGCATTGCCGATTACGGGGGGGCAGGTGATGTTGAGTTAGTTTTCAGTTCTGAGTTCCGAGTTTGGAGTTCTAGAAAGTATCTGACCGTTTAAAGTCGGTCTAATGCATTTAAAAACATTTAAAAATCGTATTTATTGAAATGAGAACAAAAGCAGTTCGCCTATACGGCAAAAAAGACCTTCGGCTGGAAACGTTTGATTTACCGGCAATTAAAGATGATGAAATACTTGCAAAGGTGGTTTCCGATTCCATTTGTATGTCATCTTACAAGGCTTCGTCGCAGGGAGCCGACCACAAGCGCGTGCCGGATGATGTGGCTGAGAATCCGATTATAATCGGTCACGAATTTGCAGGAGAATTGTTGGACGTAGGCAGTAAATGGGCGCATAAATTCAAAGCGGACGATAAATTTTCCATTCAGCCGGCGTTGTATTATGAAGATGGTCCGGTAGGAATTTTAAGCGCGCCGGGTTACAGCTATAAATACATCGGCGGGGACGCTACGTATGTGATTATCCCGAATGAAGTGATGGAAAAAGACTGCTTGTTGAAATACGAAGGCGAAGGTTACTATCCGGCTTCGTTGGCAGAGCCGCTTTCGTGCGTAATCGGCGCTATGCATGCTAATTATCACACCAAACCCGGAAGTTACAAGCACGAAATGGAGATTGTGGATGGCGGCAAAATGGCTATCCTTGCCGGTGTGGGACCGATGGGGCTTGCAGCGATAAATTATGTGCTTCGGCGTGAAGACCGTAAACCATCTTTATTAGTAGTTACCGATATCGATCAGGCGAGACTCGACCGCGCGGCAACTATTTACACCGTAGAGTTTGCCGCATCCCGCGGTATCGATTTGAAGTACATCAATACCGGAACAATGGAAAATCCGGTGGAAGAATTGAAGGCAATTGCGGGAGGCGACGGATACAACGATGTGTTTGTTTTTGCGCCGGTGAGAGCCGTAGTGGAGCAAGGCGATGCCATTCTCGGATTTGACGGCTGTTTGAACTTTTTCGCCGGACCGGATAATCCGAACTTCAGCGCGTCGTTGAATTTTTATAACGTACATTATGCTTACACACACATTGTGGGTACAAGCGGCGGAAACAACGACGATATGGTGGAAGCATTAGATATAATGAGTAAGGGACTCGACCCCGCGGGATTGGTTACGCATATCGGCGGATTGGATGCCGTGGCGGATACCACCAACAATCTCCCAAATATCCCCGGAGGGAAAAAATTAATCTACACGCATATCGAAATGCCGCTTACCCCCATTGCCGATTTCGAAAAATTAGGCGAAACCGATGAGTTTTTCGAAAAATTAGCCGAAATTTGCACCCGACATAACGGATTGTGGAGTGTGGAAGCGGAAACGTATTTGTTAGAGAAAAAAGCCCCCTAAATCCCCCCGAAGGGGGACTTCTTGGGCAACCTTGATTATTTTACAAGCATTTAATGACAGCTACCCCGCTGTAAGCCTCCCTATGGGGAGGTTTGGAGGGGCTTAGAATGAAACAATTAGACACCCAATTGATGCATCCGGTGGAACAAATCAACATCATCATCGGACGAATTTACAGAAGCGGGATGACCACCACTTCCGGCGGAAATATCTCCATAAGAGACGATAACGGCGATATTTGGATTACGCCTTCGGGTGTGGATAAGGGCAACCTGACCACCGTGGATATTATGTGTGTGAAAAAAGACGGCACCGTTGTCGGATTGCACAAACCGTCGTCGGAATATCCGTTTCATCGGGCAATTTACGAATCCCGCCCCGATATCACATCCATTATTCACGCGCATCCGCCCGCGTTAGTCGCTTTCAGTATCGCGGGTGCGGTTCCCGATACCAAAATTGTTCCGCAAGCACACAATGTTTGCGGCGACATCGGTTTTGCACCCTACGGAACGCCCGGAAGCGAAGATTTGGGTGAAAAAATAGCCAACGAATTCCGCAATAAACCCTACAAGGCGGTAATTATGGAAAACCACGGCGTGGTGCTGGGCGGAAGCGATATGATGGATGCCTATCAGCGGTTTGAAACGTTGGAGTTTTGCTGTCGTACTATCGTAAATGCGGGACAACTTGGAAAAGTCAATTACCTGACAGACGAACAAATTTCGAGCTACGTGAACCATATTCCTAAAAATATCTCCCATTTTATGGATGTGGATTATCCTTCGGATGAGCGCGCATTGCGTACCGAAATGGTTAATATAATCCGTCGTGCTTGTAATCAGGATTTGATGATTTCTACCTACGGAACGGTTTCTGTACGTTGGCGAGGCGATGATTTTTTAATTACTCCGCGCGATGTCGCCCGGTGGGATATTTTGCCGAGCGACATTGTTCAGATTAAAAACGGAATGGCAGAAGCCGGAAAAACGCCAAGCCGATCCGTGGCGCTGCATCAACGAATTTACCAACTTAATCCGCACATCAATTCCATTATTTGCACGCAGCCCGTCAACCTGATGGCGCACGCCGTGAGCGGCACCAATTTCGATGTTCGCACCATTCCCGAAAGCTGGATTTTCCTGCAAGACGTTCCATCGATTCCTTTCGGGTTGATTTATAACGAGATTGATGAAGTGGCAAGTTTGTTTCAAAAAAACCGTGTGGTGATGGTGGAAAACGATAGCGTTTTTGTTACCGGAGACAAGCTTCTCAACACGTTCGATTACCTGGAAGTAGCCGAATTTTCCGCCAATTCGTTGGTGATGGCGTCCACTATCGGACCGTTGAAACCGATTGGAGATAAAGAGATTGAAGATTTGCGCATCGCATTCAATGTTTAACAAATTTATCTTTTTTGAATTTTAAACTTTGAACCTGATTTTTTCTCCTTCCACCCATCCTTCGTTCAATCTTGCTGCGGAAGAATATCTGTTATCGCGGCAGGAATCTTATTTTTTTCTCTACGTCAACGTTGCTTGTGTGGTTATCGGCTATAATCAGGCGGTGCTGAACGAGGTGGATATGAATTACTGTCTCGAAAACGATATCAGCATCAATCGCCGATTATCGGGTGGGGGAGCGGTTTATCACGATTTGGGAAATCTCAACTATTGCTTAATCTCCAATAAAACGGAAGCACCTCTCAGCGCCGATTTCTTGTTACCGATAGTCCACGGATTACATCGGCTGCACATTCCTGCTGAAATAAGGAAACGAAAAGATTTGTGGCTTCCCGGTGGATATAAAATATCGGGAACGGCATCACACGTATCAAAAGGACGAGAACTGCACCACGGAACATTGCTGTACGATAGCGATTTGGAAAAACTTCAGCGGTCGCTGAATCCTTTTTCGCGAACCCTTGTAGCCAAAGCGTCGCCATCGGTACCCAGTCCGGTGAAGAATATAATCACGTATTTAAAGGAGGAGAAAAAAGAGGTGTTTCCTTTCTCCGATTTCGTAGAGCGGTTTATCGATGAATTGATGGAGTACTATGGGTTGAGTGTATTAACTTCTTTCTCTCAAACCGATTTTGAAGCCATTGAAGCTATACAACAAGAAAAATACTCGAAAAGCGAGTGGAATTATAAGATGTAATTTTTCCTATTTATTAGTGTGTCTTTCCGATAACTACACGGCATAAAGTCTTCCTTGTCGCGTGTCCCTTTCCTTAAATCGTTTAATTACTTTCTCGGTCAGCACATAGTTTTTTATTCCCCAATCGGGGGCGATGAGCAACTCTTTGGGCGATTGCGAGGCAAATCGTTCGATATAGAAATCGGGGTTTAGTCGCTCGGCAAAATCGACGCACAAATCCACGTATTCATCTAAATCATAAATGTGAAAGGATTCGGGCAGCAATACGTATTCCTTTGCCATAGCGGTTCCGTGGATAATTTGCAGTTGATGCATTTTGACGGTTGTGAGCGGAAGCGCCGACAGCGTATCGGCGTGGCGGAGAATATCTTCTTCTGTTTCGCCCGGAAGCCCGAGGATAAGATGCGCGCCCACGGCGAGGCCTTTTTGCGCGGTTTTGATGATGGCTTGCGCCGATTCTTCCCACGTGTGTTGCCGATTTACCCGTTCCAGCGTTTTGTTGAGGGTGGTTTCTACGCCGTATTCAATTAAAACGAATGTTTTTTTGTTGAGTTCGGCGAAGTAGTCGAGCAGCGCGTTGGGCATACAATCGGGGCGCGTGCCGATGATGATGCCCACCACATCGGGGTAGGCGAGCGCTTCTTCGTATAGGGTGATGAGTTTTTCCACGCTGTCGTACGTATTGGTGTACGATTGAAAATAGGCAAGGTATTTCATCTGCGGATACTTGCGCGAGAAAAACCGAATGCCGTCTGCCAACTGCTCCGAAACTCTTTTTTGCGGTTTTCCGTATCCGGGACTGAAACTCTGGTTGTTGCAATAGGTGCATCCGCCGCGACCCTTCGCCCCGTCGCGATTGGGACAGGTAAAGCCGGCATTGATGGATATTTTTTGTACTTTGTACGAAAATTTCAGGGCGAGAAATTCTGAGAAGTCACGGTAGGGTTTCATTTGGTGTTGCGAATTGAATAACTATACGAACTTGGCGAATTACTGTGAATAAATAAGCATAAAACTGTGCCTATCTGTTAAATCTGCCTTTTTTATAAGCCACTTGGATGCAAAATTAGCAAAAAATATTGATGCGTGTTGTGGATTCGATTTGACATTTCAAATTTATCCGTAAATTTTCTACAGTTAAAGAAAAATTGTACATCGGCAGCATATAAATGGTATGATTAAAACGTCAATACAAGATGAGAATTTAAAAAATACCACGAATCGCTATCCGATGCTGTTATCACCTAAGCCGAAAAAACCTCTGTTTATTAAACATCGCTTACTCTCACAATTTTGTATCTTTGTAATCTATAATTTTTAAAAAGATGGATAAAATAGATTACGAAGATTGTTTATTCAATATTCCTTATCCTAAGCCGGATACCTATAATTCACTTTCGATGCCGGTTTACAATGCTGCAGCATACGAATTTAAAAGTGCTGCGGATATGGAAGCGGCCTTTTGCGGAAAAACTACAGATTACACTTATTCACGCATAACTAATCCTACGGTTCACTATTTTGAAGAACGCGTAAAACAAATTACCGGTGCTTACAACGTTACAGCTCTTAACTCGGGAATGGCAGCCATAAGTAACGTGTTTATGACTATTGCTTATGCCGGGTCTAACGTAGTTACATCTCCTCATTTATTTGGTAACACGTATTCGTTTTTCGTAAATACGATGAAGGCTTTTGGTGTAGAGGTTCGTTTTTGTGATTTAACCAACGAAGAAGATATCCGGAAAAATGTAGATGAAAATACCTGTGGAATTTTTTTAGAGATTATTACTAATCCGCAGATGGAGGTTGTCGATCTCTCCGCAATAAGCGCACTATCAAAGGAGAAAAAAGTTCCGCTGATAGCTGACACAACACTTATCTCTTTTTCGGCTTTCAAAGCCAAACAATTTGGGATAGATATCGAAGTGATTTCCAGCACAAAATATATATCGGGCGGCGCAACCAGTGTTGGAGGACTTATTATCGATTATGCAACTTTTGACTGGACAATGAACAAGAGGCTCAACGAATTAGCCCATGAGTATCTGAATTTTACGTTTGATTTCAAATTACGTAAGGAAATTCACCGAAATTTTGGAGCCTATATGGACCCGCGTACAGCTCATATGCAGACAATAGGATTGGAGACACTGCACTTGCGTTACGAAAAACAAAGCCGAACATGTCTCGAACTGGCCAAGCGATTAAAAAAGCTGAAAGAGGTTGAATATGTAAACTATACGGGACTACCGGATAATCCGTTTTACAAATTAAGCTGTCGCCAATTCGGCGAAACGCCGGGAGCGATGCTGACATTCGATCTGGAATCAAAAGATACCTGCTTTCGATTTATGGATAAACTGAAAGCCATTCGTCGTGCCACCAATCTGTTCGATAACAAGAGTCTTGCCATTCATCCTGCCAGTACTATATACGGGAGTTTTTCCCAAACTCAAAGAAACGCCATGAATATAAGCGATAAAACCATACGCTTATCGGTAGGGTTGGAAAGTGTAGATTTTCTTTTTGATGATATAAAACAGGCTTTAGTGAAAAATCCTCATTATTGAATATTTAATTCGCTAATCTTATTTTGTCAGTGTGTTTAGAAAATTCTAAAACTCCAATATTGCATCATCTTTTTTAAGTGATGAAAAATATTTTTTTTGATATTCGGTATATTTACTTTAGTTTTGTAGTCTGAAAACATAAATGCTAATAATCTATGGTTTAACCTTAGTCATTAAAATACAAACAATTGTAATATACATAATAGAATGAAAAAGATATGTGCAATAACAATGGCTCGAAACGATGCTTTTTTCCTGAAGCATTGGATTGAGTATTACGGTTCTCAGCTCGGGAAGGAAAATTTATATATTTTCTTGGATGGTACAGATCAGCCTATACCCGAAAATGCAGGTGCTGCTACAGTAACACATTGTGAGCGAATACCCGGGCAGGTAGTTTCTGCTGAAAAAAGACGTTTGACATATTTATCGAATACAGCTGCAGAGTTGTTGAAGAAGTATGATTTAGTTATTGGTGCCGATGCAGATGAATTCTTAATTGTTGACCCTCAATGTAACGAGACATTGTTGTCGTATTTAAGTAAACTCGATATTAAAACATCCGTTTCCGGATTAGGATTGGATGTGGGACAAAAAATGGGAGAAGAGGAGGTTATTAACGGAGATATACCTTTCTTGTCGCAGCGACGTTATGCTGTACTTTCGCCGCGATATACCAAACCGGTTGTGCTGGCTAAGCCCGTGCTATGGGGGTCAGGCTTTCATCGAGTAAAAGGACACAATTACAAGATAGATAAAAATTTATATCTTTTTCATTTCGGAGTTTTTGATATGAAAATGGTTCAGGATAGGTTTTTAGATAAGGACCGTATGGCTGCCGGCTGGGAGAGACATATGAAGAAACGTGCCCGAACCATAACTTCCATAACTGAAAAAAAAGCTTTGAAAGGAGAATCAGTTCTAGGCCCGGCACGCTTTTTTCAAACTGTTTTTCGTCCGATTTTTGCTTGGAATAAACCCACCTTATTTGGGTTAAATCCGGTGGTGGAAATTCCAAAGCGCTTTAGTGAGAACCCTGTCGTTTGATTTTTTATAATCTTAAACAAATGTCTGAACCGATTGATGTAGTAATTGCGTGGGTAGATGGAAATGATCCGTTGCACAAAAAGAAAATACGACCATATTTAAGTAAAAAAGCAGAAATGTCTGACGATATTGCCGGTCCCACGCGATATCGATCGGAGGGTGAGATTTTTTATAGCGTAGCTTCTATCTTACGTTTTGCGCCGTTTGTTCGTAAAATATTTATTGTAACCGACGAACAAGATCCTCAGTTAGATGACTTTATTCGAATAAATTTTCCGGAAAATAAAATTCCCATCGAAATTGTAGATCACAAAGTTATTTTCAGAGGTTACGAACAATACCTACCCGTTTTTAACAGTAGAGCTGTTGAAACGTGTATCTATCGAATTCCCGATCTTAATGAGAATTACGTCTATTTCAATGATGATTTCTTTCTAATAAGCCCGATTGAGCGAACCGATTGGTTTGTTGATGATAAGACAGTTGCTTACGGAAATTGGAGAAATCTTATTTTAGACAGGCTGCTGTGGTTAATTAAACCCCTCAAAAACGGACATAAACCTGTTGGTTTTAAGGATGGAATGATTTGTGCTGCCCGGAAGTTCGGTAAGAAATGGAGATATTTTCATTTGGATCATACCCCCCATGCGTTGAAGAAAAGTGTAATAGCCGATTACTTTTCAAAAAATCCGAAACACTTTTTGTCCAACATATCCTATAAATTTAGAAGTGGAAAACAGTTTAATACTCACGAATTGTATTACTTATCGGTGTTGAAGTCGGGCAAAGCTATTGTTAAACCTGCTTCTGAGCATTTGTTGTATATAAAACCCGTAAAAAGAGGAAAGAACTATTTGAACAGAAAACTGAACATGTTTAAAAATAATAAGAATTTGAAATTCTGCTGCATCGGTTCGCTTGATTTGGCAACTGAAAAAGACAGGAATATCTTATTGAATTGGCTAAAAAATATCCTAAACATTCAACTTTGAAAATGGCGTATAAAACATCCGTAATCATTTCAGTTTACAACAATACAAAATTTCTGAAAATAGTTCTGGACTCTTTGAAATTGCAGACCGAAAAAGATTTTGAGATAATTATTTCCGAAGACGGACAGTGTGAAGAAATGAAATTGTTTATCCAAAGCTATCCGTTCGAAAACGATGTACAGCATTTTACTCAGGAAGACATCGGGTGGCGAAAAAACAAAGCTCTCAACAATGCTGTTCGGCATGCAAAATCGGATTGGCTTATCTTCATAGACGGCGATTGTGTTTTGCATCAACGCTTCGTGGAGATGCACGTTCTTTATGCTAATGAAAGCGATATATTAGCCGGAAAACGAGTGAAATTAGACCTCAAAACATCTCTGTTTTTAGAAAATAATGCTCCCGAATCCATCACTAAAATGCAGGATAAATTTACTAAAATGCTGCTGTTTCGAAAACGAGAGATAGAATTTATAGAAGAGAGTGTTTTTATATCCCCCGATGGATTGCTAAAATTTATTCCGAAGTTGAGAAAAGCCAGACGGCTGATTGGATGCAATATGTCTTTTTCAAAAAAAGCCATTTATGCCATAAATGGTTTTGACGAAGATTATACCTTGCCTGCCGTTGGCGAAGATACAGATTTAACCTGGAGGTTTCGCGCCGCCGGTTTTCAGTTGAAATCGGTTAGAAATCTTGCCGTGCAATATCATTTATACCACAAGGAAAATTGGGTTGACAGAACTGTAAATATGAACAGAATGCTGACCAATCAGAGGGAAAACCGATATATTTGTAAAAACGGATTAATTGTCCGATAAGCGTAAAATTGTTTTTTCCCTTCTAAAACCAAAAATGGCTCCAATTTTATAAACTGAAACCATTTTCTTATTTGTTTTTCACACTCAATTAATTGGCAGAAGAAGAACTAATTTGTTTTGAACTTATAGCTGACGTGCGAAAGTTCTTCGTTAGCTTGTGTAATTTTACTTTTCAGGTCTTCCTTGTAAGTTGCTAATTTCTTCTGCAAATCCTCATCTCCGGACGCAATTATTTGCAGGGATAGAATGGCAGCGTTTAACGAGCCGTTAATTCCGACTGTTGCAACGGGAATTCCGGGAGGCATTTGCACGATGGCAAGCAAGGCGTCCATGCCGTCTAACGATGCTTTGATGGGAACGCCGATTACGGGCAGTGTAGTCATTGAGGCGATAACCCCCGGTAAATGAGCCGCCATTCCGGCTGCTGCTATGATTACTTTAATGCCTCGTTTTTGAGCGTTTTTTGCAAATTGCTCCACAGCTTCGGGAGTTCGGTGCGCGGAAAGGGCGTTCATTTCGAACGGAATTTCCATTTCGTCGAAAAACTTGGCGGCTTTTTCCATCACGGGCAAATCGGAAGTGCTGCCCATGATAATGCTTACAATTGGTTGCATAGGTGTGAATATTGCAATAGAGACGGCGCGCACCGTCTCTACCGTTTTCTTATTGGCCGATTTGGGCTTTGTAGGCTTCGCTCGATAGAAGTTGGTCTATTTCGGCTGCGTCATCGATGGTTATTTTAATAATCCATCCTTCGCCGTACGGATCGTTGTTTACTAATTCGGGTTCATCGTCAAGTTTTGGATTCACTTCCAGAACCTCGCCGGTAAGAGGCATTACAAGGTCAGATACGGTTTTCACAGCTTCAATACTGCCAAAAACGGCGTCTTTGTCAACAGTTTCTCCTTCGGTGGTAATGTCAACAAAAACAATTTCGCCGAGTTCGCTTTGTGCAAAGTCGGAAATTCCAACGTAGGCTTCGTTTCCTTCAACTCTCACCCATTCATGATCGCTTGAATACTTTAAATTTTCAGGGAAATTCATAGAGATAATTTATTAATTTAAGTGGTTTTAAATGTGGGGTAAAAATACTATATTTTTTCCTTATTTCAAAATCTTTCATGTTCCAATCCAAACGAAAAGAAAAGAAATGACAAATCCAAGGAGAAAGCCTGCGATAACTTGTCCCAACGTATGTCTGCGCAGTATCAAACGGGATACTCCAACAAAACCGGCCAGTATAAAGAGTGCCATAAACAGATAGTATGGATTTGATCTTTCAACAAAAAAACTTACCGACAATACGCCACCTACCAAACCACCAACACCGAACATGTGCGCGCTGATTTTCCACCATATGGTGATGAATATCGCGATAAGGATAACGGCCACGGACGATGCTACGAGCATAAGAAACCATTGTGGCATTCCAATCCGGTAGTAGTAAAAAATCATTATCAGGTAAGAAACCAAGACAATGGTGTAGGGGATAAAGCGTTCTTTGCGTACTTTGAGTGATAAGTCCGAAATTAATTTGAGTTTGTAAACCGCGTAAATCAGAATGCCGGGAATGATGAACGAAAAAAGTATAACCGGTGCCATTATTGTCCAAAACTGATTGGTGAACAGTAGTCTGAAATGTGTGTAAACAAACAGCAGCAAAACGCTGTAGATGGGCATTAATAGCGGCTGAAAAATGGAAGATATGATGCGTGCGAGCTGATTCATTAGATGATTTTACTTTTTATGAAACGGCAAAGTTAAATTTTTTTTCTTAATCGCGCTACAGGAATATTCAATTGTTCCCGATATTTTGCCACCGTGCGTCGGGCAATAATATAACCTTTCTCGTTTAACAAGGCAGTGAGCTGTTCGTCTGTATGTGGTTTCGCCGGATCTTCGTTTTCGATACACTCCTTGAGCAGAAATTTCACTTCACGTGACGAGATATCTTCACCTGACTCGGTTTGCATGGCTTCAGAGAAGAAAAACTTCAACGGATAAACTCCGCCGTTAGTTTGTACGTATTTGCTGTTGCTTACGCGCGATATGGTTGAAATGTCGAATCCGGTTTTTTCGGCAATGTCTTTCAAAATCATAGGTCTCAGCATGGTTTCATCTTCGGTCATAAAGAAGTCGTACTGGAAATTAACAATAGCCTCCATGGTTCTCTGGAGTGTGTTTTGTCGTTGACGTACGGCATCGATAAACCATTTAGCCGAATCTACTTTTTGTTTCATGAACAATACGGCTTGTTTGGCGTCGTTGCTCATGCTTTTTTTGTTTTGGACGTATCCTTGCAACATTTCGGAGAAATCGCGGTTGATTTTTAATTCAGGTATATTTTTGTTGTTCAGATACATGTTGATTTCGCCGTTGTACGACTCTACGATAAAATCGGGAGTGATGTTGCTCATCGCCACCTCGATAGAATCGCCCAGGGCATTCCCTGGTTTGGGATTGAGGGAGATTATTTCGTCAACGACATCGCGTAAATCGTCTTGTGAGATATTCAGTTGCCGCATAATCTTATCGTAATGTTTGCGAGAAAACTCTTCGAAATAATCCGATATAATTTCCAAAGCCAACTTGTTTTCGTGAGTTGGTTCGTTTCTTTGCAATTGCAATAACAGGCACTCCCGCAAATCGCTTGCACCAACACCGGCAGGGTCGAGGTCTTGAATGATTCGGAGAATTGACTTCAACTTTTTCTCATCAACTTCGATGTTTTGCTGAAAAAGCAAATCGTCGGAAATAGCGTGAAGACTTCGTTCCAGATATCCGTTTTCGTCGAGGTTGCCGATAATGTACTCGGCAATTTTCTGGTCTTCGGAGTTAAGGCGGCGTAATCCAATTTGTTCCAACAGAAATTCGTTGAGGCTTTTGTCGTTGGAATAAGTAGCTTCAATAAAGTTGGGTTCAGATTTTGTATATGATTTGTTTAGCTGAAAATCGGGCATATCGTCTTCTGAAAAGTAATCACCCAGTACAATGTCTTCTTCCGATATATCGTTGGTTTCGTCTTGAAATTCGTCGGGGTTTTCCTCGTTATGCTCCTCTTTTCCTTCTTCCAACGCGGGATTGTCTTCTAATTCTTGATTTATTTTATCTTCTAATTCAACCGAATTCAATTCAACCAATTTTATCACCTGCATTTGTAAAGGTGATAATCTCTGAGTTTGCTTGAGTTCCTGTTGTTGTCTGAGTGCCATAAAAGATTGTGAATCCTGCTTTAGGATGACAAAGATAGACAAATTACCCTTTTTGTAAATCAAGTTAACTTTTTTTTGTAAGTGTCCCTAATTAGGACTAATGCGAAAGATTTTGTATTTTAGGCGCATAAAACAGGTCAGGTAATAAAATGAAAAATAAAGCGATACTTCTTCCTTTTCTTTTGGTAGTTGCGATTTATCTTGTGGCTATGTTTTTCGAATTTAATGCTGTGAGGTTCATATTCAAGCCGTTAATCGTATTAAGTTTGTTGTGGTATTTCCTGAAAAAGACGAGAATCAGGTTTGTGAAATTCAAGCTTTGGATGGTTTTAGCGATGGTTTGTTGCATTGCCGGAGATACGTTTCTTATGTTTAACAGTAAAGAAGAACTTTTTTTTATACTGGGTTTATCCTCTTTTTTAGTGGGACATGTTTTTTATGTTTTAGTTTTCAGAAGAATAGCGAAAGAGAAATCTATACATTTTAATTTAGTGAAAGTATTGGTTGTAACTGTTTATGTGTCAGCGCTTCTTTATCTTTTAATTCCTCGTGCGGGCACACTATGGCTACCCATTTTGCTTTATGCATTTGTGATTGGTACGATGCTGGCTTTCGCATTTCACCTGACAAAAATCGGAGAAATCGGTCGGTTAATTGCGGTGGGTGCTTTGCTGTTTGTAATTTCGGATTCGTTTATTGCGCTTAACAAGTTTTACACACCTATATCGTACAATCAATGGATGGTAATGATTACCTATATTGTTGCGCAATTCCTTATTGTGGAAGGTGTTGCGAGGTATATCTTACAACGATGATGATTTGTTTGAAAGCTTCATTTAACAATTCTCATCATCGTATCCGGCTTTGCACGTGAGCGGTGCAAGAGCGTAGGCATCGTATTCGTCGTAAGCCGGTCCGGGTTTTCCGTTATAAACCACAATCCTGTCTAACCGCACCTCATCGCCGTTTTCAAAAACCATAAACTGCCCCTGTTTTTCTTTATTCACAATGGCAGTTGCTTTTCCATTCGATTCTTTCAGTTGCGGATAGTTTTCTACGTCGAAATAGATAACTTTAACCGAATCTTTATACATTTCATGTTGAAATAGATCGAAAAAATCGGGATCGATAGGTGTAAATGCTAATTGTTTCATGTTTTATTCTCCATTCATATGGGTTGATCTCCCAATTTTTTTAAAATCTTGATCTCCGAAACTTTATTGTAAAGACTAACCTTACTCTCTCAAATTCAACAATTAGCAGAAAACCAGTAGAGTCTGTTGGCTTGATGAATTAGATGCGATAATTTTTTTTTTTAAAACAAAAACTAAATATTGCGCTGTATCACAGAAATATAAGAAAGGTTTTAGCGACGAAAGATTTTTCACCTTATCACAAAAGCTGTTTCTGTAGTTTTATACAAGGCATGTAATTCGGAATTTCCAAGGAGTGCAATTTATAGCCTCGAAGTCATCTTGACTTATTTTGCTGTCTGAGGTTAAGCAAGAATAAAAATAGTTGATGTTGCCTAAAGTGTCAGTGTCCGTTTCGTTATCGAGCGGCGCAAAAGTCAAGACGACTTCTTACTATATAATGT